>NZ_JCAHZR010000002.1:0-562665 GCF_059415125.1 Sulfurospirillum sp. HTRB-L1
CCACAAGAAGCATCCTAGCTTCCAAGGCTTCCTCGGGGGGAAATTGGGAAATGGCAGCTTTTGGGCTATACCACGTGCGTTCCATGTCATCGATTTTAGGAATGATTCTAAACACATCACCCGTGTAGACCATATACACAACATTTAACCGCTCATCTACTTTTAGCACATCCTTGTCAAACAAGTTGCGTTCAGCGGGTTTTTTACGGTTAGCCAGTTCGGCGTGCTTGGCGAGTTTGTACGCATAATCGCCCGATTGCTCGAAAAAGTCATTAAAAGAGGCATACTTTGCGCCCTCATCAATGTCAAGGATTTTCTTCAATTCAGGATGAGAGAGGCGAATCATGGGCTGGGTTTGCCAAAAAGAAGGAGAGCTCATCATCCCCAAGACTACCTGATTGGCCCCCATGCCCTCATAAGTGTTTTTGCGGTACACCTTGTTAAGCACATCATGGGCGATGGTGTCGATGGGTTTCATCCGTCCATCGGCTCCTTGAACGACGATGGTGCCAAAGTGGTTAGCGTGGGCAAGGTCAAAGCTTTTAAGAAAGGGGAGGTGTTCTTTATACTCTTGGGCGTGTAGGTGCTGAGAAGAGGCGAGAAGTCCTGCAAGGGCAATGATGGCAGTGAGTTTTCTGGCACTACCCATCTCTTTGTTGACAGAACGAACGAGTTCACCAAAGCGGCTTTTGGGGTTTAGGAGGTTAAAGAGTAACCCAACGGCGAGCAGGAAGTAGCCTAGGTAAGTGGGCCATTTGCCAGGGTCTTGGTTGACAGAGAGAATGGTACCTTTTTCATCTTGGTCGTAAGAAGACTGGAAAAAACGAAACCCGCGGTAATCTAACACGTGGTTCATGTAAATGCGCCAAGGCAAGGTAATGTTCTTTTGAGCATCCACCACTTTAACTTCACTAGCGTAAGAAGAAGGGGCGCGAGAACCAGGGTAACGGTCCAGTTGAAATTCGATGAGTTCGATTTTGAAGGGGAGTTCAAAACTCTTAGACCCCCATTCCATTTGAAACAGTTGCCCACCAACCACAGCTTGTGTTGGGTGCCCAGAACGGCCGCGACCATAACCATACAGCGCCACTTCCTTACTCTCTCCCTTGTAGCTCAACCTGGCCACGAGGGCATGAGGTTTAGGTGCTTCATTGGGCTTAGAGGGTTCGTTAACCAAGGTTTCTTTGCCTTTTAAAAAAAGGTCCTTAGGGGTAAAGCTCACATTATTAAAGGTGTAAAGCTGTGAGGTTGCAAGGCTTGTTTCTTCCATGGAAGGGTGTTGCCCTTGGGTGGAGTCGGCCATTTTAAACCACGTGAGCGCATGGGTGGGGCGCATGAAAAATGCCCCATCTTTTTGGTACATGTAAAGAGTAGGTTTTGAAGACTCCACTACTTCATGTTCACTCTTTGCAAAGGCAAACAATAACTCAGGCGTGTCAAAGACTTCACCTTGACGCATGATAATATCTCGCGGTTGTTGTTTATAGCTCACCACAAAGTTAATGATAGGCTCACCGCCCTCATCATTCACAAGGCGGGTCGTGGCATTAGGAATCAGCGCCTTATAGCGCAACGAAGCTTTTTCATTGTCAATAGGCAAATTCAAGCGAAAGCTGTTGACACCAAAAACATCCAACAAAGAGACAAGGTGTTGCTTGTCTGTGCTGTACACTTCACTTTCCTTAAAGGCCCGCAACTGCACAAAAGGCTCCATGGACACCACACGGTTTTCCATCCTTCCTTCTCGAATGTGCAAGGTGCCTTCAAAGCCATAATAGCGGGTCAGCCCAGCACCCAGTAAAATAAATAAAAAACTAGCATGGAAGACAAGGGAGGGAAGTTTTTCTTTTTTGAAGAGTTTGTAGGCAAAAGCACTGTACACTAGCCCTAGCCCCATCCACAGTTGAATCAAGGCAAACCACCACGAAGCATAAATGAGCGCCCATGCACTCTCCGTGCCAAAATCGTTTTCGATAAAAGTGGCAGTACCACAGGCAAAGGCAAAGAGAAGGAGTAAAAAAACCATGGTTGGCATGCCAAACAAGGCTTTGGTAAGTGGGGTCATGAGATTCCTTTAAGGGCCGAAAAATCTGTGGTATAGTAGCTAAGTTTCTTAAATAATTTCTAAATTTTTACTTAAAAAAGCCCCAGAAAGGACCGCTTTATCTGTTTTTTTTGGGATGGCATAGTTGTTGTATTTTGGTTGAAATACAGGCAAAGAAGTGTGTTACATGTAAGGCACCCGACCCTAGCGGGTCGGGTACAGCTAAGCTACTTTTGGCTTTCTGTTAAAGAATGGCCTTTTTCGCTCCAGTACTTTTGTGCTCCCTTATGAACAGGCGTAACCACGCCTAGTAAAGCAGATTCGACTGTCATCGCTTTTGCCGCAGCTGAAACGGAACGCATAAAGTCCAATCCTTTATCCGAATACACTTCGCTCACGGCTTTATACATGAGCTCATCGCTGATGTGACGACCCGCTACCCACAAGGCAGAATCTTGTACCGTCACAACATCATAATCGATACCAGGATAGGTTCCAGCAGGAATAGTCACAGGTGCATAATAAGGATGGTCTACTCCCAAAGTTCCCTTTTGTGCCGCCTCGTGTACTTGCAACATGCGCATTTTATTGCTTGTTGTTGCTTGAATGACGGAAGCATTAGGGAAGCCTGCAAAAACCCATAGGGCATCAATTTGTCGGTCACCAATTGCGGAAGCTCCTTGAGAGTATCCGATAAACTGGGGGTTGATTTTAGTCCAAAGACCAAGGCTCTCAAAGAAACGCTGCGCTGAAGCTGCGGCACCTGAGCCTGCTGGCCCAACTGCCACTTGCTTACCTGCAAGTTGCGCAACATCGGTGATACCAGAATCTTCACGCACGAGCAAATGGGCAGGCGCACCAAACATATACGAAACTACTTGCACGTTGCGGTAACGGTTGGTGTCATTGGTAAGCTTACCGTTAATGCCTAAATACAAGTCACCAGAGTAGACGATACCAAAGTCCGCATCTTTAGAGTTTACACGGCGAAGGTTTTCCACAGAACCCGCTGAAGCTGTATTGGACACTTCAACCTTGTCTAAACTTCGGGACATCAAAATAGAAATGCCATTAGAGAAAAACTGAAAGGTTCCCCCATCTGGACCACCAGAAAAAGCGAGCCGTTGTGTTTGTGCTTGCGCAACTGTACCTGATGCCAACGTTGCAAGTGCAACCGCTGCCATTGCGAATTTACCAACCTTAGTTGGTAGTTTAAACATTTTACCTAGTGTCATTGAAGACCTCCTTAGTGGTTTACATGGTAGATTAAAAACAGAGTAGACCTATTTTTACTGCTCACTCGGGGTGAGTACTAAAACCTTAGAGCCTTTGGCATCGCCAGTTTCAACGCGTGGCTTTACGCCATTTTGGTAGGTCTGCATGAGCGCAAACGTCACGATAACACCTGAATGTCTGTTATTTAATGCCCTCGTTTTACACCTCCTTTATAGTGGTATCAAAATGACCCTGTAAAATTCCCGTTCGCAAACAAGGTATTGAGTCCTTTTTCAGTCCAGTATTTTTGAGCCCCTCGATGAATCGTGGTAACCACACCCGTCAATGCAGTGGGGATGGACATGGTAGTAGCCGAAGGGGTTGTTGCGTGCATAAACCGCAACCCGTACTCAGCATACACATGGCCAATGGCCTCGTACACCACCTCCGCGCTCACGTGACGCCCCGCCACCCACAACGCCGAGTCTTGAAAGGTCATAACATCTCCGGGAATCCCCACATACGTGCCTCCTGGAATCTTAACAGGAATGTAATACGGGTGTTCCGTGTTAAGTACGCCTTTTTTGGAAGCTTCGTACAAATCAAGAAGGCGAATCTTTGTACTACTGGCCACATCAGAAACCGTAGCGTTGGGGAAAGTTGACACAATCCACAGCGCATCCACCTGGCGCCCTTTAAGGGCACTAGCACCTTCAACATAGCCCACGTAATGGGGCTGAATGCGATTCCACAGCCCAAGGCTTTCAAAAAAACGCCTTGCTGTTGCGGCCGCACCCGAACCTGCCGCGCCCACAGCGACCCTCTTTCCTATCAAATGCGTGACGTCTTGAATGCCAGAATCTTCACGCACAAGCAGGTGGGAAGGTGCGCCATACATGTACGCCACCACCTGAGCATTTCGGTAACGGTTGGTGTCATTTTCCAACTGGCCGTTTGAGCCCAAATACAAATCTCCCGAATACACAATGCCAAAATCCGCTTCTCCTGCATTCACACGACGCAGGTTTTCTACCGAGCCTGCCGAAGGTTGGCTCACCACTTGGGTATGAGCAATATATTTGCTCATCAGCGTTGCAATTCCTCCTGAGAAAAATTGAAAGGTCCCGCCTTTGGGGCCTCCTGAAAAAGTAAAATGCTGCTCTTGTGCAACCAAAACAGAAGAAAAGGTTGTCGCAAAAAGCACAGTTGTGATAAAAATCCTACTAAAAATGTTTAATTTTTTATCGTTTTTTTTAAAGACCATCGAAGACTCCTTGCTGCTTTTGATGGGTGTTTACGCTAATTACGCTTAGCGTTCACGCACCGTCAAAACAGGAATCTTGGAGCTTCGTACTACTTTATCAGCCGTCGAACCGACCATGACCTTAAGGCGATCAAGGCCCGTGCGTCCGTGCGTCCCGAGGATAATCAAATCCACTTGATGGATGGCAGCTTGCTCTAAAATAACCTCTTCGCTTTTCCCTACTACAATTTCTGTTGTCGCCTCAATATCGCTTAGGTACTGCTCTTTGAACTCTTGCATCTCTTTCACCGCAGCAAGTTCCACTTCACGAATCAAGGTATCCACCACGTCTGCTGGCATACGCCTTGTGTGCTTTTCAGGAAGTTCTGTGATAACATGCAACAAAATCAGGTGGGCGCCGGAGAGCTTGGTCATTGTTCGTGCCATATCGCTTGCCCGCACAGATCCCTTGGAAAAATCCGTCGCTAAAAGAATTTTTTTGATCTCAGCCATTGGTATTCCTTTTAGTATCTTTTTGATTATTTTTTAGACTATCTTAACGGGCTCAACCTCTTGCGCATCCCGTTGCAGCCACCACACAGCACTAATGAGTGCAATTCCTGCCACGTCCGATAAAAGACTTGGCCAGTATAGCAAAATAGTGGCTAAACCTAGGATAATCCATTCATAAATTTTTGTCTTACGGCGTAAGAAACCCATCGCAAATGCCCCAAAGGCAATGGTTCCAAGGGTTGCAGATAAAAATGCGGTAAAAATCTCAAAGGATGTGCCATCGAGTAATATCCCGGGTACAAAAGCAAATAACAAAGGCATGATGTAAAGCATTTTTGCAAACTTAAAGGAAGTCCACCCTGTTTTCCACGGATCAGATCCCGCGATAGCCGCCCCCGCATAGGCCGCCACGCACACCGGCGGTGTGATATTAGAATCTTGAGATAACCAATACACAATCATGTGCGCCGCAATCACGGAAACCCCAAAGGCTGCCAACGCAGGGACTGCCAAGACCGCCACAATCAAATAGGCTGCGGTTACAGGAACGCCCATGCCAAGTACCAACGAAGCTATCGCAACCAATACTAGGGCATAAAGTAAACTGTCTCCTGCCATAGAAATCACGAGGTCTGAGAATTTTAAGCCCATTCCTGTGAGTGAAATAACCCCAACAATGACCCCAATAACCCCAACCGTTGCCCCAATCATAAGTGTGTTTCTAGCACCCACTTGGATGGCTTCCCAAATCTCACGTGGCCCCATGCGGGTTTCTTTATGCACCCAACTGGTGACAACGCACGAAATTGTCGCCCAAAATGCTGCATTGCCTGCTGAGCGCCCTGTTAGCAATAAGACTGTAATGATTACCAAAGGCAAAGCGTAAAACCAACCGTTCCTTAACACCTCTTTCCAATGGGGAAGTTCCTCTCCTTGAACGCCACGGATGCCATGCTTCTTCGCCTCAAAGTGCACCAAGGAAAAGACCGATAAAAAGTACAAAAATGCAGGTCCGACGGAAAGTATCATGATTTGTGAATACGGAATCCCCGTGAGTTCTGCCATCAAAAAACCACCCGCACCCATAATTGGAGGTAAAAACATCCCTCCAATAGACGCCGCAGGCTCAATAGCTCCTGCCACATGGGGCTTAAACCCTGCCCGTTTCATCATAGGAATGGTAAACGCGCCTGAAGAAACCGTATTGGCAATGGCACTTCCTGAAACAGAACCAAAGAGTGCTGAAGACATAACCGCTACCTTGGCAGGGCCACCAATCGAACGCCCCGCAAGGGCCAAAGGAAGGTCGATGAAAAACTTTCCAGCTCCTGATTTTTGTAAAAAAGCACCAAAAAAGATAAACAAAATCACGTAGGTCGCCAAGACGCTTGCCATGACGCCAAACACGCCATTCGTGGTGATAAACAACGCCGTTGCAACGCGCTCAAATCCAAACCCACGGTGGGCAAAAAGCTCTGGCAAATAAGGGCCAAAGAGGGCAAAACAAATCATCATCACCCCAATTAACGTAATGGACCACCCAAGCACCCGTCGGCATACTTCCATGGAAAGCATAAGGCCGATGATACTCACGAGTTTGTCCAATTGGTTTTCTGCTCCGGCACGGTAATTGAGCGCTTCAAACTGGCTCATCCAGTAAATCACCGCAGCGCCAATCACAAGCGCCATAATCACGTCACTCAAGGTAGGTGCGTGGTGAAAACGGCGGGAGAGCCATTGGTCGATGGGGAGCAAGATAAGCGCAAAGGGAACCATCAACAGCAAGGTGATGCGTAAATCCCCAAAATCTTGTGCGAGGGCCACTTCCAACCCGTCGTATCCCCAAGTTTCTTGAAACAGGATGATTTGGTCATAAAAGGCCACAGGCGAAGTAAATACAAAAAAGCTGCTCACGGCTATTGCCAATAAAACGGCTGAGGATAAAGACATACACCCCACCGCAAAACGCCCACCCGCGGGATAAGCGATGAAAATAAGCACGAAGGTAATGAGCACATATACGCCCAAATGGTACTCTGTGCTGAGCGCTTGGTACCCTGCACCGTAAAAATAGACCAATACCATCACCGCGCTCATGATGGAAGTGAGCCAAAGCCAAGGGCCACTAAGCCTGCGCTCTGATTTGGCGTCTTTTTCCATGAGTTCTTTGACTTTTCGTCGCTCTTCTTCGCCCAAACCTTCTAGTGTTTTATCTAAATCTGCCATCATTGCCTCATTTATATAAAATCATAAACACCTATTGTGCATCAAACCCCAAGGGTGTCCTTTGCTGGTGTGGGATGATTATAAATGAAAGGTATGTATAAATTATGTCATTGGGCGGATTGTTACAAAAATTCCAAAAAGCAGGTAGGCTTAGTTACTAATCGAAACATTTTGAAGATAAACTTTTTAAGTTACCTTCAGTAACAAAGCAGGGATTAAAGGAGGTATCCTACCCCTTGGAGGTTTTTGAGTGTTCCCTTTGGTAGCTTTTTGCGGAGATTCTTCGCCAAAAGCCTTAAGGCATTGGGGCTCATGTATTCCCCCTCCCAAACCCCCTCTTCAATTTCCTCGTAGTGTACAACGCCTTTTTTAAAAGCCAACAATTTAAGCAGTTTGGACTCTTTTTTTGTCAAAACCAAGGGGCCTTCGGGAGAGAAAACCGTATGGGTTGAAAAATTCACTTCCCAACCCTCCTTTAGCACAAGGTTTTCTTTTTTGGGGCGCGAGGCAAGAAATTTCTCCAACGCACTTGCAAGTTTTGTTTCCGTAATAGGCTTGATAATATACCGCACCAAGGAGAGTTCGATGGCTTCTAGCATGTCATTGATTTCAGCATACGCAGAGAGAATGATCACAGGGGTTTGGTCCCCTTGGTTTCGCAAGGCCTTAACAAGGCCGATTCCCCCCAACTTTGGCATTTGCACGTCTGTGATGATTAAATCAGGATGGGACGTTTGCATTATTGCTAAAGCTTCTTCTCCATCTTTGGCAAGCAACACAGACCCAAAAAGCACCTCCAGCATCCCGCCGATGTTGCGCCGAAGACCCGGTTCATCTTCAACATACATCACGTTAATGTGGGAAAGTTGGTGGATAAGTTCAGGGGTCATTGGCGGGGGTCCCGTAGCAGAATTTTGTGTATTATATCAAAAACCCTTTACATGTAAGGAACCCCATGCGCCTTCTTACGCAGAGCAATATCTCCCATGTGATTATCGTTGCTTCCATGCTTATCATCAGCTCGCTTACCTTTTTGACGGGGTATTTTTTCATCTCCAAGCAATACGATACTATGGAAAAAGAGATTGCCGAAACCAAGCACCGCCTTGAGGAACACCGCCTTGATGAGATTAAACGAGAAGTGGACGCCCTCATAGACTACATCGAATTTCGTCGCGCCCATCAGGCAACTGGCGACACGCAAGAAGGGTTACAAAAACATGTTGTTGCGTGGATGTCCACGGTGCGTTTTGGCACGCCAAAGGAAAACTATCTCTTTGCTTACCATGTACACGACCTGCGGGGTGGGGATTTTTTTGCCACCATGCTTGCCAATCCCAACCGCCCAGATTTGGTGGGCGAATTGATTGCCACAGGGTACACGGACGCCAAAGGTGTGCCCTTTCGGCAACTTGCCCTTGAAGGTATTCGGCATCAAGGCACGGCGATTGTTCCTTACATGTACAAAAAACCAGGCTCCGAAATCCTCTCCCAAAAGGTAACTTATTTTCGCCATTATGCCCCATGGGATTGGATTATCGCCGCGGGGGCGTACATGGATGACATTGACGCCCTTTTGGAACAAAAACGCGAAGCGCTCACCCAAGACACCCGCCAAGACATCACCTCTACGGTCGTGATTTTTTTATTTTTTACCTTCATTGCCTACGGGCTTGCCATTGTTTTGGGCAAACAGATTGAGCACTTTTTTACCCAATACCGCGAAGAAGTGTTGGCTAAAACCCAAGAACTCCAAACCCTTAACCAAACCCTCGAACAGCGTGTCCATGAAGAAATCACCAAAAGCAGAGCCCAAGAACAGTTATTTATCCAAAAGTCCAAATTTATCGCCCTAGGGGAGATGATTAGCAACATCGCCCACCAATGGCGCCAACCCCTCACGGAGCTTTCCGCCTTGCTCATGGGGCTTAAATTTCACTACCTGAGCCAAACCCTCAACCCTACCCTCATCCAAGAAAAAAGCAAAGAAGCTGAACACCTCATCGACTATATGTCGCAAACCATCGATGATTTTCGCCATTTTTTTGCCCCCGATAAACAAAAAACGGTTTTTGCTATCATTGCGCGCATTGAATCTGTCCTTACCATTTGCCATGCTTCTTTGAAAAACCATCATATCCACCTCGAAGTAAAAGCGCCAAACGACGCGTACGTGCGGGGCTTTCAAAGCGAATACGAACACGTGTTGCTCAACCTCATCACCAATGCCAAAGACGCCTTGCTACTCACCAAGCCCAAAAACCCCACCATCACCTTAGAATTAACCGTAAAAGAAGGGATGGTTTCCTTACATGTAAGGGATAACGCAGGGGGCATTAGCGTCGAACCCATTGAAAAAATCTTTGAACCATACGTTACCACCAAGTCTAGTTCACAGGGCATTGGCATTGGGCTTTACATGTCAAAGATGATTATCGAGAACAATATGCAAGGAAGCTTGATAGCGCGAAACAGTGGTGAGGGTGCGGAGTTTGAAGTGAGACTGAAAGAGGAAGTGTAACGAGGAGGTGGCCCTTGCCCCTCCTCTATTTTCTAAGGAAGTTCTTATAACGCTTGCTGTCGTTGATGTAAGTATACGCCCTGGCGGTTAACGAGCGGTAAACGCTTAGTCAAAGGCAATGGTTTCGCTTTGAGGCACAGAAAAAACCTGGCGCTCTAGGGTGCGTTTTTGTGATTTTTGGGCAGGTTGTTGGGACGGTTGGGGCACAAACTGGGGTGCGGACGTTCCTTCAAGAGTGTACAGCTGAACAAGCTTTCCTTGCCCAATGTGGGCGTACACCAACGCGCCTACTCCTGCCAAAGGTGCTGTGTGCGTAAAACGGGCATGGGGAAGCTTAGCATTTGTGGTGTCTGTGCCTTCCACTTCGTACTCCCAAAGGCCCGAGCGGGCATCTTGAGTGACTTTGCGAATGACACCTTTGACATAGCCGTGCGAGAGCACTGCTTCGGCCTTGGGTGTTTCGTGTTGCACAACAGGAGGGGAAGCGGGACTCACCACGCGTACTTTTTCCTCAAAAAACGGGGTTTTTTGAAACCCACATCCACTTAAAAACACAACGGCCATGAGCCCTAAAAACGTTCGCATTAAAAGCCTTTTTTTTCGCAAGCTTACCATATTTTTTCTCTTTTTTTGGGCTTTTAAGGACTTTTTGATTATGATGGTTCGCCTGTTTACGCGGGGCATCACATGCAAACTTTAAAGACGGTAACACTAAAAATATGGGGGCACAGTGAAGCATTGGTTTTTTAATCAAAAAATTAACACTATCATTGTCCTTGCCCTGTTTTTTACCCTACTCCTTACCATCATCCTTAGCGCGTTTCTCCTCTTTAGCATGCAACACAAAGAATACCAAAACGCCCTCAAACAAGACCACCGCAACATCACCGCCCTCTTGGGTGCTAGTTTGCAATTTCCCCTGCTCTACGACTCAAAAGAGATGGCAAAAGAGGTAATCGATGCTTTCTTGCAAGATGAACGGATGGTGGGGGTCAGCGTGTGGAATAAACAAGACCATCAGCCCTTTTACCACACCTTTCTTTCTGAGCGAGTCAAGGGCACACTGTACACCCAAACCATCCCCATCATCGCCGATTCGGTGCGCATTGGGGAGGTTGCGGTCAAGCTCTCTTCTGTGACCATGGACAAAGAACTCCGCGAACTTTTTCGCACGAACACGACGTATTTTTTTATCCAGTTTTTGATGAGCCTTTTTTTACTGCTTTTGGTCTTTTACTTTAAGATTACCAAACCCCTTAAGCAACTCATCACGTTTATCCACGCCATCGGAGACCACCCCATCAGCACCCGTCAACTGTGGCCTTATAAAGACGAGATTAGTGAAATCGGGCGTGCTTTTGAGCAGGCAAAACACACTATTAGCACCGTTTCAATGCGTGACCCGCAAACGGGTGTTTATAACCACTACATGCTCACCAAGCTCTTGCAAAACCTTTTTAACCAATCCCGCCAAACCAAAACCCCGCTCACCCTCGTGCTCATTGAGATTGGTAACTTCAAGCAAGTCAACGAACACCACGGGCACCTTAAGGGAGATGCTCTTTTACTAGGCCTCACGCAAGACATTGCACGGCTAAAAAGACAAGAGCATTACCTTGGCCGTTGGGGCGGAAACACCTTTATGCTGGTATGTCCCAACGAAGAATGCCACCGTATTGAGCCGCTTATTGTCTCTTTGAACCACCATTTTGAACGCACCTTGTACGTCGATAAAATCAGCGTTTCGTGCTCTTTTGGCATTGCTCAAACGCACCCTTTGGACGAAAGTGTCGAAGAGGTTGTGCGGCGCGCTAACTTAGCCATCAATAAGGCCAGAACTAGCCAATACAGCCCCATCATCACTGAAGAATAATCAAGGGATTTCGTGGCATAATGCGCCCCAAAAAAAGGAATCCCCCTTATGCAACAACTCCACCAAGAACAATTTGCAAGCGACAATTACTCAGGCGCTTGCCCCGAGGTGCTTCACGCCCTCAACGAAGCCAACCAAGGCTACGCCAGAGCTTATGGCGACGATGTTTACACCAAAGCCGCAGCCGATGCCCTGCGTGGGCTTTTTGGCGTTCCTTGCGAAGTTTTTTTCGTCTTTAACGGCACCGCGGCTAACTCACTTGCCCTTGCCTCTTTGTGCCAGTCTTACCACAGTGTCGTGTGCCATGAACTCTCCCACATCGAGACCGACGAGTGCGGGGCGCCCCAGTTTTTTTCCAACGGCATGAAACTTTTGCTCTCCCGTGAGAGTGATGGCAAAATCACGCCCGCGTCCATCACGCGCCTTGTGACCAAGCGCACCGACTTGCACTACCCCAAGCCCAAAGTTGTCTCCTTGACCCAATCTACCGAAACAGGCATGGTCTATTCCCTCGAAGAATTGCGCGCCATCAAAGCGTGCGCTAAAACCCATGGGCTAAAGCTTCACATCGACGGAGCGCGCCTTTCCAATGCACTGGCTTCTTTACATGTAAGCCCCGAAACCTTTGTGCAAGAGAGCGGTGTAGATGTGCTGAGCTTTGGCGGAACGAAAAATGGGATGTTTTTAGGGGAAGCGGTGGTGTTTTTCGACAAAGCATTGGCGGAGGACTTTGACTACCGCTGCAAACAAGCAGGACAGCTTGCCTCCAAAATGCGCTACATTTCCGCCCAATGGCTTGGGCTTTTAAAAGATGACGTGTGGCTTAAAAATGCGCGCCACGCCAATGCCATGGCCGCGTATTTTTCAGAAGCTGTGGAAAAGATTGAGGGAGTGAAGCTGCTGTTTCCCACCCAATCCAACGCCGTTTTTATCGAACTAGACCCAAAACGCATCGAGAAGTTAGCCCAAGAGGGATGGCTTTTTTACACCTTTATTGGCACAGGTGGTGTGCGTTTTGTCTTTTCGTGGGACGCCACCAAAGCGCGCGTGGATGCGTTGATTGAAACAATCAAGAAGGGGTAAAAGCCCCTTCTTTTTTTCTTTACATGTAAGACTTGATGAGCTTCACAAGTGGGTCGTAACCAAAGCGCTCTAGGGGTGTGCCATTGACAAAAAAGCTGGGCGTTTTAGTGACGCCTAGGGCTTTTGCATCGGCGATATCTTGGGCAATGATAGCCTGGATGTCCGGGTTTTTCATGGCTTCTTTTAACGCCTCGATGTCAACACCCGCCCGCTCAAGCACAGGCCACGCGCGCTCTGGATAAACACGGTGATTAAACACCCATGCTTCTTGTTGTGCAAGTAAGGCACTGAGGGCTTCCCAATATTTTCCCTGCGCTCTTGCCGCTTCTACCATCTGCACAACTACCTCTGAACCCTCATGAAAAGGGGCATACCGAAGCACCAAACGCAACTTGCCATCGTACTCTTTTACAAGCGCTTTGGTGAGGGGAGAAAACTGTGCGCAGGTGCCACACGCAGGGTCAAAAAACTCCACCAGTGTGACCTTGGCATCACTTGGCCCCAGCGTGGGGGCGTAGGAGGGCATCAGGCGCGTTTGTTCTTCTTTGGTCATGGCTGGCGTGTTTTGGCTTGTTTGGTACTGTTTTGCTCCAAAAATAAATACGCCCACTAACAGCACCACACTTAAGCCTACTACAATACGTTGATTCATCGCGAAATCCTCCTTAAAAACAGCATTAATGCCGCAATAATAATGCTAAATCCCGCAAGCGAGAGCACGGGAATACTAATAAAACCAAGCCATTCGATGTACTTTACCGAGCAAGGCACACCCTGAGAGCAAGGCACCGCTTCTTCGCTAATGATACCCGCGTGCAATAAGGTGTGGTAGAGCGCTAACGCCCACCCTACGATGGCGATAGGCAGGGCGATTTTTGCCGATGCCCTGGCCTCTTGACCAAGCAATCCTTGGCCCAAGATAAACACAAGAGGGTACATGGCAATACGCTGGTACCAACACAAGGTACAGGGAATAAAAAACATCACTTCACTAAAAAAAAGACTTCCGAGGGTGGAGACGATGGCAACGAGCCACGCAAGAAAGAGAAAAACTTGAGTATTTTTCGTCATACAGAATGCTCCATTGGGGTCAAAATAAGGCATAACTATAACAGTTCGAGCTTAACAAAGGATAAATACAAAATATTTTTTCGTCCTTTTTCGCTTTCAGTAAGCTTAAGGCAAAAATGGGTATTATTTACGCATCTGATAGACGAGGTTTTTCATGCAACACCAAGAACACTTACCCCTACTTTTAACGTTTACAAACAGCATCCGTGTCACCACTGACTTAAACACACAACTCTCCCACCTTTCAGAACTTATTCAAAAAAATATGGATGTAGAAACGTGCTTGCTGTTTGTTCATCTTAAAGAACAGCACACGCTTTGGAAGCGACCTGAAAAAAGACGTGGCGAAATCAAAATCCACGCGGAAGCCCACGCACCTTCTTTGCCCCAAGAACAGCAAATCATCCTTGCCTTGTTTCGTGAATTTTTGGAGCCAAACCCTTCTGCCTCCTTTCACATGAACGAAAACAGCCTCACCCTTCCCTTGCTTGGGCACCAAAACGACCTTATTGGGATGGTGCACCTCCAAGGCCACCACCAAGGTAGTTTTACCCACGAAACCCTTGAGCGCTTACGTTTGATTGGCGCGTGTATTGGCGTTCCTTTGGAAAATGCGCTGCTGTACCACAAAGTGCGCGCTAGCCAAGCAAAAATCGTCAACAAGCTCTCCGAAGCAGCCGAATTTAAAGACGATGAAGCCCACACGCATGCCAAACGTGTCGGACTCTACACGGAGGTTATGGCGCGAAATCTTGGGCTTGATGAGCATTTTTGCACCCTCATCAAACTCACCGCACCCATGCATGACATCGGAAAAATCGGTATTGCTGAGAGCATCATCCAAAAACCTGGCCCCCTTAGCGAGGAAGAGTTTACCCTCATGAAGCGTCACACCCTCATCGGACACGGCTTACTGGTTGACCCCGAAGATGAAACCCTCACCATGGCCGCCAACATCGCCAGAGACCACCATGAAAAATTTGCCGGTGGAGGCTACCCTTACAACAAAAAAGGGGGGGAGATCTCCCTCGAAGGGCGCATTACCGCCGTGGCGGATGTCTTTGACGTACTAACCTCCAAGCGCCCGTACAAAGCGGCGTGGAGTATTGAGCGGGCTTTTGAGTACATCCAAAACTTGCGCGAAAAGCATTTTGACCCTGAGGTCACCGATGCTTTTTTAAAAAACCACGATGAGATTCATTTTATCCGCGTTTCTTTTGAGGATTAGGCGCCAGTTCACGCGCGGAAACGATAGCATCAAGGCCATAGCGTGCGCGGATTTGGTGCATCGAAGCTTCGACACACCGGTGTTTTTGGTCTTCGCAAAAATCAAGCAGTGAAACACTTTGGCCATGGTGTTCTAAAAAATGGCTTGCGCTTAGGCCTAGAAAATTCACCTTATTTTGCTTACATGTATCGGCTTGGTGAAAAAGCGCTAAGGCACATTGGCGCAAAAATGCTTCACTAAAAAAACGGTGTTGGGTGCACCGCTGGGTGATTTTCTCTCCGTGTTCGTACCGAAGGGTCACAGAAAAAGTTGCGGGGTGCACGCCAGATTTAACCACCAAAAAAGCGATGTGGCGCGCCAGTACCACCACGCGTCGGTGCAACTCTTCGCGAGAAACAAGGGGTTCAAAGGTGCGCGAAAGGCCGATGGATTTGCGCTGTTTAAACACTGCTACCGCTTCGTTGTCTTCCCCTGCAATCTTTCGCCACAACTGCTTTGTCCCCTCACCCCACTGCCAAAACAGGTGCTTTGCCCCATAGGCTTGGCCAAGGGTTTGGATGCCGTGCTTGTGGAGTCTTTGTTGGGTGCTTTTACCAATACCTGGGAAATTTTCAATGGGCTGGGGAGCGATAAAGGCAGGGATGGCATCTTGGGGCACGTAGAGCACTCCGTCGGGCTTGGCAGCATTGGTGGCAAGCTTGGCAATCCACTTCGCAGGCGATACGCCGATGGAAACAGGAAGGTGCAAACCCTGGGCAATGCACTGCTTTACATGTAAGGCAAACGCCTCAGGGGCTTGGGCTTCACGCATGCCTGAAATATCGCAAAAAAACTCGTCGATGCTGCACTGTTCTACCGTAGGCATGAGGGTTTGAAGCAGGGCAAACAATTGCGCAGAAAGCGCGTGGTAATAGGCATGGTCGGGGGGAAGGATGGTGAGCGTGGGACAAAAACGCAAGGCTTCTGTGATGCTCATGCCCGTCTTCACTCCACGCGCACGCGCTTCGTAGCTTGAGGTCACCACGACGCCGCGAGGTTCCTTGGAGGCGGGGGTTGCGCCAAAAATCCCCGCGCCATTGCCCCCGCCCACCGCCAAGGGAATGCCGCGCACGCTTGGGTTGCGGATGCGCTCTGCCGAACAATAGTAACAATCTAGGTCAATGTGCAAAATCATGGTGTCATTAAAGCACAAATATGCCGAAGCGGTGGAAAATATCGCACCGTGAAAACTATTTGGATACGCCTTGGTGTTTCTAGTCTTCCTTGTTTTCCAATGCTTCAAACTGGGCTTGGTCGAAGTCTTGGTGGTCGAAGGTTGCGGTGGCGTTTAGGTTTTTAGTGGTTTTTGCCCCTAGGGCTTTGAGTTTTTCCACGCGACCTAGCACGTTGCCTTGCCCTTGGGTGAGCTGTTTACTGGCATGGTCGTAGGTGTTTTGAAGGGTTTGCAGTTGCGCACCAAAGCGGTCAAAACTCTCCACAAAACCGTTCATTTTGTCGTACAGCTTGCCCGCTTCTGCGAAAAGGCGTTGGGCGTTAGACGAGGAGAGTTCGCTTTGCCAGTAGAGGTAAATGGTGCGCAAGGAGACCGTCAGCGTCGAGGGTGTGACGATGGCGATGTGCTTTTTCAGCGCGTATTCGTACAAGGTTGGGTCTTCTTGGACTGCTAGGGCGAAGGCGCCCTCGATGGGCACAAACATGAACACATACTGAAGCGTGCCTGCTTCGTAGTGGGTGTAATCTTTGGATTCTAGGGTGTCGATGTGGGCGCGAAAAGCACGCACGAGGGCCTTACATGTAAGGGTTTTTTCTTCGGGGGCTTGGGCGCGGATGAAGGCGTCGTAGTCTACCAAGGAGACTTTGGAGTCAATGATGATGCTCCGTTTAGCGGGAAGTTTGATGATGACATCAGGCCGTTTGGTGCGGCCATCTTCCCCGCGGTAACTCTCTTGGGTTTCGTAGTGCACGCCTTTTAACAGCCCTGAGTACTCCAGCACGGTTTCTAAAATCATCTCGCCCCAACTGCCTTGGGTTTGCTTTTTGCCTTTGAGGGCTTCGGTGAGGTTTTGGGCTTCTTGGGTGATGGCAAGGCCTGCTTTGGCGACAAATTCGATCTC
Source organism: Sulfurospirillum sp. HTRB-L1 (assembly GCF_059415125.1). Taxonomy (NCBI): domain Bacteria; kingdom Pseudomonadati; phylum Campylobacterota; class Epsilonproteobacteria; order Campylobacterales; family Sulfurospirillaceae; genus Sulfurospirillum; species Sulfurospirillum sp. HTRB-L1. The sequence continues at coordinate 17,132 of NZ_JCAHZR010000002.1, forward strand.
TTTAGAGAGTTTGGCGAGTTTTTCAGTGCTAGATTCTTGGGCGCGTTCGACGCGTTGCTTGAAGGCGTCGAGGTTTTCTTTAAAGGGTTTAAGCAGGGTATCGAGGGATTTTAACGAGGTTTCATCAAACTTTTTGAGTTTGTTTTCAAGGCCTTCTTGCATGATGGCGTGGAGTTTTAGAGAGAGTTGTTTTTCTTGGGTGGCAAAGCTTTCTTGAAGCTTGACGTGTGCTTCGTTTTGGGCGTGTAGTCTGGCTTCCAAGGTGGCGTTTTGGGTGCGTTCTTGAAGCAAGGTAACGCTATGCTCCTCTTTGGCGAGTGCTAATTTTTCCTCAAGGGTTCTGATGCGTTTTTGCGAAGTGACTACCGCCCACAACAAGCCAAGCACGACGAGGAAACACAAGATGATGGCAAGGAGTTCAAAGGAGGGCATTCTTTGCTAAACCTTGGCTAAAGTGGCTTCATCTCCGCGGATAAACCGTATCAGAAAAACAAGAAAAATAGAGAGAATAAACCCCGTCACCGCACCCACTGTGACGATGAGTTGTTTTTTGGGCGTATTGATAGGCTTGTCTCCCACACTGATTTCTCCAATTTGTTTTGTCATGATAACGTTTGAGTGAAATGAAGCTTTTTCCTGGTGCCTTTCCACTACAAAGTTTACCGCCGAGCGCAACTCTTCTTTGATGCGCGAGATATCTGTACCTGTTTTTTGCACTTCCAAAACACTAATGCTTCCCGCTGGAATGGTCGCTTGGACACCCTTTTCGCGCTCTAAAATAACCGCCAAGTTTGAAGGACGCTCTAGCAAACTTGCTCCAAAATTTTCACTCTGAATCTCTCCAATCTCAACAAAAACCCCACCTTTATACAAAGGCGCTGGGTTTTGAAAAAGAGCATAGGCAATGGCCAACGCCGTCACACTACATGTAAAGAGTGCAATAAATACTTTTTTATCCCACAACGTTTTAAAAAGCTCTCGCAGGTCGATTTCGTCTTCTTGAAGGGTGGGTCTTTGGGTTTCGTTCATTGGTGTTCCTTGGTCAAACTAAAAAAGAAGTATAGTGTTTTAGGGCTTAAGCCTGCGTTTTTACAATTTGCCACACACCATTGAAATAATCCCCTCTTCTGTCGTGTAGGGGTTTTTGAAATCTAATACTTTTTTGCTTCGGGCATTGTCCACCACCAAGTCACAAAACAGCCGCCTGTACAAAGCGGGCTTGAATCGCTGCAAGAAGACGCCAAATACCTTTACATGTAAAAGATACGGCTTCTTGTTTTGGGCTTTAGCGATGAGTTCTATGAGGCGCGTTGTAGAAAGAGGCGCGTCATCACTCGCAAGGAAAATACCACCTTGCTTTTCTTGGATAATGCGCTCCACCATGGCACAAAGATTGCCCACATAGACAAAGCTTCGTTTGTTTTTTATACTACCAAAAGGGAGGATGGGCATCTTATCTATAAGTTTTATAAGGTTTTGCATATTTGCTTTGACGCCACGCCCGTAGACGATAGGGGTGCGCACAACAGAAACCTTAAAACTTTCATCTTCTAATTTTTGAAGTTCTCGCTCGGCCCTCAATTTGCTTTTACCGTACTCATCTTGAGGCTTACATGTAAAGCTTTCGGTGTAAATTTCATGGCTTTCTTCCCCATAGACCTTGACTGTGCTCATAAAGATAAAATGCTTTACACCAGCCTCCTTGACCTTTTGCGCAAGCTGTAAGGTTTGGACGACATTGACTCTTTCATATTCCTCCTCATTCGCCCCGTCCGTTTGATGCACAAGGGCTGAGAGGTGCACAAGGGCGTCAATGCCTTTTACTTGTAAGGCATTGACGCTATCTTTCCTGAAGCTAAAAGTTTGGATATCATGCTTTTCTTTATATTTGCCCACAAAGTGGCTTCCTATGAAGCCTTTTGCGCCCGTGACTAAAAGCTTCACCTTAGTATATCCGCGATAGCCTCTAGATACTTTCTTATGACTATCTTTTCATCAAATTCTCGGACCATTTTTTCTCGCCCCTTCCTGCCCATATTTGCTCTTTGGTCTTCGTCAAGGTTTAGCATCATCTCCATTTTAGCGGCCAAGTCCTCAGCATTTTTTACCACACACAAAAAGCCATTTATGCCATCATCTACTACATCTTTGCAGCCTACGTTGTCTGTGGTGATGAGTGGCTTTGCCATGCTTGCACTTTCCAAGAGTGTCCTAGGCGTTCCTTCTCCGTAAAATGATGGCAACACTATGCAGTCTGCCTTAGCCATCTCCACTCTTACATCATTACTACTGCCTAGATAATTTACATACCCTTTCTCCACCCATACACTCATCTGTTTTTTTGATATAGCTGTTGGGCTTTCAACATCCAAGTAGCCCAAAAGCTGAAACTCTACATTTTGATGGTTTTGTTTTATGGTTTTAGCTGCATCCACAAACTCTTGTATCCCTTTTGCCCAAAGCATCCTAGACACAAGCAAAAATCTAAACACTCCATCTTCTTCTTTTTTTACAGGTTGAAACCTCTCTATATCTACACCACTTCCAGGAAGCACATCACACTTTTGTTTTTGCACCAAACCCTCATCCACAAACATTTTAAAATCATCTTGATTTTGAAAAAATATCTTAGTAGCTCTTTTCTGTGAAAACTTATAAAGCCATTTTGCAATTTTTGTTACAAAATTCTGTTTAATAAAAAGCGTTCCCAGTCCTGCAATGTTGTTGATAGTTGGAATATTTAAAAAACTAGCTGCAATAGTTCCATATATATTTGGTTTGATAGTATATTGCATTATTATATCTGGTTTCACATCTTTGTATATTTTGTAATATGAATAAATTGTTTTAATATCTTCTATAGGGTTTGTACCTTTTGTGTTTATCTCCATATCTACATACCCGAAGTGCTTTTTTATATTTTCACTATATCTATCATGAGGTGAAATAAATACTACCTCATATCCCTCTTTTTGAAAAGCAAAACCAAGATTTGCTCTCATGTTCCACGCATACCATGAGTTGTTTACTGCTATTGCTATTTTTTGCATAGTTTAAACTCTACTATAGCAGTTTCATAATCTTTAAAATCCACGCCTTTTAAATACTTCTTTGCTTTATCAAGCTCTTCTTGACTAAATTTTTCTAAAACATTTATATCATATTGCAAATTATATCTTTCAAAAAGTGCTATATACTCTTTCAAAAGAACTCTGCTGGGCTGACCAATATTTCCACCCATCATATTCCAAATCTTTTCGCTAAATGTATGAAAATATAGCTCTCCGTGCTTTTTAAATCTATTGTGGCATCGTAAATCTACTTTATGGTACATGACACCATCATCATTGAGTAGTTGAGCTAATACATTGAGCAGTAAATCAAGATTATCTACATGCTCTAAAACTGCATTTGAAACAATATAATCTATAGATTCTTTTTCAATTTTAAGCAACTCCTCATTTTTACCTGAAATATATTCTAGCTTTTCTAAATCTGTCTCTAAGTCATACTTGTGAATGATTTTTAAATCATTCACATGCAAACAATTAAACCTATCATAACAGTATCCTTTAGAAACATTTGAGGTTTTAATCATATGTAAAATCGTTGTTCTTGTAAATCCAGTTCCTATTTCTAAAACATTTTTACCCTCTAAACTACCTTTATAGTTTTCAATATATAGCTCTCCTACGTTTTTGCCATGCCTATACATCTCTTCCATTGTATTGCCAAACTCACCAGAACCTGATGAATTGAGAATTTGGTTATTCTGAAGCACATAAGCCAACATCTCAACATATTTGTTTTTTCTCAACAACTGTTTTATAAAACTTTTCATCTTGTTACTCCCAGTACTTCTATATACTCTTTTATTATATTCTCTACATCAAATTTCTTACAAGATTCATATCCATTTTGTATATGTCTTTCACAAATTTCTTCATCATAAAAAATCGAATTAATTTTTTCAACCAAACTATGAACATCTCCGATTTCAATCAAAAAACCATTGCTTCCATCTTCTATGATCTCCTCAGGACCTCCACACTTTGTACTTATAACTGGTATTCCACATGCCATAGTTTCAACCAAAATATTTCCAAAACTTTCAGTCTCGGATATACATACCAAAAAATGCGAATTTTTAATGTACTTGTATGGATTTTCCACCCAACCTAAAAAATGAACTCTGCTTGAAACTTCAAGCTCTTTTGATAATCTTTTCAGATTCTCTTTTTCTTGACCATCTCCTATAAATACTAATTCAACTTCAGCACTCAATGCTGGTAAAACCTCAATCAAGTCTTTATTTCGCTTCAGTGGTATAAGTCGCCCAACAGATACAATATATTTTTTAGTTTTATCAAACTGAAAATCATCAATCTCTTCAATTGCTAGTTTTTGAATCTCATCTATATCAAACATGTTATAAATAACTTTTTTTTCATTTTTAAACCCAAATAGCTTTTGCATATCTTTCTGGACAACATTTGAAACCGATATAATCTTGTCAGCAAAAGGATAAAGCACCTTTATGAGGAACAAATTGATTTTTCCACTTAAGCCTTCATTTTTATATCTACTTATCACGCTATGATTTACCACTTGTGCTTCATGCTGACTCTTAAACATAAACTTAGCCAAGATATTTACATAATTTGCTCGAAAGAGATGGCTTTGCACCACTTCTATATTATTATTTTTTATATATTTATTTAGATTAAATGCTAAAATTGGAAAAAAAAGCAACTTCTTAATTCTACTGATATCTTTGTTCCAATCCGTCAAATATGTAACTCTGATATCATTGTCAACTTTGAAAACATTATCTTTTTCTAAACAAATCAATTCAACAGAATATCCGTCATTATGTAAATGCTCAAGCAAGTTTCTTACAAGTTTTTCAGCTCCACCACCTGCCATAGAGTTAATTAAAAAGGCAACTTTTTTAGGCATACTCACTCTTTTTATAATGGTATGTATAGATATAAATAAACAAAGGCAACCAAACTATTCTAGAATTGATAATTGGATTAAAAATTAGCGTTATAAAATCTAAAAAAATAAAAAATAGAATAAATCCAAAAAACTTGTTTTTAATATTTTTAAGAACCAAATAGCTAACAACCAAAACTTGTAGCACAAAGCTGATCAATCCAAAATTGACTATATAAGACAATATGCCGTTATGAACACTTAGGCTTGTATCAAGATTTAGTGTTGAGTGATACCCAGGGTATAAAATACTACAACCAATACTTCCAATAGCATTCTTTAGCATTTCTATCCTAATAGTATTACTAGTTGTAGAAGGGGAAAAATCTTGTAAAATTAATGCACTCGCCTGATAAAACTCATCCCAATACCCACCAAAATACACTACTAAAACTAATAACAAAACACTTATAAGCATCAGTTTTGTTTTCTTTACAATCAAAAAAACACTTAGCTGAACCCATACAGTTTTTGATAAAGTCAAAGCAAAAGGAACGACACCCAAAAACTCAATAAGAATTTTAAATCTACCGCCAACAAATAAAGTAGCTAAAAATAACATCAAAACAAGATAGTGGCCCATCTCATTAGGAGTAAGCTCACCTAGCGTAAAGCGAAAGCCATAATCTTCTGGAAAATATAACTGTCCTGCAAGCTCAAAGTATTTAAGTAAAAAAAGTATTGAATTTACAATCAACCCAAACAATAAGCTTTTTAAAAAAAAGTCATATTGCTCAGTTTTATATACATTTTCTAAAAATATGGGTAGTGTAACTATTAAAAAAATGTACTGACTAAAAAACTGCAAGGAACCTGTTAAATCATTAGTAAAATTTATCAAGATTATAGATGGTAAAAAAATAAAAATCGATATTGCTATAAAATCAAATGTAAACTGTGATACAACTATCTTATTCTTAATCAAAATGCTAAACATTATAAAAATAAGCATCAAGACATCAAAATAAAATAATTTATTAAGATATGTAAACCTATATCCTGTAATAAAACTAATAACTACACAAATTAATAAAAACTTAAATATAAATTCTTTAATTAGTATAATATTGTGTATCTTCATTATTTCTTTCTTACCCTAAAGTAAGGTTTTTCAAAATATTTATACAGATAGTACGATGCAATAATAGTAATAGATAACGAAATAGAATAGTTAAGAACTAAAATAATTGGTGATTTTTCTAAATCAAAAAATTTTATGATTTTAACACCATAAGGTATGCCAAATCTATCATGAAACAGATAAAAAGAATAACTAATAGTTCCCAGAAAAATAAAAAGATTTTTTTCGAGTAGAGATTTTAAAAGATTTTGCTCCTGCAAAAGTGAACCCAGCAGAAAAAAACAAACTATCCCAACATACAAGAAATACAAATCTTTAGTAATCCAAGATCCTACTATATCGTTTGCATAATTTCGCCACAAATAAAACGCAATGATTAACAACACTACATAAACTAGCCAATATTGGAAATATTTTTGATATTTAGCCCACTTTTCTTCATCAAAATATATTATGGCTAATATTGTTCCCAAGAAAAAAGTATTAAATCGGGTCATATTTACTATAGGGTCTAACTCTATAAGAAAAAGATTGACAACATACAAAATAAAACTTAAAATTAATAAAATTAATATAGATTCGACATATAGTAGTATCAATGCCCCCCCTACTATAAGATAAAAATACATTTCATATTCTAGTGACCATGTAACAGGATTTAAGTTTCTAGAATCAAATAAATCTAAAAATATGATATTGTCAAAAATAAGCTTTAATCCATCTATATTTAAATACTTTGAACTTAAAAAAGGGATTGTCAGCACTACGACAACAGGTGTAACTCTTAACAATCTTTTTTTTATAAAGGTAAAATAAGAGTAATTATTTTTTCGTATAGTGTAGTAAATCAAAAAGCCACTCAACACAAAAAACATATCAACACCTAAATGACCAAATTTCAAATAGCTAAATATAGCATACTCTCCACTATAGTCCTTACTTGAATAAGAATCAGCAATTCTTCCCATAAAATGAACATTAAAAACCAACAATACGGCAATAGCCCGAAAGCCTGTAAAAGCATCATTTTTGAATGACTGGATTTTATTCAAAGATAGCATTAAAATTTGGCTCTAGATATAGCAAAGATACCATTCCAAAATAGCCCATAAAAAACTGCACTCAAAAAACTAAAATCTTTCTTTTTGATTTTATAATACACCACAATCAAAAACTTTTTTGCCAAAAACTGTTCTAGATATATTTGATTAAATACTTTTGATGTTTTATTCGCATTTATTAGTTTTTTTAAATACTTATTTAAGAAATTCAAATTTATATCTTTTTTTGCTATCCGTTCATTTAGGCCTATTACAAAATGCAGTCTATTTTCTTCTTCGCTGTTTGTAATACCTAATTTTTTAATATACTTATTAAACACATCACTAAGCAACTTATATCTTAGTTCTACTTTTCGAGTATCTGTTTTAGTTGTAATATTATTTTCACTTACCCTATATCTTAGAAGCACTTTAGGTATATTTGCCATTTTAGTAACATCGGATATTTTACTCCAAAGTTCATAGTCTTGTGCGTTAGCATAGTTTAAATTATACCTCAAGCCGCACTTATCTAAGATACTTTTTCGTATCATCACCGTAGGGTGCACAAAACAAACGGAGTATAAAAGCCGTACTTTCATTTCATTATTGTTTGCAGGATACTTCATCAGCTTAGTTTTTTTGTTATCTTCAAAAAGTTCTGCCCAAGTTCCACATATTCCTACTTCAAAGTTCTCTTCCATAAACATAATTTGTGTTTCAAATCTTACAGGTAAACTTATATCATCAGCATCCATCCGAGCAATATACTTACCTTTTGCTTCGTCTATTCCCTCATTTAAAGAGTATGGCAATCCTTTATTTTCACGACTAATTAAAACTATTCTTTCATCTTGACTTTTATATTTTTCTATTATTTCTAAACTACTATCTGTTGAGCCATCATTGATTATTATAAATTCAAAATTTCTATATGTTTGATTTAAAATACTCTCTATAGCTTCTGCTAAATATTTTTCACTATTATAGACTGACATCACAATAGATACTAATGGATTATTCATATTATATTGTTATCCAACTATCCAAAGCCAAATTCTTGTTTGGTCTTGACACCCACCATATTTTTGGTGAAATCACTATTTTCTTATTATTTTCATTTAACCAAGCAGCCCACCAACTAAATGTACTATTGGCTATAATATTGTGTTTACAATTTTTCATAAGCTCTAAATCATCAAAAGCAGTTTTTGTGTTATCTATAAAAATCTTATTTTCTAAAAACTCAAAGTTTTTCTTACACCAGGTTATATCATCTGAAAAAATATAAAAAAAAGGATTTTCAACCTCTTTTAAAATATATGTTATAGCATCCGTATAATATTTTAATGTTGTAGTTCCATGTACATTATTTGCTTTTATATTATCAACATAATCTCCTCTTCTTACATGTAAAGAGATACTTTGTGTCTTACAAATATTAATTAAATGATTTTTTGCTTCATAAGATATATTGTCCCTTAAAGTAAAGTCTTTAAGTAGTTCTGTTCTTATATCACGAAAAAATCTTTCATTTTGCCAATATCCATCCAAATAAATATTATCCTTATATGCAAATACTTCTTTATCAAATACTGCTGATTCTTTTTCTATAAAATAACTATTTAATATTCTTGGACTAAATCCCATTTTTCTCTTAACTTTAAACCAAAAGTTTTGATTTCCTGCAACTTCAATAATCTCATTTTTTGTTGCCATATGCTCCTCTATATTAAATCTACTCAATTCATATTTTCTCAGAGTTTGTTTTGGATAAAATGAAATATCAAGTTTAAATTTATCATTACGATTCTCTGCTATTGCTTTTGCAATGGCATACTGAAACATTTGATTTCCAAGTCCACCTGTAACTTTAACTATTATCATTCAAATCCTTAACTATCTCATCTACTACAGTATTTGCAAAAACCTCTGCTCTAAATTGGTCTGCGTTTGTACTGTTTAAAAACTCTTCTATTGAGTCAAGATAGCTCATGTAAGTTTTTTCATCCATATTTTTCATAAAATTATAAATATCTTCAAAGCTATCAAAGTCTCTTTTATCTATAAAACACTCTTTTGGAATATATTCGCATATATTTTTTGCACCCCAATATATAGGCACACATCCAGCAAAAAAACAGTCAAATATTTTTTCCGTTATATAACCATTTTGGTCTTTTATATTTTCGTAACATATTGAAAATTTATAACTTTGCATTGTTTCATATTTTGACTCTACTGTTCCTTTATAAGATGGAAAAGATGAGGCCATTAACTTTTTCAATGGTTTAATTTTATTTAAAATTCTCCCTAGTAAAGATTTGCCAAAATTGTATTCATTCCAACCTATTCCAAACAAATCAAACTCATTTGGATATTTTTTTTCAAACCATCTTATAAAATCAACTCTTTTTGAATATAGCTCATCGGAATGTTGTTCTAGTTTATTGCCAGAGATACAACAACATAATCTTTTATTATCAAACTTTTTAGGAATAGTTTTTGGTATATCAAATGCATAATTTAACTTGAAATATTTTTTGTTATCAACAAGTTCATCATCCCAAGTAAAAATCTTTTTATATTTTTGATGTATAGCCAAGTCCCAATCATTTGGTCGTATCAATCTGCTTTCTATCATTAACAAATAAGCATACTTGGCATTACTATGTTTCACACCATTTTCAATAACAATATCAAACTCTTGAGAATGTCTCTTGTCTATAATAGAAATTAATTCTATCTTTTTTGCTTCAAAAGTTTTTTTAAGAACAAACCATCTATAGGCATAGTTGTCTCTAATTTTTTTATAATCAAACATATTCTTATTGTTAGCCCAAAATCCAATTTTCATATTTTATAAGCTCCAACCATATTTCTCTACTTCTAAATCGTATCTATCTTTTAGTATTTGATTACTTTCTTTAAATAGTGGCAATATTTTTTCTTTTATATCTCTAGGAACTACTATTTTTTTACCACTTTTGATACTTTCAGATAATTTCCTTATTCTTCCCATCATTCCCATATTTATTGAATATAATATTCTTTGTTTCTCATCCAATTCTCCATAAGAGGGGATCACACTTTCTTTAGACATTATGTCTCTTCTTAGTTTCTCTCTTTGTGATAAAAATAAATAAATCAATTTGTCCAAATTTAAAAATGATGAACGATAATTGTGATAAGTATTTCTAAACAAATTTTGAAAAATTTTTGATATGAATGCTCCATGAGTAGTTAAGCTTGAGTTGACTTCTTTGTTACTTTCTATGGGTTGAAAATTTGTATCTTTACATCCAATAAAGCTATATAGTGCTTTTAAAAAACTTTCTTTATCCTGTTTTAATTCTTCAAATAAAAGCACCAATACATTTTCTTTGCCAAATGTTTTTTGATACATCGCTATATTTTTATCATATTTTAATCTTTCTATAATCCCTTTACACTCTATAGGATCTAAAAACCAATCTTCAAAACTACGAGTACCCCCTGTTTTTAAATATTGACTATAAATAGACCCTAACATAGAGATTTGTTCTCGTATTACATAGATAATTTTTACTTCACCAAAAACTTCTTTTAATCTTTGAGCATTTCTTAAAGCATGCTCACCTGTGATATAGTTTGACTGAGAGAGTGCTTCTCTTGATATTCCAACTATTTTATTGTTTTCCTTTATCACATTATCTTCAAATCTTTTTCTCAATCTTTCTGCATCAAAATCCAAATCTCTAATATCTACTAATTCTCTTACAACATTTTTAAGTTCTTTATTTTGAAAAAAATCGCCTAAATATTGAATCTCTGGATGAAAAGGAAGCACAGTTTGTTGTAACCAAGAAGTTCCTGTTTTATAATCTCCTACATGTATAAAATCAATTATTTTATTCATTTTCTAGCCTATTAATAATTTCTTTTGCTTTTTCAACATCATAATCAAACCATTTTGCTTGAAGTATTTTTTTTATTTTATCTTTGTCAAATCTAAACCTAATTATCTTTGCAGGGACACCTGCTACAACGGCATATGGTGGAACATCCCTTGTAACTACTGAATTTGCTCCAACCACTGCACCATTACCAATAGTTACACCCCTCAATATTATTGAATCAGTACCTATCCATACATCATTTTCAATAACACACGATTTTTTTGTAAGTTGCTCATATTTATTTGTATAAAAAATTGAATTTGTAGAGATTTTTGTTAAATCATGTTCTCCTTGACCTATTGAAACATTATTAGCAATAGAACAATATCTTCCAATATTAGTTTTTGTAATATTGCAATTTTTACCTATATATGAATATGAACCAATAGTTGAGTTTTTATCAATAAGAGTATTTTTATTTATTTGAATATTCTTACCACAAATAGCTTTAGATGATACATCATAGCTCTTTATAACAGATTGATTTTTGTTACTTAAAACAAGCAAATTAAAGATATTAATTATTTTTTTTAACACTTTTAGCTCATGTACTTATTGTTTATCTAAAAAGTCTTGATGTACATATATATCATCATACTTTAATAGTTCTTCTTCTAATAATGCAAACCTATGAACTGCGTCATCCCTAGACGCATTAACTTGAAATATTTTATTATCTTGTAAATATTTCGAGACTACTAATGTTGCTTTTTTCATAACCTACCTATTTTAGTGAAATCTTAAATCTACTATATATTCTTTGTTTAAAAACATTATTATCAAATTGCCGCTTCATTTTTTCAATATAATATGCAAAATCTTTACTCCATTTTATATGAAATTTACTTGCTTCATTATCGACAATGTAAAAAAATGTATCTGGATCATTATGAATTTTATAATCAATTTTTTCATTAAACTCAAAGCCATATCCAAATGTATTTAAATTTAACGGAATGATTTTACCATTAAAATTGAACTTTATAATTAGTTCTCTAAGTTTAGTATATGATGAATTTTTTAAGTCAATATCTTCTTTTGATAAGAAATGAATTGTATTATTCTTGTCAATATAGACTAAGTTCACGTGGTATTGCACAGAAGTTATTAATTCAAAAGTATATAAAGGTACTTCTATATACCCTTTTGGAGCTACTCTACTTAATTCAGATATAAAAAAATTTATATCTTTCTTAGGAATATGTTCTAAAACATGTGAACATATAACATAATCAAACTCTTTATCTTCAAATGGAAAAATATCTTCTCTAAAATACACTATCTTTTTTTTAAGATCTTTTTTTTGAGATGAACCTGTCTGTTTTAAGGCTACATCATCATCATCAAATATTTTTTCCAGTAACACATCAGATCTGTAAAATGGTGTATAACCAGGCCCAACATCTAAAACTCTATCAGTTTTTTTTATACTTTTTATTTTTTCTGGGAAGAACATAGCAGTACTCCTATTTATTTGTATACCAGCATTTCGGAAGAATCAAGCTTTTTCCTTTTGCACAGTCAACATCTAACTCATTTGGAAAAGTTTCAATAAAACCTTGCACAGTTACCCTATCTTTTCTTACAAAAGTAAATTCCATAACTTTTGGAATTTCTAAGTCACCTTTTCCGTAAACTTCACAACAATTATTTGGATATATATGCACAACATGGTGAGTTTCTAAAAGTTTTTCAAATGCATGGCTAACCCTTTGAAACAATGCCCCGTTCCATAACATATCTAGCTCGTGAAATTCAATAACTATAATCCTAAATCTTTTCATTAAACTTTTGGGTATGCTATAGATTGCTTCATATTCAGCACTCTCAATATCCATTTGTAGCATTAAATCCGAATCAACTTCAAGATTAGATTTATTTATCCAGTTTTCTATGGACATAAACTTTTCGTTATCAAATGAACTAATATACTTTTTTTCAAAGCTAAAAAACTCATGGCTTTTGCGTGGTCCATCGACTGAAGCATCTGCCATAAAAACTTTCATACCTCTGTTTGCGCAATCAAATTCAAAATCTGATTTTGTTCCAACACCAGGAGAAAAAAGTGCTTCTATACCCTGTAAATCATCAGGTATTAGATAACCTCCATCTTCACTAGAACCCACTCTAATCAAACTTATATCTATCTTAATAGGTTTTAACTTAGAAATAAATCCTTCAATTTCTGTCTTTGTGGTTGCTCGACTAGCCTGTATATTTATGCCAAAAAGCATTGATAGTTTTTTTATTATTCTTAATAATTTTTTCATTATAGCGCCTTATTTTATAGTTTCTATGTTGTAGCCAAATTTTTTCATAGTATCTTTATGCTCAGTTTCAATTGCTTGTTGCAACTTTGTAGTTAAAAGTTCTCTCCAGCTTTCTGTTTTAGCACTTCTTAGAAATTTTGCATTTTCTATATCTCCATTTGCTAAAAATTCTTTTTTCTTTTTTTCAAAACTTTGATTTTCTATAGATTGTTTTAAAGTATTTTCATCATATTTAATATGCAAATCCTTAAGTAGTCTTTTTAGCTCCTCGTAAGTATTTTCTAGTAAATCTTCATATCTAACTACTGTTACATCGTTCATATTTGTCCAATAGTTAACATGTTCACTCCAGCTCCCTACTTTTGCCTTGTTAAATCTTCCTTTTAAAGTCCGTACTACAAGATTTTTGTAATGTTTTAAAGTTTTATTCCAACTTGTATTTAAATTCAGTATTTCAAATTCAAACAACTTTCTTTTCCAAAAACATTCGCCTATTTCTGATTCATTAATCCATCTATATAAATAAAAAAAACCAGAAACTAAACTTGCTCTCGGATCCCTTATGATATATACTTTTTTTGATTTTAAAACTTGCTCTAAGTTGCTTGTTGCATGGATTTTGTGAATTGAATAATCTCCATTTTTAGTATCACTATTTTCAGAATTGTTGATTACATCTTTTTCAGACTCAACATATATTTTTGAATTTGTAATATCGGACAAAAGCCGAGCCAACCAAGTGTTTCCAGACTTTGGGAATCCTATTACATATAAATCTTCTTTATTTTCCATTCTTCCTCATTTTTTGTAAAATTAAATTTTTTATTTGCTTATACTCAAGTGACACTATTAAACTTGTAATAACAATGCAAGAGATCAACACTTCAAGTATAAAAAAAGACCAATTAGTTTGATTAAACACTTCATGTGATATTCCAATGTAAGCTAATACCAAAAATATCATAACAAGAAGTTTTACTATTACCACTTTGCTGACTTTTACTCCTACTGCATCATTTATTTTCTTGAGCAATCGTAATGCAACTAAAAAACTGACGCACAAAAGAGCTATCGGTACACCGATTATCCCCATAAGGTTTATCAATATTGTAGACAGTAAAATATACCCAATGCCCTCTATAAGCACAATATTTGTAGCATATTGCATCTCATCGAGCCCGAAAAGCAAACTTCTAAAAAGTCTCGTCATACTAAAAGCCAATGCACTAAGACCTAAAGCCACTATCACATGCTGGTCTAAAACTATCTCTTCTCCTATCCATAAGCTCACAAAAGTATAATTGGATGCCATGTAGACACTATACCCCAACACTCCAACTAAAAAACTTCTTGTGATTATCAGGAGAGTTATTTTCTTTATTTTTTCTTTATTTCCTTCTCCCACCAAATGAGAAAAAGGCCCAAGCAAAGAGGCATTAAATACATTTAACATTTTTAAAATTATGTCTATCACTTTTCGTGTCACATCATAAGCAGTTGTCATCTCAGCACCCAAAAAGGTTGTGATGATGATGGGGTGAGATTTATTTAAAATATTATTGCCAATCGTATAGCCCAATAAATGCGGACTAAAAGAAATGTATTCTTTTAGTATAGTTCGTTTTATGCTTGATCTAATATGTAGTTGCTTATACAATACACCCACATAGATGCCACAAGACATCACGATAAGTATCTCTGTAATTAGAAGGCTAGCAGGTATGGAGAGGAGTCCTAAGCCAGAGTAGAGCAAAAAAACAACTATGCATATACCAATTATATTTGAAAAAACCATTATATATATACCCACCAACGGTCGCAGAAGTGACTGTGAAAGACCACGAAATGATGATGAAAAAAAAGTTAATACTGTTGTTGCTAAGGCCATCCAATAAGCTTGTCTTAGCAGCGATAACTTTTCATCTGAAATATCCAAAAAATTGTGTAGAAAAAATGAAATAAAATAGCCTAGAAATAAAAAAATAATTGTAATCAAGAGGTAGATAACCACGCTGTTAATAAAATAATCTCCAACAGCTTGAAAATTATTTTGCGCATACGACTTTGAAATTCTCTGCATTGCCATAGTACCGATGCCAAAATTGACAATACCAAGAAGTGCTACTATGCTTCCTATCGTTATCCAATATCCATATAATTCATACGATATAAATTGAAAATACAATGGCAGCAGGAGCAAGCCTTTTGTGATAGCAATAGCAGTGAGTGCGTAACCTCCTATAGCTTGTGTTAAAAACGCTTTTTTTCTACTTGGTTGCTTTGTTTGATATTTCATAATTCTAAAACTTAAAAAATATGGGCACAAGCACCAACACAACGCCCCCATGCACAAGCGAAACCAAAGCACCACTTTTAAGAAAAGTCTTAAAACTGTACCCACCCACGCTTGCCACCATCAAGTTCGTCTGATACCCATAGGGTGTTAAAAAACTCGCACTTGCGCCATACGCCACTGCCATTACAAAGGGGAGGTAGTTCACATCTAAAGAGAGTGCTGTGGAGTAGGCAATAGGGAAAGCCAAGGCTGCAGCGGCGTTGTTAGTGATGATTTCTGTTAAAAGGGCGGTAAAAATATAAATAGCAAAAAAGACTCCATACACCCCAAAGCCTTCAAAAGCTCCAATGAGTCCATTTGCCACAGATTGAGCTAGCCCTATTTCAATAATGACACCTGAAACCCCAAGGGCAGAGCCGATGATAAGCATAAGGTCATAAGGGAAGCGTCTCTTAATCTCATCAAAATTTAAAAATTTAAACAAAACAAGCACGACAAGTAAAATGAACAATCCCTTTATAAGAGGAAGTACTTTAA
This sequence comes from Sulfurospirillum sp. HTRB-L1, assembly GCF_059415125.1. NCBI lineage: Bacteria > Pseudomonadati > Campylobacterota > Epsilonproteobacteria > Campylobacterales > Sulfurospirillaceae > Sulfurospirillum > Sulfurospirillum sp. HTRB-L1. Next base: position 33,292 of record NZ_JCAHZR010000002.1, read on the forward strand.
GCACACTGAGCAAAATCACACCCAAAAATCCCGCCAAAACAGCGATACTTTGCATCTGAGAGAGTTTTTGGTTGATTGCAACATCATTAAAAAAATAAAAATTCTTTTTGAGATTATCCCGCTGGTAAAAGTCATTTCCTGTAGCTAACACCAAATTATCCCCTGCGCGAAGCTCGATCTCCGCAATCTTGCCCGAAAGCTTCTCATCCCCACGCTTGATGGCCACCACCGAAGCATCAAATTTAATCCTAAAGTTGACCTCTTTTAGGGATTTACCCACAAGAGTTGACTCATGGGAAATGATGGCTTCCACGAGATTTGCCAAAAGGTCATGCTTTACATGTACAAGTTCTAAACCCTTGAATTTTTCCAAAAGGGCTATCTCTTTCACATCTCCGCTAAAAATAAGCACATCTTCTTCTTGAAGGACTTCATCTGGGTGCACGGGAGAGATGATGTGACCCTCCCTTAGCACTTCGCTTAAAAAGAGGTACTCGAGATTCCTGAGGCCATTTTCTTTGATGGTTTTACCAACAAGTGGCGAAGTCTTGGTGACTTTTGCCTCAATAAAATAACTCTCAAGAGTGTTTTGGGTTTTGTATTCAGGTAAAAATCTGGTGATAAACATCAGCATCAGTGTACCAACAACAGCCACTGGAATACCCACATACACAAAGTCAAACATTTCAAGACTAGGAAGCCCGCGCTCTAGCACAAAGCCATTGACAATGAGATTAGTAGATGTACCCACAAGAGTAATGGTGCCTCCAAAAATAGCTGCGTATGAAAGAGGAATGAGGAGTTTTGAAGGGGCGTGAAATTTATTTTGTTTCACGACACTCATCAAGGATGCCACAACAGCGGTATTGTTCAAAAAAGCTGATAATAACGCACTAAAAAAGCTAATTTTTGCCACAGATTTAGATAAAGACTTGTCAAAAAGACGCGTTGAAAGCATGGTAATAAATGATGTTTTCTCAATGGCAATAGAAACCAATAAGAGTAGTATTAAAGTCACTAGAGATTGGTTTACATAATTTTTAAGCAATACCTCGATAGAAATCAAATCCAAAAAATAGTACCCCAACACAAGCCCAAAAAAGAGCAATGCGGGCTTAAGCTTATTTTGAATCAACAAAGCCAAAAGAAGGATAATGGAGAATGCTACAAAGTATTGCATCATAAAATTTCACAATTCCATTGAGGGTAATTTCGTCTAATATAAGCATTAAGTTCAATCTCTGCTTGGGTATACTCTTTGCTCTGAATTCTAAATTCTAAACCCTGAATGCTTTCCACTATCATCCCCGCTCCAATGGTTTCATTACTATGCCTGTCAATGACAATAAAACTACCCGTGTAGCGATTGTTTTCATAGGCATCCACGGCAATGACACGGTCAAGCTTCAAGGTGCATTTGGCGATATCATTGAGTTCTAGTTGCTGGGCTTCAAGCTCCTCGAATGTATTGGCATCCTTTTTATATGCTATCTTTTCAAAAACACCGTTCATCACCGATGTTGCCCGCTTAATAACATAACTCTCATTAGTATTCATAGGTTTTTCGCTCATCCAGACAAGCATCACCGAAAAAGCATTGGACACTTCTGGAAGCTCATTGGTTTTTACTATCATATCGCCCCTTGAAACGTCTATCTCATCCTCAAGGATTAGGGTTGTTGCCATGGGGGTATAGGCGTGAATAATGGTTTCTACGGGTTCATTTTGGCCAAGGGGTTTTAACACCTTGATGTCGTTTGAGACGATTGCTTTAACTTTGCTTGTTTTTTTGGAAGGTAGCACCGTGATGCTATCGCCCGCTCGGATTTCACCACTTGCAATAGTTCCACAAAAACCCCTAAAATTCAAATGGGGACGAGTAACATACTGCACAGGAAACCTAAAGGAATTTTGAATATTAAATGCTGATTTTTGAATTTCCAATGTATCTAGTAGCTCCATAAGGGAACGACCTCTGTACCATGAGCACTTTAGAGAGTTGCTGACTATATTGTCGCCATCTAGGGCTGAGATGGGAATATAAATAGTGTTAAGTGCTAGATGGGGAGTGTTAAGATAGCCAAGGACTTCATTTTCGTACTGGGCTATGATTTCATCATATCTTTCTTGGGAAAAATCCACTAGGTCCATCTTGTTGATGGCTACGATGATATTTTTAATGCCCAATAAGCTTACGATGTATGAGTGGCGCTTTGTTTGGGTGAGCACACCTTGTCTAGCATCGATGAGAATGATGGCAATGTCAGCAGTACTCGCACCTGTGGCCATGTTGCGCGTATATTGCTCATGTCCTGGAGTGTCTGCGATGATGAATTTTCGTTTTTGGGTAGAAAAAAACCGGTAAGCTACGTCTATGGTGATGCCCTGTTCACGTTCGCTTGCAAGTCCATCTACCAAAAGCGCAAGGTCCATCCTTTCCCCTGTGGTGCCGTGTTTTTTGCTATCTTTTTCAATGGCGCTCAACTGGTCTTCAAAAATCATCTTGCTGTCATAAAGTAGCCTGCCAATGAGCGTGCTTTTGCCATCATCCACACTTCCACAAGTGATAAAACGACAAATCTCTTTGTTTTCATGCTCTTTTAAGTACGCTTCTATGTTTTCTGCGATTAGGCTTGATTGATGCGCCATATTAAAAATACCCCTCTTGTTTTTTCTTTTCCATGCTTGCATCGCTGTCAGTGTCGATGAGTCTGCCTTGGCGTTCGCTAGTGGTACAGATGAGCATCTCTTGGATGATTTGTGGCAGGGTTGTGGCTTCTGAGTTTACAGCTCCCGTGAGCGGATAACACCCAAGGGTGCGAAAGCGTACCTTCTCTTTTTTGGCTTTTTGGGCTAACTCATGCGGCATACGCTTATCATCTACCATGATTTTTGTACCCATATACTCCACCACATCGCGTTCTTTTGAAAAGTACAGTTCAGGGATGGGGATTTGCTCTAGGTAGATGTACTGCCAAATATCAAGTTCTGTCCAATTTGAGAGTGGGAAAACACGGATGCTTTCCCCTTTTTTGTGGCGACCATTGTAAATATTCCAAAGTTCTGGTCGTTGATTTTTAGGGTCCCAGCGGTGGTTTTCGTCCCGAAAGGAATAGATGCGCTCTTTGGCGCGACTCTTCTCTTCATCCCGTCTAGCGCCTCCAAAAACAGCATCAAATTTGTACTTATTAAGCATTTGTTTTAGGGCTTCGGTTTTCATAATGTCTGTGTGCATGGCACTTCCATGGGTAAAGGGTGAGATGTCTAGCTCTTTACCTTTTGGATTAGTGTAAACAATCAGTTCCATGCCCACTTCTTTGGCCCTTTGATCACGAAAAGTTATCATCTCTTTGAACTTCCACTGGGTGTCTACATGTACAAGAGGAAGCGGTGGCGGGGCGGGGTAAAAGGCCTTTTGTAAAATGTGGAGCATTACTGAGCTATCTTTGCCTACGCTATAAAGCATGGCGGGGTTTTCAAACTCCGCTACCACTTCGCGCATGATATGGATGGATTCAGCTTCGAGTTGTTTGAGGTGGGTAAGCTTGTTGCGAGAAATGATTGGTGTTCTAAGATTGAGCGTATTATTTTTGATGAAATTATTTTCCAAAAGATAGCCCAAAATTTCCTCGCATATCTCATCCACGCTCATTATGTCACTCTTTACATGTAGCTCTGGGTTGAGCGGCTTTTCATAGGGTGAATCAAGCCCTGTGAAGTCCTTAATGGCTCCTTTTCTAGCTTTTTCATACAAACCTTTTGGGTCTCTTTGTTCACACACTTCTAGGGGTGCATCCACAAACACTTCAATAAATTCCCCGTACTCCACCAAGCTCCTGGCCATGTAGCGATCCGCGATAAAGGGAGAGATAAACGCCGAAAGCACGATGTGTCCGCTGTCCACAAAGAGTTTGGCCACCTCGCCGATGCGGCGGATATTTTCCACTCTGGAGTTTTCATCAAAGCCCAAGTCTTTGTTGAGGCCATGTCGAATATTATCCCCATCTAAAAGGTAGGTTTTATTGCCATTTTGAAAGAGCTTTTCTTCTAGGGCATTGGCAATGGTGGATTTTCCACTTCCGCTTAAACCCGTAAGCCAAATGACGCAGGGTTTTTGCCTGTACGTTTTTTCACGAACCTCTTTGGTTATGGAGTGCCTATGCCACTGTATGTTTTTGTTCATTTACGCCACCACAAAACTGGGATTGAGTAGATTTTCTTTATTGTACTTCAATGGTACTAAATCTTTACATGTAAGGTAAGTTTGAGAAGTTGTGTTTTCATTATAAACGTAAACATTTTTACCAGCCTCTAGCACCACCGCATGGGCGGCTGCTGTGTCCCACTCCATGGTGGGAGCGATGCGCGGGTAGATATCTGCCTCGCCCTCAGCTATCATGCAAAGCTTTAACGAACTTCCCTTCGAGACGAGCGTTAAGTGTTTGGTAGTGAGTGCTAGATTATCCACAAAGGTTTTTGTTTCATCAGACATGTGGGATTTTGAAGCCACAACAGCTAAAGATGTTGCAAAATCACTCTTTACATGTAAGGGAAGTTTTTGGCCGTTTAAAAAAGCGCCCAAGCCTTTTTTTGCAGAATACATTTTTTGCAATACGGGAGCATATACCACGCCTAGAATTGGAACTCCATTTTGAATAAGGGCGATATTGATAGTGAATTCGCCATTTTTTTTAATGAACTCTTTGGTGCCATCAATGGGGTCAATGCACCAGTAGTATTCCCACTCTTTTCTTTGGGTGTATGCAACAGTTTTGTTTTCTTCAGAGAGAATGGGAATATCTGGATAAAGACTTGTAAGGGCGGTGCAGATAATTTCATTAGAAAGGGTATCTGCTTCAGTCAAGGGCGACTTGTCATCTTTATATGCTACGGCAAAGTCTTTGCTATAAATTTCTACGATAACTTTTCCAGCTTCCAGGGCTATATTTTTTATGTCGTTTATATTTATCCCATCCATCATACTCTTCCTTTAAACAGTCCTCTTGCGTCGTGTAGTTTGCAACAATGTAGTAAAATATTCACCCTCTGGCACACAAACACATCTCTCGTGGCACAAACTTAATCTTACATTAGGCTAATAGCAATTAGCTCATTCGCCACTCCTACAATCTCCCATCCGACCCAACCAAGATGCCCTTAATATCATACACCACAGTATTTTCAGTCTTTAGCTCTAGGGTTCTAAACACGTTGTGGGCTACCGCCAACACAACTGCGTCGTAATGTTGCATATTTAGTGTTGAATATTGAATTAAATCGAGGCTGTACTCGTGCCCAACCTCTTCTGCATCCGCCCATGGGTCGCTTACATCCACCTGACACCCAAACTCTTGCAGTTCACGGATGACATCAATGACACGAGAATTTCTAATGTCGGGGCAGTTTTCTTTGAAGGTGATACCCATGACAAGCACTCTTGCCCCATCTACTTTGTAACCTTTTTTAATCATCAGCTTAATGACTTGGTTGGCTACATAGATACCCATGTTGTCATTGAGTCTGCGACCTGCTAGGATGATTTCGGGGTTGTAGCCGATGGCTTGGGCTTTGTGGGTGAGGTAGTACGGGTCCACACCGATGCAATGCCCGCCTACGAGGCCGGGTTTAAAAGGTAGAAAGTTCCAGTTCGTGCCTGCGGCTTTGAGCACTTCGTGGGTGTCGATGCCAAGCTTGTTAAAGATGATGGCGAGTTCATTGACGAAGGCAATGTTGATGTCGCGTTGAGTGTTTTCGATGACCTTGGCCGCTTCTGCTACTTTGATGCTTGGGGCGAGGTATGTGCCTGCGGTGATGATGCTTTTGTAAAGTGCGTCAACTTTTTGGGCAACTTCTGGCATAGAACCACTGGTAACTTTGAGAATCTTTGTGACGGTGTGTTCTTTGTCACCCGGATTAATGCGTTCAGGGGAATAGCCGCAAAAAAAGTCTTTATTGAATGTCAGGTTTGAAAATTTTTCTAGCACAGGAACACACTCTTCTTCTGTAGCGCCTGGGTAAACAGTGGACTCGTAGATGACGATGTCATTTGGCTTAAGGACCTTGCCTACGGTTTCGCTTGCTTTGATGAGCGGCGTGAGGTCAGGGCGCTTGTGGCTATCGATGGGCGTAGGAACCGTGATGATGTACACGGTGCAGTCTTTAATGTCTTCGACATTGGTGCTTACATGTAAAGCATTTTTGTTTAGGGTTTTGTTGTGTGCGGGCAAGACGGACTTAAGCTGTTCGGGGCTGAGTTCTTTGGTGGAGTCTACGCCTTGGTTTAACTCATCGATGCGTTTTTGGTTGATGTCAAAGCCGACGACTTCGTACTTGCTAGCAAAGGCATGCGCAAGCGGGAGGCCGACGTAGCCTAGGCCGATGATGGCGAGTTTCATAAATGTTCCTTGTGCTTTTAAAAATTGAATTTTACACCTTTTGGTCTTTGGAGCCTCAAAAAGCGATTCCTTACACTTTTTCTTTATGCCTTATTTCTAGATGTTACATACTTTTGTTTTGGACTTTTTGGCTTGTCGGGTATGGTTAGCTCTAGCAACCCTTGTTCAAGCATGGGTTTTAGCACTGCTGACCTAAAATGCTCCCTATGCTTTAAGCCCAAGTGTTTCATGATGTCGCTCGTATTTTTTGGCTCTACGCAATACTCCAAAATAGCTTGCTCGGTAGCTTGCTCGGTAGCTTGCTCGGTAGCTTGCTCGGTAGCCTTTACATGTAAATCAAAAATAGTCGTGCTAGTGTCGAGTTCTGTTTGAAAAAGAATGGGGACACTGGTGTGCGTTTTCCACCCTTCTATCATCTTATCAAACCCATAGCCAGCATTCTCGGCTAACTTTACAGCCCTAAAAAGCCTAGCAAGGATGGGGTTTCTGGGCATAGATGTATCATTTTGCAAAAAATACTCTACAGGTTTTGGGTAGGCCCCTGCGTTAAAAAACTCTATCTTGTCGTTAAAAATCCTCACTCTTGATTTGATAGGCGAGAAATAATCCGCATGCATCAGCATGTTAACAAGTGCTTCCCTAAGCGCATCGATGTAAGGGTAGTCCTCTTTAGCAAAGCCCATATTATCTAATTTGAAAGGCTTATCTATGCGCATCGTAACCCGCTCAAATAAGATAAAAAAGTAATCCCAAAGGTTCTCTTGTTCGGGTAGTCTGTAAGTGTAGCGCACTTTTGCGTCTGTTATGCTAGAGCCAGGTATTTCAAACAAATCTATGCGAAAATCCACAAAATGTCGCTCTATGCGCTCACGCTTTCCAAAAAACAAAAGTCCAGCATAAGTAAGCTTGCCATCGACCAATACAGAAACCTTATGCAAAAACTCCTCAATGCTTAGCTTGTTGTAATGCGAGGTTGGGTTGGCTGCTTGGAGGTACTCTTTGTACTGTTGTAATGAAATAGACGAGAGGTCATCAACGCCAAAGCCCTCAATTGTTTCAGAAGTTTTCGTGCCGAACGACTGGTCGCGGTACATGGTGTCTATCTCTTCCTTAGTGGCCCTTCTGTCGCTACTTCCGCTTCGTATAAACGTATTTGCAAGGCTGTTGTAATACACGGGTTTTTGCTTGGAAATGGGTACGTAAAAAGCCAAAACTGTTTTGCCTTCAAAATCGTATTTATGGGCACTGGGACGTAATTTTAGATTAAACTTTTCACCATTGAGGGTATTTAAAAATTCATGCTCTATTTTTGCAGGGTTTTCCACTCCTACAACTTCAAACACACCATTTTTTTCCTCAATCCCAAAAAGCAACCACCCGCCACTTGTGTTGGAAAAAGCACTCACGCTTTCCCATGCACTCTTTGGCACGCCGCCTTTGGCAAGCTTAACTTCAAAGTCTTCCCATTCAATGTCGGTTAGTCGCTGGATGAGTTGTTGCTTGGTCATGGCTACCTACGCTGCCCCACATACCACCCATACACGCTACCCACTCCTTCTTCTAGCTCAACCTTATGCCTCCAGCCAAGCGCATGAAGCTTAGAAGGGTCGGTACGTTTTACCATAGTGCCATCAGGTTTTTGGGTGTCAAACACCAATTTGCCCTTAAACTCAACTACTTTTTTAATAAGCTCGGCCAACTCTTTGATACTGATGTCTTCGCCCGTACCGATGTTGATGTGGGTGTTGCGCACCTCTTTACATGTAGGGTCATAGAGATCTTTAAAGTCCACTTTTTCCATCACAAACACGCATGCATCGGCCATATCTTCAGAGTAGAGAAATTCACGCCGTGGTGCGCCACTTCCCCAGATTTCAACGCTTGGGGCGTTCTGCTCTTTGGCTTCGTGCATTTTTCGCATGAGCGCGGGGAGCACATGGGAAGTTTCAAGGTCAAAGTTATCATTTGGGCCGTAGAGATTGGTGGGCATGACGGGGATGAAATTGGTGCCATGCTGGAGGTTGTAACTCTCACACATCTTGATGCCTGCTATCTTGGCGATGGCATAAGGTTCGTTAGTGTACTCAAGAGGGCTTGTGAGTAGGTACTCTTCCTTCATAGGCTGCGGGGACTCTTTGGGGTAGATACATGTAGAGCCTAGAAAGAGCAGTTTTTTAACGCCATTCACGTAGCTTTGGTGGATGACATTGTTTTGAATAGCGAGGTTTTCATAGATGAAATCCGCACGGTAGGTGTTGTTAGCCACGATGCCACCCACTTTGGCAGCGGCGAGGAAAACGTACTCGGGTTTTTCTGCCTCAAAAAACGCACGCACTGCTTCTTGGTCTGTCAAATCAAGTTCCTCATGAGTGCGGGTGGTGATGTTGCTGTAGCCTTTACATGTAAGGGTTTTCAAGATGGCACTTCCGACTAACCCACGGTGTCCTGCTAGGTAGATTTTGCTAGTTTTTTCTAACATATTACCTCGATTTGTTTATCCAACCTTCTCCTATCAGCTTCCAAAAGAGAGCCTAGTTTACTGATTATGAAATCTCTTTCTATGGTTGCTACTGCGGATTTAAAAATGGAAGGTTTCAGTAAACCAGATTCTCTCCAGCCTTGAACTTCTAATTCAAAATCAAGTTTGTTTTCAATGTTACTAGAGATTGCCAGTATCAAAAGTGTGCCTCTACTGTTTTCATTGTACAAGTCAGATGAAACGACCACTGCAGGGCGTGCCTTATATTTTAGACTACTTGCAAATGGAAACCTCACCACAACAACATCGTATTTAGAGAAATTTGTCATACACGCTGTCCTCTTTATTATCCCAAACCATTTCTAGTGATTTTTGCGATATGTTGGTAAAATCTTTAGATTCTTTTTGCTCGTTTACTATTTCGTATTTAGTGATAATATTATCTTTAAGATTTTGTATTATATTTAGCACTATATCTACTTTAGAATCTTCTATTTCTAATTTTATTGTTTGCATTGTGCCCTCCTTTTTATTTCAACATTCTATCGTTTTTACTCGTAGTAACTCATGATTTTGTACCCACCCTCTTTGAGGTAAACATCTTTTGTCATAAGCTTTAAATCACTTGTCATCATGTCATCTACGAGGTTTTGCAGGTTATATTCGCGCTTCCAGCCTAGTTTTTGCTCGGCTTTGGTTGGGTCGCCTAGGAGCAAGTCAACCTCTGTGGGGCGGAAGTATCTTGGGTCTACCGCCACTACTTCTTTGCCAATTTTCACTTGATAGTCTGGATTAGAACAAGAGACTACATAACCCTTTTCAGCAACACCCTCGCCTTTAAACTCTAGTTCTATGCCGGCATAACCAAAAGCCATTTTTACAAAGTCTCTTACTGTGGTAGTTTGGCCTGTGGCAATGACCCAGTCTTCGGGTGCGTCATGCTGGAGAATCATCCACATCATCTTCACATAGTCTTTCGCATGGCCCCAGTCGCGCTTGGCGTCAAGGTTCCCTAAATACACTTTATCTTGAAGTCCTAGAGCGATTTTGCTAGCCGCACGAGTAATTTTTCTAGTGACGAAAGTTTCACCCCGCACAGGGCTTTCGTGGTTAAAAAGAATCCCATTGCACGCAAACATCCCGTACGCCTCGCGGTAATTTACGGTAATCCAGTAGGCGTACATCTTCGCCACCGCATAAGGAGAGCGTGGGTAAAACGGTGTGGTTTCGCTTTGGGGCGTTTCTTGGACTTTGCCGTAAAGCTCCGAGGTGCTAGCTTGATAAATTTTTGTTTTTTTCTCCAAACCTAGCAGCCGCACGGCTTCGAGGATGCGCAGGGTTCCTGTGCCATCGGCATTGGCCACGTACTCGGGGGTTTCAAAGCTTACATGTACATGACTCATAGCGGCAAGGTTGTAAATCTCATCGGGTTGGGTTTCTTGGATGATGCGCGTGAGGTTCATGGAGTCGGTCATGTCGCCATAGTGCAAAATGAGATTGCGGTTTTCCACGTGCGGATCTTGGTAAAGGTGGTCGATACGGTCCGTGTTAAAAAGCGAAGCGCGGCGTTTGATGCCGTGGACGATGTAGCCTTTTTTGAGCAAGAATTCTGCCAAATATGAGCCATCTTGACCCGTAATGCCGGTAATTAACGCTACTTTTTGCTGTGTCATATTAGTTTTGCTCCCTTTGGTAGTCATCTTCTAGTCGCACGATGTCATCTTCACCCGTATACTCACCCACTTGAGCTTCGATGATGACAAGCGGTAATTTTCCTTGGTTTTCTAGCCGGTGGATTTGGCCGGCTTTAATGTAGGTGGATTCGTTAGGGTTAAGAACAAACGTTTCATCTTCCACTCGCACTGTAGCGCACCCACTCACCACAACCCAATGCTCATTGCGGTGAAAGTGCTTTTGGAGGCTGAGGCGTTTACCGGGCTTCACCTCAATGCGTTTGATTTTATAGCCTGGCGCATCTTCGAGCACGGTGTAACTGCCCCATGGACGGTAGCCTGTGAGGTGCGTTTCTGTTAGGGGTGAGCAGGCACAGGAGAGTTGCTTTACCACCTCTTTGACTTTTTGGGATGAACCTTTTTTGGAAACAAGCAGGGCATCGCCTGTGTCTATGATGATGCAATTCTTAATATCTATGGTCTTGACAAGTTTATCAGACACTATCAGGTTATTGTTTTCATCATTGGGCAAGGTGTCTGCCAAAGCATCAAAGCTTCCCACGTCGCTCCAGCCGATGTCGCTTGGCACGACGTTGACCTTGGTGGATTTTTCCATGACGGCATAGTCGATGCTATTAGAGGGGATAGCTTCCATAAGGGAGTGTTGAATCCTTACGATTGCATTTTCAACCTTTCTGCCCTCAAACGCGGCTTTACATGTAACGTAAATTTCAGGCGAATGGGCTTGGAGTTCTTCCAAAAATACGCCTGCTTTAAACAGAAACATACCGCTATTCCAGTAGTAGTTGCCCGCTTTTAAGTATTTTTTAGCGGTATCCTCATCAGGTTTCTCGTGAAACGCCTTTACATGTAAGCCTTCTGCTTCGATGTAGCCAAAGCCAGTTTCAGCAAAGGTTGGCGTAATGCCAAAGGTAACAAGGTTGTCTTTTGATGCAAGCCCTTTAGCCACGTGGATGACACGCTGGTATTCTGTTTCGTTTTTAATGAGATGGTCCGAGGGGGTTACCAACACAAGTTCATCCCCTTCTAGCGCCATACAAGCAAGGGCAATAGCGGGAGCTGTATTGCGCGGGGTGGGTTCTAATAAAAAAGTCGGGTTTTGAATATCGGCCGTTATGTTTTCCTCAAGCTGGTCAAGGGCAAGAAAATACTGCTCGACATTGGAGACGATTAACAAGTTCTCGCAGATTTTAACGTTACGCTCTAGGGTAAGCTGAAAGAGGGATTTTTCACCAAAGAGCTTAATGAATTGTTTGGGCATAAGCGTGCGACTAAGAGGCCAGAGTCTTGTGCCAGAACCGCCACAGAGGATGATGTTGGTCATTGCCTCTCCTTCATTTTTTTCAACTCCCTTTGCAACTCTTCGTACTCGCATTTTTTGCGCGCGATAAACTTCTCCGTTAGCTTGATTTTTTCTTCGATACCTTCTTTGGTGAGGAGGTATTTGTAGTTTTTCTTTTGGGTAGAGTTGGCAAAGTTTTCGACTTTGATGAGGCCTTTGTCGATAAGAGCTTTGAGGATGTAATTGACCTTGCCAACCGAGTAGCCAATCTCACTGGCGATGGACTTTTGCGTCACAACCTTGTCCGTAAGGCGTAAGATTTTTAAAACCGCTTCTTCATTTGCCAACGCCTATTCCTTTTACATGTAAAAATGAAATTTAAAAATTGAATTTTACACCTTCTGTACTTTGAATGGCTTTAATGCTAAACCGTTTCAATTCTATTTTGCTTACTATTTGTGTAACTATAATTACTTTAAATCACGCAACAATGGGCTTCGACGCTTACCTATTTTTGAGTTTCTTCTTGTTATAATGTGCCACAACGCTTCACAAAAAGGGTTTGCTTGCTTTACTCCATTGCTTTTTTCACTGCCCTTGGACTCACCTACCTTGTCCGCCAATACGCCCTTAAAAAATCTCTTCTTGCCGAAGTTAACGCGCGCAGCTCCCACACAACCCCCACGCCCCATGGCGGTGGTATTGCTATCGCGTTAACGTGGTTTGCGGGACTGGGGTATCTTTACATGTACGACCACATTGCCCCTTCTCTTTTTTTTGCCTTGCTGTGGGGAATGCTTTTGTGTGGGGTGAGTTTTTTGGATGATGTGATGGAACTTAGGCCGCGCATTCGCCTTGGAGTTCAAGTCGTCGTCGCCCTTGGCGGGCTCTTTAGTCTTGGCGGATTTCACACACTCACACTGGGTATTTTTGACATCTCAAACCCTCTGCTTACCACGCTTTTTGCTCTTTTGCTCATCTTGTGGTACATCAACCTGTACAACTTTTTAGATGGAATCGATGGCTACGCGGGAAGCGAGGGGGTTTTTCTCGCTTTTGCGGGCTTTGTTTTGTTTGGCGGGGCGCACTTTGGGCTTTTAGCGGCGTGCATTTTAGGGTTTTTGGTCTGGAATTGGCATAAAGCCAAGATTTTTATGGGGGATGTGGGTAGCACGCTTTTGGGCTATAATGTGGCCATCTTTACGCTCCACTACGCCAACCTAGAAAGCAGTAATTTGTGGGTCTGGATTGTCCTCTTTGGACTTTTTTGGATGGACGCCACCGTGACGCTTTTGCGGCGTTTATTAAAGGGTGAAAAGCTCACTCAAGCTCACAAAAAACACGCCTACCAACGCCTCGCGCAAGCAAACTGGCGGCACGATCACGTAGTGCTTGGCGGCATGATGGTCAATGCCTTCCTACTCGCCACTCTCATCGTTTTGCCCCTTTGGGCAAGCGTTACATGTAGCCTTTTCCTTCTTGGGCTTGTGATGGTTTTTGTAGAAAAACAAAAAAGGTTTACTTCATGCTAGGAGTTGATAAGCGTATTTTAAATTTTCTAGTCATTATTTTTCTCTCTTTGGGCACCTTTTGGTGGACCTTTCTTATTTTCCACGTTTCTTTTCATTGGCAGGCAGTTGCGCTTGTTGTGGGTGTGCGCTCCTTGGCCTCTTTACTCATTTTTAAAGACTACTCTTTGAGTTGGTCGCGCGCTTCACAGCTAACATTTTTGCTCAAAAGCGTTGTGTATTTGGCCGCCTTTGCGGTATATATGCCGCTGCTATACACCAAGATTCCCATCGCCCTTTTGGCCTCGGAGCTCTTCTTTTACCTCTTTAGCATTAATTTTGCCATGTACCTTTACAGCTATCTGGTCAACAAAAATAAAATAAACAAGACAAAGCATGTGGTCATTTTTGGTGCTGGCAAAGCAGGCATGAAACTCGAAGAAGAGTACCGTGAGAGCGAGTTTAAAGTAAAATACTTCGTAGACGATGACCCCGTTTTACACAAACGCTCCATCGACAGCATTCGCATCCTCTCTCCCAAACAACTCAAAAAACGCTTAGGTAGCACCAAACTGGACTTGCTTGTCATTGCCATGCCCTCCTCCCCCAAAGGACGCTCCAAAGAGATTTACACCGAGCTTTCACCTTATTTCCATGCGGTCAAAGTGCTCCCCTCCTTGGATGAAATTCTTCGCAACAAAGGCTTTGCAACCCAGCTCAAAGACATCTCCGTTGAAGACCTTTTAACCAGACGCCCCAAAGACTTAGACACCAAGGCCATCGAAGAGTTTGTTAAAAATAAAAAGGTGCTCATCACAGGTGCAGGGGGAAGTATCGGCAGTGAAATCAGTCGCCAATGCGCCAAATACGGCGCAAGTAAACTCATTTTACTCGACCACAGCGAGTACAATCTCTACGCCATCGCCGAAGCACTGTGCGAGCACAAACCCACGCTGGTTATGCAATCAGTCACTAACCTTGACCTTCTTACCCAAACTTTCCAAACCCATCAGCCCGACATCGTTATCCACGCCGCAGCCTACAAACACGTCCCTTTAGTAGAAGAAAACATCACCGAAGCCATCCTCAACAACATCCTAGGCACCAAAAACGTCATCGACTGTGCCATCGCGCACAACGCCCAAAAATGCGTCATTATCTCCACCGACAAAGCCGTACGCCCCACCAACGTCATGGGGGCAACCAAGCGCGTCTGTGAGCTCTACGCTCAAAACATCAACACACCCCAAAACACTGAAATCGTCGCAGTGCGTTTTGGCAATGTCCTAGGCTCAAGTGGCAGTGTTATCCCCAAGTTCAAAGCTCAGATCGCCGCAGGTGGGCCCATCACTGTAACCCATCCTGACATCACCCGCTACTTCATGCTCATCCCCGAAGCGTGTCTTTTGGTACTGCAAGCTGCAAGTATTGGCAAAGGGGGTGAGATTTTCATCCTCGACATGGGTGAACCTGTGAAAATTGTAGATTTGGCTAAAAAAATGATTGAATTAAGCGGCAAAAAAGAGGTAGACATCACATTCACAGGACTCAGATCGGGAGAAAAGCTGTACGAAGAGTTGCTCATTGAAGGTTCAGAAACCGCCACTAAGTACGAATCCATCACCATCGCCAACCAAACGCTTTACCCCATCGACCAACTAAATCAAGATATTACAATGCTAGTAGAAAGTGAGGATAAGGTCAAGCAGCTACAACACATCGTGCCAGAATTTGACCACAAACCCTAAAAAATGGTGGAAGTGTGGTCTACCGTATAATGCTATTTAGTCCCCTGAATTTAGGGCTTTAAGGTTTAAAATAATTTTTATATGTATCAACTTATGTAGCATAAAATCAACGCTAAGGGCTTTTGAGGTTCTTAAAAGTGAGGGAGTTGCTTTAGAGTTCTTAGGGGTTAGATGAGAGGATTGTAGCACGTTTTCCCTTTGAGTTCATTTTGCCAGTAAAAAGAAGCTTCTCAGGTGTCGCCATTTTGTCGAGACGTAACAAGTGTTGATTTTTGGTCTTGTTTTAGTGGCGTTTAGTGCTTTGGCTGTTGAGTTGTGCCAAACTTCTTTTTGATACTTCTTGCCTCTTTGTGCGTAATGTGTAGCTCTTCGTAATTGTCCACTATCTTCATCAGGTGTAATGCTTCCATGATACACGCTCTACAATCGCCCTCAATCGCTCCATCTAAAATAAGTTTGGATTGATACAGTAAAGAGACACTAAGGCTTATAAGTTCTATTTGGCTTGGGCATGAGGTGCTTTTTGTTTTGTGTAATGGCTGGAGTAATGGGGGCGCATTTATGCCTTTAATGGCGGGTAGTTTAGTCAATTTCATTGAGTTTTAGGGTCAATGCTTCTTTATAGCCTAACTCATTCGTGGTGGTCACATGGGGGTTAGTGCTAACTCTCTTCTCTAAACTTTCAAGACGTGCCAAAATATCGTTTTTGATTGAGAATAAATCTTTAACGGGCGCACTTGCTAAATCAGCCTCCAAGATTGCACCCTCTACTTTGTCAAGCTGTTTAAGTAGGGCTTCGTAGCGTTTGCGTGTGGTGTGGGTGTAGGCTTCTTTGATTTTAATAAATGCCTCAAACTGCAAAGCCTTTATCTCTTCTTCAAATAGTTTGCTCCATTGTATCAAGGTGCTTTTACCTGTTTTTAGTTTTTGGGCGATTTTATCAAATGCTACTCCATCGGCTCTTAAGGTTATGAAGTCTCTTTGTTTTTCGGTCATGTCTTGCCTTTTTGTTTTGATTGTAGCGTGTCGTTTTGCTTGTCTCTCGTCTCAACCTCAACCCGCACACCTTTAAAAGCAGGGTCTTGGGCTAAAATCTCTTTTATGGTCTTTTCCACTTGGGCTTTGGTCATGGGGTTATCCTTGTAGGGTCTATGATAAAGGCTTTAAGCTCCCATAATGGTAATGCAAGCACTTTACTGTTTGGTATGGTTATCGTGGCTTCTATGCGCCAAAGCGTGCGATTAAGTGCGTTCTTTTCCCCCTTGTTGTAGATACAAATGCGCTCTATGGTGTCAATGGGCGGGGCGTTAATGTAGTAGGTGTTGGTGGGTGCGCCCTCTTTGGTGTGGTATTGCTTTACATGTAAGCCCCTTTGTCGTAGTGCTTCAAAGTTTGGGGCGTGGTTGAGGTCTGTGCATAGGTCAATACTTGTAATGTCTTTTATGATGGCTAAAATCTCTTTGACTTTTGATTGTGTCGGAGTGGGTTTATGGTATTGCTTCATGCCAAAAATGACAAGTTCGGCTCTTCTGTATTTTGGCGGTTCGCTTTTGTTGTAGTAGTAAATGTTTTCATCTTCTAAACGCCATGCGCTTGTTATCTCGGCTTCACTCAAACGCCTTTTGAGTTTGGCAAGTATGTTGCTACTCTTTTGCACTTTGCGCCACCGACCGACTTTTTTTAGCTTCTCTAATTTGTGCTGTTTAGAGAAAATAACTCTCACCGTATCAATGGCAAAATCTTCATCATGAGAGGCGTTAAAAGTGCTGATAAATTCTTCTACTTGGTGAAGCACATTCATAGCTTTTTCTCACTCACATTAAGGAGGTCATTTCTTAAAGCCCTATCACGCACCATAAGCAAATCCCCCACCTGTGGTAGGCGGGGCGTGTTTGAGGGGGTCTTAGCTCCCTCTTGGTCTTGCATTGATTTAGAGTGATTTATAAGGGGTGTTTTTTTCAACCTTAAAGCCCTCTAACCCTCATTTTTTTGGCGTTTTTTGCACTTGTATTTAACTCTAAAATCAAACTTTGGGTTTTTCTCCAAAAGCTTGTTACGCACCCTTGAAACTGCGGCTAATGAACTCATGGCTTTAAAGTCCAGTTGTATCACCTCTAAATGCCCGTGAAACTCTTGTAAAAAGGTGTTCATAATGGCGGGGTTGCCTTTGTCGCCTCCAAACAAACGAGGGTTAGACTTTAGGCGGTCATACGTCCATCGGTAAAGCATGTTACCCCTCATAACACACCGCCCGCTACAAGTTCAGCATAAAGGGCTTTTACCTCTTTTCGCATGGCTTTGTTGTGGCGTAGTAGCTTCTCAATCCCTTGGGGAGTGAAGTAAATATCTAAAGCGGGGTGCGCTCCCATGCCATCATGCACAACGGCAAGAACGGTCTTATAATCCTCATCAAACTTTAGCGCATGGAGAAAATTTACCCCGTAGAGGTGGGTAGCTGTTTGGGGGTCAAAGAGTGCGCCTTGCCCCGCTTTGGTGTAGTAGTCTTGTGTAATGTTGTACTTATCAATGAGTGATAATTTCATGTTTTAATCCTTTACATGTAAAGCCCGTGGGCTTATTGAAAAGGAAGAGGCTTTGTGCTATCATCTGGTCGCCAAACTAAATAATTGCACGGTCTCTTCCAAACTATTTTTTGAGACCGTGTTATTTTGCTTCATTCATTACTTCACCTCCATTGAAAAATGCTTCCACCTCTTGCACGTCAAAAACAGTAGCACCCGCTGTTATCTTGTGTGCCTTTAGCTTCCCTTGTCGGACGTAATGCCAAACGGTGCTTAAGCCTATCCCGTAAAGGGCGGCTACATCTTTGGCTCTTAACTTCCTTTGTGTCATTTTTTAACCTCCATTGTTTTGATATGGAGTATTGTAGCATAAAAATAATACACGTTTTCACGCTAAAGCCCTAAAATAGGTGATTTAAGTGTGATTTAAATAATGGTGGTGTACTGTTAATATTACTAAGTAATACGTATTTTTAATCAATGAAGCGTTAAATATCGGTGATTTGTTTAGTTTGTGGGCTTTTCGTTTGTGTGGAGTATTACAATCCAAGATTACTTTAAGTTTTCAAGTCTTCAAGTG
Organism: Sulfurospirillum sp. HTRB-L1; assembly: GCF_059415125.1. NCBI lineage: Bacteria > Pseudomonadati > Campylobacterota > Epsilonproteobacteria > Campylobacterales > Sulfurospirillaceae > Sulfurospirillum > Sulfurospirillum sp. HTRB-L1. Next base: position 51,500 of record NZ_JCAHZR010000002.1, read on the forward strand.
TGAATAAAAACTTTTTACATTTTTTTTAGTGCTTTTTTAAAAGTGCATATTTTTCTCTATTTTTGAGATAGATTTTCTATAAAATCGCTCCACCATTGCAAAAGTTCACGCATGGCGGGGGTGTGGTCGGCTTGGTCATTATATGCCCGTGTAGTTTCACTATCGATTTGGTGGTCTAAGATAGCTTCTTTTACTTCAAAGCTCGCCCCGTGTTCGTCTTGGTGGGTATCGGCAAGGCTTCTAAATGTTCCCCTGAAACTGTGTAGCCGTTGCTTTCGTTCTCGGCTCTCATCATTAAAGCCCATGCGCTGCAAAGCTCGGTTGGGTGTCTCTTCGTCCAAATGCCCGCCATCTACTGCAAAAACATACTCACGCCCTGCTGTGTAGCTTTCTTGGTCTTTGAGGATTGCAAGGGCTTGGGTAGTAAGGGGTATTTTAAAATCTCTTCCATTTTTGCGCTTCATTTCAGCCCGTGGAATGGTCAAAAGTGCATTTTCAAAATCAACCCATGCCCACTTCAAGCCTACAAGGTTACTCGCCCTTAATGGAACGTGAAGCACAAAGCGTAAAGCGTTGCGGGTCTCAATCTTGCCGTGGTATTTTTCAACAGTCCTATAAAGCTCTCCAAGGGTAGCAAGGTCGGTTATTTTTGAGTAAGTCTTTCTAATGCGCTTGGGTAGTGCGGTTTGGGCGTGTATGTTTTGAATAATGTTCACTTTAGCCAGTCCAAGGCTACAAGCATACTTCCAAAGGTCGTTTAGGTCGTGCATTAATCGCCTCGCTACTTCGGGGCTTTGCTTTGCTTTTATCTGTAGGGCTTTGGTGATTTCACCGTGGGTAATGTCGTTAATGTTGCGCTTTCCAAAGGGGGCTATTATCATCTTTTTAAAAAGCCGTTCTTTGCGTATGTAGGTCGAGGGGGCAAGCTTTCCCTTTTGATACTTCAACCACTCACTACACACCTCAACCATAAGCCCGTGCTTTTGTGCTTTAACTTCATTCTTTTTTTCTTGGGTGCGGTCTATGGGGTCAATGCCTGAATGAATAAACTCCCTGTACTCTTGCGCTCGGTCTCTTGCTTGTTTAAGTGAAACTATGGGAAAACTCCCAAAGCTTGTTTTTCTTCTTTTGCCATGCGTGGGTGAGGTGAATATGAATTGCCATTGCTTCAATGTGCCATCAATCAACAAGGAAAGCCCCCCGCCATCTCCGACCGTGTACGGCTTCTCTTTTGGCTTTAGGGCTTTAATCTCGGTTGTGGTTAGCGGTGTGGGCTGTTTGGGCATTTTCCCCTCTTTTATGCTACATAAATTAAAGGGTTTTTTGGCTCTTATGTTACATGTCGCTTATCATGTTACATAAAATCAAAGCTTCCTTTGGCTTATTTTAGCCTAATTTAGAGTGATTTTGCAAGGGCAAGCCCTATTTTAAGGGCTTTTTTAGAGGGTTAAGAATTGATTTAAATGGGGGGAATGGTGGAAGTGTGGGGAATCGAACCCCAGTCCAAAAACAAACTAACCTCGGCGTCTACATGCTTAGCAGAACTGTTAAATTTCATCTAATGTCGTACAGTTCCCAAAACTTCACCAGACTAAGACCTAAGGCTCAAAATGCGCGCGGTCACGTCGCATCTCAAAGCTATCTTTGGGGGTTAACCTCGCTGAAACTGCCTAGATAGCATCCGCAGAGCGAGGCCTCCTAAAAGGTTACTTACGCAGCTTTAGCGTAAGCAGGAGCGTAATTTGTATTGTTTGCGTTTAAGTTTATGTGAACGGTTTTACGCCAAATTCAAGGCGGCATGCAACCAAAGCCAACCTGCTCCTGTCGAAGCCAAGTCACTCCCACAAAAAACCGCTAAGAATTGATAACATCCTTGATGGTTCGCGCGAGGGACGATATCTTACTCACTTTCTGCCCTCCTGTCAAGCGCTCATCCAAAAGCACCTTCACAAAGGCACTTCCGACGATAACCCCGTCCACCCCTTTGGCCTTTGCTTTAGCAGTTTTCTCATCCACCCCAAACCCTACGTAAATGGGCGTCTGGGTGATGCTACGAATGGTTTCAATCGTCGGCGCCAAGTCTTCGGCTGCTCCACTTCCGGTGATGCCCGCGTACGCCACAAGGTAGATAAATTTTTGGCTCTCTTTGGCCACCATGGCAATGCGCTCAGGTGAATGGGTTGGGGCAATAAAATCAATCAAATGCAACCCTGCGCCCTCAACAAACCCCTTGTACCCTTGGGCTTCTTCGTAGGGCAAATCAGGGATGATAAATCCATTCACCCCCGCGTGTCTTGCCTTGGCGATAAAATAGTCCATCCCTTTGTGGTAGAATGGATTAAAATACCCCATCCACATCGTGTCTATTTTGGGTGCTATTTGCGCGGAAATCTCAAACAAATGCTCAAGCTTGAAGCCCTGTTGCAAGGCTTTCAAATTTGCCGCTTCAATCACAGGACCGTCCGCCACTGGGTCAGAAAAAGGAATCCCAAGTTCTAGGGTGTCTACCCCGTTTTCTTTCAGGCTTAACGCCACATCAATACTCAACTGCACATCGGGGAATCCCGCTGTAATATACGCTACGAGGTGTTTCACATTTTTTCCAATTCTAAGGGGACTTTAATAACATGAGGATTGAGCATCGAAAAGTAAGAGGCGTCATTTTCGACATCTTGGCGGTAGAGTGCAAACTGATCACTCACGAGCAACAACCAGTCGATAAACGCTTCAGTAGCGGGACCTTTGAGTACTCTGGCTTCTTCTACAACTTCTTCACACAAAGAGGCAAGTTTAACGATGGGGTCAAGGCGCACAAAGCCTGCTGCGGATTTGATGTTGTGGAAAATGCGAAACAATTCGCCAATATTTTCCTCATACAGTCCTTGCTTGGCAAGGCCAATGATGAGGGGTTCCATCGACTCACACATGATGCCATAGTGAGACATAAAATCCTCAACAATTTCAAGGTCAAAATCAAGTTCCATTTGTGAAAAAATACCCATCAAACCTTCCTTCCAAAGAATTGCAATTGTACCATTTTTTTGCTAAAATCCATTCACTTCAGCCAAAGGCAACCCCATGAGCATGGTCTCAACAAAGACAACCAAACATACGATTTTATCGATAAAAAAGAAAAAAAACAACGCACCGATTGTGATGATCACCGCCTATGACGCGCTCTTTGCCTCCCTCTTCGCCCCCCATGTGGACATGCTCCTTGTGGGAGACAGTTTGCAGATGAGTTTTGGGGGCCAAAGCGACACGCTAGGTGCAACCATGGACACCATGCTTTACCACACCAAAGCCGTGTGTCAAGGGGCACCTGAAGCGCTTGTGGTGCTTGATATGCCCTTTGGCAGCTACATTACCCCCGAACTTGGGCTCGCTAATGCCATGCGTGTGTACCAAGAAAGCGGCGCTACGGCGGTGAAAATCGAAGGCGGAAAAGAGCGTGCAGGGCTCATTTCCCACCTTACATGTAACGGTATCGCCGTCATGGGTCACATCGGCTTGCTTCCTCAAAATGTGCGCGCTGAAGGGGGTTACAAGGTCAAAGGCAAAGATGCCAACCAAGAAGCCGCGCTCATTGAAGACGCAAAAGCCCTAGAAGAAGCGGGCGTGTTTTGCATGGTGATTGAGGGCGTCGTGGCCGAAGTGGCTACCAAGGTTGCCCAAAGCGTCAATGTCCCGCTCATCGGGATAGGTGCGGGCAATGGCGTGGATGGGCAAGTGCTCGTGTGGAGCGACGCCTTTGGGTTTTTTAAAGAGTTTAAACCCAAGTTTGTCAAACGCTACCTCGAAGGGGCGTCGCTCATCGAAGAAGCCATGGCAACGTATGCCAAAGAAGTTACCGCACGCCAATTTCCAGATAGCACCACGAGTTACTAATGGAACGCATCATTGAAATCGAGAAAATGAGCTTTGAGAGCGAATACGAAAGCTCTTTGCGCCCTAGTACGTGGGAAGATTATATCGGCCAAGAAAAAATCAAAAAAAACCTCCAAGTCTTTATCAAGGCTTCCAAAAAACGCAATGAAGCCCTAGACCACGTGCTTTTCTTTGGCCCTCCAGGGCTTGGAAAAACCACGCTGGCGTATCTCATCGCCTCTGAAATGGGCGCCAATATCAAAATCACCGCCGCGCCCATGATTGAAAAAAGCGGGGACTTGGCCGCCATTTTGACCAACCTCGAAGAGGGCGATGTGCTCTTTATCGACGAAATCCACCGCCTCTCTTCCTCCATCGAAGAGATTCTCTACCCCGCCATGGAAGATTTTCGTTTAGACATCATCATCGGTTCAGGCCCAGCGGCACAGACCATCAAAATCGACCTGCCCCGCTTCACGCTCATCGGCGCCACCACGCGCGCAGGAATGATAAGCTCACCGCTTCGGGACCGCTTTGGAATGCACTTTCGTTTGCAGTTTTACACCCCCGAAGAGCTAGGGCGCATCGTTCAAAAAGCGGGACAAAAGCTTGAAAAACCTTGCCTTGATGAAGCCGCGGCCGAGCTTGCTAAACGTGCGCGGGGAACGCCACGCATCGCACTTCGGCTACTAAAACGGGTGCGCGATTACGCAGATGTGGAAGATGAAGCTGTCATTAGCCTAGAGCGCGCCCAGTACGGGCTAGACGAACTGGGTGTCAACGACATGGGGTTTGATGAAATGGACTTGCGGTTTTTGCGCATTTTGCTTGAATCCAAAGGGCGTCCTTTGGGGCTAGGCACCATCGCTGCGGCCCTGAGTGAAGATGAGGGCACGGTGGAAGATGTCATCGAGCCCTACCTCATCGCCAAAGGGTACATCGAACGTACCGCACGTGGGCGCATCGCTACGCCCAAGTGCTACGAGGTGTTTCGGCTGACACCCGGAGGGAAAAATCTCTTTGTTTAATCCTTACATGTAAAGGCTTCAAGAGCCGCAATATGCTTTACATGTAAGGCTTTTTTCTCTTCTAAAAAGGCGATTTTTTCTGCTTTTATCTTGGAAAATTGGCGCATGAGCCAGTCGTAGTTTTTGTTCAAAAACGTGTTGCGCGAATGCATCATGTTTTCCAATTCGTACAAGTGAAAACTGGTGCGCAAACGCGTTTTAATCTCCTCAAGTTTAGGTTGATAGAGGGGAAACTGGCTTGGGTTTTCCTCATACAGCTTAATAGACTCGCTGATTTTGCGCTCTAAAAACCCAACGCTCACTTCCGTAGCATTTTGGTAGTTAAAACTCACCGCCGAACTAAGGTGGTTAAATTGGGATGAAATTTGCGCAAAAGAGCCTCTGATTTCATCGTTAAAGGGCTTCAAAAAGGTTTCATACGCCTTGGAGGCAAAGCGGCGTAGCGCGGCAAAAGCTTCCTTGCTGTGCAGTGCATCTTGGGGCGTTTTGGCTTCATACGTTTTTTGCCACCCTTGTACGGCGCGCTCAAATTCTTTGTAAATCAAGCTGTTTTCTTGGTTGACTGCATCTTGGATGACGCGCAGGTTTTTGACGTATTGTTTAAACATTTTGCCAATCAAATCTTCATCGTAAAACAACACCTTATACACTTGGTCTGCATGAATCTTCGCCACGCTATATTCGTGGGGAATGTACGTTGTTTTGCCCTTTAAGAGGCCTGTTTTTTGCGCGCTGTAGCGCACACGCGTTTCACTGTCGATGTGCGTAAAAATCTCTGAGGCAATCTTGTCAATGATGTTTTCGATTTTCACAAACGCCAAGCCAAGCTCTTTGCCAAAACGCGCTTTTAGGCTTTCAAACGTTTGTTGCGCCCTAGCCTCAAAGGTTTCCAAGATGGCCTCAAGGGCCTCGTGAGCCGCCACCATTTCACGGTGCTGGGCAAGGATGCGCCCGCGCAAAGAAGTCAACTCTTTTTGAATCGCATACACCTTAGCCTCTTGGGCTTGCGGGCGAATCTCTTTGGAGATAAACCCCAACACCGCTTCGATATTGGAATCTTGCAACAAAGAAGCGTTGCTTGCACTGTCTGAAGCAGCGATGCGCGAAACCCTTTGCAAATACCCCTCAATCTGCGCCTCTAGCGCCTCTTTTTGCGGAAGAAACTGGGTTTGTTTACATGTAAGCTCCAGCCCCTCAAGCAAATCCTCAAGGGTTGCCTCAAGCTGCGCTTCCTGACTGTGCGAGCGCGCTTCAAGGGCTTGTTTGGCAGAAATCGCTACCACTTCGCCAAAGTATTCACCCAAGGCCTCTTTGACATAAGCGGTGGTTTTTTGGATGTCTTCTTCGGAAAATTTATCTTTTTGATTGAGCACGCACAGGGATTTTGAGGCATACGCGTCCATGTACTGTTCCAACACTTCCACTTCGCTCAGCTTCCCGGCATTGTCCATCAACGTAAGCCAAATGATGCCATCGACTTCTCTTAGCACCGCTTGGGTGGTTTCTGTATCGCTGTGGGCTTGGGAATTTAACCCTGGTGTGTCCACAAAAACCACTTCTTTAAGCAACTCTAGAGGGGCGTAGAGGGTGAGGTATTTGGTTTGCTCTACGCTTTCGCGTTGGTCTGTAAAACTGGCAATATTTTCAACCCCGTAAAAGGCTTCGCGCCCATCATAATAATGCACTTGGAGCTTAAACTCTTCCCCATAACGGATGTAATTGACTTTGGAAGTCACGGGCGTCACGCCAGTGGGGAGGATATTTTTGGAAAGCAAGGCATTTAAAAAGGTGGATTTTCCACTGGAAAACTGCCCCGTAATGGCTACTTTCATGGGCTCTTCCACGCGGCGCACAAGGGCATCAAGGGCCCCTTTAAGGGGAGCTTCTTCGTGCATCAACGTTTGTCTAAAGGCTTCAATGGCCCCCAATAAAGGGTGGTTAAAGGTTTTTGGCGGGTAATAGGCTTTGATAAAGGCGTCAAAAAGAGGGTGTCTCATGGGCGCACCCCACTTGCATCAAAATAGGCCAAAACTTCTTCGAGGGCGCCACGCTTTTGCCTGAGTTCTTGTTTGCGCCTATCTAGGGTTTTTTGCTCGCTTAAGGCTAACGCCAACGCCTCTTTAAGGGCTTTTTCTTCTTCATCAATCTGCGCCTTTGCTTCTTGGGCAGGGGCGAGGGTTTGGGCGTAAAACTGCGCCACCATCGCACTGCCTACTTCGTATAATCGTGGCATGCTTTTGTGCTCCAATTGTTCAAAAAAGGTGTTGATGGTTTTTTCCATCGCTTCAAACAAGGCTTCGGTTTGTTTCTTAGAAGCCCGCGCCACAAGCGCACACAAGGCATCACTGAGCAAGGAGTTATCTGCGCTTAAGAGTCCTTTTTTAGCCGCTTCGTCAATGTACGCTTTGGGGTCAAAGGCAAGGGGTTCGATAGCACATACACTCGCGTACTCCACACTCAAAGACTCACTTTGGGCGTTCATGTGGCGGTACAACGCGAAGCGGTATTCACGCAAGGTGTCCATAAGGCCATCTTTAACCGCAGTATAGACCATCATCTCAAGGCGCTCGGACTTTGGAAAGCGGCTCTCTTTGCGCAAGGTATACGTGATGTCGCTAGCCAGTCGGCGTAAAAGCTCGGTTTTAAGGGTGGCAAAACGAGAGGAGGCAAATTGCTTCATGGTAGCAAGGTAGCCCTCAAACTCCCCCTTAAGATGGGCTAGCTCTTCTAAAAGGCGCTCTAAATTTGCCCGCAGATTTTGCTCTTTTAAGGCCTCATATCTGGCCTCTAGCTCTTCCACCGAAACATCTAAGCGTGCAAGATGCTCGCCGTATTGAGTGTGTTGCTGTTCACACACTAAGCGCAAGGCTTTTGTGTTGGCACCAATGGCCAAGGTGGCGCGCTCGTTTTCTTTACCAAACAACACCTCATGCAAGTAGCGCTCGATGGCCAAAATGCCTGTTTGTTCTTCGTCATACCCGCGCGCTAAAGCCTCTTTAACCCTGCCTGTGCGGTGCCACAAGGCCAGCTCTCCCGCCACGGGGAAGATGGCGATTTTCTTTAAAATAGGCTCGATGAGCTGGGCTTTTCCAAGGGCTTTGAGTTGATTGGTGATGCTTCGCGTGGTGTATTCCATCACCTCTTCAAGCTCAGCACTGCTTAGCATGTCTACCCGCGTAATCAAAATCACAAGGCGAGAAATGCGTTGGTATGTCAGTGCATCGATGATGAAATCCACATCTTTTTTCGTCGCCGACTGGCTCGCGTTCATGAGGTGAATCATCACATCACACTGGGCCAAATACTGTTTGGTAATCTCTTCGCGTTGCACCACAGGGTCATCAAGACCAGGGGTGTCGACGATGCTTACCCCTTCTTGGGCCAAGGCCACGTTTGTGTAGAGCTCCACGCATTTGACAAGGTTGCATTTTCCCTCGGAGAGCTTAGCGGAGGTAAATTGGCCCAAGGTTTCAAGGGGGATGGTTTGGGAAACCCCCTCAGGGCGCACAAGTGTTGCCCATTCTGCGCCAAAACGCGCCTTGGTGCTCTCCACAAAACGGGCCATCGACTCGCTGTTTTGCGCACTTTGTTCGATGTTTTCCCACTCTGTTGCATTCCAAAAATGCACAATGGCTTGGGGCGTGGTGGCATGTTTGATGATGGCAAGGTTGGCTGTTTCGGGGACGGTGGAGGTTCCTAGGATTTCTTGCTTTAAAAGGGCGTTTAAAAAGGTGGATTTTCCTGCATTCATGACCCCGGTGATGCCGATGGAAAAGGCAGTATCTCCAAGGCGTTGGATGACGCTTTGGCAACTCTCCTTGAGGCTTTGGCTCTCTAAAAGTTCCTCAAAAAGTGTATGGGCAACTTTTAACAATGCCTCTTTTTGCCCATGAAAATCAAAGCCTTCCGCCACGGGCATGTCAAGGGAAAACGCAGGAGGTGAGGGCTCTACATGTAAGGCCAAACCGGCGAGAGTTTGGAGGTGCTCTTTAGAGAGAATAGCGGCTTTGTGAAGCTCTTCAAGAAACGCGAGGGTTTCTTGCCAAACATGCGCGTCACACAAGGCATGTTCAAGGATGCTGTATTGCGCACGCGGGAGCGCTTCTTCGGTGATTTCTTCGTAACCAAATAAGAGCAAAAACGCTTCTTTAAGGGGAACAAGTTCTTTAGCATGGTGAAAATTACTCGGCGAAACACACAAGAGCATCGAAAAAAGCGACGGAGCAAATTGCGGGTCGGGAGCAAAAAGGGGGAGGGGGTTTTCAGGGGAATATGAGGGCCAAAGTGAGGCTAACACTGCGCGAATATCTTCCATTCTTCCTTCTTTACATGTAAGTCATAGAATTAAAGGCAAGAGGGTAGCATAACGTTGGGTAAAAACGCGCATTAATGAAAAACTAATGCGCGTTTTTAGGGTATTTTTCAGGCAGAAGCTTTTTCTTGGACCATTTCATCAAGACAAGAAAATAATTTTTTACTTTCGTGTTCAACTTCTTTAAACAGTTGCACAATTTCATCTTTATGCTCAAGGATGTCCGCCTCACTATCTTTGGTAAATTGGGAGACTTTTCGCACCCTTTCATGCAACCCTTTATGGGGTTCGTAGATTTTTTTATACGCTTGGGTTGTTCCAAAGATGTCTTTGCCTTCCCCTGCGTACCACTTGCCAAATTCACAGGCTTCGTGGGTTGCAAATTCGCTCTCTTTGTCAACCACATACACAGCGCTGTAGGCATTGGATTTAAAGATAGCATGGTTCATTTTTGCCAACGTTACAAAGATGGTTTGTTGCACCGACCCAATGCTTTTGGAAGTAGCGCTTGAGTAGGCAATCAAATCTTGGAAGGTGCCGCTGAGTTTTTCAAGGGTATGGTTAGACTCGTCCGCATTGGTCTTCATCTTCACCGCACTGCTTTCAATCTCATTGGTTTCTTGCTGTAAGGTTTTGATGGAAATCTCGATTTCAGCCGTTGCTTTTTGGGTGGTTTCAGCAAGCTTGCGCACCTCATCGGCTACCACAGCAAAACCCCGCCCGTGTTCCCCTGCGCGCGCGGCTTCGATGGCCGCGTTAAGGGCTAAGAGATTGGTTTTATCCGCGATATCGTTGATGGCTTCCACGACGCTACTAATCTCTCCTGTGCGTTGCACAAGCACGCGGATGCTAGATTCATTTTGGTTGACATACTCCACCAATCGGTCAATTTTTTCGACGGTTTCTTTTAAATCACGGTAACTATTCTGGGTCTCACTCGCCGAAGTTTCACTGTTAGAAACGATGCCTTTAAGGTTTTCAACGACGGAAGTAAGGTTTTGCTGCACGGTGCTAAAGTCACTTGAACTGCTGCTAATTTGTGCCAACTCCGCATTGAGGGTATTTTTGGCGATAAAATCATGGTTGGTTTTCATGGCATGCACGGCTTTATTGATGAGTTTGGATTGGGCTTTAAACTCTCCATGCATCCCTTTTTGTAAGATTTTACGTCCAAATTGTTCCTTGGAAGCCGACTGAATGGTTGCATTAACCTCTTTAGTAAGGAGTTCAAAATTGTCAAGCAACATGTTCATGTTAGAACAAAGTGTTTTTAATTCGCCACCATCTTTGACTTTGACAATGCGCCCGTGCAAGTTCCCGTGGGCGCTTTTATCTACAATATTTGCCAAAGAATGCAATGTTGTTTGCACTTTTCGGATGTTGATAAACATGAACCACGCAAGCCCAAAATTCGTAAGGCTTATGACCTGAATGGCGTGAAAACCATTCACATACACTTCGAGCAAGAAAACAAGGGTGAAGGCAACAAGAGAGATGATGTTGGCATATTGAATTTTTGCCAATGAAGAGATTTTATTCAAAGGAAAGGATGAAATCATCGTAGCTCACCTTGTGTTGGGATAGGGTTTGGTTTAAAAGCCGAATAGAGGCATCCATGCCGCCCGTGCGTTCGGCTTGAAGCATTTTTTCATACAAGGGAATCACGGTTTCCACCCCTTTTAAGCTTGGAGCGCGGCGCACAGAATGGTACCCCGTAATGGCTTTCGTTTTTGGGTCAAATTCGGGGGTAACGTAGGCATGAACCCAATAAAATTTTCCCGTTTTAGAGCGATTTTTTACATAAGCAAAAATCTCTTTCCCCGAGGCGATCGTGTCCCAGAGTAGTTTAAATACCCCGCGAGGCATGTCTGGATGGCGTAAAATATTGTGGGGAGCGTCAATCAATTCATCTTCGCTGTATTCGGAAACTTCGATAAAAAGCTCATTTGCGTAAGTAATGCGGCCCTTCAAGTCCGTCTTAGAGACGATAAAAAGACTTTCATCAAAGCGTAATTCATTCCCATGTTGCGTAATCTTCACGAATGCACTCCTTTAGGTTGTCTCAATTTCAAAAATTAGTAGTATATCGAAAAAAAAGAAGGTTGGTGAAGAGATTTGTAGTGGGTATTACAAAAAAGAAGAAGCCGCGGCCAAAAGGCCGCGACAAGGGAAAAAAGGTGTTCTACTTAAGGGCAACAAGCTTGCGTCGCATGTACGCAATCTTACTTTGAAGCGGAAGGTGTTTTGGGCAATTGTCTTCGCACGCCAAAAGACTCATACATCCAAAGACGCCATCATCGTCCCCAACAAGTTCATAATAATCCTCATCGGTTCGCTCATCTAGTGGGTCAATCTCAAAGCGCGCAATACGGTTAAGACCAACGGCGCCAACAAAATCAGGACGCATCAACTTGGTGCCGCACGCAGCAACACAAATGCCGCACTCAATACAACGGTCTAGTTCAAAGGCTTGGTCTGCAATCTCAGGCTCAATGCGCTCTTCGATTTTTGAAATGTCGGTCACCTTGGAAGAGTGAATCCAACTCTCAACGCGCTTACTCATCGCATCCATCCACACGCCTGTGTTGACAGAAAGGTCTTTGATGAGCTTAAAGGCTGGCATTGGCATAAGCTGAATCACGCCATCAGGGAAGTTTTTTGTAAGGGTTCGGCACGCCAATTTTGGTGTACCGTTGACCATCATCCCACAACTTCCACAAATACCTGCACGGCATACAAAGTCAAAACTCAAATCCGCATCGTACTTTTCGCGAATCATATTAAGGGCAATGAACAAGGTCATCCCTGGTGTTTCTTCGAGTGTATATTCCGCAAAATGGGGCTTAGAGATTTTGCTTTGCGGGTCATATTTTAGTGCCCGAATGGTGATTTTTCTACTCATAACCAACTCCTACTCGTTCGTTAAGTGCTTTAAATTGAGGCTGTAATTCAAATGGCATTAGCGCGTCTTGGATTTCATGACGGCCTTTTCCTGCTTTTTCCATCTCTTCGCGAATGCGATCGACTTCTTCTTGGCGTTTTAGGCTATCTGGGTGTTCAATAATGTTCCCCTTAACGCCGTATCCCCTAAACGCTGGTGGGATTTCCATTTTCATGATATCAAGCGGCTCATACTCAACTGTTGGCATCAAATCGCCCTCTTTCCATGAGGTAAGGGTTCGGTTTAACCAGTTGGCATCATCACGCTTGAGGTAATCTTCACGGTAATGGGCACCACGGCTCTCAGTACGGCGAAGGGCGCCCTCAGCAAGGCACAATGCAAGTTTGAGCATCATAGGCACACGGTAGGCTTCTTCAAGTTCAGGATTGGCGGCACGTGTTTTTGATTTAACAGTAACATCGTGAGATTTTTTCAAGAGTTCTTGCAATTCAGCAACCGCTTCGCTCAGGCCATTGTGGTCTCTAAAGATAGATACTTTGTCCCACATAATGTCTTTCATACGGTTTTTGATGGTAAAGATATCGTGTTTTCCATCGCCTTTTAGCAAGTGGTCAATAAACGCTTCTTGTTTTTTCATCGCACGTTCAATGGCTTCGGTGCTCACGCTAATTTGCGTTGTTGTACAGTGTTTTGCAAAGTAATCCCCTACAATCATCCCTGCCACAACCGTTTCACTCACCGAGTTTCCACCCAAGCGGTTAAAGCCGTGCATATCCCAGCACGCTGCTTCGCCAGCACTAAAGAGGCCCTTAAGGGTCGGAGATTCACCTTTAGCATTGGTGCGGATACCACCCATAGAGTAGTGTTGCATCGGAAGTACCGGTGCCCATCCTTTTGGACCTTCATCCGCAGGATCAATGCCGTTAAAGATTTGGCAGATTTCTTGCACGTCGCGCAAGTTTTTCTCAATGTGCTCGCGGCCAAGAATCGAAATGTCAAGCCAAACGTGCTCGCCATAAGGAGAAGGAACGCCCTTGCCATTACGGATGTGTTCCATCATACGACGGCTTACTACGTCACGACTCGCCAATTCTTTTTTCTCAGGCTCATAATCAGGCATAAAACGGTGTCCGTCCACGTCACGCAACAAACCACCATCCCCACGGCATCCTTCTGTCAACAAAATACCAGAAGGAACGATAGGGGTTGGGTGAAATTGTACCGCTTCCATGTTGCCCAGTTTTGCAACGCCTGTTTCAAGGGCAATCGCAGCACCGATACCTTCGCAGTTAACCGCGTTGGTTGTTTGTCGGTATAGTCGTCCGTATCCACCCGTAGCAATCAAGGTTCCCTTGGCAACATACGCCGTTAAATCCCCTGTAACCAAATCGCGAACGATAGCACCAAAACATTGGTTGTTTTCGTGGATAAGTGCAATAGCTTCTCTTCGGTCTTCGATATTAACATTGTGCTTCAACGCTTCGTTGGCAACAGCAAATAACATCGTGTGGCCTGTCGCGTCGGAGGTGTAGCAGGTTCGCCATTTTTTTGTACCACCAAAGTCGCGTGAGTGAATCAACCCGTGCACTTCTTCTTTTTCATCAATCACGGTGCGCTCAGCATTAATAATCGCTGTACGTTTACCCCGTGAAATACGTGTCCAAGGCACGCCCCAAGAGGCAAGCTCACGAATGGCTTTAGGCGCAACGGTCACAAACATCCGCGCTACGTCTTGATCACAGCCCCAGTCGCTTCCCTTAACGGTATCTTGAAAGTGCAAATCTTCGTTGTCGCCTTCGCTCATCTTGGAGTTACCAAGACTTGCTTGCATCCCGCCTTGCGCAGCAGCAGAGTGCGAACGCTTTACAGGAATCATGCTCAGCACTGTTGTGCTCAACCCTTGCCTAGCAGCTTCTACTGCGGCTCGAAGCCCAGCTAAACCGCCGCCGATAACCAATGCATCACAGTATTTGATATTCATTATGCATTCACCTTTCCATCATGTCGTAATTCTAAGTGAGATGCTGCATGATAGCGCTCACCATAGTTGTCTTTGTGGTCGTAGCCAATTTTCATGTACGCGAGTAGTGTCACAACGCCAAGGGTTAAGAAAAACACGGTGATAGCCCACTTTACTTTTTTAAGTTTTGCGCGGCTCTCTTTAGCGTCTTTTCCTTCAAACCATCCCCATTTCACACACAAACGGTACAAACCAATGGTGCCATGTAGCTCAACTGCAATAAGAAGGATGAGGTAAAATGGCCACATAAAATCAGACCATACACGATCCGCTGACGCAAATGGACCAATTTCGTGTGCTTTGGTCATCATCATGAAAAGATGCGCTGAACCCAAGAAGAACATGACAAACCCTGTCATGGCCTGAACATACCACATGGTAGTGTCCCCATGGTTCATCATTTTCATATGTGTGCGGTAAAACTGCCATTGTCTAAAGTTGCTCGGGAATTTGCGCATGGCTGTTCCTGCATGCACAATAAACACGATAAACACAAACGCAACGATTACAGACACAATCACAGGTTTTGGTTCGCTTAAAAAGTAAGCGCCCTCAAAAAACACTGTCACTTTGTACATAAAATCCTTGCTGATGAGAATAGTAGAGACAAACATCATGTGCCCCCACATAAACAGTCCCAAAAAGAGCCCTGTCGCACTTTGGATGTAGTCCAACTGTGCAGGCAGCTTGCTCTTCTTGCCTTCAACCGACTTGCCTAGAAAACCTTCGATTAGGTCACTCACGCTAGATCCTTTCATTAGAAATTTTCACTTACATGGAAAAAAACAAAGGAAAAACTCCTCCATTTTTTATAGCCTAGAAAGAAAACATGTGCACAAGCACGCGTCTTCTTTACGTCTGCAACTATAACAAAAAGATGGGACAAAAATGAGACTCAACGCCCGCGTTTTCCTAGGAGAAAGAGGTATAAAACCGCCGAAATACCTAGCATAAGCAAGGAAAGCAACTGCCCCATACTCATCCACTCTCCCACAATAAATCCCAACTGATAATCAGGCTCTCGCCAAAATTCTGCCACAAACCGCGCAACCGAATAGAGTCCGCCATACAGCGCAATCAACTCCCCTTCAAAGCGTTTTTTATGGCGATAGGCGTATAAAATGACAAACACGACGATGCCCTCCAACACCGCTTCGTAAAGCTGTGAGGGATGGCGAAACACACCCACCACGTAAATCCCCCAAGGCATTTCTGTCGCGCGTCCAATGAGCTCTTGGTTGAGAAAATTGCCAATGCGCCCAAACACGTAGGCCAAAGGCACTGAAAGGGCCACGAGGTCCAAAAAAGTCCACGGGTTTTTCTTGTGGCGTTTTGAAAACCCCCATGTTGCCACCAAAAACCCTACCAATGCACCATGATAACTCATTCCTCGGATTCCCACAAAGGTTCCGCCCACAAAGGGGTTAAACATCTGCCACGGATGGGTAAGATAGTACCATACGTTGGGGTCGTAAAAGAGGATGTAGCCCACGCGCGCGCCCAAAATCACCCCAACCTCGACCCACAGAAAATAGGTATCTAGCTCTTTTTCCGTAAAGGGCAAAGCATCTTTTTTCACCAACCACTTGGCGATAAAAAGCGCACTTAAAAGCGCCAACACGTACATGATGCCATACCAATGCACCGCGATGGGACCTAAAGAAAAAGCAACGGGATCAAAGTGGGTATAAATGTGGTGCCAATATTCCATAACGCTCCTTGAAAAAGGTTTATTTTAATACAGACTTTATTACATCTCTCTTTACATGTAAAGATAGATTTGGCTTCTTAGGGTTATACTACCCCCACAAAACAAGGAGAGGGCATGGAGATTGCGTCGATTTTAGCTTCAGAATGGTTTGGGTTCTATGGCGTGCCTTTGCTCATCTGTCTTGCGCGTATCACGGATGTTACCATCGGTACCTTGCGCATCATTTTTGTGGCCAAAGGGTTGCGTCGCGTAGCCCCGGTTTTGGGCTTTTTTGAAATCATCATCTGGCTCACCGCCCTCACCCAAGTCATGGGCAACCTCACCAACCCTGTAAACTTTTTTGCCTACGCGCTGGGCTTTTCTTTGGGAAATTATTTGGGCATTTACATCGAAAACCGCTTGGCCATTGGGATGGTGGTCATTCGCATCATCACCAAGCGCGACTCCCATGCTCTTGCTACCAAACTGCGCGACCTTGGACACAGCGTTACCGTGCTAGATGCGGAGGGCAACGAAGGGCCAGTCAATGTCGTTTTTACGGTCGTCAAACGCTCTCAGACTAAGAAAATTATACCGCTCATCCAACACTACAACCCGCGCGCGGTTTACTCCATTGAGGATGTCAGGCACGTGAGTGACCCAAATTTCCCCATGAAAACCCCACTGGCACGCAAAGGCATCGCCGAACGCCTACGCGGGGTGGCGAAATAAGTTAACTCTTTAGAATAGAAAAATTTTCCGCCCCACCCTTCCACTCAAGGGTATACAAATCTTCACGGCGTGAACGGAAGTTGCGCACGCTTCCGCGCTCGCGCAACTCTTTTAAAAGCCGCACGTCAAGGTCAGCCACAAGGGTCATCTCGGTATTTGGCGTAGCTTCGGCGATGGTCGCATCATGAGCAAAGGCGTAATCCGACGGGCTAAATACGGCCGCTTGGGAATACTGAATGTCCATGTTTTCCACCTTGGGCAAGTTGCCCACACTGCCTGAGATAACCACGTAACATTCGTTTTCAATAGCCCGTGCTTGGGCGCACCGGCGCACGCGCAAGTAGGCGTTTTTGGTGTCCGTCCAGTAGGGAACAAATAAAATGTCGATGCGGTGCTTGGCGAGCAATCTTGAAAGCTCTGGAAACTCCACATCGTAGCAAATGAGCACACCAATACGCCCCGTGTCGGTTTCAAACACGGAGAGTTTATCGCCCCCTTGCATCCCCCAGTACGCTTCTTCATCGGGCGTGATGTGAAGCTTCTTTTGAAAGGCATGGGTGCCATCGCGTCGGCACAGGTAGCTGGTATTGTAAAGCACTTGGTCGCGGTATTCGGGCATGCTTCCTGCGATGATGTTGGTGTTGTAACGCACCGCCATTTGGCCGATTTTCTCTACCAATTCATCCGTGTAACTCGCCACCGTTCGGATGGCAGCTTCCGGGCTTTCTTCGGGGTGCAACGCCATAAGAGGGGCGTTAAAAAACTCAGGAAAGAGCACAAAATCTGACTGGTACCCCGCCATGGCGTCTACAAAAAACTCCACTTGGTCTAAAAACTCCTCCACGCTTCGTACACTTCGCATCTGCCACTGCACCGCGCCGATGCGGATGATGGAGCGGGTGATGATGGGCTGTTCGGGGCTCTCTTCGTACTCGACATTGCTCCATTCTAGCAAGGTGGCGTACTCTTTGGACGCTTGGTCTCCTTTGAGGTAGCCTTTGAGAATCCGCCGCACGTGAAAGTCATTGGCCAGTTGAAAGCCAAGCACAGGGTCACTGATTTCTTTGTGTTTGACCTGTTCGATGTAGTGCGCTGGGGTCATTTCGTGGGCGTATTTCGCGTAGCCAGGGATGCGTCCTCCTGCGATGATGCGTTTGAGGTTGAGCCACACGCATAGCTCTTTGCGCGCATCATACAGGCGCCTTCCAAGGCGAAGTCCACGGTACTCTGGGTCCACAAATACATCTAGCCCATACAGGGTGTCGCCATCGGGATTGTGCGTGGTCAATAAGCCCCCGCCTGTAATCTCTTCGTAAGTGTGGCGGTCGCCAAATTTATTGTAGCTCACAATCAAACTCTGCGCCGCGGCGACAACTTTGCTGTCATCTTCGATACAGATTTGCCCCTCGGGAAAGGTTTTAAGTTGGGCATAAAACTCTTTTTTTGTCCATCCGCCAAGAGTGGGATAGACTTTGTCCATAATCGCTTTTATATCTGCATAATCTTCGCGTCGCAAGTTTCGTAAAATCAGCTTGCTCGCATGTTTTTCCGCCATGAATGCTCCTTTACATGTAAAGGCATTGTAACACAAGGTGGTAACGCTTTGGATTCTGTGTTTCAGCAAAAAAGGATTTGGTGGTGAGTTTGACACCAAGGATTGTTCAAAACCTAAACCTTAAACTCCTCAAGTTTGGCACGCAACCTGTCGGTTTGGGTGCGCAGGTTTTGGGATGCTTCGACGATATGGTTTACGTCGGTTGAATTTTTGGTTGCCATAGTGTCGGCTTTGCACACCACTTCAATGAGCTTTTGTGCCTCTTGTTCGATGGTTTTCGACCCCTCCAATGAACGCTCGACCACGCCGTCCACGTCGCGCATGAGTAAGGAAACTTCATCTACCGAAACGCGCACCTCTTGGGAACTTTTGGAAAGTTTTTGAATCTCTTGGGAGTTGTTGGAAATGGAGTGGGAAATCTCGCCGATGGAGCGCACAATGGTCTCGATGGTAGCGTTAATCTCCTCCAAACTTGTTTGGGTTTTTTCCGCCAAATTTCGCACCTCATCGGCCACCACAGCAAAGCCCCGCCCGTGCTCCCCTGCGCGCGCGGCTTCGATGGCCGCGTTAAGGGCGAGAAGGTTGGTCTGGTCGGCAATATCGCCGATGGCCTCAAGGACATTTTTAATGGCGGAGGTTTCTTTAGTCAGGGTGGCTAGGCGTGTTGTTAGGAGTTGGTCACTTTTGGTGCTTTGGTCTACCACGCTGCCAAGTTCGGCGACCAAATCCCGCGCATGTTGCAAGCGCGCCTCGGCTTTTTGCAAGTTTTCTTTGGTTTCTTTTGCATCTTGCAGCGTTTCTTGAATAATCGTAATCGAATGTTCTTGGGTGGTTTTAATGCCCTTATTCATGGCCAATTGTTCTTTAAAACTCGCCTCAAGGTTTACACATAAATGGCTTAGTTTGGTGGAGATAGACGCATTTTCCTTAGACGTGTCGATGGCGCTTTTAACGGTGGTGTGAATCTTTTCAATAAACCGGTTCACGCTTTTCCCCGCGCGCCCGAGTTCGTCCTCCGAAACAATGGCGATGGTTCTGGTTAAATCCCCCTCGCCTTCGCTCAAATCATCCGCTGTCTCTTTAAAGGCATTGATGGGATTGACAAGCATCTTTCGGATAACAACCACGCCAATAAAAATAAAAATAGCCAACACCACCACAATCGTCATGACTAGCGATAAGGTAGTTGCCTCCATGGTTTCGTGGGTTTGTCCTTCCATGTTCGCCAAGGCAACATCAATGCCATCCACATAAACGCCCGTCCCAATAATCCAATCCCATCCCTTGTGAACAATCACATAGGAAAGCTTGGGTTGCGGGGTTTGATGGCCTGGTTTTTCCCACTGGTATTCCACCACGCCCCCAGCGGCATTGGCCTTGGTCACTTGCACCATCTCCAAAAACAACGCCTTGCCCGCGGGGTCTTTGCTGTTGTGCAAATTGGCACCATTGAGCTTGGGATTGATGGGGTGCATAATCATGGTTGGAGTGCTGTCATTGACCCAAAAATAACCCTCATCGTTTGCATCAAAACGCATACTTGCAAGAATATCGAGGGCGATTTTTTTGGCATTTTCCTCGCCAAGTTCTTGGCGTTTTTGGTAGTAGTAGTCCACCACATCGTACGCGATTCCGGTGCTGTTTTCCAAATCTCGCGTGATTTTTTGGATTAAGTCTTTGCGGTATTGGCCTTGAAAATCTCCCGAGAGTTCCTTCATCCCAAGAAGGGCCACCACACTAAAAATAACGGCGATTCCCACCATAGGCGGAATCATCAAAAGAAGAATTTTGAGGTTGATAGACTTAAACATAAAGGCTCCGATGTGCTGTTCTAGCGTTGATTCTAGGCTTTGGGAGATTAAAAATGTATTAAAAAAAGTTATCTTTTACAAAAATCTTTACATGTAAAGCTAAAAGAGGACTTTAAGTGACACGCGCACCATTTCCATTGGAACGCCTTACATGTAAGGTTTTTGTGCAAGTGTGTAATTTTGAAAAAGCCTTACATGTAAAGTGATTTTTGCGTTTCTTTTTGCGAAAAACCTCATGGGTTTTTTGATACTATTGTGTTATTATTCTGCCATCACTTTTTAAAAGCGCACCTATGCATATTGCTACACTAATCCATGATTATCATTTCACCCAAGAAGATGCCCAACGGCTTTTGGACGTTCGTCCGCTCGTGTTAGAAAACATGGACCGTTTTATTGAAGAGTTTTACCTGTTTGTGTTTCGTTTTGAGCATGCAAAAAAGTTCATCACCTCGCCGCAGGTGCACGCCAAGCACCAAAGAGAGGTGCAATGGTGGTTTGGCGCACTCTTTGGTGGAACTTACGACAAAACCTACATCACCAAGCTCAAACGCATCAGCGAAGCGCACGTCAACATCGGCTTGCCTGCACACTACGTCAACGCGGCATTTAGCTTTGTGCGACGCTTCATCAAAGAGGTGCTCATCGGCCACGAACGCCTGTTGGCCCTAAGCGCTGTGGATAAAATCATCGACATCAACCTTGACGTGCTCACTATCAGCTACCAAGAAGAAGAGCAGTCCAAGCTCATCCATGAAGTGGTATTTTTGCGCAAATCCATCAAAGCTTCCACCATCACCCCCTACGCCCAACCCATCTTCAACAGCCAAACCCTTTTGCCCGAAAAAAATGAGTGCCTCATGCGCCTCATCGACCCTTTAAACAAGGAAGTGCATTCCATTTTGCCCTTCCTTGAAACCTCCAAAAAGGTCAAACTCTACCGCGCACTCATGCAACAAATGGTCCAAAAATCTTTTGCTTTTTTCTCTTCCAAAGCGGTGGATTTTAGCATCAACCTTAGTTATGAAGACATCGCGGATGAACCTTTTGTGGCGGAACTTTTTGGCTATATCGACGCCCATATGGCACCAAAACATATTATTTTTGAAATCGTGGAGAGTGATTTTATCGAAGATTTTGACGTGGTAGAATCCTTTGCAAAAAAGATTCGCGCCAAAGGCTGCAAGCTCGCGATTGACGATTTTGGCAGTGGGTTTTCTAGCATGCACCATGTCTTGGCGCTCAAACCCGAATACATTAAGATTGATGGTTCGCTCATCAAACACCTTGACACCTCTTCCCAGTCGCGCACGGTCGTGAGAAACATCGTCAACATGGCCCAAGAACTCGGCGCAAAAACCATCGCCGAGTACATTCACAACGAAGCCATTTTACGCCAAGCGCAAGCGTTGGGAGTGGACTACTTGCAAGGGTTTCACCTCGCCAAGCCCGCTCCCCTAGAGAACGCTTAGTCTAGGCTTTGTACCAACGCCAACGTAATCTCTTCAAACCGCACTACTTGCTTGCCACGGTGGTCTTTTAAAAACCCTTCGGCTTGGGTTTTGGTGCGAAAAGGAATGAGCTCATGCCCCATGGGGCCGTACATGGTACTGCCCACTACGTAAAAGGCTTCGCGGCCATCGAGGGCTTCGAGAGTGTAGTAGTCGGTGACTTTGATGGCGGGGTTTTGCATGGGTTCATGGGCGTATTTTTGAGGGTCAAAGATAAACTTCATCATGTCTTTTACCCCATCAAAATAGTGGGTATGCGCCTCGTCTTTGAGCATGGCGGCCCATTTGGGGTACTTGGCGACAAACATCCCGCACACAGGGCACTTGGCGTTTTGAGGCACATCAATCTGCGCCACATGGGTATGTTCAAACCGCTTTACCTCCCACAAATACAACGCCACAGGCTGCAAGTCCGCTTCACCGTCGAGGTTTTGGCACAACCCTTTGCCTACGATGTCGGCTTTGAGCTCACTGATGGTGTTGTAATGCATGGGGTCAATCTCTTGACATTTAACCTCATAAACCTTTTTGCCTTTAGGATAAACCATGTTTTTCTTGCGATTGTCGGTCATGGCAAGGTCTTTTTCCAAATCCTCAAGGGCACGGGCAAAGGCTTTTTCAAAGTTCGTTAATTCCCCGCCATACTGGGCTTGAAACGCTTTTGCCGCCGCCTCGGTGCTAAAGCCATACTTGCTCACCATGGTCATGGTGCCCGGAGCCTTGGAGCCGACCACATAAAAGGCTTCGTGCACATCAATAAGCACGTCTGTGTCCACCGCCACCACAAGTATTTGCCCTAAACGCTCTTTGATAGCTGGCATATCTACCGCCAAACAGCGCATGGAGCAGTACTGTTTTTTGGTGCCATCGGTGAGTTTGACGGCGTGATTGGTCTTGTAAAACATGGGGAGTTTCATGCCACAGATGGGACACCACTCTTTGTTTGCGCCCTCTTGGATGAGTTGCGGGGCGTTGTTGGTCGCTTGTTTATTAAACTCCATAGCGCTCACCCCAAGGGTGAAGCACAACGCCAGTACCGTCCAAACCAAAAAACGTTTCATTTGTCTGCCTTTTTGTGAAAAATTTAAGGTAGCATACAAAAGAAGTGTTAAAACAGTGTTAGAAAAAGCGCCACACCGTAGCCTTTACATGGTAAGGCTACTTTTTATCCTTGGCGTTTAAAATGAGGTAAATGATGAGGCCAAATACTCCAAGCGTGACGAGCGTGAAAACCAACGAAACGCTTTTGAGGACAACATAAGCGACGATGAGGATGGAAAGGGCTGTGGGGACTTCATTGTACGCGCGAAAAAACTTACCGCTTTTGGTACACGTGCCTTTGGCAAGTTGCTTGCGGTAGTGTTCCAAAGAAAAAGAGTACGCCAATAAAACCACCACCACCGTGAGTTTCGCGTGCATCCATCCGCCGCTGGTCATCACTGAAGGGTTGAGGGCTATCATAGCCAGACCACTCAGTACCGTTGCCCACAACGCAGGCAAGCCGATGTACTTATAGAGCTTAAACTCCTGAATCTCCACCACCTGCGTAAACTCTTTTTTCTCTCCGTGCTCCACGTGGTACACAAACAAACGGGGCAGGTAAAACAGCATCGCCATCCACGACATAAAAGACATGATATGAAACACCAAAATCCATAGGTAATAGTCCATCATCGCTCCTTGGTAAAATGGGGCGATTGTACCTTAAAAGGGTAAATCAAAAGGCAATTTGGGGCTAAGCATGCGCAGGATACAAGGTTAAATTACAGGTCACTTGGGTTTACTTTGCGTGGCATAAATGCTTCACCCCTTCTCTCTCCCGCTTCTTTCAGAAGAAGATAATCATCAAGCATTTCCATCATTTTCTCGTAAGTCTTGGAGGGCACCAAGTAGGCGCTTGCCACGTTGTGGTTCAAAATCGCCACGACTTCGTCGCCCGCATGTTCCAAAACTTGCGTGGGAGATTTTTTCAGTTCTGTGATGCTTGCGGTAAAACGAGACAAAATAGGTTGCATTTTAAATACCTTTTTTAGTGCTTTATTTGGTGATTATTGTACTGGGATGTGGTGGATTTGTCAATGAAAAAGGCTTACATGTAAAGGTTAAATAACGTCAAGTTGTTCTAAGATGTCTTTGGTGAGTTTGGAAAGGGGGCGTTTGCCCAAATCTTCCTCGGCGATGTAGCCACCAAAGACAAGACGCAGTAAATCTTCACGGTTTTTAAAAAGCGAACCTTCGTAGTTTTTCATGAGTTCGTCGAGGTAACTTTCGTTGTACATGTAAGACTTTTGGACGAGTTCTAGGACGATATCTTTGTGGTTTTCGTACAATTCTTTAAGCCCAAAATCATTGATATTATTTTGGGCTTTAGCATCACATGATTGAAGTTCAATGTCAAAATCTTTTAGTTCTCTGCAAAATGAACTTTTCTTTACATGTAAAGAAAAGCGCGCCTTTTCGCCAAAACCTTCGACATAAGGATGCGCATGGGTTGTTAGAGAAAACGGTTTTCTTCCTTTCATAGTGGTGTTACATGTAGCGCAACTTGGGATGAGATTGTAAAATGACAACGCCAAGATGGGATAGGTTGCTTTGTCGTAAAAATGGTCAAACTGCGGACGCGCCGAAACCTTGTCAGTTTTAATGGTAAAAGTGTAGTTGCGGTTGCAGTAGGGGCAGACATTGATTTGAAGGGATTGCGCCAAATCATAGGCGTCGTATTCGTTCTTTTTAGTGCAAAAATTATCATACAACTTTATCATGAAGTCAAAAGCAGTGTCGTCTTTATACTGCAAAGCAATCTTGTGTAGTTTTTCAGGTTTTGCGGTTATCACTTCTTTGAGAGAATAGCTACATGTAGGAAAAGATTTTATTTTTGCTTTTAGTTCTTTGTAATGGTGTTGGGCCAATCGTTCTAAATCTTGGACAGAAATTTTTATCATGACTTATTTGCCAAAATGTCTAAACGGTTTTTGAGGGTTTCAATCTGCGTTTTCAACACATCGATTTCTTGTAGCTTATCTAGTTTTTTACTATCTAACATCTTTTGAAGTTGGCGCTTTAGGATGGGTTCGCCGATGATAGAAATGTACTTTTGCACCTCATCGGTGTCTTTAACGGGCGATTCTTTTCCGTTCAAAAAGTGAATAACCTCGTCAATCTTGCCTTTCGCAAATTCCCCCATCAGCCCATCTTCCATAAAAAACCCATGGGAAAGTAGCGTGTGGATATTTGCCCCAAAGGTTTGGATGTCAGGATAAACTTGCTCGCCTTTTTTTAGAAAAATAACGTTTTCTCTGGGGAGGTCGGAGAGGATGAATGGGGAATGGGAAGTTAATATAAAATGAATACAATTATTTGATTGTAGTTTATTATATATTGTTACAAAATTATTCAAAAGTTGTTTTTGCCAGTTCGGATGTAAAGATAGATCAGGCTCATCAATTAAAAAAATTGATTTATCATTGTTTATATTCTTAATTGTAAAGCTCATATTTACTAAAAGTTTAAAATATTCTTTTTCGCCAGAGCTTAAACTGAGAAAATTATGTTCTTTATTCGTACATGAAAAATTACATACTAAATAACCTTTTTTTGAAAGGTAACTCATTAATCGATTGTTCTCTAGTGTATAGATTAAACTAGAAGAATCATTTTTTATTTCATGCATGGAAGTGCTCCAGTAATCTTTCCTTTCATCAGTTTGCTCAAAATTTTCTAAAATTATTTTTAAATTTTCTGCTGTAAATATATCAGACAAATCATTATCTGAAAATGAACAACTTTGTAAAATTTGGTCAAAATATTCTATTGAAAAATTTTGCGAAGAAAATAATTTTTGAATTGTATCAGTCGTTTGACTTGATAAAGGATTGCATTCATTAAGTGCAATTAATAAAATAAATTTTATCAAATAATCCTGTTGATTTTCACATTCAAGGAAATCAAATAAACGCTTATTATCTGTAGTAAAATCTATTAGTTCTTGGACTCTATAATTATCCAAAATCTCATATCCCAATAAATTGCCATCAAGATCAAAATAGTAATTATTAAAAATAAAAGATTCTCCCAAGAAATTAAAAAAAGCAATATCTTTTTTTAATATTTCAAAAAACTTTAAATTAAAATCTAAATCTAATGATATTTCTTTTGTATAATGTGTTCTTACTTTGCTTCCATTGTAAAAATGTGAATATTCTTTTAAAGATTTAAAGGTATGTTTGTTTGTAAAATCAGATAAGTCATTTGTAAATAAACACGTTTGATATTCATATGGTCCTCGTGGTGAAAAAAATTTAGGTGTTTTCAAGTTGGTTTTATTGTTAAAATTTATAAATTTTTTTAATGAAGATTGATTGTTCTCTACTTTTTTAATCTTATCGTTAATAATACAGAATTGAGCGTCTTTAAGATATAAAATAAAACTTTTATTGTCAAGATAACCTATGTAGTGATAAAAGCTTAGTATTTCAAATAAGCTACTTTTTCCACTCCCATTCTCCCCAACAATCGCCGTGACATTGATGTTGGGAGGGAAAAGATCAACACACTCTTTTTTGTCAATAGTTAGTTCATTTTTCTCTTCATCATATTTACATGTAAACCTAGGCGAAAAGTTAAAGCCTTGTTTCTTGATATTTTTATACTCTTCCACCCACAGATAGACTAGCTCCATAGTTCCTCCGATGTTTACATGTAAAGGGTTTTGCCTACGGGAAAAACCTATAAATCTCTTTTCGGTGCAAAAAACGTAGCAAGATTATCTTGTCGTTTTCTAGCAAAAAACCTAGTCTGTAGTCGCCTATTTTGATGCGGTAAAATCCCTCGTGGCCTTTGAGTTTTTTCACATGGGACAAGGTCGCTAACTCCTTGCAAGCTTTGAGGGCGTGGTAGGTTTCTTCGAGTTTTACTTTTGCGGTTTTGGGGATTTTTTTGATGTCTTTGAGCAGGGTATGGCGGATTTCAACGTTCATGCAAGGCTTTCAAGAAAACTTCTTCGCTCACACTTGCTGTCTCCTTCGCACTTTCTTTTAAAATCGCACCAAGCTTTTCCTCTTCTTCGTCCTCGTCGTAAATGACGATTTCTATGTTTTTGTCCTTAAACAATGCCTTAATGGAGGCCACAAAGGAGCTGTCTAGCTCACTAGCACTCAACCGATACGCTACTTGCATGAAAACTCCTTTTTTTGGATTATTGTATCAAAAATCACCCACGGAACACGTGGGCTTAGTTCACGTTCTCTTCCCTCAGCGCCGCGGCGATGAGTTCGATGGGGTTTTTGAAGACCACGTCGGACTTACTGTGGTAGAGCGCGTCGCCTAGTTGCATGCGGCAGGCACTGCATTCTGCGCTTACGATCTTGGCGCCTGTGGCGTTTATCATGGTGGCTTTGGGCTCGCCTGCGGCTTTGGCGAAGCGGTAGTTTTCTAGCTGCATGGTCACGCCGCCAAATCCACAGCAACGGTTAGGGTCGCTCATCTCGCGCATGACAAAATTTTGGGCGATGAGCGCACGGGGTTCTTTCCAAACCCCTTGCATTTTGCGGGCGTGGCAAGGGTCGTGGTAGGTCACCACTTCGGAGCGCTTGGCCTTGCGCGCAAGCAGTTCTTTGAGGTTTGTTTTTTTCTCCAAATAATCCGTCGCCATGTAAATCATCGGGCGGATGGCCTCGGCTCTGGCTTTCCACTCAGGCTGGTCGTGGAAAAAGTGCACGTAGTCTTCTTTGATCATGGCACTACAGGTCGCTTCGGGGATGATGATGGCGTCTAGCATCTCTTTAAAACCCTCGATGTATTCAATGTTAAACTTCCCAAGGGCGTCCACACTGGCAAAATCCCCCGTAAAATACGAAGGTGCCCCACAGCATTTTTGCTGTTTGATGAGGTACACATCAATCTCCAACGCCTTTAAAATCTCCAGTAGCGCCTTGCCGATGTCCGTGTACATGTAGTTGGCCAAACAGCCGATAAACACACCCACTTTGCCCTTGCCACCGTTGATGATGACTTCAGGATGGGAGTTTAAAAAGCTTTTTTTCGCCAGACTTGGGAGCAAGCGGTCCAGCTTCACAAGGGGAAAATTGCGCAAGCTCATGGAGCGTTTTTCAGGGTGGAGTTTGAACCCGCACGTTTGAAACACATACCCAAAGCGCGCCAAGATGTCCATGATGCCCCGATTACGCAACAAGAAAAACGCCAAGCGTTTGTACCACGCGATGCCGTATTTTTGGGCGATGTCGTAGCGAGCTTGTTCGATGACCATGTCCACTTTGAGAGTGTTGGGGCACACATCCACGCAGTTGGTGCACAAAAAACAGCTCTCAAAAATCTTCTTGGCTGTGCGGTCAAGCTCTAGTTTTCCCTTTTGGTACGCACCCAAAAGGTGCAAAAACCCTCTAGGGCTCGTGGTTTCGTCGGGATTGACTTGGTGGATGGTACACACAGGGATGCACTTGCCGCATTTCACACAGGCGTCTGAGGTGACATTAAAGGCAAACATGCTTACACCGTCTTACTAAAGCGGCGTTGGGATTCTGGAATCTTCCCAAGGTACGCATCAAAAGGCATGCAGATATTGCGAATGAGCATGGTGCCCGTGGGGCTTACATGTAAAGCGTCTTTGTCCACACGCACGAGTCCCGCGTCCACAAACTCTTGCAAGGCTTCCACGGCATCTTTAAAGTACGCAAAAAAGTCAATGCCAAAACGCGCTTCGATGGCGGTGATGTTGAGCTTAAAGTTGCTCATCATCTCCATGATGACCGCCTTACGCAACACGTCATCATCACTCAACACAAGTCCGCGATGCACGGGCAATTGCCCTGCGTCAAGGGCGGCTTCGTAGGCTTTCATGTCCTTGAAGTTTTGCACGTAGTGGCGCTCGCCCTCCCCGATGCTCGTAAGTCCCACGCCCACCAAATCTGCCCCACCTTTGGTAGTGTAGCCTTGGAAGTTGCGGTGCAGTTCGCCCTTTTCGATGGCCTTAAAAAGCTCATCTTCGGGCTTGGCAAAGTGGTCCATCCCAATCATCTTGTAGCCATTGCCCTGCAAAAAGTCGATGGTGTGTTGCAAGATAGCCAGTTTCACACTGGGGTGAGGCAAGGTGGTTTCGTCAAACTTACGCATGGTTTTTTTCATCCACGGCACATGGGCGTAGTTAAAGATAGCAAAGCGGTCAGGGCTTAGGGTCAAGGCTAGCTCTAGGGTCTCTTTAAAGGTCTCTAGGGTTTGATAAGGAAGCCCGTAAATGAGGTCCATGTTCACCGACGTAATGCCCGCAGCCCGCGCCAAATCCACCGCGCGTTTGGTCACTTCGTAAGGCTGAATGCGGTGAATCTCTTTTTGCACCACCGCGTTAAAATCCTGCACCCCGTAACTCACGCGGTTAAATCCGTTGCGCGTCAACACCTCCAACTGTTCGCCTGTCAAAAAGCGCGGGTCTATCTCACAGCTTATTTCCGCTTCAGGGTCAAAATGCGGAAAAAAGCGGCGGATAAGCGCGATGATGCGCCCCAGTTGCTCGGCGTTAAAATAGGTCGGCGTACCACCCCCAAAGTGCAGTTGCAACACCTGACGCGACATGTCCAAATGTTCACCTAAAAGGGTCAACTCTTTTTCAAGGTAGCCAATGTAGCGCTCTTTTTTCTCCTCTTTGCTCGTAAACTCCACGTTACAGCCGCAAAAATAGCAAGCACTGCGACAAAAGGGCAAGTGAAAATACAAGGAGAGTTTTTTCGTGCGTTCCTGCCCTTGTAAAATACCCTCGTAATCTTTACATGTAAAGCCCTCATGAAACTCCGGTGCCGTAGGGTAGCTCGTGTAGCGCGGCCCCGGTCTTGAGTACTTTGTAAAGGTGTCAAAATCAATCATGGGCGCCCTTGGTTAGAAGTCATAAAATCTTTCAGGTTTACAAACAAGCTAGGGTGTTGTTTTTTGATATTTCCTACCAACCTGTCGAGGTCTACGTTAATGGCCTTGGTGTCTTTGGACTTGCTTGCAAGGGCGCGAATCTCGTCCATCGCCACCGTCCACACGTCGTGAAAATCCACAGGGATGTGCTGCCAAATGGTCTTTTCAAGCTTAAGGTTAAAATTTTCTTGTTGGGTGCGGCGCAAGCCTTCCACCATCCGCGTCAACGACTCGATAGACACAAGGGTGTAAAGTTTTTGCTTGTTATCGATGGCAAACCACGGCTCCGCCCCCTCCCAACTGCCACTTTTAAGCTTGAGGGTTTTTTGGTTTGGGTCATCGGTCTCCACAATCTCAAATACTGTTTTTTCGCCATTACCGTCCATGCCGATGCGCTTGGCGATGGCTTCGATGGCTTCGTGTAAGGGAAGGTTTTTCTTTGTTTCACTCATGGATTACTCCTTTTTCTGGCGGTCCAACCACACCATGATGCCCTTTTGGGCATGCAAGCGGTTTTCCGCCTCATCAAAAATCTCATCGGCGTGGGCTTCAAACACCGCTTCGCTTACCTCATAGTCGCGGTACGCGGGCAAGCAGTGCAAAAACATCGCGCCCTCTTTGGCACGCGCCATCATCGCATCATCAACCATAAACCCTTGAAAATCCCGCAAACGTTTCTCTTTTTCGGCTTCTTGGCCCATGGAAACCCACGTGTCTGTGGTCACCACATCCGCGCCTTCTATGGCTTTTTTAGGGTCGTTCATCAGCTCAATGACCGCGCCACTCTCCGCCGCAAACCCTAAGGCATCTTTGGTCACTTGGGCGTTGGGTTCGTACCCTTTAGGCGTGGCGATACGCAAAGTAAAGCCTAGTTTAGAAGCGAGCATCATCCACGAATGAACGATATTATTGCCATCTCCCACGTACGCTACCACGGGGTTTTCCGCCTTAGAGTACTCTTGCATGGTGAGGTAATCCGCCATGATTTGTACAGGATGGTACATGTCGCTAAGGCCGCTAATGACAGGGGCATTAGAGTAGCGTGCAAACTCTTCAAGGGTGTTTTGAGAAAAGGTACGAATCATCACCATGTCCACCATGCGCCCGATGACACGCGCCGTGTCTTTCATGGGCTCCCCGCGTCCAAGCTGCAAGTCATTGGCCGAGAGAAAGAGTCCCTTGCCCCCAAGTTGGTGGATGCCCACTTCAAAACTCACGCGTGTGCGTGTGGAGCTTTTTTCAAAAATCATCCCCAACGTTTGGCCCGCCAAATAAGGTTCATGGTGTCCCGCCTTTGTTTGGGCTTTAATCTCCGCAGCCAAGGTTAACATCTCTAAAATTTCGTCTTTAGTAAAGTCTTTTAACGTCAAAAAATGTTTCATGGTTTGTCCTTACATGTAAAGGTTATGGGCGCAACAAGGCCGCTACTTCTTTGGCGTGGTAGGTGATGATCATATCGGCCCCCGCGCGTTTAAAACCAAGCATGGTTTCCATCATCACACGGTTGTAGTCGATGACCCCTGCTTTGGCCGCGGCTTTGAGCATGGCGTATTCGCCACTGACATTATACACGCACAAGGGCAATGACGTGGCGTTTTTCACTTCGCGAATGATGTCAAGGTACGCTAGTGCGGGCTTGACCATGAGCACATCTGCCCCTTGTAGCTCATCTTCCACCGACTCGGCCACTGCTTCACGGCGGTTCGCAGGGTCCATCTGGTAGCTGCGACGGTCGCCAAAACTCGGTGCAGACTCGGCCACGTCGCGAAACGGCCCGTAATAGGCACTGGCAAATTTGGTCGAGTAACTCATGAGCGGTAAGTTTTCAAACCCTGCCCCATCAAGGGCGTCGCGCAGTACCGCAATCATGCCATCCATCATCCCACTAGGAGCCAACATGTCCACGCCTGCACGGGCATGGATGAGGGCTTGTTGGGCTAAAATCTCCAAGGTTGCATCGTTGTCCACGCTCTCGCGCTTAACGTCCAAGATGCCGCAATGCCCGTGGTCGGTGTATTCGCAAAAGCACAAATCGGTGATGACAAAAAGTGAGGGACACGCCGCTTTGATGGCGCGCACCGCTTTGGCCATGATGCCATGCTCACACAGTGCGTCGCTCCCGATACTGTCTTTTGTCTCAGGAATCCCAAAGAGCATAATGCTTTTAATGCCAAGGGCTTCAAGCCCCTTGCACTCTTCTAGCACCACGTCTAGGCTCATCTGAAACACGCCGGGCATGGAAGCCACTTCGGTTTTAACGCCCTCGCCTTCGCGAACAAAAAGCGGGTAGATTAAATCGTCACAACTTAACCTTGTTTCTTGCACCATCGCACGGGAGGTGGGGTGGAGGCGTAAGCGCCTAAATCTCTTAAACATACTCTTTCCTTTGGTTTGATACAATGCGCCATTTGCAACACGGTTGCACGTTGGATGTGCCCTTTAACGAACGTTCAAAATACCAAGAGCGCCCTATTCTTTCGGGCTTTACGAAGGTGCATCGCCGTAAAAAAAGCTATAGTTTAGCACACAGGGAGTTAATAAAAGATGAATATTGAGATTTCCGAAATCGCCAATCTCCCCTCGCGTTTTGGCACCTTTAAAATCCAAACCTTCAAGGAAGGCCCCAAGGAACATCTTGTCATTTTTAAAGAGCCGTTGAGTGATACGCCCGTCGTACGCATTCACAGCGAATGCCTCACGGGAGATGCCATTGGGAGTTTAAAATGCGATTGCCGCGACCAACTTGAAGCCTCGTTGGCACGCATTGAAAAAGAAGGAGGGATGGTGATTTACCTGCGCCAAGAAGGGCGCAACATCGGCCTTTTGAACAAGGTCAACGCCTACGCCCTCCAAGACAAAGGGTTTGACACCGTAGAAGCCAACCACCAACTGGGTTTTGAGGCGGATGAGCGCACCTACGAAGTGGTAGAAACCATCCTAAAACACTTTAACATCACAGCCATTCAACTGCTCACCAACAACCCTAAAAAACTTCAAGGGCTAAAAAACATCACCATCACCAAGCGCTTGCCCATCATCATCCTCTCCAACCCCCACAACAAGGGCTATTTGAAGGTCAAACAAGAACAGATGGGCCATTTACTCTAACGCAAAAGCAGTAAGGACACACCCGCCCTTGCAATTATCTTGGCGGTGAAACTACCAAACAATTTATCGCGCAAACGGTTATGACTAAAGGCGCCCATGGCGATGAGCTCCATGCCTTCTTTGGCCTGATACCCCAGCAAACTCTCCACCGCTTCGCCCTCAAGTGCCACAAAGTGCACCTTCCCTTCGACACCCGCCATTAAAGGCTTGGCGCTCTCTAGGGTCTCTTGGGCTTTTTTAATACTGCTTTCCACGCACACAATGTGCCGTTCTACGGCTTTGAGCAACGGGTTTTGCGCGACGGTTTCAAGGGCTTTTTTAGCACTGCGTGAGCCATCATAAGCAATCATCACTTTACGCGGCTCTTTAAAGGGCGCATTGACGAGCAAAATGGGTACATGTAAAGAGCGAATCACCTCTTCCACTTGCTCGCCCACGACGCGTTCTTGCCCCTCGTGGTCTTGGCCGCTTAGGCCTAAAATAAGCATCCGTGTTTGGGCTTCTAGGTCTTGGACGTTTTCATAAAGGCTTCCGTGGCGTTGCAACAAAGCCACCTCAACACCCTCTTCAATGCCCTCTTTAAGCCGCTCAAGCATTTCTCTTCCTGAGTCAATAAGCACCTTGCTTTTTGCCCGCTCTTCTTCTACAAGCGCGTCCAAAAGTTCATCGCGCCCGCCAAGGGTGATGTTGCCCGATAAGTCTGCATTTTCCCCTGTTTTTGGGTTTTCGATAGTGTTAAACAAGGTTAAGGGGGTTTGGGTTGTTTTAGCAAACAGCACGCCAAAATCCCGCACGGCTTGGCTGTAGGTTGAACCATCCACGCAGGCTAAAATGGTTTGTTTAAACGTTAATGGCATTAGTGGCCTCCCATGATTTTTTGGATTTCTTCGGGCTTATCGTGCACCCCAAAACGGTCGATGATGGTGCGCGTGGCATCGTTTTGGCCAATCAATTCTACTCTTGCCCCCTCACGGCGAAACTTAATGACCGCCTTATCAAGCGCATACACTGCTGAAATGTCCCAAAAATGGGCGCGTGAAAGGTCGATGATGACCGTGTCGACCACTTCTTTAAAATCAAAGGTGGCATAAAATTTATCCGCAGAATTAAAAAAGACTTGGCCCACCACCGTGTACGTGCGGGTGTTGGTCTCCGCATCAAAAGCCTGCTCCACGTACATAAAATGGCTGATTTTGTTGGCAAAAAAGAGCGCGGCCAACAAAACACCCACCAACACCCCATAGGCAAGGTTATGTGTCCACACCACCACAACCACCGTTGAAACCATGACGATAGAGGTAGAAACAGGGAGGGTTTTAAGCTGTTTAATAGACCCCCAATCAAAGGTACCAATGGAGACCATAATCATCACCGCCACTAACGCCGCCATAGGAATGAGCGAAACATACTCGCTTAAAAAGACCACCATGATGAGCAAAAATACGCCTGCCAAAAAGGTCGAAAGCCGTCCGCGTCCGCCTGATTTGACATTGATAACCGACTGTCCAATCATCGCACACCCTGCCATGCCGCCCATAAAACCTGTGGCCACGTTAGCAAGGCCTTGGGCTTTGCATTCGCGGTTTTTGTCGCTCTTGGTATCGGTCAAATCATCCACAATGGTCGCAGTCATGAGGGATTCTAACAAGCCCACCACTGCAAGGGAGAGGGCATAAGGAAAGATGATAGCCAAGGTTTCACCGTTCAAAGGAATCTGGGGAATCAAAAACACTGGCAAGGTGTCAGGCAACGCACCCA
The DNA here is from genome assembly GCF_059415125.1 of Sulfurospirillum sp. HTRB-L1. NCBI lineage: Bacteria > Pseudomonadati > Campylobacterota > Epsilonproteobacteria > Campylobacterales > Sulfurospirillaceae > Sulfurospirillum > Sulfurospirillum sp. HTRB-L1. Next base: position 85,705 of record NZ_JCAHZR010000002.1, read on the forward strand.
TGTCGCCCACGGTACGCACATCAAGCCCAAGGACAATCACCACGCCACTTAACACAAGGATGGTCACTAAAGGCGAAGGAATAAGCTTGCCGATTGTTGGCACGTAAGGAAAGAGGTAAATGATGCCAAGGCCCGCAAGGGTGAGCGCGTACACGTGCCACGTGACGTTGGTTAGTTCGGGAAGTTGGGCGAGGAAGATGAGAATCGCCAAGGCATTGACAAAGCCAATGACCACGGCACGGGGCACAAAGCTCATGAGTTGGCCCAGTTTAAAATAGCCCGCTACTAGTTGCAACACACCCGTGAGCACCGTGGCCGCCAAGAGATATTCAAGGCCATAATCGCGCACCAAGGTCACCATCAACAAGGCCATCGCGCCTGTAGCCGCAGAAATCATCCCCGGACGTCCGCCCGCAATGGCCGTTACCACAGCGATACAAAAGGAAGCGTACAGGCCAATTTTAGGATCAACCCCCGCGATAATCGAAAAAGCAATGGCTTCGGGAATAAGCGCAAGGGCCACCACCAGGCCCGCTAATGTGTCCCCTTTGATATTCCCTAGCCACTCTTTTTTTGTAGATAAAAACAGCATAACTCCCCTTTACATGTAAGAAAAAAAAAGGGGTGATGATACTTAATTATTGCTTAATTTAAGGTTTCTTCTAGTTTCCATCCGCCGCCTAGGGCTTTGATAAGGGAAATGTCACCGCTTAGCACCGCTTGTTGCGCTTGCACGACACTTAGCTGTACGTCCAAAAGGGTACGGGTCGCATCTAACACACTAAGGTAATCTTCCACACCCCTTTCATAACGCAAGGTAGAAAGGGCCATTAAGCGCTCTTGAATGTGCTCTTGGGTTTGAAAATGTGTCTTAGACGCGGCAAGGCTTTGGCGCACGCTAAGGGCTTCATGCACTTCACTAAAGGCTTTGTACACACTTTGCTCGTACCCAATGCGGGCAATCTCTTGGAGTGCTTCGCTTTGGCGCACTTGCGCGTCTATTCGACCAAAATCAAACAAGGGCGCGACCAAGGAACCCCCAAGGCTCCATGTGTTCGCAGAAGAGCGCACCAAGTTGCCAAGGGCCGCACTCTCGTACCCCAAAGCACCCGAGAGGCTGATGGAAGGAAAATAAGCGGCTTTGGCTACGTGAATGTCCGCATTAGACGCCTTAAGCGCGTAAAGAGCCGCTTGAATATCTGGGCGCTGTTCTAGCAACGAAGAGGGCAATCCCTCAGGCACAACAATCGCCTCAGGAAGCCGTGTCTCCGCCACCTCAAAACGCTCTTCAAACAGGCGCGTTGGGGCGGTTCCTAGGAGTACATGTAAGGCGCTTTTTTGGCGAATAAGGTCGCTCTCAATACTCTGTAGTGTGGATTTGGCTTGGGTAACCAACGCTTCATTGGACAACACTTCATACTCTGAAGCAATCCCGTAGCTTGCTTTTTTTTGCATGATTTCTAGGGTTTCTTGGCGAAGCATCAGCGCTTTTTTAGCAATTTGACGTTGCTCGTTTAGCGCGACCGCTCCAAAATAACTGTCCACCACCGAGGCTATCAACCCCAAGCGCACCGCATCTTGACTCGCCTTAGAAGAGAGCAAAGATTGGGCCGCAGAACGGTTGGCCATTTTAAGTTTTCCCCAAAGGTCTAGTTCATAACTTAGCACCGCACTGAGGGCATAGGCATTGGCCCGCGTTTGAGGTGTTTTGGCCGCCGTTTGGCCGCTGGTTTGTTGGCGTGCTGCCGAAGCATTGGCATTTAAACTTGGGTAACGCTCCGCTTCCGCCGCACTCACTTGCGCACTGGCAAGGGCCACATTGGCTGCGGCCGTTTGCAAGTCTTGGTTGTACACAAGAGCTTGTTCCACGAGGGCATTGAGCTCTTCATTGCCATAAGCTTTCCACCATTGGGTTTCCACGTTACCTTGCGTGCCTGAGGGGATGGCAACATGGGAAGGAACAGGCTCACTCAATGAGGCACATCCGCTTAAAAACACAAGCGTTAATGCCCCCCACAGCAGACTACGCGTTGTCATGGCTTTTTCCTTTTGATGTTGTAAAGCGTTGGTTAAGAGTAGCTAGCCAACTGTAAAAAAGTGGGATAAAGAAAAGGGCTACCGTGGTTGCTAAAATCATCCCACCAATCACCCCCGTTCCAATCGCATGGCGGCTTGCCGCACCTGCACCCGAACTAATAGCCAAAGGCACAACCCCAATAGTAAAGGCTAACGAAGTCATGACAATAGGTCTAAAGCGCAGTTTTGCCGCTTCCAAGGTTGCCTCGTAAATGCTTTTACCTTTTTCTTGGGACTGCATGGCAAATTCCACAATCAAGATAGCATTTTTAGCCGAAAGCCCCATGAGCACCAACAAACCAATCTGGAAGTAAATGTCGTTATCCAAACCGCGAATATACACTGCCGCGATGGCCCCAAGAACCGCAAAGGGCACGGAACTGACTACCGCTAAAGGCATGAGCCAACGCTCATACTGGGCCGCCAAGATTAAAAAGATAAACACACCGCCAAATAAAAAGGCGAGGGAACCTGTGCCCTCCATCTCTTTTTCTTGGTACGATGTCCCAATCCATCCTATCGTATAACCCGCAGGAAGCACTTCTTTGGCCACTTCTTCGATGACGCGCAAGGCATCCCCTGAGGTATAGCCAGGAGCAGGGTCACCCATCATCTTCGCCGCAGGGAAAGCGTTAAAGCGCTCCACCACGTCTGGACCAATAATACGCTCATAACGCACAAGCGCACTAAGAGGAATCAGTTCACTCGCCGAAGAGCGCACAAAGACATTGGACAAATCTTCTGGGCTCTCACGGTACGAAGACTCAGATTGAAGGTTGACTTTATAGGTGCGTCCAAAAAGGTTAAAATCGTTCACATAATAGGCTCCAAAGGTCGCTTGCAATGCCGCATAAACATCACTGATGCTCACCCCAAGGGCTTTGGCTTTTTGGCGGTCAAGGTCGATGTGGTATTGGGGCACCGAAACGTCAAGGGTTGTGCGCACTTGTTGCAACTCTGGGCGCTGGTTCGCTTTGGCGGCAACCTCTTGTGCGATATCGCTCAATGCTTTTAGCGACGCACCCGTGCGGTCTTGGATATACATCTCAAACCCGCCACCAAGGCTCAATCCGTTGATAGGCGGAGGGCTAAGCGCAAAGTTGATAGCATCAGGAATCTGACTCATCTCTTTGTTGAGCTGACCACTAACCGCACTTGAGGATTGATGGGCCAAGGGACGTTCTGACCAATCTTTAAGGCTAATAAACGTTGTTGCCGCACTGGTTTTGGCGGTGCCACTTAAAATATCAAACCCGGCAATCGAGATGGCGTATTGAATGCTCTCGTTACCCGCAGCTATGTTAGAAATCTCATCGCGCACGGCTTCTGTGCGGTTTAGGGCCGAAGCGGGCGACAAGGCGGTAATGGCCAACAAAAAGCCCTTATCTTCCATGGGTACAAGTCCTGTGGGCACCTTTGTAAAAAGGTGGTACATCGTTCCCATCAGTGCGGCAATAATCACAAGGCTGATAAGACCATGGCGGATTACCCAACCTACACCGCCCGTAAACCAACGGGTAGAGAGATTAAAAAATTCATTAAACTTTCGGACAAACCAAAAAGGTTTAGGTTGGTCTCGCTTCAAAAAGATAGCACACAACGCAGGGGTAAGAGTCAATGCCACCATACCTGAAATAATAACCGAGATAACAATGGTCACGGCAAACTGTTGGTACATCTGCCCCGTAAACCCACCCATAAAGGCAACAGGTGTAAACACGGCACTAAGCACCAAAACAATGGCAACCAACGGCCCTGTGATTTCTTGCATCGCTTGGATGGTAGCATCTTTAACGCTAATCTCTGGATGGGTATGTAAAATCCGCTCCACATTTTCAATGACGATAATCGCATCGTCCACAACAATCCCAATGGCAAGTACGAGTCCAAAAAGGGTGAGCAAGTTGATGGAAAATCCGAGCATATACATGCCTGCAAAAGCCCCGATAATCGAAACAGGAATGGCTAAAACAGGAATAATCGTCGCACGAATATTGCCCAAAAAGAGGTAGACAATAGCAACCACCAACGCCAAGGCTTCCAAGAAGGTCATAATGACCTCTTGAACCGAAATCTCCACAAACTTTGTGGTGTCATAAGGCACCACGTACGTCATTTGGTCAGGGAAATTTTGGGAAATTCTCTCCATGGCCGCGTCCACAAGTTTGGCCGTTTCAAGGGCATTCGCACCCGATTGCAAGTAAAGGCCAATAGGCACCATAGGCTGTCCATTGAGCGTAGAACTTACATCATAAGACTCTGGCCCAAGTTCAATACGGGCAATATCACGAAGGAGCAACGATGAACCATCGCTGTTGGTGCGAATAATAATGCTACCAAACCCTGCGGGGTCATCAAAACGCCCTTGTGTTGAAATGGTGTAGGTAAAGGCTTCTTTGCCCGCAAGAGGGGATTGGTTAAACCTACCTGCGGCATATTGGTCGTTTTGCTCCCTGATAGCCGCAATCACATCTGAGGGAGTGAGGTCAAATTGGGAGAGTTTGTCAGGTTGCATCCAAATACGCATGGAATAATCCTGCGTACCAAAAAAGGAAGCATCCCCCACGCCCTTAACGCGCTTAAGCTCATCAATAACGTTCACCAACGCGTAATTCGCCATGGTGACGGTATCAAAAGCTTCATCTTCTGCCAAAATAGCAACAACCTTTAAAATGGTTGAAGAACGTTTGCGCACGGTAACCCCAAGGTTTTGTACCTCGGAGGGCAAGGAAGAGAGGGCTGCTTGAACGCGGTTATTGACGTTAATGGTCGCTTGGTCGGCGTCGATGCCAATCTCAAAATAGACATTAAGGCTCATTTGTCCGCTTGAAGAAGCAGTAGAAGTCATGTAAATCATGTCCTCTACCCCGTTAATCTCTTGCTCAAGTTGTGCCGCTACGGTTTTGGCAATGGTTTCGGCGTTAGCACCCGAGTAGGTTGCACTCACGCTCACTTGCGGGGGAACTACCTCAGGGTACTCCTCCACCGGTAAAATACGCATAGACATCAACCCTGCAATAACCACAATAATCGAAAGAACCGTGGCAAAGATAGGTCGGTTAATAAAAAATTTAGAAAACATACCAGACCCTTATGGATTTTCAACACGCACAGGGGCGTTGGGCCGAAGCTTGGTAAGGTTATTCAAAATCAATTCTTCGCCACCGTTGAGGCCTGATTGGATGATAAACATGCCCTCGCGGGGTTGTTCAATCACCACAGAGACTTTTTGAACCTTGCCCTCTTGGTGCACGTACACATAGGAACCACCCGCATCTTGCATCAACGCACTTTGAGGAATCGTGATGCCATTTTGCGCCACCAATCCTTCCAGACGAATGCGCGCAAACAGGCCTGGCATTAGGGCATTGTCCGCATTTTTAAAAAGGGCTCGGGTTTGCACTGTGGAGGTTAGGGGGTTAATGTTTGCGTCTATAAAGCTAATCTCCCCCACATTTTCCAGTACTTCTCCTCCCACTAACAAACGCACACTGGCCTCTTTAAACTCTTCTTTGTGCTTTAAAAAATCGCGATCAGGCAAAGAGAATTCAACATAAACGGGATTGATTTGGGTGATGGTCACAAGAGGAGTACTTGAAGAGGCAATATAACTTCCCTCATCCAAGGAAGCAAGGCCTATCATGCCCGAACTTGGCGCATAAATCTTGGTGTATTCGAGGTCAATCTTAGCAAGATCGCGCGTTGCCTTAGCCGCAGCAACCGAAGCCTTGGCTGTTTCGTAAGCTTTGAGCGCGTTGTCGTACGCTTGTTGGCTAATAGCATTGGCACTATAGAGTGCATCGGTACGTTCCCAGTCGCGCAACGCGGCTTTGAACGCGGCTTCTTCTACACCCAAAGAAGCAACGGCTTGATTGTACGTGGCTTGGTATTTTGCAGGGTCGATTTCATACAACAAATCACCCTTTTGAACCAACTGCCCTTCCTTGAAGTGCTTTGCTTCAAGGATACCTGACACCCTTGCCACCACGTCCACTTGCTGAATGCTGCGAACCTTGGCAGGGTATTCATAACTTAAAGGCACGTCTACAGGCGCAACGGTTAGCGTCTTGACGGCAAGAGCCGGTCTAGCAGGTGCGGCCGCTTGGGTAGCGTCTTCCCCTAAACACCCTGTTAAAAAAACCAACAGCGCTGCGCTGCAAATCCCTTGTGTGATCTTATTTCTCATGATTTATTTCCTTGCTATGTAATCTTGATTACATCAAGATGGCGGCGATTATACCCCGATGTTTTTAATATGTCAACCGTCTAAAGTCCCGTACAAAAAATCTTTACCAACTGGGTTAGTGCGCGTATTTTAGCCTCGGGTGAGACATCAATGGAGATACCCAAAACCCGACGAAATAAAAAGGGGTCTTTGAGGGCATGAAGAAACTGGTGGCTTGCAAGCAGTGTGTCTTCGACGTGGATTTTTCCTTGTTCTTTGGCGACATCAAGACGTGAAGCAATCAAGCGGGCAATCTTATCTCCTGCGCGGTCTACAAACAATTTTCCAAGCTTTGCATTGTCGCGGTACCCTTCGCTAATAATAAGCCGGTGAAACAAGACCGCATCTTCTGTGCTCACTAAGTCTAAAAATACTCCCCCAACAGCCATGAGAAATCCCTGTAGCCCCTCTTCGTGTTGGGCGACTTTTTGTTCTATGCCTTCAAAAATAAGTTCCATTTTATACTCAAGCATGGCACCAAAAAGCCCCTCTTTGTTGCCAAAAATCTTATAGACCGTTGAAAGAGAACCGCCTGAGCGCTGAATGATGCGATTCATGCCCGCTTTTTCAAATCCCTCTTCCAAAAAAACTTCGCCTGCTGCGTCTAAAAGTTTTTTATACCGCGCCATCCCCTTGGGGGTGAGGTTTGCTGATTTTTCCATGATATTTCTCCTTGTTCCGCGTGCCGTTATTTTACTCACTCGCCCCTTCAAATGCAAGCAAAGTTCGCTTTTACTGTAGATTTGATACAATCTTTAAGCGTTACATGTAAAGGCTTCCCATGCAACTTGTGTTTTTTTCCTTTTCCTTTATCGTACGTTTTGTGTTGTTTTTAGGCACCTTGTATGCACTGGGCGAAGGGCGCCTTGGGCTTGTGTCACTTCTTCTGAGTGCCCTAGGGTTGAGCCTTGTTTACCATGTCATCTCCCGCAACGCTACCCACCATGTCCACTTGAAAAATGTTGTGCGTTTTATCCCTTTCTTTTTGTACCACTCTTTTGTGGGAGCCCTTGGGGTGGCCAAACTTGCGCTAAAGCGCCATATTGCTCTTTCGCCCCATTACCACACCCTGCCTTTGCATGGAAATCCCGCCACCAATGCCATCACTGCAAATATCTTTAGCCTCATGCCAGGCACGCTCAGTGTCGAGATTCGCCCCAAGTCTTTAACCTTGCACATTGTAGACCGCTCTTTGTTTGATGAAGCCTTGATTGCACGCACGCATCACAAGCTCGAAGCCCTTTTTTACCCTGTACACAAGGCGTTTTAATGTACTTTGCCGTGGTGCTTATCTTGTTGGCAAACATCATCGTTGCCTTTTGGTTTGTGTTGCGCGCTTCTAGCGAGGGAGACAAGTTACTCACCTCTTTATTGCTCACCACAACGGGCATTTGTATTCTTTTGATGCTTTATGCCCTGGGCCAAGAGAGTGCATTTTTAGATATTGGCCTCATCTTTGCCTTGCTTTCCGCCGTCGCTGGTGTCGTGTTTTCAAAACGCACGTGGAGAGCACACTGATGCTTTCTGTGGTACTAGTAGGGCTTGGAACCCTTTTTATCACCATCGGGACAATCGGGCTCATCCGCTTTCCTGACCTTTACTCTAAGCTTCACGCCCTTGCCAAGGTTGATAACATGGGCTTAGGATGCATTGCCCTAGGCCTCATGCTTGATGCACCCACCCTAAGCCTTGCCCTTAAGATCGGGGCGATTTGGGTACTCACCCTCATTTCAAGTGCTTCGCTAGCGTACATCATCGCCAGTTCCAAGCGCAAAGAGGAGGTGGTTGATGCTGATTGATGTGCTTTTAGGGCTTGCCTTGCTTTCGTGTGCGTTGCGCCTTGTGCTCATACACGACACCTTCAATGCGATTTTGCTTTTCATCCTTTTTGGCATCATCCTCTCTCTCATCTGGGGTCGCCTAGGTGCCTTTGATGTGGCCTTAGCAGAAGCAGCGATTGGGTCTGGGATTAGCGGGGCGTTGCTCCTTGATGCCCTCGCCCACCTGCGCCACAAGCCCAAAGACTCCCGATGAGAGCCATCGCCTTAGTTTTTTTACTCCTCCTTGGGAGTGCCCTAGGGTTTGCCCTTTGGACATTACAAGATACCTTACATGTAAGGCCCACTTACGTGCAAGAAGCCTTACATGTAAGCGGGGTTTCCCACCCTGTCACGGCCGTGCTTTTAAACTTTCGTGCCTTTGATACCCTGCTGGAAGTCACCGTGTTACTGGTGGCTTTTTTAGCCTTTTTGGGCCTTGCTCCCACCGCTAAGCACGCTATCTTTTTTAGGCCAGGCGGGATGCCAAAGTTTTTGGTGCGCGCCCTCACGCCCTTTTTTTTAGTGGGAATGACGTACTTGTGGCTCATCGGCGGGGTGGATTCGGGTGGAGCGTTTCAAGCGGCCACCTTACTTGCCACTCTCATCATCTTCTACCGCCTCAGTGGCTACAAACTCGCCCAAAAAGCCTCCCCTTTTTACGTGCGCGTGGGGGCTGTTTTTGGGCTTGCCTTTTTTCTTTTCGCAGGCATGGTCTCGATGAGTTGGGGGGCATTTTTTACCTATAGAGGCGCTCTTGCAGGAGGCGTTATCTTGGCGATAGAATTTTTCTTAACCTTCACACTTGGAATTCTTTTAGCGGGCTTTTTTGTGGGCAATGAGCCTAGTAGGAGCAAGCGATGGTAGTGCTTTTTTATGCACTGTGTGGGGTTTTTCTCGTTTGCCTCGGGCTAGCGGGCACCTTGTTTCAAGAAGAACCTGTTAAAAAAATCCTCTCTTTAAACCTTTTTTTTAGCGGTATCTTTTTACTGCTCATCACCCTAAGCGGTGGAGGAAGCGACCCTGTAGCAAGTGCCATGGTTTTAACAGGCATCGTGGTCGCCCTTGGCGCTACCGCCCTAGGCTTAGCCCTTGTGCGGGCCCATCACGCGAAGGAAAACGAATGAGTCTGGTGGTGTTGCCTTTGTGCTTTGCCTTGTTGGTTTTTGTATGGCACAAACGCGCCAATGTACTTGCAATCATGGGGCTAAGCCTCCAAGTCCTCCTTGTGGGGTATGTTGCTTTTTTTACCCCACTGCCTCACTCCATCGCCCTAGGAGAGTGGGGGGCGCCCTTAGGCATTGAACTGTGGCTCACGCCCCTTTCGCTCTTGTTTTGTTTGCTCTCTAGCCTTGTTTTACTGGGAGTTGGGATTTACGCAAACACGGCGTACAAGGAAAACCACAAAGAACGGGTGCGGTTTTTTGTTCTCTCTTTTTTTCTAAGCTTAGGTTTAACCCTTTTGTTTGTGAGTGATGATGTGTTTAACCTCTATGTGGCCTTGGAGATTGTCGGCCTTAGCGCCATTGGCCTGAGTGCGCTTCGCCCTACCAAAGAAGCCTTAAGTGCCTCGTTGACCTACCTTTTTGCCACCCTTTTGGGCTCTGGCGCCTACCTTTTGGGCGTGGCCCTTTTGTATGGAGAATACGGGGTGCTCTCTTTGCGTTTGCTTAGCGAAGTCGCCGCTTCTAGCCCCACCTCGCACATTGCCTTTGGGTTTATGGTGGTAGGGCTTATGCTTAAAACCGCCTTGTTTCCTTTGCATTTTTGGCTTCCCAAAGCCCACGCTAATGCTACCTCTCCAGTCTCTGCCTTGCTCTCAGGTCTTGTCATCAAGGGTTCTTTTTTCTTACTCTACCGCTTGTGGTTTGATGGGGGTCTTGGCAATGACGTGCTTGGCCACGCCCTGGGGATTTTGGGTGGGGTTGGTGTGCTGTACGCTTCGGTGTTGGCCTTGCTTCAAACCAAACTCAAACGCATCATCGCCTACTCTACCCTAGCACAGGTGGGGTATTTGTTTTTGGTCTTTGGATTGGTCAAATTTGACGATTCACTTATCCCGCGCGAGGGGATTCTTCTCCTTGCCCTCGCCCACGGTTTAGCCAAAGCGGGGATGTTTTTGGCCGCGGGTACTTTGGTGTATGTGCACAAAAAAGACGACTTGGTCGCCTTGCAAGGTGCAAGTACGTACGCGCCGTTGAGTGTTTTTAGTTTTGGGATTGCGGCGGTGAGCATCATGGGATTGCCCCCTTCTTTAGGCTTTTTTGGAAAGTGGCTTTTACTTTTGAGCGCCTTTAGGCACCAAGAATTCATCGTCGCGGGGGTATTTATCGTGGGGAGCATCTTAAGCGCGGCATACATGTTTCGGGTGATGTCTGTCTTTTTTACTAAACCCGAGCACGCTGTTTTACCCAAAACCCCACCCCTAGCGCTAAGCCTCCCTGCCCTCGCTCTTTCTTTGAGTGCTTTGGTGCTGGGGTTTTTCACTTCCCATTTACTGGAATACGCCCATGGTTAATACCTACTTGCCCCTCCTCTTGGTTTTTGTCTCCTTGGGCGTTGGCGTAACCATTTTTTTACTCAACGAAGAAGCGTACAAAACCCGCACCGTCTTAAACCTTGGTGGCGCACTTTTAAAGCTGCTCCTTGTGGGTGTTATGATTCAAGGGGTGCTTGTGGGCGAAGTGTTTCGCTTCGAAGCCCCTTTGGTACAGGGCGTTTCCTTTGTTTTAAATGCCGATGCCCTCTCCCTCCTTTTTGGTTCCCTCTCGGCTCTTTTGTGGTTACTCACCACCGTGTATGCCATTGGTTACCTTGAAAATGCGCCCAACCGTAGCCGCTTTTTTGGGTTTTTTAGCTTGTGTGTCATGAGTTCGGTGGGCATTGCTATGGCGGGCAACTTGTTCACCTTTTTTATCTTTTACGAACTGCTCACCCTAACAACCTACCCGTTGGTAATCCACCGCCAAAGTGAAGATTCCATCAAAGCGGGGAAGGTTTATCTGCTTTACACCGTAGGCGGGGGCGTTTTACTCCTTGTGGCAACCGTATGGCTACAGGCCATCACCGGCCCTATGGATTTTACCTATGGTGGCTACCTTGACGCCTTTGAACAAAGCCACACCCTTGAACTTTATGTACTCTTTTTCCTTTTCATGACTGCTTTTGGGGTTAAGGCCGCATTGGTGGGTTTGCACGGGTGGTTGCCTCGGGCCATGGTGGCACCCGCACCCGTTTCTGCCCTTTTGCACGCGGTGGCGGTGGTAAAAGCGGGAGCCTTTGGGATAGTACGCTTGGTGTACGATGTGTATGGCATCACCCTTGCTTACGCCTTGCATTTGCTCACACCGCTCATGGTACTCTCTTGCGCCACCATCCTTTTTGGAAGTATCATGGCCTTGTTTCAAGATGATTTGAAAAAACGCTTAGCCTATTCGACCGTGAGCCAAGTGTCCTATATCTTGCTAGGCGTTTCACTGTTTGGGCCCTTGGGAACCATTGGAGGCTTGGTGCACTTGGTCAATCAAGGCATCATGAAAATCACCCTCTTTTTTTGCGCGGGCAATTTTGCCGAAACCTACAACCTCAAAAAGGTCAGCCAACTAGGTGGTCTTGGGCGACGGATGCCCTTAAGCGCCCTCGCCTTTAGTATAGCGGCCCTTGGGATGATTGGGCTTCCTCCATTGGCGGGGTTTGTGAGCAAATGGTACTTGGGCCTGGGGGCGTTAGAGGCGGGGTTTGGCTGGGTCTTGGGTGTGCTTGTACTTTCTTCCTTGCTTAACGCGGCCTATTTTTTGCCCATCATTTATACGCTGTGGTTTGCTAAACCCACAGAAGTCTTTACCCCGCACATCGCTTTTAACCCGCGGGCAGAAACACGGCTTTTGTTACTCATACCGCCCCTGATTACAGCCGTATTGGTAGTGGGGCTTGGGCTTTTTGCCGCCCACGACCTTAGTGCCCTTTCGTGGGTCAAACACATCACCACCATCGAGTACCAATGAACACGCTCTTGCTTTTACCCATACTTTGGCCTTTGTGCAACGCGCTTTTGGTAGCCCTGCCTCGCACCCGCGCCCTTGGTATCCGCCTCGCCTTTGCCGCGCCTCTCTCAGGAATGCTCGTCTTAGTTGCCTGTGAGCGGTTCACCAGTTTGTGGCTTCCTAGCGTGCTTTTTGGAACCTTGTTGCGGCTTGATGATACGGCGTGGGTGTTTTTACTGCTAAGTAGCTCAGTGTGGTTTTTAGCCGGATTATTCGCGCTAAAATCCTCCTACTCATGGGGGTTTTGGTTCTTTTGGCTTTTGAGCATGGGTGGCAATCTTGGCCTGTGCTTGGCCGCAGATGGGGTGAGTTTCTACCTCTTTTTTGCCCTCATGAGCTTTAGTGCCTACCCGCTCATCATCGCCAAACATACCCTTGAAGCGTTGAGAGCAGGCAAGGTGTACTTGGTCATGGCACTCTTAGGTGAAGTGGCCTTACTCCTAGGAATGCTCATCACCTTTCATGCGCTGGGAGACCACGCCTTTGACGCCCTTTTTATGCGCCAACTTCCACCCTTGGGTCTTTTTTTCTTGCTTGCAGGCTTTGGGGTCAAGGTGGGTGTTTTTGGCTTACATGTATGGCTTCCTCTCGCCCATTCCATCGCTCCTGCTCCCGCAAGTGCGGTGCTTTCTGGGGTGATGCTAAAGGCGGGCTTGTTGGGGTGGATACGGTTTTTGCCCTTGGGGCAAGAAGCGCACCTGTGGCTTGGGTTTGGGCTCGCAGGGTTGGGCATGTGCGGGATGTTTGGTGGCGTTCTTGTAGGCTTAGCGCAAAAGGAACTCAAACCCATCTTGGCTTATTCGAGTGTTTCACAAATGGGACTGGTGGCTGCGGTTGTGGGCATCGGACTGGCAACGCCTTTGGTGTGGGAACCCCTTCAACACGCGGTGGTGCTTTACGCCTTGCACCATGCCTTTGTCAAAGCGGGGCTTTTCTTTGTGGCAGGGATTGCCTTGCACCATTATGTGGGAAAAATCAACCTTGGACTTGGGGTTGTTTTGGGACTTTCGTTGTGTGGTGCACCCCTAAGCAGTGGGGCGGTTGCCAAGGGGGCGATTAAGATGTCACTCGAAGGCTTTTGGCTAAGCGATGCTTTTGGCTGGGTGTTATTCACGGGCGCGGCCTTTAGTACTGCCTTGGTGGTGCATTTTTTTGTCACCCTTGGGCGTTTGAAGCATGAAAAAACCACCCAACCAAACATCGCTGTTGGAGCTTGCGTGGTGGCAAGTTTCATGGTTGCAGGCTATGGGTTTAGCGGCTTGCACCTTGGGGATATGGTGCCCCTTGGTTTAGGGGTTTTACTATTTTACGGGCGCGAACGCGTCGCCTACCCTGCTATTCCCAAAGGGGACGTGTTGCACCTTCTTCCCTCCTTCACCACCTGCCCCTACTGGCATAAAACCCTCACCTCGCCCTTGCGCCTCAACCTAGAAGGGACTAAAAACAAGGCCCTTGGGCTTGAAGTATGGTTTAGCCAGTGGAACAATAGCGCCACCGTGTGGGTAGGGCTTGCGTGCGGCGCTATTGGGTTATTGCTTTACATGTAAGCCCTTATCTAAAGGGCAAACAGGTCTGAAAAGGCGTTAAATTCCATCTGCTCTAAATGTTCTTGGTTAGCGCATAGCGCTTCGATGCGTGCGCACTGTTTGGGAGAAAGTCGGGTCGCAAGGTTTGCTTTGAACTTTTCTAAGAGCACAGGTATTCCCTCCGCCCTGCGTCTGCGGTGGCCGATGGGATAATGGACTTCTACCTTTGAGGTGCATATTCCGTCGTTAAAAAAGACTTGGATGGCATTGGCAATAGAACGTTTGTCTGGGTCAAGGTAGTCTTTGGTGTAACTTGCATCCACCACCACTTCCATCCGTTCGCGCAAAGCGTCAATGCGTGGATTAGCCGCAACATCATCTTCGTAGTCATCCGCGCTGAGCGTCCCAAACAAAAGCGGCACTGCCACCATGTATTGCAAACAATGGTCGCGGTCAGCGGGGTTGGCCAACGGGCCGACTTTGTTGATGATGCGGTGGCCTGATTCTTGGGTAGTGATGCGTATTTTTTCTATGGCGTCAAGCTTGTGCTTCACCTCATCGTGTAGCAATACGGCGCATTCGCACGCGGTTTGGGCGTGAAATTCGGCGGGAAAAGAGATTTTAAACAACACGTGTTCCATCACGTAGCTTCCAAAGGCTTGGGGGATGGTGAGTTTTTTTCCCTTCATCTTCACGTCTTCAAACCCCCACGCTTTGGCACTTAATGCCGAAGGGTAGCCCATTTCACCACTCATTGCTTTAAGGGCAAGGTTAACCCCACGGCTGCTCGCATCTCCCGCTGCCCAGGATTTACGAGACCCCGTGTTGGGCGCGTGGCGGTAGGTTCTTAAGGCACCTCCATCAATCCACGCGTGACTGATGGCATTGCGGACGGTTTCCACATCGCCCCCAAGCATCGCACACGCAACGGCCGTGGACGCAACGCGCACGAGCAACACATGGTCCATGCCTTCTCGGTTAAAGCAATTTTCCAAGGCCAACACTCCTTGAATCTCATGGGCTTTTATCATAGCGGTGAGCACATCCTTTACATGTAAAGGGGCTTTTCCCTCGCTAATGTTCTTGCGGCTGATATAATCGCCCAAGGCCCAAATGGCCCCAAGGTTGTCGCTAGGATGGCCCCACTCTGCGGCTAGCCACGTGTCGTTAAAGTCTAGCCATCGCACCATCGTGCCCACATTAAACGCGGCGCGTTCTGGGTCAAGTTGGTACGACGTGCCTGGCACCTTGGCGCCCAGTCCTGGGAAGTTTGCACCAGGCACCACGGGCCCTAAAAGCTTGGTACATTGGGGGTATTTTAAGGCCAAAAGCCCGCACCCAAGGGTGTCCATCAAACAATACCGCGCCGTTTCGTACGCTTCAGTACTCTTTATCTCCCCCTCCACCGCGTACCTAGCAATCGCGCTTAATAACGGGTCAAAGTCTGGCCGTTTTGTCTCTAAAATGCCTAATTCACTGCTCATCTATTGTCCTTTTGGGGTGTTATCGTTTTTCTAGGGGCACAAAGGTAAGGTTGTGCGGTCCCGTGTAGTTGGCTGAGGGGCGGATGATTTTGCCATCTTCCCGTTGTTCGATGACATGCGCGCCCCATCCTGTAGTGCGGGCGATGACAAAAATCGGCGTAAACATGTCCGTGGGGATGCCCATCTGGTGGTACGAAACCGCGGAAAACCAATCAAGATTAGGAAACATCTGTTTTGCTTCCCACATGACCGTCTCGATGCGCTCTGCCACGTCGTACATCAAGGTGTCACCGCTCTCATGGGCAAGACTTTTGGCCACCTCTTTGATGAGAAGATTGCGCGGGTCGCTAAGGGTGTACACAGGATGGCCAAACCCAATCACAATCTCTTTGCGCTCCATGCGTGCTTTAATATCCGCTTCCGCCGCCTCAGGGGAGGCGTAGCGTTCTTGAATCTTAAAGGCCGCCTCGTTGGCACCCCCATGTTTTGGGCCTCTAAGGGCACCGATGGCTCCTGTGATGGCAGAATGCATGTCGGCGTTGGTGCCCGCAATCACACGGGCGGTAAAGGTGGAGGCATTAAACTCATGCTCCGCGTACAAGATAAGTGAAATATGCATGGCCCGCACCCAAGAAGGGCGTGGTTTTTGGCCGTGCAAGAGGTGTAAAAAATGCTCCGCAACGGTCTCATCGTCCGTTTCAAGGGAAATCTTCTTGCCATGGTGGCTGTAATGGTACCAATACAGCAAGATGGAACCAAAAGAAGCCATAAGCCTATCCACAATCTCTTGGGCGGCGGCCTTGGGGTGGCTTTGGTCTTCGGGTTCCACACACCCAAGGGCAGAACATCCCGTGCGCATCACGTCCATGGGATGGGTCGTTTTGGGCAACTGTTCTAGCACAGTTTTTACCGCCTCAGGGATGCCTCTGAGAGATTTTAGCTTGGCTTTGTACGCGGCTAATTCCCCTTGGGTGGGTAATTTTTCATGGACAATCAAATAGGCAATCTCTTCAAACTCCGCTTGTGTCGCGAACTCCAAGATGTCATACCCACGGTAATGCAAATCATTTCCCGTGATGCCAACGGTGCAAATAGCCGTATTTCCCGCCGTTGTGCCTGAGAGGGCTACGGATTTTTTGGGCTTAAACCCTTGCGCGTTCATTGACGGCCTCCTTTTTGCCCCTCTTTACTAAAAAGGGCGTCAAGTTTTTCTTCATAGGCATGGTAATTGAGCATTTCGTAGAGTTCTTTGCGCGTTTGCATGGTGGGAATGAGGCTACTTTGGGTGCCTTCTTTGAGGATGGCTTCAAAAACGTTCAAGGCCGCTTTGTTCATGGCGCGAAATCCCGAGAGGGGGTAAAGCACCAGTTGAATGCCCACGCTGGCCAATTCTTCCACCGTAAACATGGGCGTTGCGCCAAATTCGGTGATGTTTGCAAGTACGGGCACTTTAATCACCGCGGTAAAATCCTCGTACTCCTTAAGGGTGTGGATGGCTTCGGCAAAAATCATATCTGCTCCCGCTTCCACGTAGGCGTGTGCCCGTTCGAGTGCGGCTTTTTGTCCCTCGCTGGCATGGGCGTCTGTTCTGGCCATGATGACAAAGTCTGCATCGGTTTTTGCGTCCACGGCGGCGCGGATTCTGTCGCACATCTCTTGGGTGCTAACGAGCTCTTTATTGGGCCTGTGTCCACACCGTTTTTGTGCCACTTGGTCTTCAATGTGGCATCCCGCCGCACCTGCGCGTGTCATCTCTTTGACCGTGCGGGCAATGTTAAACGCCCCACCCCACCCCGTGTCTGCGTCCACCAAAAGGGGGGTTTCCGTGACGCTTGTAATGCGGCGAATGTCGATGCACACGTCTTCTAGCCCTGTCATGCCAAGGTCGGGTAACCCGTAGCTTGCATTGGCCACGCCAGCACCCGAGAGGTACAAGGCCTTGGCCCCCACGCGCGTTGCTTGGAGAGCGCTGTACGCGTTAATGACCCCCAAAATCTGCAACGGGCTTTGGTGTTTTAGGGCTTCTCGTAGTCGTTTTCCTGCACTCATGTTACGCTCCTTCTTTAGCGAGAGGGTATCCAAGGGCGGTGATGGCTGCTTGAATTTCAGGCAACACCCCCTCATCTTCAATAGTGGAAGGCATGGTCCACGCTTTGCCATCGGCCATGGCGCGCATGGTGCCGCGGAGGATTTTCCCGCTTCGTGTTTTTGGCAATCTGTTCACCTGTGTCACGATTTTAAAGCTAGCTACCGCGCCGATTTCATCGCGCACCAGTTGCACAATGCCCTCAGCAATAGCCCTTGGGTCTCTTTCAATCCCTGCTTTGAGCACCACAAAACCCATGGGAACCTCCCCTTTAAGCGCATCATCCACTCCGATGACGGCGCACTCTGCCACGTCAGGATGTTTGGCCACAATCTCTTCCATCTCACCCGTGGAGAGGCGATGGCCTGCGACGTTGATGACCCCATCCATGCGGCCCATCACCCACACGTAGCCGTCTTTGTCGATGTAGCCAGAATCTCCCGTGAGGTAGTAACCTTCGTAAAACCCAAGGTAGGAGCGTCTGTAGCGCGCGTCATCACCCCAAATGCCCATCAAGCAACTTGGCGGCAAGGGGAGTTTGATGACAAGGTTACCAAGTTTTCCCGCCTTGCACTCTTTACCTTGCTCGTCTAAGACTTTGAGGTTAAACCCGGGCATGGGTTTGGTGGGGCTTCCTGGTTTGACTTTCATGGGGTCAAGGCCCATGGGGTTTGCGGCGATGGGCCAGCCTGTTTCTGTTTGCCACCAGTGGTCAATCACTGGTTTTTTGGTGATGGCTTGTGTCCATTCTAGGGTTGGCGAGTCGCAACGCTCCCCTGCCATAAAGATGGTGTGCAGGTGGCTTAAGTCGTATTTTTGTGCCCATTCGCCCTTGGGGTCTTCCTTGCGAATGGCGCGAAAAGCTGTGGGGGCAGCAAAGAGTACGTTGACCTTATGTTCAGCACACACCCGCCAAAAGGCCCCAGGATTTGGCGTGCGCACGGGTTTTCCCTCATACACAATGGTGGTGCATCCGTTCATCAACGGCCCATACACGATGTAGGAGTGGCCCACAACCCATCCCACGTCGCTAGCGGCGAAAAACACATCGCCCGCTTTGGCGTTGTAGACGTTGTCCATGGACCATTTCATGGCCACCGAATGGCCACCGTTACTTCGAACTACTCCTTTGGGTTTGCCCGTGGTGCCTGAGGTATAAAGGATATAAAGCGGGTCGATGGCATCCACAGGAACACAATCTACGGGGCTAGATTTTCCCTCTTCTTCTTCCCAGTCCACATCCCGCCATGGCAACATGTTGGCCCGCTCTTGCGGGCGTTGCCAAATGAAACACGTGGTGGGTTTGTGGCTGGATTTTTTGATAGCCTCATCAAGCAAAGGTTTGTAGTGAACAACACGGCTCACTTCGATGCCACAACTCGCACTCATGATAACCCGCGGCTTGGCATCTTCGATGCGCGTGGAAAGTTCGTGCGCCGCAAACCCGCCAAACACCACCGAGTGAATCGCCCCAATCCTAGCGCACGCGAGCATCCCAATGAGTGCTTCTGGAATCATCGGCATGTAAATAACCACCCGATCGCCCTTTACTACGCCCTTGCTCACAAGCATCCCTGCCACCTTAGCAACGCGGTCGCGTAGTTGGCGGTAGGTGTAGCTTTTTTTCGTGTCTGTCACGGGAGAGTCAAAGATGAGGGCCAGTTGGTCGGCCCTGCCGTGGTCTACATGTAAATCCAAGGCGTTGTAGCAGGTGTTCATGCACCCGCCCACAAACCAACGGTAATGGCCGTTGACCACATCTAGCACCTTGTCCCACTGGTGGTACCAATGCACCTTCGTTGCCGCTTGTGCCCAAAACGCCTCAGGATCCTTAATGGATGCGGCATATTCTGCGTCGTAAATTTCGCCCATTGTTCTGCCTTTGTGATGGTCTTTGGAAGATTATATAAGAAGTTGTTCCGTTGTGGTGGTACAAGAAATGCGGGGGTGTTTACAGTTTTTATACATGGAAAGAGTTTTCCCCCAGTGTTGTGCTTTATGTACTAAAGTTGTACAATTATTGGCGACAAGGTTTTGAAAAAAGGAGAGGCGATGGGCAAAAGTACGGTGGAGAAAATCGTGGCTATCTACCAACGTTCACACCTTAGCATTTCTAAATTTGCCGAGCTGATTGGCAAAGACAGAAGAACGGTGACGGCGTGGATTGATAAGCTTGTGCAAAAAGAGCCTAGTGCTGATGTGCTAGAGAAAATCGCTACTTTTTTTCGCTACCCCTCGCACATTTGGGAGGAGGAGTGTCAAGGAAAGGATTTTGTGGCGCTTTTAACATCCATCCCCAAAGAAGAGATAAAAATCATCGACGAGGGGTATCTTGGCGGACTCAAATACATCCTCTCCCACGAAGACAAAGAGCGTTTTGTCATCCACCCTCAATTTCCCGGCCCCATGTACCGCGACACCACCGTTCCAAGGGTCTACCGCACCCAAAGTTCCCTTGAAATCGAAGCGTTTAAAAAAGAACGCATCCAAAAGATGCTCTCCTACGCTTTTCACACCACTGAGTGGTACAGCATCAAATCCTTGTTGAGCTTTTGTTTTTCAGAGATTGGAAATTTTTATACCGAAGCGCAAAAGGTGCAAATCCTAGAACTGATGATTCACAATTTTCACGAAAATTACAACAAGCGGCTCTATTTTTTTGATTCCTATTCGAGAAAAATATACGGCCTTGACACGGCATACACCTCCATCAACATCAAAAATGGGGTGATGTTTTTCAAAGCACCGTTGGAGTCCGTGTTCATTGAAGTGCGAAACCAAAAGCTCATCGAAAAAATCCATCGACACTTTACCTTCGGCCCCGAAGCCCCCGTCCACATCAACCCCGAAGACGCAACAGCGGTGATGAAAATCCTCAAAGAGTGTATCCAGCAAGGAAAGGGACTGTGCGACGCCTACGAAATCCTCAACCAAAAAACCGCCTACGCACAACTGTTTAAAAACAACATCAGCCTCGCCTTACACCCCAAACTTAGCGCGCCAAGGGAGAAGTGAGCCTTTACATGTAAGGGGTTACATGTAAAGGTGCTTAGCGTCCTGTGCGCCAGGATTGGGTGGCTTTGACGATACCGCGTGAGAGCAGGGCAAAACCTAGAGTGGCCACAAAAGAAGTGGCGACGATGAGGGTCGCCATGGCGGCCGCGGCACTGATGTCTCCGGCTTCGTCCATGTTTAAAACCGCCACAGCCGCTAGGGTGGTATCGGGCGAATAAAGAAACACAACGGCGGAAACAGTGGTCATGGCGTTGATGAAAAAGTAGCGGGTGATTTCGATGATGGAAGGGATGGAGATGGGCACCGTGACGCGAAAAAACGTCACGTAAAAGGGCACGCTGAGGGATTCGCCCACGTCTTCAAACTCGCGGTCGATTTGTTTGAGCGTTGTGGTGGCGGTGATGAAACTGGGCGTAAAAAAGTGCGCGATGGTACACGCCACCAAGATGGAGAGGGTTTGGTATAGAAAACCAAGAGGGTTAGCAGGATGGTTAAAAAAGAAAATATACCCAAGGCCAAGCACGAGTCCAGGTACTGCCATGGGTAAAAGAGCGAGCATTTTGATAGCCGCGATAGCAGGTCTTGCGACCTTGCTGCGTTCCACCACATAAGCACTCACAAAGACAATCATCGTGCCAAACACAGCCACCAAGGTTGCGAGTTTGAGGCTGTTGTAGTAGGAATTCCACCCGCCTCCGTCCATCATGTCGAAGTTGTAGTGGTTAAGCACCAAGTCTAGGTTGTAAGGCCAAAATTTGACAAAAGACGCGTACACCGCCACCCCCAAAATCCCCACCAAAAGTGCGCACACCCCAAGGGTAAAGCCCAACATCCCAAGGTCACGCAAGGCCCATTTTTTAGGGCGGTAGGCGACGGATTTGGCACTTAAACTGGCGCGCTGTTTTTTCTGAATCA
Source organism: Sulfurospirillum sp. HTRB-L1 (assembly GCF_059415125.1). Classification (NCBI taxonomy): domain Bacteria; kingdom Pseudomonadati; phylum Campylobacterota; class Epsilonproteobacteria; order Campylobacterales; family Sulfurospirillaceae; genus Sulfurospirillum; species Sulfurospirillum sp. HTRB-L1. The sequence continues at coordinate 106,892 of NZ_JCAHZR010000002.1, forward strand.
ACGCGTCCACTGCAAAGGTGATGAGGGAAGGGATGAGCAGCAAAACCCCCACCGTGGCTCCTAATTCAAAGTTTTGCTGGCCAATGACTTGCTTGTAAATCTCTGTGGCCAATAAGCCATAATCCCCACCGATGACTTTTGGGACGCCAAAGTCCGTAATCACGAGGGTAAAGGTCACCAACATAGCCGAAATGAGGCCGTATTTGGCACTAGGCAGGGTGATGCTCATGAATTGCTTGAACTTGCCTGCCCCCATGCTTTGGGCCGCTTCGTAGAGCCTCGCGTCGGAGAGTCCAAGGGCGGTGATGAGAATCATAAGGGCATGGGGAAAGACGTAAAAACACTCTCCCATAATCACACCCCACACTCCGTAAATGCTTCCCCCGCCCATCCAGCTTTTCAAAAAACCTTGGTTACCAAAGATGTAGATGAAGGAAATGGCGGGCAGTAAAGAAGGGGCAAGCAGGGGAATGAGCGCGATGTAGCGGATCACAGGTTTGAGGGGCATGAGGGTGCGCGTGATGGCGTAGGCGAAGGTAAACGCCACGGGAATCACGATGAGCGTGCTAAGACCTGCCACAAAGAGGGAGTTTTTGATGAGCGTTCTTGAATGGGGTTGAGAGAGGTAGTAATAGAAGTTATCTAGCCACGCCCACGCCCCTGCGCCATCTTGAAAGCTTTTGAGCAAAATGTCCGCTAAGGGGAGCAAGACAAAAAGGGTCAAAAAGAGCCCGACGGCGAAAATGAGCCCGTAAAAAAACACCTTGGTGCTATCAAACGTCGCGCCCATCACGCGCCTAGGTAGCATAAATCTTCACTAGCGATACCGATTTTGAGCAAACTGCCCTCACTAATGGCGTATTTAAGAAGGTTTTTATGGGAAACATCGACGATTAAGCGGTCTTCGAGCAAGCCTTTGATGGACATTTCAAGGCGGCAAAAACTCCCCAAAAACGTCACTTTAAGCACGTCTCCTTCTAGGATGTTTTCGCAGGTGCCAGGCTCTGGAGAGAGTTTAATATCCTCAGGGCGTACCAAAAGCTTCCCTTCTTTGGTGGGCGTGTTTTCCCCTACTTTGGCCTCAAGGCGCAGTTTCCCGCACGCAAAGATGCCCTTGCCTACATGTAAGCCTTCGATGAGGTTTATCTTGCCCACAAAATCTGCCACAAAAAGGCTGTTAGGACGGTGGTAAATCTCTAAAGGTGTCCCGATTTGCTCGATGCTTCCGTGGTTCATCACGACGATTTTATCGGCGATACTCAGGGCCTCTTCTTGGTCGTGGGTCACCATGATGGTCGTCACGCCGATGCTTTTTTGAAGCGCGCGAATCTCTTGGCGCAGGTGTTCGCGCACCCTTGCGTCCAACGCCGAAAGGGGTTCATCAAGGAGCAATAAGGCAGGATTGGTCGCGATAGCCCGCGCAAAAGCGACGCGCTGTTGTTGGCCACCGCTAAGCTCACTGGGGTATTTTTCTTCGCTCCCTTCTAACCCCACAAGGGCGAGTAGTTCTTTGACTTTGCGTTTGATCTCTTTTTTGGGAAACTCTTGTTTTTTGAGGCCGTAGCTGATGTTTTTAGCGACCGTGAGGTTGGGGAAAAGGGCGTAACTTTGAAAGACAATCCCATAATCGCGCTTAGCAGGAGGTAGGTGGGTGATGGGTTTGCCGTATTGGAGTATCTCGCCCTTGTCGCACTCTTCAAGGCCTGCAATCACGCGCAGTAATGTGGTTTTACCACAACCCGAAGGCCCCAAAAAACAGACCAATTCGCCTTTGGTGATGTCCAAGTCGATTCCTTTGAGGGCGGTAAAATCCCCAAAGGTTTTTTTGACATTTTTGATGCTCAGTGCTACTTCTTGCACACGGTTCCTTTAAAAAGGGGCTCGCGCAAGCCCCTTTACATGTAAGTCTATTATTTGGGTTCAGATTTTGATTCGTAGCGTTTTGTCCACTCTTTGAGGATGGCTTCGCGGTTTTTAGCCGACCACGCAAAGTCGTTTTGGATGAGCATGGATTCGTAGTTATCAGGAATGTGCTCCACTTTTTTGCTCATGCCCTTGTAAGCAACCACGGCAAAATTATCCGCGTACAAGGCGTTGGCGTCTTTGCCTGTGGCCCAATCCACAAAGGTTTTTGCCGCGTCAAGGTTTTTGGTGCCTTTGATGATGGCCGTCGCTTCCAAATCCCATCCTAAGCCTTCTTTGGGGTAGACAATGGCGATTGGTGCACCAGCGGATTTGGACTTAGCCGCGCGGTATTCAAAGCTAATGCCAATGGCAAATTCGCCCGCCGCGGCCATTTTACAAGGCTTGGAACCTGAGTGGGTGTATTGGGCGATGTTTTCATGCAACCTGTCCATGTAGTCCCATCCTTTTTCTTCTCCAAAAATCCTCAGCCACGCGGTCACGTCCAAAAAGCCTGTGCCAGAACTGGCAGGATTTGGCATGACAACGTGCCCTTTATAGATGGGCTTGGCCAAGTCTTCCCAGCTTGTGGGCAAGGGAAGGCCATGTTTTTTGGCTTCGATTTCGTTAAAGCACACCGCGCTTCCCCACACGTCATTACCCACCCAAGCAGGCGGGGTTTTGGTGTCTTTAAATTTAGGCAAAATGTTGTTGATTTCTTTGGGTGCGTAAGGGTGCAACATGTCATATTGTTCCAACAGCACAAGGCTTGTGGCGGCGGTGCCCCAGACCACATCTGCTTGGGGATTGTTGCGCTCTGCTAAGAGTTTGGCCGTAACGATGCCCGTGGAGTCGCGCACGACTTTAACCTCGATATCAGGGTGCGCTTTTTGGAATCCTTTGAGGTATCCTGGGTATTGGTCAGCTTCCAAAGCGGTGTACACCGTCAAACTTTTAGCACTAAGGCCCGAAGCAAGCAAGGCCGAAGCCGCCAAGACAATCCATCGTGTTTTTAGCATGCAAAACTCCTTGAGAATAGTAGTAACAGGAATTGTATTGGGGCTTTATTGCTAAAACATTACTGTAACCGTTTGGTTATGCCTTGGCGCAAAATGTACATGTAAAAGAGGTTGGTGACAAGGAGTCCGGCAAACACATTGACCCGTTCGTGTTCTAAAAAGGCGACCCAAAGGTAAAGGATGTTTGCCACAAAAAGGGCGAGGTAATGAAGAAGACTCACCGCGGTGGTGTTAGGGTGGGTGTAGCTTTTGTGGGCTTGGGCGAGACCACCGATGAGCAAAAGTGAGCCTATAAATGCAACCACAAACACCCCAAGACTTTTGGTGTCAAGCTTGGTGCGTGGCGCGTGCAAGAGGATGAGCCCCAACGTGCTTACATGTAAGCCCAGTTCAATGAGTTTAAACCCGCCAATACTCCCCTTGCTCCATACAATGTAACCTAGCAAATTGACAAACGTCACGAGGTAACCGTTAAGGGAAATACCTTCGCTTTGTTTGCGGGTGTAGGTTTTGTGCAGTTGGGCGAGGTAGGCCACCACCACAAGGCCAAAGCCCGTGGTGGCGAGGGTTTGAGCGCTTACCACGTTTTGGCGTGGGTGATGGCTTCGAGAAGGCGACGCATATCGATAGGGAAAACATGGCCAATCGTACCGATGCGAAAACTTTCTATGGCCGAAATCTTGCCTGGGTAAATCACAAAACCTGCGCGTTTAAGGGCATTGTAAAAGGCTTTGAACGCATACTTCGGGCTTTTAGGGCTATAAAAACTCGTGATGATGGGGCTTTGAAAGGCAAGGGGTAAAACACTCTCAAACCCTAGAGCTTCCATACCCTCAACTAAAATCCTGTGGTTGTCGCAATAGCGCGCGTGCCTAGCGCTCACGCCCCCTTCTTGCGAGAGTTCGCTTAAGGCTTCTTTGAAGGCGCGCACCACGTGGGTCGGGGAAGTAAAACGCCATTTGCCACCGCCTCGCTCCATCTCTTCCCACTGGGCGTATGCATCGAGGCTCAGTGAACGCGCGTTGCCTTTACATGTAAGGAGTACGTCGCGGCGAAAGAGGATGAATCCAAAACCTGGCACCCCTTGGATGCATTTGTTGGCACTGCTCACTAGCACGTCGATTTCCAAATCTTGCATGTCAAGGGGAATCCCTCCAAAGCTGCTCATGGCATCTACCATGAAAAGCTTGCCGTACTCTTTGACGACCGCGCCGATGGTGTCGATGGGATTGAGCATGCCTGTAGTGGTTTCGCAGTGCACGACCGCTACGGCGGTGAGCGCGGGGTCTTGTTTGAGGGCACTTTCAACAGCTTCAGGTGCGATGGGTTCTGTCTCTTTAAAGCGCAACAGCGTGTGGGAAATACCCGCATACGTGCAAATCTCTCCCATGCGTTCACCGTAAGCGCCGTTGCTGAGGATGAGGATTTTGCCTTTGGTTTTGGGCATGAGCGTCCCTAGGGCCGATTCGATGCTAAAGGTGCCACTGCCTTGCATGAGCACCGCAGTGAACATGTCTGGCGCGATGGTGGAGGCAAGGGCGCAAAGGTGTTGACGAATGGTTTGCACGAGGGTATTGTACTCATCATCCCACGTGCACCAGTCTTTGAGCATGGCTGCGCGCACGGTTCGGGTCGTGCTAAGGGGGCCGGGGGTGAGGAGGATGTAGGGATTCTCAAGAGGGAAATTTAGTTGCATAAAATCTCCCTTGTCGCGTGGGGCGTGTAACCTTCATTTATCCAACACGTAATGGTCTCTAAAGCGTGCCTAGCTTCCCAAATCCCATCGATGACCACATGGGCGCCCGCAGCTTCAAGGCGCGCTTTGGCGGCTGCCTTTTTGGCCTCATACACGGGCGCATCTAGGGCCGCTACGTCTGCTTCACACAAACCCATTTCGTTGCCGCTCACGCTAAGGCCCACGCACCAACATCCCGCGTTGCGCCCCTCTTGCATGTCGCTAAGGGTATCGCCGATTTTAACCATCTGCCACAGCGGGTAACACCCCAACTTTATCGCGTTTTGGTAAATGAGGTAAGGGTGAGGGCGGCCGGGTAAATCATCCCTCGGGGTCACGATGGACTCTATTACAAGGCCGTGTTTAGCGGCTTTTGAAGCGACGACTTCCATCATTTCCCACGTGTAGCCCGTCGTGGAGCCAAGGGGGATTCCCGCTTCGCGTAAAAAGTTAGCAAAGGCCACGGCGCCACGAATAGGCACGGCATAATCGGCCAAACTTTCAAACAAGGCTGTTTCAAACCCTGCGTAAATCGCCAAGGCGTCGGTTTGACTGGGTTCTTTGCCAAAGCGCTCCTTGAAACGCTCCTTGGTCAGTTCTAAGAGGGCTTTGGTGTGGTCAAATTTCAGCATTCCCATAAAGGTGCGAATCTCTTCAAAACTCACAGCATGGCCATAGGCCCCAAACGCTTTCTCAAACGCCGCCACAGGAGAGAGTGAACCAAAATCCACAACCGTTCCTGCCCAATCGCAAATAACCCCTGCAATCTTTGCCATGGTTTTCCTTTCAAAATAAAGGCAACTCTAGCACGGAAGTATTGCGGGGAGATTACACGTAAAGCATCTTGCGCGTCATGCCTCCATCGGCTACGAATTCGGCACCGGTGATGAACCCTGCTTTTGGCCCAAGCAAATACGCGCACAGCTGCGCGATGTCTTCGGGCACGCCCACGCGACCGCTCCAGTGTTGGGCGTGGTCATCTGGACTGTGAAGTGCATCGGCTGGGGCAATCCAGCCTGGGCTTATGGCATTGACCCGCACATGGGGCGCAAAGGAGGCGGCGAGCGCATGGGTGAGCGAGAGCAACCCGCCCTTTGAGGCGCTGTAACCCTCGGTGAAGGGTTCGCTCATGTGGGCGCGGGTGGAAGCGATGTTGACAATGGCACCACCCCCGGCTTTGAGCCTTGAAAAGAGGTGTTGCGAGAGGGCATAAGGGGCGGTGAGATTGACCCGAAGCAGGGCTTCAAACGCTTGCCATGAGAGGCACTGGTGGTGTTGCATAAGCGCGGCATTGTTTACAAGGCCCGCCAAAGGGGCTTCTTTAAGGGCACAGTCGATTACATGTAAAGATTCTTCTATGTGCGCAAGGTTTACATGTAAGGGCGTTACATGTAAAGGTTCTAGTATTTCTGCGGTGTTTGGCGCACAATCTAGCCCCAACACCCCATACCCCTCCGCCACCAACGCGCGCGAAATACTCTGTCCAATAAGCCCCGCGGCTCCAGTAACTAGAACGGTCATATTGCCCCTTTGCGTTAATTTCGTGCATGGTAGTCAAATTTTGGTTTGAGTGCACTTAGCTTTACATGTAAAGCCTTTTCCTGCGGTATACTTTTGCAAAAAAGGAGTGTCTATGCGATGCGGATGGGTGAAAACAGGGGATGCGACCTACGAGGCGTATCATGATAATGAATGGGGTAAGCCACTTCATGAGGAACGGGCGTTGTTTGAACTGTTTAGCCTCGAAACCCAAGCGGCGGGGCTGAGTTGGCTCACGGTGCTCAAAAAACGCGGGGCTTACCGTGAAGCGTTCAAAGGGTTTGATTTGGACACGGTGGCGGGCTTTACATGTAAGGATGTGGAGCGGATTTTGCAAACGGAGGTCATCAAACACCCCAAAAAAATCGAAGCCATCGTCCATAACGCCAAGCTGTTTTTGGACATCAAACGTGAATACGGCTCGTTGGATACGTTTTTTTGGAGTTTCGTGAACCACGCGCCCATCCTCAACGACGTACCCGATTACAAATCCGCCCCCACCACCTCGCCCATCTCCGACGCGCTCACCCGTGAACTTAAACGTCGTGGCTTTAAATTCGTAGGCTCAGTGACCATTTACGCGTTCATGCAAGCCTGCGGGATGGTGAACGACCACGAAGTGGGGTGTGATTTTAGGTGACTTAGCCCTTACATGTAAAGCCTAACCCACCTCCACTCTGTTTTTGCCTAATTTTTTTGCACGGTACAAAGCGTTGTCGGCTTTTTTGATGGCATCTTCTAGGGCAGATTCTAGGGCGACATCCAAGGCGCTAACGCCAAAACTGGCGGTGAAGTGAATGGGTTTTTGGGCAAGAATGTACGTGTGGTTTTGAAACTCTACCCGCAAAGACTCGGCGATTTTGAGCGCTCCTTGCAAGCACGTTTTGGGTAAAAGCAGGACAAACTCTTCGCCCCCATGCCGACACAGCACGTCGCTTTGCCTTGTCTGTTTTTTTAACATTTCACTTAGTTCAATGATGGCTTCATCGCCAAGGGCGTGTCCGTATGTGTCGTTGATGTTTTTGAAATTATCGATGTCCAAAAGGATAAGGGAAGCTGCTCTTTTTTGCCTTTTTGCCAGCTCCAAAATGCCCACAGCCATTTCTGAAAAAAAGCGTCTGTTATACAGCCCGCTCAACGGGTCGACTCTGGCTAGCATCTTTAGTTGCTCGCGGTATTTGACCTCTTTGTCGATATTGATAAACGACCAAAGGACAAAGCATTCCTCGGCTTTTGCACTCAGCATAATCCCTTCCAATTTTGTCCAAAAAAGGGTGCCATCTTTGTGCTTGTAGAGCAATTCTTCGCCCACAACCATCCCCTCTTTGGTTTGGTGAAAGTAGGTTTCGTACTCGTAAAATTTCTCTGGCGAGGGGGTGAGCACAAGGGTTTTTTGACCCAATATCTCCTGGGGCTCGTACCCAAACAGCGCGCTAAATCTTTTGTTAACTCGGACGATACGCCTCTCTTTATCGACGACCATTTGCGGCACAACGCTTAACTCAAAAAGGACAGACTCATCAAAGATTTTTTCTTTGTTTGTCTCAAACGCTTTGCAAAGCAACGTCGCGGGCATTTAACATCCTCGTACTATTTTAGGCTCAATTATAGCTTCATTAAAATCAATGCAAGATGATTTAAAAAGAGCAACCACAAAGCACCTGATGGTGCCTAAACGTGCAATGAGCGAGGCTACATGTAAAAGGTTTTTTTGGCAGGGGGTAAATACACGGGGCTTGTGTTGCCTACTAGAATCCAACTCTCTCGCAGTTGGCACCATTTTTAAAAAGAAGACTGGACAGCGAACTTAAAATCCAAGTTTAGGTATGATAGGATTTTGCCTATCAAGATTTATGTTGACGTAGAATTAAACGCTCTCTTACCAATGAATTTTGTATTGAATAAAGGAACTAGTAATTTTTTCAAAAACAACCACCTTCCATTGACCATCAAACAATTCTACTTTAATAGTTGCCCCTGGAATATCTTCATGCAAAAGCCTACAACCAAACAAATCGCCTTTTGCGAGAGCCTTGACTTTGACTTGTTGTCTATATGCACCATCGATAGCCCCAAGAGGTCGTATCTCCACAACAGTTCTCCCTCGATAATACTCAGGAGATATGCCTCTATTGCAGCTAAACAACTCAATGTCTTGATTTTTCTTACATTGGATTGAATTGCTTATGAGTTCGAGTTCTCTGCCGTTAGCACCCCCTGCATAATCAAAAGAAATAATCACAGAAGATATTGGCTCGAGAGTTATTCTCAACTCTCTTGTCAAAAGCATATTTGGTCTGCTGTCTTTTAAAATAGCTTCCACTGTTTCAACAGCGCCCTTATTGCGAAGCAAATCAAATTCTTCTTTCATGGCAAACACCTCTCCTTAAGATTTAGTTGAGTTTCACAAGAAACGCATGGGTACCCACTTAGAAAAGTATATACAAAATAGTTCATTATGCCTAGACAACTGACCATATAATGTCCTTTAGATGATAAGCCATTGCAAAACGAAACACATTGTCGCCAGCCTTCTTCTCTTGGCTAGCAATATTTAGTTTTTAGTTTTTTTACCATATTTTAGGCAGAAAAAATAGAACACCAACCTTCTTTTTGAAAAAACTCAAATAGGCGCTTGCGCGTACAGTAATTGGCATGACCTTGGCGCAAATTGCTATAATGCTTAATTAATTTTGCTTTTGTAGAAAATATTTTTAACAAAAAATACTTCCCCCACAAAGGAGCACACCCATGACCGCCGACACCCTTGGTGCTTACTGTCTGAGCAAAAAAGGTGCGCACAAAAGTTACCCTTTTGACGCCACTACTGCTGTGTATAAAGTGGGTGAGAAGATGTTTGCCCTCATTGCCGAGCCAGAAATACCCCCGCGCATTACGCTTAAATGCGACCCCATCTACGCCCTCGAACTTCGTAGCCTTTACGCCAGTGTCACGGGCGGGTATTACATGAACAAAAAGCACTGGAACACCATCACCTGCGATGGCGAGGTCGACGAACAAACCCTGCGCGAATGGATTGATGACTCTTATGCTCTTGTGGTGAGTGCCCTGCCCAAAAGGGTGCAAAACGCCCTTTGAGCGCTTTAGAAGTACAACATCCCAACACGCTATAATACCGCCACCAAAACTGTTTACATGTAAAGGAACGGTGTGATTCACATAGACCAGTTACAAAAATCCTACGGCGACACGTGCGTGCTTGATGGCATCGACTTGCATGTGGGCGCAGGGGAAATCCACGCCATCGTCGGCCACAGTGGCGCGGGGAAAAGCACCCTTTTGCGTTGCATCAATGGCCTAGAAACCTACCAAGGCGGCAGCCTAAAAGTCTTCGGCCACGAAGTCAAAGACTTAAGCCCCAAAGCCTTACGCGAACTGCGCAAAGAGATGGGGATGATTTTCCAAAACTTCGCCCTTGCCAACCAAAAAAGCGTCTTTGAAAACGTCGCACTCCCCTTGCGCGTCCACGGGTATGAGCGCGCCCACATCACGCGCCGCGTGGAAGAACTCTTAAGCCTTGTGGGCCTTGCCGAAAAAGCCAGCGCCTACCCCAACGCCCTCAGCGGCGGCCAAAAACAGCGTGTGGCCATCGCGCGCGCCTTGGCGCTTGAGCCCAAGATTCTCCTGAGTGATGAAGCCACCAGCGCCCTTGACCCCAAAACCACTAACGACGTGCTAGAGCTTCTGGGCACCATCAACCGCACCTTTGGCATCACCGTTATCATCGTCACCCACGAAATGGAAGTGGTCAAAAAAGCCGCCCAGTTTGCCATGCTCCTAGAACAAGGCAAAATCCTCGGCCACGGCAGGGTTGAAGAGCTCTTTTTGCGCCCCACCCAGCGCCTCAAACACTTCCTTGGCGAAGAAGAGTACCTGCCCCAAAGCGGCGTCAACATCCACCTCTACTTCCCCAAAGAAGTGGCCCAACACAGCCTCATCACCCACATGGCGCGCACCCTTGATGTGGACTTTAACATCGTCTGGGGCAAGCTAGAACGCCTTGGAGGCACCGTCTTGGGGCACCTTGTCATCAACCTTGAAGTCCGCCACCAAAGCGCGGTAGAAGCGTACCTAGCCCAAAGCGGCGTGTTGTGGGAGGTGGCCTAATGGACGCGTTTTTGACCCTCTTTGAGACCATTTTACTCCCCGCCATTTACGAGACGCTCTACATGAGCCTCACGGCCACCTTTTTGGCTTTTTTACTTGGTCTCGTTCCTGGCATCGTCCTTGTGTTAAGTGACAGCAACGGTCTAAGCCCCAACAAGGCCCTTTACACCACGCTAGATTTCATCATCAACACCTTGCGCTCGTTTCCCTTCATCATCCTCATCATCGTGCTCTTTCCTTTTACGAAACTGCTTGTGGGGCAAAGCATCGGTACCACCGCGGCCATCGTGCCTTTGACCATCGGCACGGCGCCCTTTTTTGCCAAGCTCATCGAGAGTGCGTTTAAGGAAATCGACCGTGGTATCATCGAAGCGCCCAAATCCTACGGCGCGACCAACTTGCAAATCGTCTTTCGGGTCATGTTTCCTGAAGCCTTGCCTAGCCTCGTTTCAGGCATCACCCTTATCCTCATCGTGGTGGTTGGCTTTTCGGCCATGGCAGGCACAGTGGGGGGCGGTGGCCTTGGAGATGTGGCCATTCGCTACGGGTACCACCGTTTTAGGCCCGATGTACTGGCCTACACGGTGGTCATTCTCATCCTCATGGTACAAGGGTTTCAGCTGCTTGGCAACCTCTTGTACAAGCTACTCAAAAAGTAAACCGTAGTAAGTCGGTCAAAATACTTGCTATATAAGCGGTGCTGTGCTATACTGCGCCATCATTTTTAAGGAGATTGTTTATGAAATTACGTGTATTGGTTCTTAGCGCCCTTGCTGCGCTTTCCCTTGTGGCCAAAGAAGTTATCGTCGTAGGTGCCACACCCGTGCCCCACGCCCAAATCCTAGAGTTTGTCAAACCCCTTGTGGCCAAAGCGGGGTATGAGCTCAAAATCCAAGAGTTCAACGACTACGTCATTCCCAACATCGCCACAGAAGAAGGTGAGCTAGATGCAAACTTCTTTCAACACACCCCCTACCTCGAAGAGTTCAACAAAAACCGCCGCACTACCCTTGTCAAAACTGTGAGCGTACACCTTGAACCTATGGGCGTGTACTCCAAGAGCCTCAAAAGCCTTGATGCGCTCAAAGACGGAAGCCGCGTGAGCATCCCCAACGACCCTACCAACGAAAGCCGTGCCCTAGAAGTGCTAGCACACCTTGGCCTCATCACGCTCAACGACGCACCTCTTAAAACACCCATCGACATCACCTCTAACCCCAAAAAACTACGCTTTGTGGAAATCGAAGCACCCCAGCTTCCCCGTACCCTTGGCGATGTGGCCCTTTCGGTCATCAACACCAATTTTGCCCTAAGTGCTGGCCTGAACCCCACCAAAGACGCTTTGGCAATGGAAAGCATCGACTCCCCTTATGCTAACATCTTGGTCGTAAAAGCAGGACGAGAAAATGACCCAAAAATCAAAGCCCTAGACGCTGCGCTCAACTCACCTGAACTCAAAGCGTACATCTTAGAAACCTTTAAAGGCGAGATTATCCCTGCGTTTTAGTCTTACGAAGTATCCTTACATGTAAAGGTTTTTTCCTCTACATGTAAGCTTTTTTAGCGGGTTTTAAAACGTTCTAAATCGTGAGAGAGTTTTTCGGTGAGTTCGCGCAAGTGCACCGCTGCGGTACTGATTTCCTCTACACTGCGGGCATTGCCGCTGGAGAGGGTATTGACCTCATCCATGACGCCTGAGACCGCCTCTATCTCTCCCCCTGAAACCTCAAAATCTTTTACCATTTCATCGTTATTTTGCGCCGCTTTGGTGACAATCTGCACCGTAGTATTAATCTTACCCTCAACTTCTTGGGCGGCATTCGCTAGGGATTCCATCTCTTGGGAATTTTTCCCAATCTGTTCGCTCGCGTCACTCACCCCTTGGACGATGACATTCACCGTTGCGTTAATCTCCGAAAGGCTCTTTTGGGTGCGCTCTGCGAGTTTTCGCACCTCATCCGCCACCACCGCAAACCCCCGTCCGTGCTCTCCCGCGCGCGCCGCTTCGATGGCCGCATTGAGCGCCAAAAGGTTGGTCTGATCGGCGATGTCGTAAATCACCGCCAGCACCCCGCGCACTTCCGAAGCGTTGGAAGAGAGCGCTTGGATGCGGTGGGCAAGCTCCACCTCCAACGCCGCGTTGTTTTGCACTTTGGTAGCAAGGATGACAATCTGTTCCTTGGTCTCTTGCAGGGTGTGGTTGGCTTCCATAATCTCTTGCTTACTCGCCTGGGCTTCACGAATAGACTTGGCGATGCCTGCCCTCACGTGGGAAATATTTTTAGTAGCCTTATTCACCACAACCACCGACGTTTCCACGTTTTGTCCCACGGCCAAGCTCGTGCTTGAGAGTTGTCCTGCCACCGAAGCATTTTCGCTAGAAACTCCCTTGGCGCTGTGAAGCAAGTGTTGAAGGTTTTCCATAAGGTCGTTAAACCCCTGCGCAATCATCCTGAGTTCTTGAGGTGCGTTTGTGTTGAGGCGCAAGGTGAGGTTTTGGGTGTTGCTCACCTCTAGCATCGTGGTTTTAAACTTTTCTAGCGGCCGCGACAAGAGCAATTGCACCAAATACAACGCGCCACCGATGGCCAAAAGCAGCACAATCGCCGAAGTGAGAAAGATGGAATTGCGAATGGCATTGGGCTCGGCCAACACTTCTGCTTCATCAATCTCCGATAAAATCGCCCACCGTACGCTTGGCCCCACGTTCATGGACGCAAAAGAAGAGAGCACTTTGGTACCACGGTAATCCGCAACAACTTCTATGCCTGTTTTTCCCGCCAAAGCGTCCTTCACCGCGGCGGTTGTCACCTTTGCTTGTTTTTCAAAAGAAGCTTCCAGTCCGTGTGTATCAGGGGAGAGGTAGCTGTCGCTACGCATCAAAAAATCCTCACCCACAAGGTAGTCCTCCTGACTCTTCCCGTACCCCGAACGGTAATTCATGATGGTGTTGATTTGGTCATTGTTGACCTGAAGCACCACCACCCCAATCACCTCTTCCCCGTAGTGTATCCTCGCGGCCAAAAACATCGTGGGGTGGTTTTCATTGGGCGCGTAAGGTTGCATGTCAGCAAACACAGGCTGAGGGCTTTGCAAGGCTTCTTTCCAAAGCTTCGCAAGGGGACTGCTTGGATTTGCACTCAAACTTATCCCCAAATCACTACGCTTGGCCGCGGTGTACATCACGTGCCCATGCACTGGGTCAAGCACATACACATCCCCATACCCGTAATCGCGTTGGTAGGTTTTCAAAAAAGCATCGTGGCGGGCGGTTTTAAACTTCAAGGAAGCATGGTCTACGGGGAAAACATCCTGCGCACCAATCTCGGCCCGGCGGTAAACATACAACAAATCATGCACGATAGTATGAAACTCATCCAGCTGAGCAAGGGCACGAATCCCCGCCTCTTGGTCACTAAAAAACTTTTCCAAAAAGAAACGTTTCATATCCCGTGCAACAGTGAGTTTTTCATAATTTTTTTGAATCAACACGGCGCGGGTTTTATAGGATGAGACTCCCATCACGCACACTGATGACACCCCAAGCGCCACCAACACCAACAATGCCATTTGCATTCTTAAAGAAAACCGATTCATCTTACCTCCCAACATTCAAACGCTTCTGTTTTAGGAAATTATTAAACCATAGTTTTTCACTATTTCTCACAAGAATTTGGTTAAAAAAATTGCAATTTGGTTACAACTGTGCCAAAAACATACGCAGGACTTTTTTCATACCACGTAAGGCTATCACGCATCGCAGGTTCGTCATATTTTCACTCCGCAAGCAACTTTTACGCCCTTTTTACCCAAGCCTTTGTACAATGGGCGCACTTTACTACACAGGAGCGTCTATGAGCCCTTCGTATCCCCTTTTGATAACCTCTTTGTTGCAACACCCCATTGCCAACAACCCCGACCAAGAAATCATCTACCAGACCACGCGCTTAACCTACACGCAATTTTACGCGCGTGTGTGCCAACTTGCCAACACCCTCACGCGCATGGGCGTCAAACACGGAGATACGGTTGCGGTGATGGATTATGACTCTAACCGTTATTTGGAATGTTACTTTGCCGTGCCGATGATTGGCGCGGTGTTGCACACCATCAACGTGCGCCTAAGCCCCGAACAAATCCTCTACACCATCGACCACGCGGAAGATGATGTCATCTTAGTCCACCACGATTTTCTCCCCATCCTAGAGCAAATCCGAGGCCGCATCGACGCGACAAAGCACTTCATTCTCCTTAGTGAAACGGGAGAAATTCCTCCCACTTCGGTGGAGATTGCGGGGGAATACGAAGCCTTGCTCGCCCAAGAAGCCACCACCCACACCTTTGCGCGTTTTGATGAAAACACCCGTGCAACAACCTTTTACACCACAGGCACCACAGGCATGCCCAAGGGGGTTTACTTTTCCCACCGCCAACTCGTCCTCCACACCCTCACCGTCACCGCAACCATGGGTTCGGCAAGCGCGCAAAATTTTCACCAAAATGACGTCTACATGCCCATCACACCCATGTTTCACGTCCACGCGTGGGGCTTTCCCTACATCGCTACTTTTATGGGCATCAAGCAAGTATACCCGGGCAAATACGTCCCTGAAACCCTTGTAGACCTGCTCGTCAAAGAAAAGGTCACCTTTTCCCACTGCGTCCCCACCATCTTGCACATGCTTGCTCAAACCAAGGCGTACCAAGAGGCCGATTTATCCCACTGGAAAGTGGTTATCGGGGGCGCAACCTTACCCAAAGCCATGTGCCTTGCCGCCCTTGAAAAAGGCATCGACATCTTTACAGGGTATGGTATGAGTGAAACTTGTCCCATCCTCACCCTCGCCCAACTCACCCCACACATGCTCGCCCAACCCCTTGAAACTCAGGCCGCCTTGCGTGCCAAAACGGGGCGACCCATCGGCCTTGTGGACATCAAAATCGTCGATGAGCAGATGGAGGAGGTGCCCAACCACACCCCAGGCGAGCTGGTGGTGCGTGCCCCTTGGCTTACAGAGGCCTATTTTAAAGACACCAAAAACAGCGAAGCACTGTGGGCGGGAGGCTACTTGCACACAGGCGATGTGGCCTACAAAGACGAAGAAGGGTTTTTTAAAATCACCGACCGCTCCAAAGACATCATCAAAATCGGGGGCGAATGGGTGAGTTCTTTGGAACTTGAAGACATCATCATGCAACACCCCGAAGTGAAAGAAGTCGCGGTCATTGGCATCGACGATGCCCGCTGGGGCGAACGCCCCCTTGCCCTTGTGGTACCCAAATCCCAAACCCACGAGGGGCTTGAAAAAGAGGTGATGCACCACACCAAAGAGTACATCAAAAAAGGCGTCATGGCCCGCGAAGGGATGCTTGTTAAAATCGTTTTTGTAGAAAACATCGCCAAAACCAGTGTGGGAAAAATCGACAAAAAAACCTTGAGAGCCTTGCACGCCTAGGCCTTACATGTAAAGGTTTTCTGAACCCAACAGATAACAGTTGCCCCTTTAAGTGGGGACAATAATAATGGGGTATAATACGCCCCATTATCGTCTCGTGTGGGAGGCAGACTGTGAAACGATTCTTATACCTACTTTGGGTGCCCGTGCTTGTGTGGAGCGCGCCGCTAACCCACCTTCATTTGGAGGATGCGCTTGTATTGCTACAAGAGCGTAACCCTGAGCTTGCTGTTGCAGACCTTGAAGCACAGTTGCGTGGGCTTGATGTTTCTCTCGTGGAAGCAAGCGCTTGGGGCAGTGTGGACGCGGTACAAACTGCCACGCGTTCCAATGATGCCATGAATGTCTTTGCTTTTAAACTCCAAAGTCGCGAGGCTACCTTTCAAGATTTCGGGTTTGCAGATTTTGATAGCACCAACCCCAATGTCTTACATGTAACGTCTGATGACCTCAATCGTCCCAAAGCGCGCAACCATTTTACCACCGCTGTTGAACTGCGCATCCCTCTTTACACGGGCGGAAGGCGCGGGTACACCCAACACATCGCCCAAACTTTTCACACCCTTGCGCGCCTTGACACCCAAGCCCTTTTGGCGGAAAAAATCCTAGAACTCAAGCGCAGTTTTTACGCCCTTTCCCTATTGCACGACCAAGAAGCCACCTTAAACGTGCTGCTTGAACACACCCAAACCCTAGAACGCACCGCTGCGGCCATGCACGAAGAAGGGTACGCTACGGCCACGGATGTGCTAGAAGTGCAAGCGCGCCTAGCCACTGTGCAAAGGATGCTACACGACACGCAAGCTAACACCCAATTGTTGCTACATGTACTCTCTTTTTTGCTAGACCAAGAGGTGCGCTCCATTGCCCCCACCTTGCCCGCTTTGGAGGCCCCTAACGCAGTGCCTGGGGAGACCCTAGAAGTGCAAAAAGCTACCCTTGGCACGCAGATTGGACACTGGGGCGTACAGCTCAATAAGGCTTCTTTTGCACCCACGGTTGGGCTCTTGGGCCAGTACGGATGGAGTGGAAAAGAGGCCCTTGAGCTCTCTTCTAGCAATGATGCGTACACCGTGGGAGTGGAGTTTCGGTGGAACCTGTTTCAAGGGGGTGGGCACAGCATTGCTTTGGAAAAAGCCCGTTTAGCCCACCTTAAAAGCCAACACCAACTCTCCCTTGCTAAACAAGGGAGCACCCTTGCCTTTGCTAAGCTTCACACGCAACTTGCCCAACACGACCACCAACTCCAAAGCCTTGAGGCTGAGCGTGCTCTTTTTGAGCGCATTTACGACCACCACGTGGGGCGCTACCAAGAAAACCTCGCCTCCATGAGCGATGTGCTTATCAAACACGCGGAGCTTTTAGGCAAAATCCTAGAACACAATGCCGCTAAAAACAAGCGGGTTGAAACCTTGCTTTCCCTTGAAAAACTTTCCCACGGAGCCCGTCCATGAAACCGATTGTTCTTTTTTTCCTTCTTTTTTCCTGCGCCTTTAGCGAAACACTCTCCCTCTCGGGTACCGTTGTTAGCGAACGTGAAATCACGCTCACTAGCCGTGCCACAGGCTTTGTTAAGCGCATCTATGTGCAAGAAGGCCAAAGCGTGCGCAAGGGGGAGGTGCTGTATGAGATTGATGCTAACGAACTTGACCAAACCAAACGCCAGATGGAACTTTCTATTGCCGCAGCTACCCTTTCATGGCAAATGCACCACAACCAACTCCAAAACGCCGCCCTTAACCTTGCCCGCCACCAACGCCTCTTTGCCAAAGAGATGGTCGCTAAGGCTGAGGTCGAACACCTAGAGCTTTCGGTGCAAAACCTCCAAGCCATGGCAGATATCGCCGCCAAACAAATCGACCAAGCCAAAGCGGGGCTTGCAAGCCTCCTGCACCAGTACACCTACCTCACCATCCAAGCCCCCAGTGATGGGCTCATTACCCAAAAACACCTCCGCGAAGGAGAGATGGCCATGCCAGGTGCGCCTGCACTGCGCCTTGTTGACATGGAGCGCTTGCGCATCCACGCGCAACTCCCCGAGAGCTACCTTTCCCATGTCCGCGTAGGAAGCGAGGTGGAGGTGGAGATTCCTGCTCTTGGACTACGCACCCAAGGCACCATCGAAGCCATCATTCCTGTCGCTTCTACCCATACCTTTAAACTCAAAATCGCCTTTGAGGGCACGGCGTATCCGGGCATGTTTGCTCGCGTTGGGCTGAAGTAGGAACACCCATGCACCAAACTCCTCCTTCCCAGACCATTGCAGGGCGCATTGCCACGGTTTTTTTGCACAACCCCCTCACCCCAGTGCTTGGTATCACCTTGCTCTTACTTGGCTATTTGGCCCTTATGATTACCCCGCGCGAAGAAGACCCACAGATTGCCATTAGCGGGGGGACCATTATGGTCATGCTGCCAGGTGCCTCGCCCCAAGAAGTGCGCAATGTCATCATCCAACCCCTTGAGCGCAAAATCAAAGAAATTCAAGGGGTTGAGCACATTTACGGGGTAGCTGCGCAAAACATGGGCATGCTCAATGTCATGTACACCATCGGGGAAGACCGGGAAAGCTCCAATCTCAAACTCTACGACAAGGTCATGCAAAACATGGACCAACTCCCCAAAGGTGCCCTTGCGCCCTTGGTACGGCCTTTTGATATTGACATTGACATCCCTATCCTTTCTATTGCCTTTTACCTTAAGCCAGATTCTCCCCTTGATTACGTAGCACTCACCCAGCGTGTCGACAAAGTGCGTTCCCGCCTTGGTGATGTGGAAAACTTGGCCAAGATGGAGATTAAAGGCGGGGCAAAAGAGCAATACAACATCCTCGTGGATGCCCACAAACTCTCCTTTTATGGCCTTTCCTTAGGGCAAGTTGCCACACAGCTTGAAGCCTTGCTTTCTAAAAATCCCAACATGGAAGGACGCACAAAGGAGGGGGAATTGGTCGTTTTTGGCGTACAAGGTGTCCTTGAACACAAAACCCAACTCCAACACCTCATCATCGCCTTGCACCAAGGGGCGCCCGTCTACCTTCAAGACATCGCCACCATCACCCAAGGCGAAGCGGTGCAAACCTTTGAACGCGCCACCATACACACCCCAGACGCCCTTGAAAGCGCCCAGCGCCAAGTAACCCTCACCTTTTCCAAATTGCGTGGGTCCAATGCGGTGGTGATTGCCAAAGAAGTCCTTGAAACCCTTGAGGGCATGGAAGAAGCTTTTGAAAAAGAGGGGGTGCGTTACCTTGTGACGCGAAACTACGGAGCCCGCGCCGACAAGGCGGTCAATGACCTTGTGAGTAATCTGGCGGTTTCTATTGTCATCATTTCCCTTTTATTGGTCTTTACCCTTGGGTGGCGTGAATCGCTCATTGTGACCTTTTTGGTGCCGGCAATTTTTGCGGTGACCTTGTTTGTGGCTTATTTGGGTGACCAAACCATCAACCGCATCACCCTCTTCGCCTTTTTGCTCAGCCTTGGCATCTTGGTGGACGCGGCGATTATTGTCATTGAAAACATCCACCGCCACTTGCGCACCAAAACCTCCGCCGCCATTTCCACAGACACCATCATCATCGAAGCCACTGATGAAATCAGTGCGCCCACCAACATTGCCACCATCGCCATTATCCTTACCATGGTGCCCATGGCCTTTGTGGGGCAAATGATGGGACAATTCATGCGCCCCATTCCGCTCAATGTTCCCGTGACCATCTTTGCCTCATTGGTGATTGCGTATATTTTTGCCCCCTATCTCGCACGCCGAATCCTCAAGCGCGCTGTCCAAGGAGGCTCCCATGAGGTTTGAGCGTTGGCTTTTGAGGATTTTAGCCTCCTCCTTTAAAAAACGCACCGTCATTGGCGTGACCTTGCTCGCCTTTGTGGGCTCCCTTTGGATGTTTCCCTCCCAACTGGTCAAAGCCAAAATGCTTCCAGGCAAAAGTGCCGACACCTTTTCCGTGTATGTGGATTTACCCAAAGGCAGTTCCCATGTGCAAACCTCAGCAGTAACCCAATGCGTCACCTCCTTGGTCTCCCAAGAACCCCACGTGCACTCCATGAGCGTGTATGCGGGCATGGGCGCGCCCCTTGATTACGCGGGACTTGTCAAGGGTTCTGGCCTAAAACGAGGCGAACATGTCGCGGAGATTGTGGTCAACCTTACCGATAAAACCTCCCGCGAAGAAGCCAGTTTTGCCTTAGTGCACCGCTTGCGCCCTGTGCTCCAAAACAGGTGTGAGCCTTTGGTGGAGGGTACGCGCATCAAGATGGTCGAAGAACCCGCCGGGCCGCCTACCTTAGCGGCCATTGTGGTGGAACTTTACGGGGAAAACGATGCCCTCTTGCGGGAATTAAACGCCCAAGTCCAAGAGGTTTTGCGCCACACCCCAGGCCTTGTGGATGTGGACACCCTTGAAGAAGCGGTCCATGAAACCTTTACCTTAGAAATAGACGCGGCGCGTGCACTTAGCAGCGGTGTTGACCTCAAGCAAATCCACGACATCCTTTATCTGGCGTATGAGGGCATCGAAGTAGCGGCCCAAAACCGTGAGGATTCTTACGCGCAAGTGCCGCTGTTTTTGCGCCTTGACACCTCTTCGTTACATGTAAAGAGTGCCAGCGCCTTGCACGCGCGCCTCTCTTCTTTGCAGTTGCACACCAATACGGGTGCTTTGGTGCCAGTGAGCGAATTGGTGCGCATCGTGCCTAGCCTCTCCGAGCCCACGCTGTTTTCTAAAAACCTGCGGCGCATGCACACGGCGGTGGCCGAAACGGACCTTGTCTCCCAAGTGTACCCCTTACTAAAAGCCAGAACGCAGCTCAAAGAGGTGCTTGCCGCTTCGTATACCATCACCAATGGCGCGCTGTTTAACCTAGACCTCATCCACAAGGAAACGGGCGAGCCCATTGCACTGGTGTGGGACGGGGAGATGAAAGTAACCATGGACACCTTTGCAGACCTTGGTGGAGCGTTTATTGCCGCGTTGGTGGTGATTTTTTTACTTATGGTGGTGTACTACAAGAGTTTTGCGCTCAGTGGCATCATCTTACTGGGAAGTTTTTTGTCTATCATCGGCGTCATTGTGGGGCATTGGGTGATGGACATTTTTACCCAAACCACCTTTTTTCTCACCGCAACCTCCATGATAGGCTTCATCGCCCTCATGGGCATTAACTCGCGCAATTCCTTGCTCATCATCGACTTTGCCACAAGCATGATGGACGCAGGTATGCCCAAACGCAATGCCATCGCCCACTCGGCCGCAACGCGGGCAAAGCCCATCTTCCTCACCGCCATCACGGTGGTCCTTGCCAGTGCGATGCTCGCCCTTGACCCCATCTTTGGCGGCCTTGGCGTTGCCCTCATTTTTGGCACAATTGCCTCGGTGATTGTTTCTTTAGTTTTTGTGCCTGTGTTGCTTGAGCAAAGCCCTGCCCTTGAGGCACACTAATCCTTACATGTAAAGCCCCGCGCCTTACATGTAAGGGGTATTTTTAGAGGATTCTTACAAAATACGTTTAGGCAAAACCTTGCTTTTTTGCCCTTCGCAGAAAAGCCTAAACCTGCTTTTGTTATAATGGTGCGATTTTGTAACAAGGGAGTTGTGGATGGAATGGCTAGAACCGTTAAACGCGTATCCGTTACCTGCGGATTTTGCCTCAAAGGCGAAGGCGTACAGTGCCTTGCTCTTGACGTACAACAAAACGCACAATATTTCGGGCGCCAAAACCACCCAAGCCGTTGAGGAAAACATCCTTGATAGCCTTTACCCGTTACTGTTCATGGAAGCATGGCCCAAACGCTGCATCGACATTGGCAGTGGCGCGGGGTTCCCAGGCATCCCTTTGGCCCTTGCCTTGCCTCAAATGGAAGTGCATTTGTTTGAACCTATCGCCAAAAAAAGTGCCTTTTTACACTTGATCAAAAGCGAACTTGGGCTTGCCAATGTGGTGGTGAAGACCGAACGCATTGAAGCAACTGAGGCCTTTCCTTGTGCGCTGATTTGCTCCCGTGCCGTGACCAACACCAAAGCCTTATTGTCCCTTGCCAAGGCGTTCATCACCCCCACCACCTGCGCCCTTTTATACAAAGGTTCGCGGGCCAACGAAGAGCTTGAGGGCTTTTCAAACTACACGCTTTTTGAGCGCAACCAGCGGCGTTATGTTCTTGTGAAGGAGTTGTTGTGATTTTAAAAATTTTAGGCCTTATTGCCGTCTTGTTTCTGATCTATTTTTTCTTTTTTAAGGTGGCGCGCACCCAAGGCGGAGTTTCCCCTAAAAAATCTAAAAAACTCCAAGGGGAGACCATGCTTGAATGCGCCAAGTGTTCGACCTTTGTGAGTGACAAAGATGCCATCATCAAAGATGGTCAGTTTTTTTGCTCCCGCGAATGTGCAAAGCTTTAAGGAGAACCCATGCTTTTAATCGGTCATCGCCTTGTTCCTTTTAAGCCCCTTTATCCCATTGAAACCGTTGATGAGATTGTGCTCACCCCGGCTGGAAGTACGGTTTTGTTTGAATATTCCCCTGATTTGATTTGGCATTGCCAACAAAACCGCGTCCCTTTTGCCTTACATGTAAGCGCGTCCACAGAAGCCATCATTGGCAATGGCGCGGGGGCCATCTTCCTCATCGCCTCTTCCCATCTGGTGCCCGAACTTCAAGAACTGGCAGACCACTACCTCTTTGATGCGAAAATTGCCCTCATGGTTGACAACGAAGAGGGCATCGCCCTTGCCGCGCTTAAGCGGGTCGATGCGGTGATTTTGCCAGAGGGAATCGTGACATGGAAATCGTAAAAACTGTCCTATTAATGATGGGGCTCACCCTGCTGCTCGTGGTCATTGGCGGCGTGTTTGGCGGCCAACAAGGCATGGTACTGGCGCTCATTTTTGCCACGGCGATGAATTTCTTTAGCTACTTTTACTCCGACACTCTTCTCTTGCGCCATTTTAAAGCCGTTGAAGTTACGGAGACTCAAGCGGGCGGACTTTTTCGCATCGTACGCCGTTTGTGCGGACGCGCCAACACCCCTATGCCAAAGGTGTACATCATTAAAGACGCCACACCCAACGCCTTTGCCACAGGGCGCAACCCCAGCAATGCCGCAGTAGCAGTTACCGAAGGGTTGCTAAACCTTTTGGATGAAAACGAAATCGAAGCCGTGCTCGCCCATGAACTTAGCCACGTGCGCCATTACGACATCCTCATTGGCACCGTGGCGGCCACCGTAGCAGGCGCCATTGCCATCTTGGCCAACATGATGCAATTTAGCGCTATGTTCGGGCGCAGTGGCAACCGTAATGTGCACCCCGCGCTCATGCTTTTGATGGCTATCTTATTGCCCATCGCCGCGAGTGTCATTCAAATGGCCATCAGCCGCAACCGCGAATACCTTGCCGACGCAGGGGCTGCGCGCCTAACAGGCCACCCCGAATGGCTCCAAAGTGCGCTTAGTAAACTGGAAAACCATAACCGCCGTGGCGCCCTTAAAGAAGCTACCCCGCAAAGCGCCCACCTCTTTATCATCAACCCCTTTGCGGGCAAAAAAATCAACTTTGGTGCTTTGTTTGCCACACACCCTTCCACGCAAGAGCGCATCGCGCGTCTTGAACAACTGAAACACCAAGGGTAAACCATGCACCCCAAGAGCACTATCGCCCTTACAACACTTGCGACCCTTATTTTTTACTGGGCCGTTGACATGGGTCTCTTCCATGCCCACTTACCCCTTTCCCAAGCCTTCACACAAAACCTTGCAAGCAGGGGTGTTGTTACGGGACTTTTGGCACTTTTGGGGTTTGTTGCCTTCATGCTTGTCACCAAAGAGTCCGCCACCGAAGAACACCTTCCCCCCAAAGAAGCAAGCTTGCACGAAGCCATCATTGGGATTGTTTTCTCCCCTGCCCCCTTACATGTAAGGCTTGAAAAAAGTTTACAAAAGGTCGCACACACGCTAGGTTTGGAGCAATTGTTTCTCACACAATACCAACCCGACGCCCTCAAGCGCCTCTACCAACTCAATGAAACATACCCCCTCGCTCCTACCCTCCTGCTCTCAAACCAAGCACCAAATTCGCCGCTAGAAAAAGAGTTGTTAAATTTTCACGAAAAAAAACAAGAAACACACACCACAACCTTGCCCCTTGGCGGGCAAGCACACCCGGTGTGTTTTGTCTCCCTTAAAGCCGACCATCTGCTCAAGCCCTCAGGAATCTTAGGAGCCGTTTTTAAAAAAGGGGTGATGCCTTCCCTTGAAGACATTGGTGCTTTGAGTTTCTTGGGCCAAAACATCGCCTTTGCCCTGAGTGTTGCTGAAAAAAAAGAAGCGACCTTGCGGGCCAACGAGCGGCAAGTCGAACAACAAGCCGACGAAGACCCCCGCTTTGATATTTTTACCAACCTGAAACTGCGCCAAATCATTCTTTATGAAATCAAGCGCAACCAACGCCACAAAACCGACCTTTCCTTGTTGCTTTTTGGGATTGACCATTTTGCCAACCTCCAAGGAATGCTCTCGCCAGAAAAAGCGCTGGGGGTTCAAAAAGAGCTAGTCAACCTCATCAAAAGCAGTTTGCGCAACACGGATGTTTTTGGCGTGTGGGATGAGAATATTTTTGCCATCGTGTTGCCCGACATTGCCTTTCAGTCTGCCAACGCCCTCTCGCAAAAACTCACCTTGCTTATCTCGAAAAAGCGTTTTGAAGGGGCGGGAAAGCTTACATGTAGCTTTGGAATTACAACGTTTATTTCTCCAGATGACACCATTGAGAGTTTTCGAAGACGCGCAGAGAGTGCCCTTGAAAAAGCGCACAAAGAAGGGGGCAACAAAACCGAGATAAAACTACTCGTCTCGGCCAACCACAAGGCGCAATAACCACGGAGAAAGGCGCGTTAACACTTCATAGGTAATGGTGTTAGCCGCGCAAGCCATGGAGGTTGCGTCTGCAAACACACACACTTCTTCCTCTTCTCCCTTAGCACTAAAGCTGTCCATTGAAACCCGCCCAAGCAAGGGTTGGCCCCCGTGAAGCAATACCTCTTTCGCACCATCAAAGCGAAACAAGCCATCGCCATAACCTGCATCATAGGTAGAGATAACCATGGCGCAAGGGGCTTCAAAGATGCCTCCATACCCCACTTTTTGGCCTTTATGCAAGGTGCGCGTGCTCATGCGTTTTGCCCACAAAGCCAACACGGGTTTTAGATCAAAAACACCTAGCACCCTTGGTGTGTCCACATACCCGTAACTTGCGATGCCTACCCGTGCCAAATCATCTTCAAAGGCACCCACATGGCGCAAGAGGCCCGCTGAGTTACACGCATGAAATTTGGGAGTGGACACGCCAAAACGTGCGGCGAGGCTCCGCGCATTTACCTTAACCTCATCAAAGCGCGCACGTTGGACAAAGTAATCGCTGCTTAGTATATCGGCGCTGTGAAAGTGGGTGAAGATTCCCTCAAGTATCAAATTGTGCCGCACAACAACCTCAAAAGCGCGCGCGAGCATGGAGGGTAAAATCCCATTGCGGTGCATACCTGTGTCGATGTTTAGATGCACCAGTGTGCCAGAAGGAACCGCCTCCAAACTTTCCATAGAGTGAATCGCAAAGGCCAATGCGCCGCATGCGGGGGAGCTGGGGAGGTCAGAAAGCACCAACACCCGCTCAAACAACCCCTCAATCTTCAACCCTTCCACGCAATCTTTCACCGCCGCATACCGCACACCAACCGCCGCCGCAAGAGGCGCCATCTGGCTGATGCCATGGCCGTACGCATTGTTTTTTAACACCACCATGAGCTTTTTCATGTCGCCACATTTGGCAGCCAAAAGCTCAAGATTGTGGCGATAATGGTGAAAATTAAGGGTGATGTAGGCCATTAGCTTGGGGTGAGATCATAGGTCCGAACAAGCATCCCTGCCAATTTTCGTGCTTGGTAGTCTAGCTTGTAAAAATGCGCATAAACCGTTTTGGCATCCAACGTTGGCGCTTGGGAAAAGTCAAACCCTAGGCCATTGGGGTCTTTGGGTAAGGTGGCATCGAGGTAGTCTAAAAATGCCGTGCGCGCCTGTGAAAGCTTCTTTAACTCTTCTTTTACTTTTTCTTTCTCTTCCATAGTTGTTCCTTAGCGTTCGACGAGTATTTTCATTTGGTTGTTGGAAAAATCCACGTAAATCTCTTTGTTGCCACGGTGCTGATAATTTTTGGTTTCGTAGGTCTGGTGGTACGAAACGCGAAACAACATCCGCCCTTCTTCGTTGGGGTAAGGCGCAACGGAGAGGTCGTTAAACAAGATGGTCTTATCTTCATTGCGTGAAAAAATCGTGCGCTTCATGCGGGTAAATTCTTCCAAACGCATCCCATCAAACCGCCTAAAATCTTCATGGTAAAAAGTCATATAGCGGTTTACATCGCTGTATTTCCAGGCATTGCGCCACTCAAACACCTGCGTCAACAACGCTACGATGGTTTCTTTCTCAACCTTAGGCTCACCCGCTTCTGAAATCAACGTGAGGGTTTTTTTCTCTTGCACTTTGGCATCAAAAATGTCCAACAAGTCATTGGTCATAACCACACAGCCTCGTGTATTTTGGTCGTACCGCTTAGCACTGTTAAGGGGATGCCCGTGAATCCAAATCCCATACCCATCTTTCCCCATACGCTTATCCATGATGTTAGGATAAGAAAGGGCAAAGGCAATCTGCCCGTAAAAAGGGTCACTTGGCACAAAACGACGCACCACTTCGTACACGCCCACAGGGGTTTTCAAATCGCCCTCGCGCTGTTTATCCCCTCCGATGCCCGTGATGACAGGGTGGGTCATTTGAAGCACAGGGTTGCCATTTTCAAATTCAAAAACTTTAAGTGTGTCCGCTGTTTTATCCACCAGCACCAACATAGGCTCACGCTCATAATACCCTAGCGAAACATCTTTTTCGCCAATAAAAGCATCCCAATACGCACGGCTTTGCAACACTTCTTCTGCTTGCTTTTCAAGGGCAGCAACCCCTTGTGTACGATAGGTTTCCGCCAAGGGAATCGCCCAAAGATGTGCCCATACAACACTACTGATTAACAACGCTCTAAACACCGACATTCCTTATGGTCTTGGGATTGAATAGCTCTTACAAAACGTGTCGTGCAAGAGCCTTTGACATAAAAGGAGATATTATAGAGAAGATTCACTTATAGTTGGTTTTTGTGGGAAAAAACACCTCTTTTTAACCCTTACATGTAACCCTTTGAAAACCGTAGTGACATTTTCTAAAGCCCGATAATCAATCTTTCTATTTTACATCCCCTTTAAGTAGCCTGTGGTACCATCATTTCATAAAATCACACAAAAAAGAATTTGCATGTCCCCAGAACTTCTTCTTGCTTCTCTTTCCCTTTTCTTCCTTGTTCTGTTGCTTCCCGCCCTCTTTCTTGCCACCCAAAAGCTCGGTCCGCGCTCCACGGGCAACCAAGCCAAAAACCTTACCTACGAAAGCGGCATCACTGCTCCCTATGGTAAACCCAACGCGCCCGTTGGCGTACGCTTTTACCTTGTGGCTATTTTGTATGTTATTTTCGCCATTGAGGTAACGTTCATGTTTCCTTGGGCGGTCAATTTGCGCACCCTTGGCGCTTCTGGACTCATCGAAATGTTTGCCTTTATTGGGATGCTGCTGGTGGGACTGGTGTACGTGTACTGGAAAAAGGCGCTCGCATGGCAGTAGGAGCAGAAGCTATCTTTGGAGACAGTGTCATCACCACGCGCCTAGATACGGCTATTAACTGGGCGAGAGAGTCTTCCATGTGGCCTTACGTGTTTGGCACGGCCTGTTGCGCCATTGAGTTCATGAGCGCCGCGTCTAGCCAGTATGACCTCTCCCGTTTTGGGGCGGAAGTTGTCCGTTTTTCCCCACGCCAAGCCGACCTAATGGTCGTTGCGGGCACTATCACTTACAAACAAGCCCCTATTTTAAAGCGCATCTACGACCAAATGCCTGAGCCCAAATGGGTCATCAGTATGGGAGCGTGCGCGTGCAGTGGCGGGTTTTACGACAACTATACCACCCTCCAAGGCATCGACGCAGTGATTCCTGTGGACGTGTACGTCGCAGGGTGTCCGCCTCGTCCTGAAGCCTTTTTAGACGGCCTCATGCGCATCCAAGCCCTCCAAAAATCCCAAGAATCCATCCTCAAAGACCGTATAAATCGCACCTTTAAAGGACGCCTTGATGGCTGACATGTTAGCTTCTTTACCCAAAGACACCAACGGGGCCTACGAAATCCAACACGCTTCCCTTTTAGAAATTGCAACCTTTTTAAAAGAAACCTTGGGCTATACCCTACTCCTTGACATTACGGCGGTGGATTATTGGGGACTTTCAAACACCCCTAAGCGTTTTGCCCTCATTTACCTCTTTCGCAACCCCACCAATCCCACTCCCATCACCCTTAAACTTTGGACACAAGAGCGCGCACCTAGCTTGTACGCCCTTTACCGCAGTGCGGATTGGGCCGAACGGGAAGTGTGGGACCAGTACGGCATCGCCTTTGAAGGCCACCCCAACCTCAGACGCCTCCTCAACCACCACCAATTCAAGGGCCATCCTTTACGCAAGGATTATCCCATCACCAAAGGGCAATGGTGCGAAACGACCGACGATTTGATGGACCAAATGCACGCGCGCCTTGCCTACAAAAAACTTCCCTCGCCCAAAGAACTCAACTTTTTAAACCTAGGCCCCGCACACCCTGCTACCCACGGCACCATCCGCACCCTTGTGGCCTTACACGGGGAAACTATCCGCGCGGCGGTGTGTGAGATTGGCTATTTGCACCGTGGGTTTGAAAAATCGTGCGAAAACCACACGTACAATCAAATCATCCCCTACACCGACCGCCTCAATTACTGTTCCGCCATCTTAAACAATACCGCCTTTGCCCACACGGTGGAAGGGATGTTAGGGCTCACCTTGCCCGAACGGGGAGAGTACTTACGGGTGATTCTAGGAGAGCTTAGCCGCATCATCGACCACCTTGTTTGCCTTGCCGCAGGCCTTGTGGACATGGGCGCGCTAACAAATTACTGGTACTTGTACAACCCCCGCGAAAAAGTCTATACCCTCCTCTCCAAACTCACAGGGGCCAGACTCACCAACTCGTTTATGCGCATTGGTGGCATGGCCCATGATGCGTACGAGGGGTTTGAAGCGGACGTGGAGGCGTGTTTGAGAGAAATCGAAGCGGGTGTTTCTGACACCCTAGGGCTCATCACCCACAACCGTATCTTTCACGACCGTACCCAAAACGTGGGGGTCATCTCTGCCAAGGACGCGTTAAATTACGGGCTTACAGGGCCAAATTTGCGCGCATGTGGCGTGGCGTACGACCTGCGCTCCGTGGCGCCTTATTCGGTGTATGAGCGTTTTGATTTTGAGATTCCAGTGGGCAGCGTGGGGGATGTGTATGACCGCACCATGGTGCGCTTTGAAGAGATTGCCCAAAGTGCGTCTATCATTCGCCAAGCCCTCAAACAGCTCCCTGATGGGCCAGTGTGCGTACAAGAGCGCTCCGTAAGCTTGCCCGCAAAGCAAGAGGTGTACACCACCATCGAAGGGGCGATGAACCACTTCAAACTCGTTTACGAGGGTGTACATGTACCACCCAAAGAGTACTACCGCGCCATCGAAGGAGCCAATGGCGAGTTGGGATTTTTCATCCACAGCGACGGCAGTGGCACTCCCCGCAAAGTCAAAGTACGGCCTCCTTGTTTCCCCGCCATGGCGGCCTTGCCCCACCTCATCGAGGGCGGGATGATTGCCGATGCGGTGTTGGCGTTGGGGAGTTTAAATATTGTCGCAGGAGAATTAGACCGATGAGTTTTTCCTTTACCCCTCAAAATGAGACCAAATTTGAACACCTGCGCACCCGCTACCCTTCCCTTCGGGCCTTATTGCTTCCCGCGCTGTGGTTAGTCCAAGAACAAGAGGGGTGGATCTCCCCTGAGGCCATGGAACACCTCGCCCAAAAACTCTCCATCACCCCCACGGAAGTGTACAGCGTGGCCTCTTTTTACACCATGTTTCATTTTAAGCCCATTGGCACCCACCACATTCAAGTGTGCAAAACCCTCTCGTGCATGCTTGGGGGGAGTGAGAGCATCTTGGCTTACCTTGAAAAAACACTGGGCATCACCTGTGGCCAAACCACGCCCGATGGACGCTTTACCCTCACCCAAGTGGAGTGCTTAGGAGCCTGCGGTGGGGCGCCTTGCGTGTGCATCGACACCACTTACTACGAAAGCGTCAGTGAAGCCACCCTGAGCGCTTTACTAGAGGAGCTTCGTTCATGAGATGTTCACTCATTAGCCGCTTGTTTTCCATCCCCGGTGCCCACACCCTAGACGTAGCAAGGGCCAATGGACGCTATGGCTCTTTACCCAGACTCTTTTCCCTAGCCCCCGAAGCGGTCACAGAAGAGGTGGTTAAAAGCGGCCTGCGGGGCAAAGGGGGCGGGGGTTCTCCCACGGGTGAAAAGTGGCTTCTTATGCCACCCCTTGATGACAAACCACGCTACCTCGTCGTTAATGCCGATGAGAGTGAACCAGGCACCTTTAAAGACCGTCAAATCTTAGAATACGACCCGCACTTGCTCATTGAGGGCATGATTATTAGTGCTTATGCCTTACATGTAAAGCACGCGTACGTATACATTCGGGGTGAATACCACTTTTGGGCGGCACGCTTTGAAGCGGCACTTAAAGAAGCGTATGGGGCTGGCTTGCTTGGAAAAGGGCTAGACATCACCTTACACAGAGGCGCAGGAGCGTACATTTGTGGCGAAAAAACTGCTTTGCTTGAATCTTTAGAAGGCAAGCGTGGGCACCCAAGGCTCAAACCCCACACCAAAGAACCCGAGTGGCTTTTTGGGCGCCCAGCGGTTGTTAATAACGTCGAAACCATCGCTTCTGTTCCCTACATCATCGAACACGGTTTTGAAGCGTACCGCGCCTTTGGCACCCCTCAAAGTCCAGGCACCATGCTCTTTGGGCTCAGCGGTCACGTTACAAACCCAGGTATCTACGAACTGGCTTATGGCACTTCCATGCAGGGGTTTTTGGACGAAATTGGCGGAGGGGTAAAAGACGGAAAAGCCCTTAAAGCCATCGTGCCCGGAGGCTCTTCGTGCTCTATCTTAAAAGCCGAACACATTCCCCGCGTGACGCTAGATTATGAATCCTTAAAATGCAGCAACTCAACCCTTGGCACAGGCGGCATGATTATCATGGACGAGACCGTGAGCATCCCCAAAGCGATGAAAAATCTGCTAGAATTCTACCACCACGAATCCTGTGGCCAGTGCACGCCCTGTCGCGAAGGCACAGGTTGGATGGATCGCATTTTGGCAAAAGTGCTTAACGGCCAAGGAAAACGCAGCGACATTGACTTGCTTTTGGAAATTAGCACGACCATGAACGGAAAAACCATTTGTGTTTTTGCCCCCGCGGTGGCAGACATGGCAGTGAGTTACATCCACGCGTTTCCTGAGGAATTTTACGCCCTTTGCCCCACCTAAGGAACCTTTACATGTACCACACTCTTGAAAACATTTGCCTCTTTAGTGCACTCAGCCAAGAGCAGCTCAAAAAACTGCACCAAATTAGCACCATCAAACAGTTCAAAGAGGGCAATATCCTGTTTTACGAAGGGGAAGAACCGGGGTATTTGTACTTTTTACTCGAAGGCTTGGTCAAACTCTACCGTTATGATGCCAAAAACACCATCACCATTTTAGACTACTACTACACCCAAGCCCTCATCGGCGAGGCCGCATCCTTGCAACGCACACCTTACCAAACCACTGCCGAGTGCGACACCGACTCTACGGTGCTCATGGTAGAGTACGAAGAGTTTGCCAAACATTTTTTGCGCGACCCTGATGTGGCTATTCAGCTCATCATGCAACTGGTTAAAAAAGTAAAATCCCTGATGAACAACCGCGTCCCCCAAACGTCCATGCAAAAAATCGCCCAACTCATTCACGAAAACAGCGAACTCTTTACAAAAATCAAAAAATACAAAATCGCAAGCATTCTTAACATGGCTCCCGAAACCTTTTCGCGCAACCTCAAAAAACTCAAAAAAGAGGGAATCATCACCTACACTAGTAGCACATTTGAAGTATTAGACGCCAAAAAACTCTGCACCCTGTACGATACATGTAAAACCCTCAGGTAGCATTCCAACAACGCCTTTAGTGCTTTGGCTTCTGATAAAACGTGTTGTACCAGAAGCTTAATGCAAAAATAAAGAAGCATGGGCGATGGTCGCCAAATCCATAATCACGTCCACGCCCCCAATGCCTCCAAGGATGACAGCAAAGGCCAACGCCCCAATGATTTTGGGTGTAATGCCTCGAAACACGGGCACCGTCGTCAAGGTGGCGGAGGGGTAAAAATACATCATGGCGATGAGTTTAAAGTAATAATACACCGACACAAAGGTCGCTAGCATTGCAAAGACCGCCAAAGGGGTATAGCCTGCTTGAATGGCTCCTGTGAAAATGTAAAACTTCCCAATAAACCCAATGGTCGAAGGAATGCCCGCCAAAGAGAGCATAAACACGCTCATGGCCGCCGCCATGTAAGGATGCAACAAGGCGAAGCCCTTAAAATCCTCATACGTAATGCGTAATCTATCATCAGAAAGAATGTACGAGAGTAAGCCAAAAGCCCCCACAGCCGAGAGAAAATAGGCCACTTGGTAAAAAATGATAGAAGAGGCCGCATGCTGGGGCAAAGCATCTGTAGATAAAAACGCAATGAGCAAATACCCCGTATGGACGATGGAAGAGGCCGCCAATAAGCGCTTGATGCTTTGTTGAACAATGGCCATCAACGACCCATACACCAAGGTACACACAATGACACCCACAAGCAGCATGTCCCACATCCCTTTAATGGACTCAAATTCCACAAGCATGAGCCGTAGCATAAACCCAAACACGGCAATTTTAAAGGCCGCCGCCATAAAACCCGTCACAGGCAACGGCGCCCCATCGTACACATCAATGGCCCACCCTTGAAAGGGAAACGCGGCGATTTTAAACAAAAACGTAATCAAAATAAGCGTCCCACCGATGCGCACTAAGGCCAACTCTTCCAAAGGACGGGTAGTGATGACAAGCAAAAGCTCCCCAAGGCGCGTCGTTTGAGCCCCTGCGTAAATGCACGCCACCCCAAGCAAAAAGAGGGCACCCGCGAGGGAGCCTAGCACAAGGTATTTGTACGCCGCTTCCGTGCGCTTTTCATGGCTCTTATGGTACCCAATCATCACGTACACGCTAATAGAGGCAATCTCAAGGGCAATAAACGCCACCATGAGTTCTCTGGCTTGGGTAAGCACCATCATCCCAAAAAGCGAAAACAAAAAGAGGGCAAAAAACTCTCCCTTGTAGTAGCGATGGATGATGAAATAGTGTTGCCCAATCAAGATAATCAACACCCCCGCGATGAGTAAAATCGCATTAAAATACCCCGAATAGCTATCCGCAACAAGCATCCCGCCAAACGCGCTTGGCAGCAATTCCACGGCGTATAACTGTCCCAACAACACCAGTTGAAACACCGAAGCTACCCCCAAGCAGCCTAGGGCAATGTAAGAATACTGGCGAATATTCAAGAGGTCTTTGGCGCCCAAAAGCATGAGTAAGGCCCCACCAAGGAGCATAATCAACAACGGCATGAGGTGAAGTATCGCCACATAACTCATTGCACACCTCCTAGGAGTTCGCCCAAGTAACCCAAGACCGTTGGCTCGATTTTGGCAAAAAACCACTCAGGGTCTAACCCCATTGCCACAATGAGTAGCGCAATAGGCAAAAGCCCAAGGCCCTGCTTCCACGACAAATCCACCATCCGTGTTGCGCTCTCTTGCGCTTCTTGGAGGGCCACCCTGCCAAACATCCATAACATAAAGCTTGCCGCCACAAGCACACTGAGTGCTGCTACCATTCCCGCAGGAATGCCCACATGAAACACGCCTAAGATAATGAGCAACTCCGACACAAAGCCGCTTGTTCCAGGTAGCCCCACAATGCACAGCATAAACAGGGCAAAATAGACCGTAAACACGGGCGCCCGTGTGGCAATCCCCCCTAAAGCACTAATGGCCTTTGTTTTGGTGTGAAATTCCAAATGGCCCACCAGCAAGAAAAGACCGCCTGTGGCCATAGCATGGGCCACGATGAGCAACAACGCCCCCATCATGCCATACACATTAAAACTAAACACGCCCACCACAATAAACCCAAGGTGCGACGCAGACGAATACGCCAAAAGCTTTTTCACGTCATCTTGCATAAGGGCGGCTATGCCAAAATAGACCAAACCAAACAACCCTACTCCCATGATCCACGGGGCAAAATAGACGCTGTGCTCGGGAAAAAGTGGAAGCACAAATCGAATCACCCCGTACACGCCCAGTTTTGCCATGATGGCCGAAAGTAAAAACACCCCGCCCGTGGGCGCGTTGGAGTAGGTCTTTAGCAACCACGTATGAAAGGGAAAGAGGGGGATTTTAATAGCAAAGGCAAGCATAAACGCCCCAAAGAGCCATGCCCGCTCATTCCAACTTAGCCACGTCAACTGTGTCAAGTGGGAAAGCTCAAAACTCCAATGTCCAAATTCCCTTGCATGGGAGGCACCAAGATACAAAATAGCAATAAACATGAGCAAAGAACCAAGCATGGTATACAAGGTGACTTTGAGGGTTGAAAAGACCTTATCCCCCGTGCCAAACATCCCCACAATCATAAACACCGGCAAGAGCATGGTTTCCCAAAAGAGGTAAAACAAAATCAAATCTTGGGCCATCAACGCCCCAAGCATTCCCCCTTGAATGAGCAACATGCTCACCCAATACCCCTTCGTGCGCCCCTTCCACAG
Organism: Sulfurospirillum sp. HTRB-L1; assembly: GCF_059415125.1. Classification (NCBI taxonomy): domain Bacteria; kingdom Pseudomonadati; phylum Campylobacterota; class Epsilonproteobacteria; order Campylobacterales; family Sulfurospirillaceae; genus Sulfurospirillum; species Sulfurospirillum sp. HTRB-L1. The sequence continues at coordinate 141,615 of NZ_JCAHZR010000002.1, forward strand.
CAACATATACGCACAAGGCATAAGGGTGGCAATGAGCATCAAAATGATGAGCGAAACCCCATCAATGCCCACCGAATACCCAATCCCATAGGTCGTAATCCAAGGAATGAATTCCTTAAACTGCATCTCGCTCACAGGTTCAAACTGGCTATAAAGGCTCAAAGACAAAAGGAAAATCACCACGCCAATCACCAAGGCACCGTTGCGGGTTTGCGTTGCATTTACCGGCAAAATCAACAGACAAAAAGCGACAATAATGGGGAGAAAAATAAGGATACTAAGCATCATAAGACCCCTAGCATGTAAAGGGAAACTGCCCCAACGCCCACCAACATGGCAAAGGCATAGGCGCGCACGTTTCCATTTTGGAGTATTTGGGCACGCTGTCCAAGGCGTACCGCCCCCCAACATACCCGCATGATAGCGCCATCAATCCCACGGGTGTCCGCCACCTTAGCAATCCACGTGCTCGCCCATTGCAAGGGGCGCACGATACCCCAAGCGACGAGTGTGTCCATGTAAAAAGCGTGTCCACGCACGGAGGAGGCATTGGAAAATCCTCCCTTGAATTTCCAATATGCCACCCCAATGCCTCCCAAAACAACCACCATATTTCCCGCCATCAAGGCGTATTCCATCGCGCGAGAAAGGTGGACTTCACCCCCAAACCATCGCCCTATCCAATTCTCTCCCCCTAAGGCTTCGGGCACGCCAATCCACCCTGCCCCCACTGCTCCAAAGGCCAAAACAACCATAGGCCACTGCATACTCACAGGGACTACATGTAAAGGCGTTTTCGTCGCAGGAGCGCCTTCAAACACAAGAAAAAAGAGGCGAAACATGTAAAATGCCGTTACACCCGCCACCGCCATACCCAACGCCCACAAGCCGTAATGGCCTTGGTCAAAAGCGGCTATTAAAATCGCATCTTTGCTAAAAAATCCCGCCAGCGGGAAAATGCCGCACAAGGCCAAGGTTCCCACAAGCATAAGCCCGTACACCAACGGCAAACGCGTGCGAAGGCCACCCATTTTGAAGATATTTTGCTGATGGCCTAGGGCGACGATTACCGCGCCCGCGCCCAAGAAAAGCAAGGCTTTAAAAAAGGCATGGGTAAACACGTGAAACAAGCCCGCCCCGTAACTTCCAATCCCCACGGCCACAAACATATACCCCAGTTGTGACATGGTCGAATAGGCCAGAATTTTTTTGATGTCACTTTGGCGGGTTGCCACAAGAGCGGCAAAGAGCGAAGAGCCCGCACCCACGTAGGCAATCCACAGCCCCACAGCAGGAATCAAGTCGTACAAAAACCCAAAGCGGGCCACCATGTACACACCCGCCGTGACCATGGTCGCAGCATGGATGAGTGCCGAAACAGGTGTTGGGCCTGCCATGGCATCAGGAAGCCATACATGTAAAGGAAGTTGGGCGGATTTTCCCATCGCACCGATAAAGAGCATCGCACCGATAAAATGCAAGGTGCCGCTTTCCACAAGGTGGATATTTTCCGCCAACGACCCATAATCAAACCCCGTGCCTCCCACGGCCACAAAGAGCGTACACAAGCCCACGATAAAGCCAAAATCCCCCACGCGGTTTGCTAAAAACGCTTTATTGCCCGCTTCCACATTGGCGCGGTGTTGGTGGTAGTATCCAATGAGCGCGTAAGAACAAATCCCTACCCCTTCCCACCCGATAAACATCACCACCGGTGAACTGGCGAGCACAAGGACTAACATGGAGGCTAAAAAAAGATTAAAAAAGGCGAAAAACTTTCCAAAGCCCGCGTCCTTAGCCATATACCCGCCCGCGTACACGTGGATTAGCCCGCCAATAAAGGTAATAAACAGCGCCATAAAGAGGCTCAAGGTGTCACCCATGAAGCCCATGCGAATGTGAAAATCCCCTACATGTAACCACGTGTACGCTTCGTACACCACAGGAGCTTGTTGTTCTAAAAAAGTTTTTAAAACCCACAGAGTCGCCACAAAACTCACCCACGGTGTCGCCACGCCAATGGTCAAAAAAACCTTCCGTGAAACAGGCCTTACATGTAAGGAAAAAAGATACAATCCCCCCAACACCATCGCCCCCAATAAAGGCGCAAGCACAATCCACATCATCGTGTCCCCTTAGGGCGCAAGGTATTAAACCGGTCGATATTCAGGGTGCGTCGGTGTTTCACAAGGGTCACAATAAGGGCCAAAAAGACCGCCGCTTCTGCTGCTGCAATGGCGATGATGAGCAAGGCCATCACTTGCCCGTCGCTCCCTTCGTGGTAGCGGGAAAGTCCCACCAAAAGAAGGTTGACGCCATTGAGCATCAGCTCGATGCTCAGGTACACCACAAAGATATTTTTACGCGAGACCACCCCTAAAAAACCAATGCAAAAGAGCACCAATGCCACCAATGCCACCCCTTGAATACTCATCATGCGTGCTCCTTTTTAAGCAGCACCACGGCCCCAACAAGGGCGGCAAGTAGCAACAACGAAATGAGCTCAAAGGGCAAAACCCACTCTTGAAACAGTGCCATTCCAAGCCCGTGAATGCCCCCAAAGCCTTCGCCAAGGATGACAAGTTTTTCATTGCCCAGCGTGCTAAACCCACGCATGCCAAGAGCGACCAACGGGGCCAAGCACACCGCGCCAAGGGCAAGGGTTTTACCCTGCCCTTTTTCATCGGGCAAATGGGACGTTTGGACGTTGAGCACCATGATGACAAATAAAATCAACGTAATCACCGCACCCGCATATAAGATGATTTGCACCATGAACAAAAACGTTGCGCTCAAAAGGGCAAACAAGCCCGCCAAAGCAACCACCGTTGCAATAAAACTCACCCCCGAATGCACGGGTTGCTTCAAGGTAATCACTCCCACCGCCCCCGCAATGGCGATGATTGAAAGGATGCCAAACACAAGTTCCATCACACTCCCTTTGGCGTTGCTAGCAACGTTTCTTTGGTGCGTATAAACGCTTCTCTACTTTCGGCCACCACGCTAAAAATCCCGCTGTCCATGCGAATGGCATCGCACGGGCATGCTTCTACGCAGGCTCCACAAAATACACATTCAAGCAAGTCAATGTCAAAACGCTCAGGCTCTTTTTCATCCACCCCATCTTCGCGTTCTTTGGCTACGATAAAAATACACTCCGCGGGACAAGCCGTGGCACACATAAAACAGGCCACGCACCGCGCACTCCCATCTTCTCGTTGCGTCAGCCGATGCACCCCACGGTAGCGCGGGGTGATGTCTGTGGGTTGTTCTTCAGGATAGCTTAGGGTTTTGATGCGTTTTGAACGGGTAATGTTGCCCCAAAAATGGCCAAAGGTAATCCCAAGCCCCTTAAACAATGCGGGCAAAAACAGTTTCTCTCTCCACGTGCTTCCATGCCGCGGTAGGTGTTTTGTCGGTTTCATTTACCACCCCATTCCCACGACCACCAAGGCCGTGATAAGCACATTGGCTAACGCCAAAGGCAGCAACACTTTCCAACTAAGCATTTGCAAATGGTCATACCGAAACCGTGGCAAGGTCCAGCGCACCCAAATGTAGACAAAATTCATGGCGTAGACTTTCATGGCAAAGGTGAGCACTTGGAGGGCAACAACGCTGATGCTTGTGCCATTTTCCCCCAAGCCACCAAAAACCATCCACGCTAATCCCAGTTCTAAAATGACGGTCATGCCTATAAAAACGCGGGTTAAATAAAAGGTTTCTTTGGCACGGGGGTCGTGAGGATTAATCCAACGGTTTTGGCGTCGCATCCAGCCAATAAACAGCCCGCACACCACAGGTAGCGCCACCATCACAACCCCAAGCACTTCACTGATGTGTCCTTTTAAAAAGGCAGTTGACGCCCACGGAATCTGATACCCACCAAAAAAGAGGGTAACGATAATCGCGCTTGAAGCGCACATGGCAATGTATTCGCCCACAAAAAAGAGCCCAAAGCGCATGGCAGCGTATTCGGTATGAAACCCGCCCACTATCTCACTCTCTCCTTCTGCCATGTCAAAAGGGGCACGGTTGGTTTCGGCAAAAGCAGTGATGATGAAAATAAGCGCCGCCAAGGGTTGAAGCACCACGCCCCACGCAGGAATCACTCCAAAGAGCAATTTTCCCTGAAATGCAGCAATCTCGCTCAAATGCACCGACCCGTACACGATGAGCATGGAAACCAGTGCTAGCCCCATCGCCGCTTCGTAGCTCACCACTTGCGCACTGGCACGAAGAGAGCCTAAAAGACTGTACTTATTATCACTCGCCCAACCCCCTAGCAAAATCCCATACACCGACAATCCCGCAAAGGCCAAAAACCACAAAAGCCCAAACTCAATGGGCAGGGCTTGCATGAGGTAACGGTTGCCATCTAGCACCAAAACATCGGCCAAAGGCATCACCATAAACGTTAAAAACGCACACACAAAGACAAAGGCGGGGGCTAAGGTGTAGATGAGGTTTTGTTTAATGTGTCCAGGTTGAAAATCTTCTTTAAACGCAAGTTTGAGCATATCGGCGATAGATTGCACCAGGCCAAAAAGGCGAATCCCTCCGATGTGACAGCGGTTAGGGCCTAAACGGTCTTGGATGAGCCCCGCTACCCGACGCTCCATCCACACCAAGATGGGCGCGCCGCCCAAGGAAAGCAAGGTGGCCAACAGGATGTTTACTACCACGACCCAAACGTTTGCTTCACTCATGGGACAACCACGCTTCTAGTTTTTGCATCGCCTCTTCCATAAACGCAGGAGAATACTCAAAGATGCGCCCAAGCAAGGCTTCAAGGCAAAGGCGGGGGGCGATTTTTTCCAACCCCGTGTGGCTTACTTGCAAGGCGCCCCCTTGTGCCACAAACCGCCCGCTTCGTTCAAAGTGAGACGCGATGGGCAAACTCCACTGGGCCTTTGGGGATGTTGCATGGGCGTGCATGAGGCCAAAGGGAATCTTGCGCTCCGCACAAGCGTCCATCCAAGTGTCTATATTTTTCTGCCCAATAAGCACCACAAAACGCGCTTCCCTTAAGACAATTTCGGGGTCAGTGATACATGTAAACCCAAGCATTTTTGCACCCTTGGTATTCATCTCACGGTCACGGTCACGCAACAGTGTATCCTCAAAGGCAGGGTCAATATGGCAACTTGCATAAACATTAAGGCCCAAAGCACTCTCAAAAAAACGCGCCATCCACAATTCCTCTAGGCTTGCCGAAGCTGAAATCACCACCACACTAAGCGGGTGCATAATATCTTTTCTGGCTTCCTCAAGCGCCCTCTCAAAAGAAACCTGTGTCCCTTTACTGTAGGCTTCCACGGGCCGTTCTTGGTTTTCTTTCTCGTAAAGCATGCGCCCTGCATCGCACATAAAATGTCCATTGACGGCCTCATTAAGCCGTGGACGAATGCGGTACATCCAATCCTCTTCGTATTTTGCGCGATGGTGGTCTACAAAGACATTGCATCCTTTGGCACACCCTGGGCAAATAGCTTCAAAGGTGCGTAAAAACCACACCCGCTTTTTAAACCGAAACGCCTTGCTTGTTAGCGCGCCCACGGGGCATAAATCCACCACATTCATGGCGTAAGCGTTGGTGAGCCTTTTGCCAGGATACACATCTACCACAGCTGCGTCTCCTCGCCCAAAGACGCCAAGCTCATGGGTTTGGGTGATGGTCGAAGTGAAGCGCACACAACGGGTACACAGCACACAGCGCTCTTGGTCTAGCACCACATTAGCCCCTAGGTCTACGTGTTTTTTCCCATGCACTTTGGACGTTTCCAAGCGGCTTTCGTATAAACCTGTTTCCATGTAGTAATCTTGCAGCTTACACTCGCCTGCTTGGTCACAAATGGGGCAATCTACGGGGTGGTTGATGAGTTCAAGTTCTAAAATAGAGCGTCTAACTTGCGTAACAGCGGGGGAATTTGTGCGGACAATCAAGCCCTCTTTTACGGGCGCATCACAGGCAATCTGCGGGCGTTTTTTGCCTTCAATCTCCACCATGCACATGCGGCAATTACCATCCTTCCCAAGTGCTGGATGGTAACAAAAATGCGGGATGGAAACCCCTTGCCCAAAAAGGACGTCAATCAAGAGTGCGTTTTCTTTTGCTTCGACCCATTTTCCATTGATGGAGATTTGAACCATGTGGCACATGCCTTCGGAATTTTTTACATGTAGTGTACAGATTTGGCACTTCAAGGTGCCTGTTGTTCGCAATATAAAACACTTCTCTTAGGAAAAGTGTAATTCAACGGACTTTTATCCCCCAAAAGATACACTTTTGCACCTTACATGTAAAGGATTCGCGTGAAAAGAACGGGGCGTTTCTACCTTCTCCTGCTAGGCCAAGTGCTTGGTATTGGGGTGGTGTTGGGACTGATTTTTATAGACGGCACAACCCTAGAGCGTTGGCTTGATGGAGAAGTGCATTTTGCCTACCCATCCCCAGAGTGCGACCTTAGCACCTCCCCCTGTCGTATTCTCCTCGCCGATGGCTCTACCATGGAGCTAGACATCCATCCAAGAGGGATTCCCCTCATGACGCCCCTAAGCCTCTCCTTGCGCACCACAGGCATTCAAACAGCAACACTCCCCCTTAAGATTTATGCGACGAACATGGACATGGGCGTGCACCGTTTTACTTTTACACAAGAAGAAGAGGGGTACTACACTGCCAAGGGCATCCTGCCCACGTGTATTGCGGGAAACATGCAATGGCATGGCGAAGTGACATTGGAGAAACAATTTCAAGGAAAGAGAATTGGGGCACAATTTCGGTTTAAAACAAAGTGAAAAGCAGTGGTGTCCCCAGCAGGATTTGAACCTGCGGCCTCTCGATTAGGAATCAAGTGCTCTATCCAGCTGAGCTATGAGGACAAGGGGCATAAAAAAACGCACACCCCCACAAGGAGTGTGCGTTAGGAGAAAAAGGATTAGCCTTTTCGCTTTTTAATAATTTCTTCTGCGACGTTCTTAGGAACTTCTGCGTAATGGTCAAATTCCATGGAGTAGCTTGCGCGTCCTTGGGTCTGACTGCGAAGGTCTGTAGAATAGCCAAACATTTCAGAAAGAGGACAAAAGGCATTGACAATTTTATTGCCACTGCGGTCATCCATGGCGTTGATTTGTCCACGGCGTCGGTTAAGGTCGCCGATAACATCACCCATGAAGTCTTCTGGTGTTTCTACCTCTACCTTCATCATTGGCTCTAGAATAACAGCACCCGCTTTACGTGCGCCTTCTTTAAAGCCCATGGAAGCAGCCAGTTTAAAGGCCATCTCAGAGGAGTCAACATCGTGGTAAGAACCATCATACAAGGTAACCTTGACGTCTTCCATAGGGTAGCCCGCCAATACACCGCCTTGCATCGCCTCTTGGCAGCCTTTATCAACCGCAGGAATGTATTCACGTGGAATTACCCCGCCTTTGATGTCATTCACAAACTCATAACCTGTACCTGCTTCTTTTGGATCAAGACGCAAGTAAACATGGCCAAACTGACCACGACCGCCCGATTGCTTGGCGTATTTGTACTCTTGTTGCACACTTTGGCGAATGGTTTCGCGGTAAGCAACTTGAGGTTGGCCCACTTCTGCGTCGACTTTAAACTCACGAAGCATACGGTCAACAATAATTTCAAGGTGCAATTCACCCATGCCTGAAATGATGGTTTGGCCGCTTTCTTCGTCTGTTTTTACACGGAAAGAAGGGTCTTCTTGGGCAAGTTTTTGAAGGGCAATACCCATTTTTTCTTGGTCGGCTTTTGTTTTTGGTTCAACTGCAACAGAAATAACAGGATCTGGGAAATCCATGCGCTCCAAGATTACTCTGTCTTTTTCGCCTGTGAGGGTTTCGCCTGTGAGGGTATCTTTAAGACCTACAACCGCGCCAATTTCGCCCGCGTAAAGCATTTTAATCTCTTCACGTTTATTAGCATGCATTTTAAGCAATCGGCCTACGCGCTCTTTTTTGCCTTTGATGCTATTGTAAGCGTACGTGCCGCTTTCAAGCGTTCCTCGGTACACACGAATAAAGGCCAATTGACCCACGAAAGGGTCGGTCATGATTTTAAACGCAAGGGCCGCAAACTCGCCATCATCAGTAGACTTCACAATGGTTTCAGTACCATCTTCATACTCGCCACGAATAGCGGCAACTTCTACGGGTGAGGGCATGTAGGCAACAACCGCGTCAAGCATTGGCTGTACGCCTTTGTTTTTAAAGGAGGTACCACAAATCATCGGAATCATTGTCATGGCAAGGCATCCTGCTTTAATGCCTGCTACAATTTCTGCTTCGCTAAGGGCTTCGCCCCCGAGGTATTTTTCCATAAGCTCATCGCTGGTTTCAGAAACCGCTTCTACCATTCTTTCACGGTATGCTTCTGCTTTTTCACGAAGTTCTGCAGGAATTTCAACCACATCGTAGTTTGACCCCATCGCAGCCTCATCTTCCCATATATAGGCTTTCATAGTCACAAGGTCAATAACCCCTTTGAACGTATCTTCCGCGCCAATAGGAATTTGAATGGGCACTGGGTTGGCTTTTAGACGCTCTTTGATTTGATTTTCAACATTGTAAAAATCTGCACCAACACGGTCCATTTTGTTGACATATACCATGCGAGGAACGCGGTATTTGTTGGCTTGTCGCCATACGGTTTCAGATTGGGGTTGCACACCGCCAACGGCACAAAAAACAGCAACAGCACCATCAAGTACACGCATAGAACGCTCAACTTCAATGGTAAAATCAACGTGGCCGGGAGTGTCGATGATGTTAATTTGGTGGTCTTTCCACATACATGTAGTCGCAGCAGAGGTGATCGTAATGCCACGCTCTTTTTCTTGCTCCATCCAGTCCATCGTAGCAGCGCCATCATGAACTTCACCAATTTTATGGGAAATACCTGTGTAAAAAAGAATACGTTCTGTAGTGGTTGTCTTGCCCGCATCAATATGGGCGGCAATTCCTATGTTTCGTACTCGTTCAATGGGAGTGTTTCGTGACATTTTGGGTTTCCTTTTGTCGTCTTGTCGTTAGGAGGAAGTGGCCCAAATCTGGGGCCACTTAAAGCTCAAAATCTTACCAGCGGTAGTGAGCAAACGCTTTGTTTGCTTCTGCCATTTTGTATGTATCTTCTTTTTTCTTGAAGGTTGCGCCACGCATGTGTGCAGCATCCATCAATTCGTTCGCGAGTCGTTCTACCATGGTTCGCTCACTTCGCTTGCGAGAAAAGGTAATCATCCAGCGAATCGCTAATGCTTGTTGGCGTACAGGGCGTACTTCAACAGGTACTTGGTAGGTTGCCCCACCTACACGTCGGCTTTTTACTTCCATGACAGGTTTTACGTTGTCAATAGCAGCGTTAAAAACATCAATCCCTTTTTCCTCGCCCTTTGTTTCAATCAGGCTGATTGCGCCGTACATAATCTTTGTCGCCGTGCTTTTTTTACCATCGACCATTAATGCATTAATGAACTTCGTGATGATTTTGTTGCCGTAGATTGGGTCAGGCAATACCTCTCGGACTTGCGCTTTTCTTCTTCTCATAAAATTCTTCCTTCAAATTGAATGACAATTTTACTCAAACATCACCTACATTCAGAGGGTGACGCCTGTGTGTATTGTTTTATTTTTTAGGTCGCTTAGTACCGTACTTACTTCTTGCCACTTTTCGATTTGCAACACCCGCTGTATCAAGGGCGCCACGCACGATGTGATACTTTACACCAGGTAAGTCTTTTACCCTTCCGCCGCGCACAAGAACGATGGAGTGCTCTTGGAGATTGTGGCCTTCACCACCGATGTAGCTAATCACTTCAAAACCGCTGGTCAATCTGACTTTGGCAACTTTACGCAAAGCGGAGTTTGGCTTTTTAGGGGTTGTTGTGTAGACCCTAGTGCAAACACCGCGTCGCTGAGGACACTCAACAAGCGCAGGAGATTTTGATTTTTTAATCACCTTTTTGCGCTCATTTCTTACCAATTGGTTAATGGTAGGCACATTTATTCCTTCTCATCATAGAGTTTGTATCGATAAAAATACGCGCTATTATATTTAAAAACGACTTAAAAAAAGGTTAATTTAAGGGGGAAATCAGAAGAATGGGCCTTGGCAAGGCGGCTGCCTTGCCAAGGAAAACTGGCCTAGGGGTGGTGGGTTAAACGAATAGACTTGTCTTGGTATAAACCTGTTCCCACAGGAATCATACGACCCAAGATGACGTTTTCTTTCAAATCTTCTAAAAGGTCAAATTTCGCCGCGATACTCGCTTCGGTAAGCACCTTAGTCGTTTCTTGGAACGAGGCAGCTGAAATGATACTATCACTGGCAATCGCAGCACGCGTGACGCCCAAAAGAACAGGCTCGGCAATGGCAGGCTCGCCGCCCATCGCCATAATACGGTGGTTTTCTTCAATAAACTTTCGGCGTGAGATGAGATCGCCCACGATAAAGTTTGTATCGCCACTCTCTACAATCTTAATCTGGCGTAGCATTTGAGAGACAATGACCTCAATATGTTTATCAGAAATCGCAACCCCTTGGCGGCGGTAGACTTGCTGAATTTCACTAATAAGGTAGTAATGTAACTCTTTTTCACCCAAAATACGCAAAATATCATGGCTGGAAACAACGCCATCGGTGAGGCGCTCGCCCGCATGCACAAACTCTCCGGTGCGTACATGTATTTGGCGCGTTTTGTCTACCAAATACTCACTCATCGTGCCATCGCTCGCCTCGATGATGATGCGCTCTTTCGCACGCAAAGGCTTTCCAAAGCGAATCGTTCCATCAATTTCTGCAATCACTGCAGCATTTTTAGGACGTCTGGCTTCAAACAGCTCACTAACCCGTGGCAAACCTCCCGTAATATCCTTAGACTTTGCAACGGCTTTAGGCGTACGTCCTAGAATATCTGCCAACTCAACACGTGCACCATCACGCACATAAATACCCGTTTTTGGTTCAAGTTGATACTTGATAATTTTTCCAGAATCCGTGGCAATAATCAGCGTAGGTTTAGTGCCAGAAGGAAGGTATTCGTTGATAACCAAACGGCTCTGTCCTGTCATCTCGTCGTACTGCTCTGTTGCACTGTATCCTGGCTCAATATCCTCAAAGCTCACGCGTCCGCTCTCTTCTGCGATAATAGGATTGGAGTAAGGGTCCCACTCGGCCACAATCACATGCTCGCTGCCTGTTGGTACGGCAAGCAAGGTTTTTGGGCTAACTTCTGTTTTATCGCCTATTTCAATCATCGTATTGCGCGGAACATAATGGCGAATCGCTTCGCGGTCTTCTTTGTCTGCAATCACAGCAAACAAACCCTTTTCGTTAACCACATGCCCTTTTTCAATGGTGTAGTTACGCTCAAGGTAGTCACCTTTGAGGATATAATATTTCACTTCTCCCGAAGCGCCTGCAAAGATTTTTTGAACCACAGGCTCCCCATCTTGAACACGCAATTCGCTGGCGAAAGGAATACGATTGGGAACGTTCCAGCCCTCTTTAATAACCTCAACAATGCTTTCATTAGCAGAAACCTTGCTTCCGTTTTCATAAGGGATGTAAAACTTACCCTCAACCTTACCGCCCACACCTGCAAGTTCGTTAGGGCGTGCCATGTCATTACGTCTTAGCACGTATTTTACGGTATCGGTTTCACCCTTAATGGTCACAACAGCTTCTTCGTGCGCTGTTTCAATGCTCAAAATTCCCGCAAAAGGGGCTTTGATTTTAGGCTCTACAAGCAATACAGCCGCATTTCTTCGGTTGGCGACAATAACCTTGCCCTCTTTGGTGGTGTAAGTTTTAAGGTTGTAGTACCGAATGAAACCCTCTTTTTGAGCAATAACCTGACGGTCTTGTTGCTCTGTAGAAGCCGTACCCCCGATGTGGAAGGTACGCAAGGTAAGCTGCGTTCCAGGCTCGCCAATGGACTGTGCGGAGATAATCCCCACCGCTTCGCCAGGCTTAACCATTTTGCCCTCACCCAGGTTAATCCCATAACACTTCGCACACACACCCTTGGGTGCTTTACATGTAATAGGTGTGCGGATGCTCACAGATTTCACGCCCGATTCAACCAAGGCTTTGGCTTTTTCTTCGTCAATAATCGTGCCTTCGGTAAAGAGCATTTCATTGGTAATGGAATCAATCACGTCTTCTGCCAAAACACGTCCCCACAAGCGCTCTTCAAGGGGCTCGATCATCTCACCACCCTCAACGATTTCTGTAATCTCAACACCCTCGTGGGTACCACAATCTTCCATGGTTACTTTCACGTTTTGAGAAACGTCGATGAGTTTTCTGGTTAGGTATCCCGCGTTGGCGGTTTTAAGGGCGGTATCTGCCAAACCTTTACGGGCACCGTGGGTTGAAATAAAGTATTCTAAAACGTTCAACCCTTCGCGGAAGTTTGAAATAATCGGCGTTTCGATGATGGAGCCATCGGGTTTTGCCATCAAACCACGCATACCTGCAAGCTGGCGAATCTGTGCCGCGCTACCACGTGCCCCAGAATCGGCCATCATAAAGATAGAGTTAAAGCCGTCTTTATCGGTTTGCACCAGTTTCATCATCTCAGCAGCAACGGAGTTATTGGTGTCTGTCCAAATATCGATAATCTTGTTGTAGCGTTCGCTGTCCGTTAAAAGACCTGCCCCGTATTGTTGCTGAATTTCACGTACTTTTTTCTTGGCATCGTCGATGTATTTTTTCTTCGACTTTGGCACACGGATATCATCAATCGAGATGGAAATTCCCGCTTCAGTAGCGTACTTAAAGCCAAGGTTTTTAAGGTTATCCAAAAACTCTGCTGTAATCCCAAAGCCACCAATCTTATACACGTGGTCGATAAGGGCACCAATGTTTTTCTTTTTCAAAACTTTGTTCCAAAGGTTTTCAGGAACAAACTCAGGCAACATAGATTTTAAAATCAAGCGACCCGCTGTTGTAAATACAGTTTTATCATCAATTTGGGTTTTGATTTTAGCATGCAATTCAAGGGCATCCATCTCAATGGCAATCGCCACTTCGTCTGCATTGGCAAAAATCTTATTAGAACCCTTTGCATCCACTTTTTCAAGAGAGAGGTAATAAAGTCCCAAAACCATATCTTGAGAAGGAACCGTAATGGCCTTTCCAGAAGCGGGAAGCAAAATATTCATGGAACTGAGCATCAAAATCTTGCACTCTGCAATCGCCTCTTGGGAAAGGGGCACGTGCACGGCCATTTGGTCACCGTCAAAGTCCGCGTTGAACGCCGAACAGACCAAAGGATGCAATTGAATCGCTTTTCCTTCAATCAAGACAGGGTGAAACGCTTGGATAGAAAGTTTGTGCAAGGTAGGGGCACGGTTAAGCATCACAGGGTGGTCTTTAACCACTTCTGCCAAACACTCCCACACTTCATTGGTTTTTTGCTCAATCATCTTCTTAGCTTGTTTCACAGTCGTGGCATAGCCTTTTTCTTCAAGACGTGCTAAAAGATGGGGCTTAAAGAGTTCGAGTGCCATTTGCTTTGGCAAACCACACTGGTCCATTTTAAGCTTAGGGCCTACAACGATAACAGAACGGCCAGAAAAGTCTACACGTTTTCCCAAAAGGTTTTGACGGAAACGGCCCTGCTTACCTTTAATAATCTCAGAAAGAGATTTAAGAGGTCGCTTATTGGCACCCTTCACGGCATTGGCACGGCGTCCGTTGTCAAAGAGTGCGTCTACAGACTCTTGCAACATCCGCATTTCGTTACGGATAATAATCTCAGGTGCGTCCAATTCCACCAAGCGCTTAAGGCGTGCATTACGGTTGATAACCCGTCGGTACAAGTCGTTCACGTCCGAAACAGCAAATTTGCCCCCATCTAGTGCAACAAGAGGGCGCAAATCTGGCGGAAGCACAGGAAGCATGGTAATCATCATCCACTCGGGTCGGTTTCCACTATTTAAAAATGCTTCTACCACTTTTAGACGTTTTACGATGGTTTTTTTCTTTGCTTCTGAATTGGTGCTTTGAATCTCTTCTTTAAGTTGCCCCAAAATCTCCACAAGGTCCAAATCCGAAAGCAAATAGCGCACTACTTCGCCACCCATACGTGCTTGAAAGCCTGTGCCATCAAAGCGCTGGATGAGCGATTGGTACTGCTCTTCGTTGAGCACGTCGTACTTTTCCACTTTTTTAGTGTTTTCATTGTCGTAAAAGGCATCGCCTGATTGCTCTACAATGTACGCTTCGTAGTACAACACGCGCTCAAGGTCTTTCATTTTGACGCCCAAAAGCGTTCCAATACGGCTTGGCAAGGAGTTCACATACCAAATGTGCGCCACAGGCGTCACCAGTTCGATGTGCCCCATGCGTGATCGGCGTACCTTTGTGCTGGTAACTTCAACCCCACATTTTTCGCATTTAATGCCCTTGTAGCGCATTTTCTTGTATTTGCCGCACAAGCACTCGTAGTCGCGAATAGGCCCAAAGATTTTGGCACAAAAGAGGCCATCACGCTCAGGTTTTAGGGTTCGATAGTTAATGGTTTCAGGTTTTTTTACCTCACCATAACTCCACGAACGAATCCTTTCAGGACTGGCCAATCGTAGTCGAAAGGCACTAAAATCTCGTGGTCTACTCTCTTCGCTAATTTCAATTGGCTCTAATCGTTTCATTGCTTTCCACCTCATCGTATATCTCTACATCTAGTGCTAGTGACTTGAGTTCATTGGTTAGTACATAGAATGTTTCAGGAATGCCAGTTTGTGGCACATTTTCACCGCGTGTCAATGCTTTGTAAGAAGCAACCCTTCCTTCAACGTCATCGGATTTGACCGTCAACATTTCACGAAGTGTGTGTGCTGCACCGTATGCTTCAAGTGCCCACACCTCCATTTCACCAAACCGTTGTCCACCAAATAAGGCTTTACCGCCTACTGGCTGCTGCGTTACTAGAGAGTATGGTCCCGTGCTACGTGCATGCACTTTTTCATCCACCAAGTGGTGCAATTTAAGCATATACATGTAACCCACGTTAACCCGTTCGTGCATCTTATGGCCTGTCATACCATCGAACAACTCAACTTTTCCATCAAGATTAATTTTTGCTATTTCAAAAAGTTTTGCGAACTCTTCGGTATTAACCCCTTCAAAAATAGGTGTGGCAAATTTCACACCCTTGCTCCAGTCTTTGGCATATTCAATCAATTTTTCGTCGCTCAAAGCTTCAACAAAAGCGCGCGCGTTCATCCATCTGGCCACCGAGGCAATCTGAATCATTTTTTCGCGCAACTCTTTTACCCACGCATTGCGTTTGTGCTCAAAGATTTCTGCAATCTGATCGCCCAAGCGTCTTCCAATGAGTCCCAAGTGGACTTCTAGAATCTGACCAATGTTCATCCTTGAAGGAACGCCCAGTGGGTTTAGAACAACATCTACCGACTCACCATCGGCCAAATAAGGCATGTCAACCTCAGGGACGATATTAGAAACGATACCCTTGTTTCCGTGACGCCCTGCCATTTTATCGCCCACTTTGAGTTTGCGCTTGGTGGCGATGTATACCTTCACAAGCTTGACCACACCGCTTGGCAAAATATCGTCTTTTTCGATGATTGTTAACTTCTCATCGTGCTCTTCTTTGAGCTTTTTCTTTTCATTTTGGAAGTAGGTTTTTAAATGGTCGTAATCGCTTTGTACTTCGCTCGTAAAAGCTTTGACTAAAACATTGAGCGCAAAACGGTTTACATGTAACAAATCTTCCTTGCCAATACACTGCCCTTTTTGGTAAGGCTTTTTATTGACTTCTTGGTCGCTTTGAAGCACTGCTTTACTGAGCAATGAGTTGATGCGAAGCATCTCTTCACGGTCAAGCATGAGCAATTTATCGTGGTGCTCACGGTCAAGTACCTCTTTTTCTTCTTCGTAAGCGCGCACCGAGCGAGGGTCTTTTTCGTACCCTTTTTTGGTGAAGATTTTAACATCAACCACCACCCCTTCCATAGAAGGCGTTGCGTACAAGGATTTGTTCACCACATGACCGGCTTTTTCCCCAAAAATAGCGCGCAAGAGTCGCTCTTCGGGTGTTGGTTTGACCTCACCCTTGGGTGAAACCTTGCCTACTAAAATCATACCTGGTTTGATTTGCGTTCCGATTTTTACGATACCGCTATCATCAAGGTGCGCTAAATCTTCTTCTTTGACATTGGGGATATCTTTGGTGATTTCCTCCACGCCGTCTTTTAACTCCCTAGCTTCAATCTCTTTTTCATAGGTATGCACACTCGTAAACGCATCTTTGCGAATCATGCGCTCGCTAATAACGATAGCATCCTCGAAGTTATACCCGTTCCATGGCATAAAGGCCACCATCGCGTTAACCCCGATAGCAAGTTCGCCCAAGTCCATGTTTGGCCCATCGGCAAGCACTTGACCTGTTTGAACAACCTCGCCCTTGCACACAATGGGTTTTTGAGAAAATGTTGTGTTTTGGTTGGTGCGGAGGTTCTTTTCCATGGTGTAGTGGTCAATAAACGCCCCGTTTTCATCTTCCCCTAAAACATAAATATTTTTATTATCAACCTTCTCTACCAAACCGCCACGCTTGGCCTTAATGGCTTCCCACGCATCGCGACAGACGATTTTTTCTACACCTGTTCCCACCATAGGTGCGGTGGATTGCAACAAGGGTACTGCTTGGCGTTGCATGTTTGAACCCATGAGTGCACGGTTGGCGTCATCGTGTTCCAAGAAGGGAATCAAAGAAGCCGCAACCCCTGTAATCATCGCCGAGTTAAGGTCAATCAAGTTAACACGGCCTTTTTCTACCAAAATAATTTCCCCATCAATACGCGCTTCAATAAGATCTTCTATGATGGCATTGTTTTCATCTGTTTTTGTAGAAGCGGGGGCTATAACAAGACCTTCTTCTTGGGTTGCTGTGATGTAGACAATCTCATCACTCACTACGCCTTCGTAAACCTTGCGGTAAGGTGCCTCAACAAAGCCAAGGTCATTTACTTTCGCGTATGTGGCAAGGGTGTTAATCAAACCAATGTTTTGGCCCTCTGGTGTTTCAACAGGACAAATCCGTCCGTAATGGGTTGGGTGAACGTCACGCACTTCAAAACCAGCACGCTCTTTTACCAAACCGCCCTCACCCAAAGCAGAAAGACGGCGCTTGTGGGTTACTTCGCTTAGTGGGTTTGTTTGGTCCATAAATTGAGACAATTGGCCGCTGGTGAAAAACTCTAAAATAGAGCTTGTAATCATTTTTGAGTTAACCAAATCGTGAGGCATCAACTCTTCGATGCTTCCGCTGAGTGAAGAGAATTTATCACGAATGGCTTTTTGCATCTTCACAAGGCCCGTATGCAACTCGTTGGCAAGCAATTCGCCGATGGAGCGAATACGTCGGTTACCAAGGTGGTCACGATCATCGATACGTCCTTGGCCATTTTTTACCTTAATGAGGTATTTAGCCGTTTTAATAATATCTTCGTTGGTCATAACGGTTACAAACTCTGGCACATCAAGGGAGAGTTTGTGGTTCATTTTCATACGACCCACTTTGGTTAAATCATAACGCTCAGGGTTAAAGAAAAGGTCATTAACAAAAGTTTTTGCCGCTTCTTTGGTCACAGGTTCCCCTGGACGCATAACCTTGTAGATACGAATAGCAGCGAGGTCATTTTCATCTTCAATGCCTTCTGTTTGACGCAATAATTTAAGGGTCTCTGTGTCCGCAATAAAGGAGTTAATGATGGCATCGTCCACGCCAGAAGCCAAGTCATTGGCAATCTCAACGCTCGTGCATCCTTGTTCGATGATTTTTGCCATTTTATTTTCATCAAGCTGTGTTAAGGTTTCAAACAACACCTCACCGCTTTCTTGGTCAATGATAGGAGAAGCTAAGAAGCGATTGATCAAAATTTCCGTAGGGTATTCAATCCACTTCACGCCATCTTCGGCCAGTTTGTCTGCTTTTTTCTTGGTTAAACGCTTTCCTGCGCCTAAGATAAGGTTACCTTGATCGTCTTTTAAGTCAAATTCTACACGTCCGACAAAATTGTCAGGATCAAATTCCATCAAGAATTTGTTTTCTTTGATTTGAATCGTCAATACAGGGTAAAAAAGTTTTAAAATGTCTTGTTTGCTATACCCAAGGGCACGGAAAAGAATCGTGATGGGCACTTTTCGTCGCTTGTTAATACGTACAAATAGGGTATCTTTAGCGTCGTATTCAAAATAGAGCCACGAGCCACGATCAGGAATAATCTGGGCTGTGTAAATAAGTTTATTGACAACAGTCGCGCTTTCTTCTTCTTTGAAAATAACCCCTGGACTTCGGTGAAGTTGGTTTACAACAACACGTTCAACCCCGTTAATAATAAAGGAGATACGGTCTGTCATCATAGGGATTTCACGGATAAAAATAGATTGTTCTTTAATGTCTTTTACACCGGCTTTTTCGCCGCTTTTTTCATCTTTGTCCCATAATATTAACCGAATGTTCATTTTTAGGTTTACCGAATAGGTAAGTCCCCGTTCCATACATTCTCGAACCGTGTATTTTGGTTTGCCAATTTCGCTACCAACATATTCAAGTGTTAATCGGTTTTGTGGATCATGAATTGGAAAAATGGATTTAAATACTTTTTCTATGCCACTCTCGGATTCTGTTTTAGAAACATTTAAAAAGTGCTCATAGCTTCTTTGTTGAAGTTGAAGGAGGTTAGGAACATCAATTTGCTGAGGAACCTTTGCAAAATCGACTCGGAGACGATTTCCCGATTGTAAGCTGTTTAGCATGTGCGTCTACCCCGTGGTAATGGTTTGAAAGGAATGTGGTTAAACTGCCTGTGGCAAGAATTTTCTAAAAAGGCGTATTCAAGAGTGGGCAACAAGCGTACGTGTTGCCCATGAATAAAATTAGGTTTACTTAAGCTCTACGCTTGCACCAGCTTCTTCAAGCTGTTTTTTAGCGTCTTCTGCAACATCTTTGCTCACGCCTTCTTTGATTGTAGAAGGGGTGCCATCAACGGCGTCTTTCGCTTCTTTAAGGCCAAGGCCTGTTAGTGCGCGTACAACTTTAATAACGTTGATTTTCTTATCGCCAGCACTTTTAAGGATAACATCAAACTCAGTTTTTTCCTCAACAGCTTCAACAGCAGCAGCACCGCCGCCAGCCATCATGACAGGAGCAGCAGAAACGCCAAATTTTTCTTCAAACTCTTTTACAAGTCCGCTTAATTCAAGAACAGTAAGGTTAGAGATGTACTCAAGTACGTCTTCTTTTGTAATAGCCATGGTATCTTTCTCCTAGAATGATTATTTGCTTATGCAGATTCTTCTTTTTTTGCTCGAAGAGCATCCAAGCCGATAGTAAAATTCGCGATCGGCGCTTTCCATACTTGAAGCAACATTGCAATAAGCTCATCACGTGATGGCATTTTGGACAATGCAACAACTTTAGAAGCGTCTGTAATTTCGCCGTCAATATAGGCGGATTTGATTACAAACAAATCTCTTTTTTCGGCAAACTTTGCAACTACTTTTGCCACTGCTAGCTGGTCTTTGCCCCAAATAAAGATATTGGTATCTTTAAGTTCAAAACCGTCAATGCCCGCTTCTTTAAATGCAATAGAGGCAAGGGTGTTTTTTGCAACTCTCACGTTTACGTCCAATTCTTTGGCGCTAGCGCGTAGTACTTCAAGTTCGGAAACTTTTAGCCCTTTGTATTCACATACAGCTACGGCGTCGGAAGATTTAAACGCTTCGGTAAGCGTGCTGATAATTTCTGCTTTTTCTTGTCGTGTCAACTTTTCTCCTTTCCGACTGGTGATTTCAAGTAGAGCTAGGGATTCCTAAATTAAGCTTGCGCCTCTACTGTCTCCAATCAAAGATTAACAATTAGGGATTACTTTAAATCAATCAATTCTTGTGCGTCAAGTTTAATAGATGGGCTCATTGTCAGTGAAAGGACAGCGTTTTTAATGTATTTACCTTTTGCAGCAGAAGGCTTGTGCTTGTTGATTGCACGGACAAAAGTTATAAAGTTATCCATGAGTTGCTCTTCACTAAAACTTACCTTGCCAATACCTGCGTGGATATTGCCTTGTTTGTCAACACGGAAATTTACCTGACCGCCCTTGGCATTTTCAACAGCCTTGGCTACATCCATAGTAACGGTTCCTGTTTTTGGGTTTGGCATCAAACCTTTTGGTCCAAGAGTACGACCAACCTTGCCCACAAGACCCATCAAGTTAGGCGTTGCGATTAAAACATCAAAGTTAATATTGCCTGCTTGAATTTCATCGATTAAGTCTTCTGCGCCAACGATTTCTGCACCCGCTGCTCTTGCTTCGTCTGCTTTAATGTCTTTTGCGATAACAGCAACACGAACGCTCTTGCCTGTTCCAGCAGGTAAAACCACAGAACCACGTACCATTTGATCGGCGTGACGTGGGTCTACGTTAAGTTTTAGTGCAATCTCAACTGTTTCATCGAACTTTGCTGATGCAAGTGATTTTACAGTTGCAACACCTTCGGTTGTGGTGTATGTTTTTTGTAGATCAATCTTTTTTAAAAGTTCTTCTACGCGTTTTACTTTTTTTGCCATTGTATTCTCCGCAATTAATGTGCTTCCGCCTTGCCCCGGCGGTATAGGGAAAAATGCTAGTCGATAATATCGACACCCATACTTCGTGCACTACCTGCAACAATCTTTGCAGCCGCATCTTTGTCTGTAGTATTCATGTCAATAATTTTACGATTGACGATTTCCATCACTTGTGATTGGCTCAACTTGCCAACTTTATTCTTTAGGGGGTTGTCTGAACCTTTACCAAGACCTGCCGTTTTGAGAATCAATTCTGAAACAGGAGGTTGCTTTGTGATGAAGGTAAAGCTTTTATCTGCATAGACCGTAATAACAACAGGAACTTTAAAACCCATAAGGTCTTTTGTCTTCTCGTTAAATGCCTTGCAAAATTCCATAATATTGACACCTTTTTGTCCAAGCGCAGGACCTACTGGTGGCGATGGATTTGCTTTTCCAGCCGCAATCTGGAGTTTGATTTCGCCAATTACTTTCTTAGCCATCCGTTCTTCCTTTTATAAAATTAAACTATTTTTTCAACTTGTGAATACATAATTTCAACTGGGGTGCTACGTCCAAAAATAGAAACATTAAGACGCAATTTTCCATGTTCCATGTCGTACTCTTCCACAATACCTGTAAAGTTCGCAAAGGGACCTTCGGTAATGCGAATACTTTCACCTTCTTCAAAAAAGATTTTTGGTTTTGGCGCACCTTTTTTCTGTGCTTTTTCCAAAATAAGCGCAATATCTTTTTCACTTAAAGCCGTAGGTTTTTTTGCTTCGCCAATAAAACGACCCACCTTGGGCAAGGATTGAATTTTATGCCACAACGCAGTGTCCAAATCAATATATGCAAAGGCATACCCTGGATAAAGACTGCGTTCTGTGATTTTTTTCTTTCCATTTTTGACTTCAATCACGTCTTCTGTTGGAACAATTATCTCTTTGAGTTGTTCCCCAAGTTCGTTATTGCGTATCATTGTTTCAAGCGCACGTTTTACACTCATCTCACTACCAGCATACGTCTGGATTGCATACCATTTATGTGCCATGCTTATCCCTATACCAATGCCGAAAGCGTGAAGGACATAATTACATCAATCAACGCTAAAAAGAGCGAAATAACGGTTACCACGATAAAAACAGAAATGAAAGCATTGCGAATCTGTTCTTTGATTGGGAAAATAACTTTGCTTAGCTCTGCACGCGAGAGTCTGATATAACTTGTCAGCTTTTCCATAAATACTATCCTTTGGTGGCAGGGCAAGAGGGACTCGAACCCCCAACAATCGGATTTGGAATCCGGCGCTCTACCATTGGAGCTATTGCCCTAAAGGGGTTAAATTCCAAAAAATTGGAATTTAACTTTTAAGTTTGACTTCTTTGTGTGTCGTATGTTTTTTAAGTCGTGGAGAGTATTTTTTAGTCTCATACTTCTCGGTCATTGTTTTACTATTTTTTGTTGTTGTGTAGTTGATATCACCTGTTTCTACACACTTAAGTCCAATCTTAATACGCATCTCTTTTCCTTCCAAGGAGTGACGCAGGGAAAGCCCTGCGTCTAAACATTACTTAATGATTTTAGAAACAACACCTGAACCAACGGTTCGGCCGCCTTCACGAATCGCAAAACGTGTACCTTCGTCAAGTGCAATTGGGTTAATCAATTTTACATTGATTTTCAAGTTATCACCTGGCATAACCATTTCTGTTCCCTCAGGAAGGGTAATAGAACCTGTTACGTCTGTTGTACGTACGTAAAATTGTGGGCGATAGTTATTAAAGAATGGTGTATGTCGACCACCTTCGTCTTTGCTAAGGATATACACTTCGCCTTCAAATTCTGTATGAGGAGTGATGGATTTTGGCTTACAAAGAACCATACCACGCTCAACGTCGTCTTTTTTCGTACCACGAAGCAAGATACCGCAGTTGTCGCCCGCTTCACCACGTTCCATTTCTTTACGGAACATCTCAACACCTGTTACGGTTGTTGTTTGTGTGTCACGAATACCAACGATTTCTACTGTTTCGCCGATTTTAATAGTACCTTTTTCGATACGTCCTGTTACAACAGTACCGCGTCCTGCGATTGAGAACACGTCTTCTACTGGCATCAAGAAATCTTTATCAGTATCGCGCACGGGTTCAGGAATAAAACTATCAACCTGCGCCATCAATTCAAGAATTTTTTCTGACCATGTGCCAAGGGTACCTGTTTTTGCTTCTTCAAGAGCACGAAGCGCAGAACCTGCTACGATTGGTGTGTCATCGCCTGGGAAATCATACATAGAAAGAAGTTCACGAATTTCCATCTCTACAAGCTCAAGCAATTCTTCATCATCAACCATGTCCGCTTTGTTCATGAACACAACGATGTAAGGAACGCCTACTTGGCGAGAAAGAAGAATGTGCTCACGGGTTTGTGGCATTGGGCCATCCGCTGCAGAAACAACCAAGATAGCGCCGTCCATTTGAGCAGCACCGGTAATCATGTTTTTAACGTAGTCGGCGTGGCCTGGGCAGTCTACGTGCGCGTAGTGACGACCTTCTGTTTCATACTCAATGTGTGAAGCAGCGATGGTAATACCACGTTCGCGCTCTTCTGGTGCATTGTCGATACCATCATAATCTTTAAATTCACATAGCCCTTTTGTTGCAAGTACTGCCGAAATTGCTGCTGTGAGTGTTGTTTTACCATGGTCAACGTGACCAATAGTACCAATGTTTACGTGCGGCTTGTTTCTTTCGAATTTAGCTTTAGCCATCTTTTCCTCCGTGTGGTTTTTAGATGTTACTTGTTGTTGACCATGTCTTTGACAACCAAAGACCTTTTGTGTGATACATAATTGATAAAAGGTGGAGCTCATAGTGGGACTTGAACCCACGACCTCTTCCTTACCAAGGAAGTGCTCTACCTCTGAGCCATATGAGCACGAAACAGAATTTACCAATAATGCAACACGATACGTCTGAGCTCCAAATCGGCTCTGTTAGCAGTCTGTAGAATATACGAAGATTCTATATACAGCTCCCAGTCAAAATACCGTGGAGCGGGAAACGGGACTCGAACCCGCGACCCTCAGCTTGGAAGGCTGATGCTCTAGCCAACTGAGCTATTCCCGCATGTGGCAAAAAAATAATGGTGGTGAGAGAAGGATTCGAACCTTCGAAGGTAAAAACCAGCAGATTTACAGTCTGCCCTCGTTGGCCACTTGAGTATCTCACCGTGGACTTGCCACAACATAATCTGGTCAAACACTGTTACAAAAATGGAGCCGGCAAAGGGACTCGAACCCCCGGCCTACTGCTTACAAGGCAGTTGCTCTACCAACTGAGCTACGCCGGCACCCGTTTTGTGAGGTGAAATTATATCTCAAAAGATTTTTCAAGTCAAGAGTTTTGTGGCTTCTTTAGGAGGAATTGATTACAATAGCTTTTTTGAATCTACCCCATGGGAGGTTTTACATGTATATTCTTTTTTCACCAAGCGAAGCTAAAAGCCCAGATTCGCCCATTGCTAAGCGCTTTTCCCTTGCTTTTCCTGAACTTTCCACAACGAGGGAGTTGGTGCTTTCCCGTTACCTTTCTCTTTTGCAACAGGGCTCAACATCCTCCCTTTCGACCCTTTTTGGGGTCAAAAAAGCGGACGAAATACAAGCGCTCAAAGAGGCCAATCCCCTGCACGCCCACACCCAAAAAGCACTCTTTCGCTACACAGGTGTTGGGTATACTTACTTAGACCCCGCTTCACTTCCCCTCGATGCTTTGGGATTTTTGGAAAAACACTTAATCATCTTTTCCAACCTTTTTGGACCCTTATTGGGTGGCGATACCTTACCTTATTATAAACTCAAGCAAGGCCAAACCCTTGAGGGCCTTGCCACAGAATCTCTCTACAAGCCCCATGCCACCCCTGTGCTTGACGCTTTTTTAAAGGACCATTTTGTGGTTGATCTTCGCGCAGGGTTTTATGAGAAATTTTACCTCCCCTCCCAGCCTTACGTCCGACTAGTTTTTCTTAAAGAAGGCAAAGTGGTTAGCCACTGGGCAAAGGCATGGCGAGGCAAGGTGGCGCGCACGCTTGCACTTTTGCAACCCCAAACCGAAGAAGCCTTTCAAGCCATTGTTTTTGAGGGGTTAAAGATTGAAGAAATTCAATGCAAAGGCATTCAAAAAAATTATTTCTTTTCTATCATGGAATAAGCCTTAGAAGTTCGATATACTTTTAAAAATGTTTTTAAAAGGATTTTCACATGTTTGAATGGGTTATTGTCGCTGTTTTGGTGTACCTTATTTACTACCTTATCACTAAATACGAACGTCGCGTTGCCGTCCTTCAGGAGTTAATCGAACTTAACCGAGAAGCCATTCGTGCCAACAAAGAAAAGATTGAAAAAAATAAGTCTAAAATCGAAGAAAACGCTAGCGGTGTTCAAAAAAACAAAGAAACGCTAGAGCTTAGCCAAAGCCTTTTAGAAAAACTCAAATAGGCTTACATTTCTTTACATGTAAGCCTAAGCGCGAGGATTACAACCCCCGCGCACCCAAGTTTCCGTAGCGGTGGTAGCTGTGGGAAATGCTTTGTTCTTGGTGGTAATTTAAAAGTTCCAGCCGTCCGTCCATGAGGGGTTTTTGACGCACCACAAAGGTAGCTGTTTTGGCCGCATGAGCAAATAGGGCCGCAGGAATACGCTCCACACTTGCGTAAATAATGCGTTGGCTCTCCTTGGCGCTTTCCATAAATTGCGCGTCCTCTTCGCGAACAATCCCATCCTTTGACCCTAGCAAACGCTCTTTATTTTCAAACAAAAATGACACTGTATCGCTCTCAAGCGGGGCTTCTACGCTTACATGTAAAGCCACTTGGCTTACCTTGGCTGCTAAGATGCGGCTTAGGATTTCAAACAAGGTATCTTCCTTGGTTACCCGAAGGGCGACTTTTGAAAGGGGGAGATAGCGGAAAAGATTGTCCTCTCCACGCACCTTGGCATAATCGTGCTCTTTGGAGAATTCCACCTCGTGCTGTTCAACATAACTGTAAATTGCCCCTTCAAGCTTCTCAAACTGGTCCAAAAACTGCCCATGAATCCCTTTTTGCGCGTCGCTTTTCCACTGTTTTACGGTGTCTATCAAAGGGTGGGTATAATCCCTAGAGACCGCAGGCGCGGCGACCTCCTCAAAAACCATAAACTGTGTAACGTAGTTATGAATCCCCGCCTTTCGCCCTGCACCCACGGCGGATTTGCCCATGCCGCCAAAGGGTTGACGCTGCACAATAGCTCCTGTGGTGCCGCGGTTAATGTACAAGTTCCCTGCCCCAATATGCTCACGCCAATAGGCCACTTCACGGGCGTCTAGGGACTCGATTCCTGAGGTGAGCCCGTATCCGGTCATGTTGACAAATTCGATGGCTTCGTTTAAATCTTTTGCACACATGACGCTTAGCACGGGGCCAAACAACTCTCTCATGTGGGTAAAGGCACCTGGTTTCACGCCCCATTTGATAGACGGCGCAAGAAGATAAGGGTTGCCTTCCACAAACGAAGGCTCCAAGGCCCATTCTTCGCCCTCTTCCAGGGTTTCAATCGCCTTTTTCAATGCCCCACCAACAGGATTTGCTACGGTGCTGATACGGTTTTTAAAATCCCACACAGAACCCACACTAAGGCTCTTGGTTGCATCAATGAGCCCTTTTTTGAAGTGGGGGTCATGGTACACTTCTTCTTCCAAGATGAGCAAGGAGGTGGCAGAACATTTTTGGCCACTGTTGCTAAAGGCCGAATGCACCACGTTTTTGATGGCTTGGTCACGATCTGCCAGTGCGGTAACAATCGTCGCATCCTTCCCGCCTGTTTCCGCGCTCAGATGCAAATTAGGCCTGGTGTTTAGCATGGCATACGCCGTCTCTTCGCCCCCGGTTAAGATGACAAAATCCACCTTTTCGTTGGCAATAAGATGCTCTCCCGCCACGCTTCCCGCGCACGGCACCATCTGTAGCACTTTTTTACTAATCCCTGCATCCCAAAAACACTGGCACAGGGCGTGGGCGCTAAGAACCGCAATAGAAGCAGGTTTGATGATGACCGTATTGCCTGCCGCCAAAGAAGCCGCAATGCCTCCAACAGGAATAGCAATAGGAAAATTCCACGGTGGCACTACCACACCCACACCTTTTCCTTTACATGTAAGGCTAGGACGCTCAAAAGAGCGTACCGCATGAGTGTAGTATTCTAAAAAATCAATGGCTTCACTGACTTCCACATCGGTTTCGGTAAACACCTTACCCAGTTCCGCTGCCGCCACTCCTATGAGCGCACCACGGCGTGCGCGCATGACATTGGCCACGTTAGCGAGGGCTTCGTGACGTTTAGCTGCACTGAGCGTGCGCCACCCCTCAGGGTCTTGGTGCGCCACCTCCACAGCAAGGTGTAAATCTTCCGCCGTGGCTTGCACGTAAGCACCGCAGATGACCTCAGCGGGAAGTTGGGATTTGTCTTTTACCTCGACCCGTTGGCGTTCTCCGACTTTTTCTTCGCCATCCACCACCACAGGACACACCTCAAACACGTCCCCTGCTTTTTTCTTCCACTGGTCGCGGATTTGCTTCGCCCATGCTTTATTGGCAGGCAAAATAAAATCCGTATCGGGCTCTCCGTGGTAGGTGCCCGTGTAAAAAGAGCCGCCTTGGTAATTTTCCCACTTTTCTTCTAAACGGTTTTGCAAGCGTTTTGGCCCAAGAGGGGCGTGGGGTTCGTTGTCAATAGCATCTAAAAACTTTTGTTTTTGAGCCTCCCAAGCCTCACTTCCTACCTTTAGCCCAAAGCTGTAGCGGATAAAGTTTTCCACACCCGTGTTTTCATCCAACCGGCGCACCAAATAAGCGATGGCATTGGTAAATTGCTCCGCCTTGGCGGTGGGGCCGTATAAAATCACTTCGCCGCTTATTTCTTGAATGGCCAAACGGGCAGACTCGCTCATGCCTTCTAGGATTTCAAAGGTAAAAAACTCTTCTACCCCATTTTCTTTGGCCAGTTCATAAGCATAGGCAAGCTCAAACAAGTTGTGTGAAGCCGCCCCAAGGTGGACGCATGGGGCATGTTCGGGCGTGAGCGCGTAGCGGGCCATGCGCTTATAATTGCTGTCGGTATCAATTTTTCTAGTGTACGGAGCCACCGCCCAGTGGCGCAAGGAAGATTCCGTCTCTTCCATTTCCATGTTTGCGCCCTTTACTAGACGAATCTTAATGGGGCTACCGCCTTTAGCAACGCGGGCTTTGGCCCACTGGGTCAGCTTTTGTTGCCACAGGTGAGAATCGGGCAAATACGCTTGCATGACAATCCCGCCATAAAACCCTAAAAATTCCTCACCGTCCAACGCTTTCATAAATGCTTCACACGTCATGGCAAGGTCACGGTACTCTTCCATGTCAAGGTTGATAAACTTGTTTTGCCGCTTTCCCTCGCGGGTCGTGATAGCATGCTTCATGGCTTGGGCATAAATCGTTTGCAAGCGCTTGGAAAGTTCTTCTATGCTTTCTTCAAAGGCAAGGGGGTTGATTTGAGAGAAAATAGTAGAAATTTTAATAGACATATAATCAATATTGGGATTCTCAAGGGCAAGAAGGTATTTTTCCATGCGCTCCTTAGCCTCTTCTTCCCCCAATACCACCTCGCCAATGAGGTTGACATTGACCCGCGTGCCCTCTTTTTTACGTTTTTCAAGGTGGGCATTCAGTGGCCCCTCCTCCCCTTGCAACACCACAGTTTTTGTATCACTGCGGATGGTTTTGACAAAGAGCGGGATGGAGATGTCTGGCAAATGTACCCCGATGGTACGAAACAAAAACATCAAAAACCGCTCACTCGTAGTAAAAAACTGCGCCATGCCATACTTGTCAAACAAGAACTCAATCTGATTAGCAACCCGCTTGGTATTCTTACTGCGAAAGGCTTGGTCCATCAGCTCGATGAGCAACACTTTGTCCAAAGGGTGCGCTAGCATGGTGTTCATTTGCACATGAAACTTATTGTCGTGGGCGTTGACAAGTTCACTGGCGCGGTTTTGCCATTGTTCGGCTAGGGCGATAGCGCGCTGGGTTAAGGAAGTGGCTGCATTCATGGATTCTCCTTTTTGGTAGTACTTTTAGTACTTCTTTTTTTGATTTACGAAAATTGGGTCTAAAAAAACCCGTTCTTTTTCAAAAACGGGTTTACATGTAAAGCATTATGGCA
This sequence comes from Sulfurospirillum sp. HTRB-L1, assembly GCF_059415125.1. Taxonomy (NCBI): domain Bacteria; kingdom Pseudomonadati; phylum Campylobacterota; class Epsilonproteobacteria; order Campylobacterales; family Sulfurospirillaceae; genus Sulfurospirillum; species Sulfurospirillum sp. HTRB-L1. Next base: position 170,448 of record NZ_JCAHZR010000002.1, read on the forward strand.
CTACAACATATTAGTGCTTTTTGCCCAAATACGCCTCTTGAATCACTTTGGAGTTCAGAAGCATTTCACTTGTCCCCTCGTGGGAAATCTTTCCAAGTTCAAGCACGTAGCCCCGATCGGCAAGTTTAAGGGCCGCCCTTGCGTTTTGCTCCACAAGCAACACCGTCACACCGCTTTTGGCAATCTCGCGCACGGCTTTAAAAATAACCTTCACAAGCACTGGTGCCAGCCCAAGGCTTGGCTCATCTAAAATCAACAACTTGGGCTTACTCATAATAGCCCGCCCAATAGCTAGCATTTGTTGCTCGCCGCCACTGAGCGTACCTGCTAACTGCTGGGTGCGCTCTTTGAGCCTCGGAAGGATTTCATAAATCCACTCAAGGGTGGCTTTGTCGTATTTTTTAAGGGTAAATGCCCCCATCATGAGGTTTTCTTCCACACTCAAGGTGCCAAAAACCCGTCTTCCTTCTGGTGAATGGCTCATCCCCAACGAGACGATTTCATGGGCGGGTGTTTTGGTGATGTCCTGTCCATCAAACACAATACTTCCCTCGGCAGGTTTAAGTAAGCCACTAAGGGTGCGCAAGGTCGTGGTTTTGCCTGCGCCATTGGCCCCAAGGATTGTCACCACTTCCCCGCGGTTTACATGTAAAGAAATCCCCTTGATGGCTTTGATGGCGCCGTAATGCACATGAAGGTTGGTCACATCCAATAATTTCTCGCTCATGCGTCCTCCTCATCAATACTGCCAATATACGCTTCCACTACCACCGGGTCATCTTGCACGTGTGCGGGTATTCCTTCGCTGATTTTTGCGCCAAAGTTAATGACCGTGATGTATTCAGTTAGGCTCATGACCATCTCCATGTCATGCTCAATCATCATCACCGTCACCCCGCTCTCGCGAATTTTACGGATGGTCTGGGTGAGTTCTAGGGTTTCATTTTCATTGAGTCCCGCGGCGGGTTCGTCCAAGATAAGCAGTTCAGGGTCTGCGGCCAGGGCTCTGGCCATTTCAATCTTACGTTGCACCCCGTAGGACAAGTCGCCTGCGGGCAAGGTGGCGTATTCGCTGAGCTTAAAAAATTCCATCAGTTCCCCCACCCTTTCCCAGTTGGCGCGCTCGTCTTTGTAGTACGCAGGGGTATGAATAAGGCCGTTGTACCAACGTTGCTTGGACTTGATGTGGCGTCCTGACATGATGTTTTCCGCCACGCTCATCTCTTTAAACAAACGAATCGTCTGAAAGGTACGCAAAATACCAAGGCTAGCAATCTTGTGGGGCGGGGTACCTTTAATCTCTTTGCCCTTCCATAAAATCTGCCCTTTTTCAGGGGTGTAGATTCCTGTAATACAGTTAAACAAGGTCGTTTTACCCGCACCATTGGGGCCGATGATGCCGTAAATTTGCCCTTTTTTCACCTTCATGGAGAGGTCGTCGATGGCTACAAGGCCTGCAAAAAGCTTTGAAAGGTTTTTAATCTCTAAAAGGTAGTCGCTCATTTGACCCCCTTTTTCAAAAATGCAGGGATGTTACCAAACTTCACGGGCCAAATACCCCGAGGACGTAAAATCATTGTCAAAATCATCGCGATACCAAAAACCAAATACCGCGCCTCTTCAAACTCACGGAAGATTTCTGGCAACACAAACATCACAAAGGTTCCAATAAGCACACCCGGCAAGGAGGCCGAGCCGCCCACAAGGACGATGGTGAAAAACATAATGGACTGCACCACACTAAAGGCTTCAGGGCTCACCGCCGAATACTGCACGGCAAACATACTGCCCGCCGCCCCAGCGATTCCTGCACCCAAGGCAAAGGCGTACAGCTTATGGTAACGGATGCTAATCCCCATGCTTTGGGCCGCCACTTCGTCTTTGTTGATGTAAAACATCGCGCGGCCAAACTTGCTGCCATCCAGCGAGCGCATGATAAACAAGGTGATGGCAAGCAAGGTAAAGGCGAGGTAGTACATGTACGTTTGGGAAAACAGCGCTACGCCAAACACTTCAATGACGTCGATGCCAAAAATGCCGTTGGGGCCGCCCGTGAGGCCAAAAATATCATTTTCCAACAGTTGCAAAAAGACGATATTGAGCCCGATGGTAGCCACCAGCAAATAATCCCCGCGCAAGTGGATAATCGGCCCAATAAAAAGCACCGAAACAGCTACGGGCAGCAATACTGCGGGAATCCATGTGGCTAAAATAGGCCAACCAAAATGGACATTTAGCACCGCAGTCGCGTAAGCACCCAAACCAAAAAAGAGGGCATGGCCCATGTTAAAAGCGCCCGCGCGTCCTAAGATGATGTCTTGGGAAAAAGCGACGCACGCATAGACTAAAAAGGTTGTTCCAATGGCCAACCACGCCGAATCCGCAAAAAGCGGATACAGTCCCATAACCAGCATAAAGCCAATGGCGATTCTTGTCGTTACTGTAATGTTTTTCATTAGACTTTCTCCGCCACTTTTTCGCCAAAGATTCCCGTTGGTCGGAAAATCAAAATGACGATAAGCAAGATAAAGGTGAAGGCTTCTGCCCATTGGCTAGAGAGGTAGCCACTAATCATGGCATTAAAAAGCCCCAAAAGCAATCCCCCTGCCATCGCACCAGGAATATTGCCGATACCGCCAATAATCGCCGCTACAAAGGCATTGAGGCCGTACTGCCAGCCCATGTCAAAACTAATCCCTCGGTAGTAAATTCCCAAAAACAACCCCGCCACCGCGCCTAGGGCGGAACCGATGATAAAAACAAGCATAATGACGCGGTTCACGTTAATGCCCATGAGCTTCGCCGCGTCTTGGTCGATAGCCGTTGCCCGAATGGCCGTGCCCATTTTGGTGCGGTTGATAAAGAAAAACAAACTCACCATGAGCACCGAAGAAAAGCCTAAAATCATCACTTGCGTAAACGTAAACACTACGCCACCCATCTCGTACACCGTAGAGGGCAAAAGATTAGAAGGGAAGATTTTCATATTGGGTCCCCAGATGAGCATGATCGTGTTTTGAATCACCAAGCCTGCCCCTAAAGCAGATACAACAGCGCTCAAGCGCGGTGCCGTTCGTAAAGGCCTGTAAGCAAGGCGCTCAAGAAGAACACCCACAACTGCGATAATCGCCGCCGTGAAAGCAAACACACTTACCACTGCCACCAGTGAAGTTGTCCCGTCGTTAAAAAGTTGCGTGTAGATAGTCAGTCCCGCAAAGGCCGAAAAGGCCACGAGGTCTCCGTGGGCGAAGTTGATAAGCTTCATCACCCCGTAGACCATCGTGTAGCCTAGTGCTACCAATGCGTACAAACTTCCAATGGTCAACCCGTTGACTAATTGTTGAAGAAATACGTCCATGGTTTCTGCTTTGTCCTAGAAAATAATTTTATAGCTGTTGTCGGGTTGAATTTCATACACATTAAACTTAGTGTTGATGCGTTCGCCGTCTTCTCTGAAAGAAACAGGTCCTGTGATGCCGGGGAAATCACGTAATGTGTGCAAGTAGTCTGAAATCTTTTTGGTATCTTCTGTTTTTAGCTCTTCCATCGCATGCAAAATAGTGAGCAATCCATCGATGTTCATTAGCGCCCAAATAGAAGCGGGGTCTTGGTTGTATTTTGCGCGATAATCTGCCAAAAATTGTTTGGCGGTATCGTAAGGTAAAAACTCAGGGGTTGGGAAGTTCACTAAAATAGTTCCTTTAGCGCTGTCACCTGCTAGTTTGATGTAATCAGGATTGTCGTTGGAGTCCCCGCCCACGAAGTCTGCTTCAAGGCGTAATTGTTGTTGTTGCGCGCGAATCAATCCCCCGTCCGTGTAATACCCACCATAGTAAATAACATCAGGATTTAAGGACTTAATGCGGGTAAGTACCGCTGTAAAGTTTTGAGCCCCTGAGCGCACGCGGTCTTTAAAAACGATGTTGCCGCCTTTTGCTTTTAACTCCGCTTCAACCGCGTCCACAAGCCCTGTGGAGTAGCTTGAATAATCCGAAAGAAGCGCGATGCGTTGGTATTTTTTCTCATTGACAAAATAATCCGCTGTAAACTCTGCTTGGGCGCTGTTTTGGAAAGAGTTTCTAAAGAACGTCCAGTATTTTTTCTCTGTCAGTGAATCGCTGGTACCATCGCTGGTTTGAAGAACGCCATTGCGAAAATAGGTCGCTTGTGCCGCTTCGGTTGCACCCGAGGTATACGAACCAATGACCGCCATCACACCTTCATTCACAAGGCGTCTAGCGCAAATGGCCGCTTTTTGCGGTGCGGCTTCATCGTCGCAGGTGATAACTTCGATTTTTTTGCCCAACACGCCGCCTTTGGCATTAAACTGTTCGGCAATGAGCTTTACCCCATAATCAATACTTTGGCCCTCGTTGGCATACTGTCCCGTGATGGGCGCTTGCACCCCAATCTTAATCACATCTGCAGCCGAAACAGCCGAAACAAGAGCACAACTCACCGCAACCGATGCGGCGAGTTTAGGAAGAATGGTCTTCATGGTTTCTCCTTGAAATAAGTATTCGTGTCACCAAACCAAGGCGCCATGGCGCCCTCGTTTGCTAACACCGCGGTTCAATCACATAACATCCCGCACACCACTCGCCCATCCCCTCTACCTGCCAAATGCCCGAACTCACAAAATGCCCTTGCAAGGCTTCAAAACCTTCAACTACCCTATCAAAACTCGCCACAATCTGTGGAATACGTGCGGAAAGTTTTTTACGCGCATCGGTAGAAAGGTCAGCATAAAAGGCAAAAATTCCATACGATAAGGTGCTTTGGGAGGTCTTGGAGGGGCGCAGCATTTTGCAAATGCGTTCAATCTCTTTGGTGTATTCGTGCTTCACATTGCGCACGCCATTTTTCACTGAAATAATGACTTTTGAGATGGAGTCGTTGTCACTTTGGTGGGGAAAGCGCTCATCCAGTGTGATGCTAAACACTCCCTGAGAGAGGTTATTTTCTTGCATGTAGGCCACGTATCCCGTGCGCTCTGGCAGCGAACACCGCAAGATATCCGCCACCGTTGCGTCGATAAACACTTCAGGTGCATGGTCTATTTTTCCAAGGGCTTGGGCGATATGAAGGGTGATGATTTTTCGTGGGCCATAAGAGAGAAACAAGCGGTTGTTGGTCCAAAAAAGGTAATTTTCCTTAGCTTGGCTAATGCCTTGAAGTACGGCCTCTACGACAACTTCTTGGGAAGGCATGCTAGGCATGGTAATTTTCCTCCACTTCTTCTATCACCCCACTTTGGGTAAGAATCTCTTCAATCAAACGGTTCTTGGAAATCCCCAGTGCCGTAGATAAAGTGGCGAGAGCTTGGTCGAGTTTGGCGTCAATCTTGATGGTCAATTGGGCGACTTCACGCTTGGTGAGGTTTTTTTTAATCACCTGCCTGATGACCGAATCGCCCTGTTTCATTTTTGCCAAACCGCTATCCTTTTTTTCAAGTAGTACTAAAAGTAGTTCTTTTAAATCTGTTGCATTATTTCGCATTTGGCTTTAATGAAACTTAAATATTTTACATTAAATTAGCTAAAAAATAGATACAAAAGGTTCTAAAAAAGAGGCAGTGGGAAAAGAAAGAGGGAGAATAAAAAAGCTAAAGGGAAGCAAATCCCCAAAACATGGGCAGGAGGCTTTACATGTAACGCTTCTTAAAGTAACACATTGGGACGATGCTTAAAAGCATTCGTCTTCTTTTTATTGGGGCACAAGTGTTACTTTAAGTATCAAGGATTCCTTCAAAAAGAACCCAAGACGCTCCTGCATTTTGGGCCTCCACTTTCGCACGAAGCATCCCGTGGGAGACGCCATTGGCCTCATGCTTCACACTATCTAGCAAAGCTTGGTATGCCCCAACCGGCGCTTTTCCAAAAAAATGGATACTGATGTGGGTTTCGTCCATACCATAATTAAACCGCACCCCAGTGGGAATGCACGCCCGGTCAAAAAGCATATAATCCACGCCTTGGGTGTACCCGCAAACCACAATGCTTACTTTTTCCAAATCCTCCACACAGTGCGTCCAGTCCAAAAAAGCACCAAAGGGTTTTGTTTTAAGGGAAGCAACAGGGGTTGGCGCATGAAAAAGATCCACCTTTGCATTGGCAAAGGCTAGGGTTTGAATGGGCGGGTAGACAACCCTCGCCCCATCTCTGCGGGCAATAGTGTCATTGACAAACACACACTGGCTAAAACTTTTTGAATAGATGATTTCATACTCTTCAATGCGGCCTTGAAGGCGCATCACACCAGGACTTTGTTCAAACCCTTGCACAGGAGAAGTGCCAAACGTCAACCCTGTGACCTCTTCTTCTTGCGTCGCCTCTTCAATCTGAAAAGGAAAAACCGCAATATGGTGAGGCAAGACTCCCTCAAACACAAGCTCACTGCTGTGGGCGTCGATTAAACTTTCCTTTCCCACATTCACGTAAAAAGGGCGTTCTGGCAAAGGGCAAAAGGAGTGTTTGGCCCGAGGAAGTTCCCGTGCACGGCGCAAAGGAGCGTGGGGGCTTTGAGAAAAAACACTGGCATCCACAATAAGGCATTCCATCCCTTTTAGCGCAAGGGTCGGGCCTTGGATAAAAGAGAGTGAGGCACGGGTGGTACTTTGAGCCAACATCAGTGTTTCTTGGGCGTACACGGGTGAACCCACCCCTAGTGTGCGCCCACCGTTTCCAAAAAGTTCTCCCTCTAAGGTGCTCACTTCACCTACAATCTCCCCCAAAACCTCCGTCTCTTCTTGGAGAGGGAAGAGCCAATTTTCCCCTTTTTTTAGCGTGTCTATTGCATCATCAAGCCACTCTTTTGAAAGGTACACATTGCCATAACCGTTTGCCCCTAGCGCCAGTGCCTCTTGGCCTCCGTGAAAGGTTGGGCATGGAGATAACAACATCACGCCCACGGCAGGATTGGCTTCTCGCATCGCACGCACAATCCCTGCCAATCCCACCTCATACAATTTGGCCTCCAAGAGCACAAGGGGAACGGTGTTGTGTTCTTTGGCTAACAAGGTTAAGAGTTCTTTTTGGCTTTTAGCAACACTGGGGGTTTCGTCTAGGTTTTGCGTCCAGTGTGACAAAATGTGATATTTGGAAGCACAAAGGAGTATGGGCATACAGTTTCCCTCGAAGAGTTATTGGAAACATCTTACCGTGAGATTGTTTAGGAAGCTCTGAGAATAGGCACAAAAAGCGTTACATGTAAAGAAAAAAGTATTTTGAGTTAGGGGAGAAGAAAGAGTGGCTCCGGATACTGGATTCGAACCAGTGACCAAGTGATTAACAGTCACCTACTCTACCGCTGAGCTAATCCGGAACACTTTGAAAAGAGACCGAAATTATAGGCAAAAAGAGTTTTTTTGTCAAGGTTTTTTTAGCAACACAACCAAAAAACATTTTTTTGCGCTTTTCCTTACAAAACACCCTGTTTTACAGGCTATTTTGCGCGGTAAAAAGAAACGCCCGCGACACACTCTTCGTACACTTTGCCTGTTTTTATCAGCGTTTCTAAGGTCTTTTTACTTGCCGCGTCAAAACTCTCTTCTACGTCGTGTGTGTTTTGGGGCCGCTTGGCAAGAAGTTCTAAAAGTTCGCCCTCACTAAAATGGTACAAAGAGGTATAATGGGCTTTGTTAGGAACAGTGACTGGCACCCCCACAATCAAACGTGCAAGCTCCCTTAAGCGCGCTTCGCTCACTCCTTTGACGCCGTACGCAGGAGGCCTAGCGATGGTCCCCACGTCCACCCGTGCAGGCGCAATGGCACTAACGGCTTGCGCAAGTGCCTCAAAGGCTTCTTCTGTGTCATTTACCCCTTCTACTACCAAGATTTCAAGAATCAAGGTGTGGCGAAAGGTTTTGGCAAAGGTTTGCATCCCTTTAATAATCTGTTCAACACGCAAGGTTTTGTGGGGTCTGTCTAGCTTTTCAAAACAGCGTTGCGAAGCACAATCTAACGAAAGCTTTACCACGTCAATCTCTTGAAGCGCCGCTTGCACCTCTTTGGTTGCAATGGTCGAACCGTTGCTTAAGAGCAAAAGTTTTTGCGTTACATGTAAGGCTTTAAGGGCGTGAACAAGCTCTTTGAGATGGGGGTAGAGTGTGGGTTCGCCATTGGCAGTGAGGGTGATGTATTGGGCTTGGGGGTGGGTTTTAAGTCCGAGTTTTACCGCTTCTACCACTTCTTCGTAAGGCACTACCTCGCGCATAGCTTGCACGGGGGGCGCTTTGGCGAGTTCACAGTACAAGCAGTCAAAATTGCATTGTTTGCTCTTGGGGCTTAAATCCACCCCAAGAGAGATGCCAAACCGCCGTGAAGTGACGGGACCAAAAACAATGCCAGACACGAGGTTATAAACGGCTGCGTTCTTGCACGCTTTGAATAAAATACTTCGCGTGTTCCACGGGGATATCCGGTAAAATCCCATGGCCGAGGTTGAAGATATGACGGGAATTTTGCATCACTGAAAGGATATGTTCGATGCCCGCATCAATCGCTTTTTTATCATACAAGCGCGTGGGTTCCATGTTGCCTTGTAAGACATACTTATCCCCTAATTTTTCCTTGGCAAGTTCGATGGGAGTAGACCAGTCCACGCCAAACACATCAAAGTTTCCATCAATCTTACCCAAGTAACCACTAATCCCTTTAGGAAAGACAATAACAGGAATGTGTGGGTATTTTTCTTTTAAAAACGCGACGAGCTCTTTGATGTAACTCCAGCTAAATTCAAAAAAGGCAGACTCTTCTAATGCTGCCGCCCAAGAGTCAAAAATCTGCACGGCATTCACGCCCGCTTCGATCTGGCGCGCCATGTAGAGCTTCAACACCTCAGTCACTTTGCGTAAAATAGCATGCAAGAATTCAGGATCAGAATACAAGAGTTTTTTGCACAACGCGTAGGTTTTGGTCCCTTTGCCTTCAATCATATACGTCGCCAATGTCCACGGTGCACCACAAAAACCAATAAGCGCTTTTTCTGGCGCGAGCTGTGCGCGAACAAGCGAAATAGCCTCGTATACATACGCTAACTGTTGGGCCGCTGTTTCTACATGTAAGGCTTCAAGCTGCGCGCGCGAAGTGAGAGGCTTGTTAAACACAGGCCCCTCCCCTTTTTCAAAATGCAATTCCATGCCCATTTCCATAGGCACAACCAAAATATCGCTAAATAAAATCGCCGCATCCACACCCAAGATGTCCATGGGTTGCAAGGTCACTTCGCAGGCACGCTTTGGGTCTTTGCATAAGCTGAGAAAATCTCCCGCTTCCGCACGTACGCGCATGTACTCAGGCAAATAACGCCCTGCTTGGCGCATCATCCATACGGGTGTGTAGGGGGTCTTTTTTCCAAAACACGCATCAATAAAAATCATCCCTAACCTTCTTGCTCAATCCATTTTTGTGCAATACGCACCGCGTTTGTCGCCGCACCCACGCGCAACTGGTCTGCCACACACCACAGGTGAAGCACATTGCTTCGGTTGATGTCTTTGCGGATGCGCCCCACGTAGGTCATGTCCGTGTCGCTTGCCGTGATGGGCATGGGGTAGATATTTTTCTCGGGCTCATCTTGCACCACGACGTTTTTGGCTTCTTTGAGTACTTGAATCGCTTTTTCCACGTTCACATCTTTGACAAAATGAATCGTCAATGCTTCGGAGTGGCTTCGGATGACAGGCACACGCACGCACGTTGCGCTGATTTCCATGGTTTTACCCAAGATTTTTTGGGTTTCATTGACCATCTTCATCTCTTCTTTGGTGTAATCATTTTCCATAAACACGTCAATGTGCGGAATGACGTTAAAGGCGATTTGGTGCGCAAAGGTTTTCACCTCCGCTTCGTCTAGTTTGAAGGCAAAAAAATCTTTCAGTTGGTGCACAAGCTCTTCCATCCCTGCTTTTCCTGCGCCACTCACCGCTTGGTACGTGCTCACATCCACGCGAGAAATCTCAAAGGCATCATCTAGGGGTTTTAGCACCTGCACCATTTGAATAGTAGAGCAGTTAGGGTTGGCGATAATACCGCGTTCTTTCCACTGCCCAATGGCTTCAGGATTGCACTCAGGCACCACCAAAGGCACATTGGCATCCATGCGAAAATGGCTCGTATTGTCAATCACCACTGCTCCAGCTTCTGCGGCATGGGGGGCGAAATGGGCCGAAATAGAACCGCCTGCACTAAAAAAAGCAATCTCCACTTCGTGTTGCTCAAAAACATTTTCAGTGAGTTCAATGACCTTGTGCATGGTGCCTTTAAATTCAATCTCATCGCCCGCACTGCGTGCACTCGCAAGGGGAATCAATTTTTTGACAGGAAAGTTCACCTCTTCCATAACACGGAAAAGTTCTTCACCAACAGCGCCTGTTGCGCCAACGACTGCTACGTTATATGTTTTCATGTATGACCTTTACAGGTTGTATTTTTGACATTTTGTCTCAAGGGTACCTTGACCCATGCCTAAGAGTTCACTTGCCCGAATTTTATCGTATTGTACACTTGCCAATACTTCTTTGATGAGCTCCTTTTCCATGGTGTCAATCTTTTTGCCACTTTGTCTGCTTTCTAAAAAAAGATCCTCACAAACAATCTCAACCCCATCACTCAGTATCGCCGCACGCTCAATGACGGAAATGAGCTCACGGACATTGCCTGGCCACGGGTACTCAAGCAACGCGGTTTTGGCCGCTTCTGAGAGGGTTTTTTCACCCAATCCATACTCTTGGCTCACCCGCGCTAGCACCGCTTGGGAAATGGGTGCTATCTCATCCAACCGTTCCCGAAGCGGCGGAATACACAAAGGGATGGTGTTGAGCCGATAATACACATCTTCTCGAAACGCTCCCGAAGCGATTTTTTCCAAAATATCCGCATTGGTGGCTGAAATGATACGCACATCAATCGGCTGAGGCTTGCCACCGCCAAGGCGCATCACTTCACGTTGTTGAATCACCCGCAAGAGTTTTGCTTGAAGAGAGGCTGGCATTTCGCCAATCTCGTCTAAAAAAAGCGTTCCCCCTTGGGCCAATTCAAACTGTCCTTTTTTGGTCGCATTAGCGTCTGTAAACGCCCCTTTTTCAAAACCAAAAAGCTCGCTTTCCAAAAGGTTTTCAGGAATTGCCGCCATATTAAGCGCCACAAAAGGACCATCACACCGTAGCGAATGGGTATGAATGTAGCGTGCAAAAAGCTCTTTCCCCACTCCACTCTCACCAAGCAACAACACGCTTGCATCTGTCTTTGCCGCTTTTTGCGCAAGGTTTATCGCCTTAGTAAGGGCTGAAGAAGTCCCCAAAAATCCTTCGGGTTTTTCCACCATTTCTTTGGCAGGATGGGCCTTAACCCGCTCGCGCAACTTTACATTGCGCATGATGGCTTCTACAAGGGTGTCAATCTCAAAGGGCTTGGTTAAAAAATCTTTGACCCCCAAACGCACCGATTCGATGGCGCGGTTAAGGGTGGCATTTCCAGTGATGACAATCACATCGTGCTTGCCATCAAGTGCTTTGACAAATTCAATCCCGTCCATGCCGGGCATGTTAATATCGGTGATGACCAAATCGGCCTCGGGGTCCATCTTTTTAAGGGCTTCTGTGGCACTTTTATAAGTTTTGACATGAAACTCTTGGAATTCCCCAAGAGCAATCTCTAGGGATTTACGCATGTTAATATCATCTTCAACTACGACGATTTTCATAAAGCCCTCAGTGTGAATCTTTCTTTGCCGCCTTAGGGAGCAAGGAGGTAGAGTGTAACAAAATCATCTTTAAACTCTACTGTAAAGCGTACGGGCAAAATCCTCATCTCTGTTTGTGTAAGCCCTAAATTTAGCGTGTGTTCCGCGGTGTCATACACTAAAACCTCTTGGCCCAAAAAGCACTCAAGCAGTCTTTCTTTCTGGCTTTGTAAAAACAGATGCATGCTTACATGTAAGGGGGCTACAAAAGGAATCTGACACACTTCACGTGGGGTTTTTTCCCGTAATTGCATGAGGGGAGAAAGGTTGAGTTGGTCATAAAAGAGGGTGTGATTGTGGCTTAATGCCCTTGCAGAAAAAACAAATTGCTCCCCGCTTTGCAGCAAGGAGCAACACAGTATTAGTAAGAGAAAATTTCTTTCCAACGTTCTTCGCTCATTTTGAGCTCCATATTTACCCGATACAATCCGTCTTGAAACGACATGTCGGTAATACTAGCATCTTTAATGAGCCCGTCTACTTGTGCCACAATACGAGAGTCTTTGAGCGCTGCATCTTGCACTGTATCTTTGGCTGAAATGCGCACGCCGTATAGCTTGGCACCCATTTGTCGGTAAGCATCTGCCAGCGCAGCACGTTTGGCAAGAGCCATAGCTTGGGCTGGAGAAATGGTATTTTGAGGAGCAATCCCCTCACCCATCACAGAAAAGACCTTCTCGGGAGCGTTGTTGATGAAGAGGAGTTTCTCTTCACGCATCACTTCCCGAATGTCTTCTTTGTCCACTTTTTGAATCACTACTTGTCGTTCTTGTTGACTTATTACCTCAGACCGCTGTTGAGGAACACAGCCAGAAAAAAGCATCAACAAGGAAAGACTCGCTACAAGCGATACGGCCAACTTATTCATTCGAAACCTTTGCATGAATTTTCTCCTGTTAAGCAAATTGTGTTCCATTATAGATCAGAAATTCCCGTAGGGTCGCCATTTTCATCAAAATTTACCTCATCTGGCAACACTTCTGTTTCATCGTCTTCTTTTTTCGGGCAACGGGAAATGCCAGCAACCACATCATCACCCGCATTAACGACTTTCACGCCGCTGGTGTTTCGGCCTGCTTTTCGGATACTTTGCATATCCACGCGAATCATTTTTCCGCTAGAAGTGAGCACCATCAAGTCCTTGCTTTCATCCACAATCACCACACCCACAAGGTCGCCCGTTCTGGCATTGAGTTTCATGCCAATCACACCTTTACCGCCGCGTTTTTGAAGGCGATACTCTTCTGCGGTGGTGCGTTTTCCAATGCCTTTTTCGCTGATGGTGAGCAACTCTTCTTGGTCATTAAAGATGACGGTTGCACCCACAACACGGTCTCCTTCTTCTTTGAAGCGGATGGCCGTTACCCCGCGTGCGGTACGTCCAATCTCCCGCGCTTCGTCCAAGTTAAAGCGTACGCACATCCCTTTTTTCGTCACAACAAAGAGGTTTTGCGCTTGGGTTGTAGCAATTTTTGCCGTCACAAGTTCATCATCATCATCCAAGGTAATAGCGCGCACGCCCACCGAACGGATGTTTTTAAACTCGCTCAAATTTGTACGTTTCACAATGCCATTTTTAGTAAAAAATGCCATGGATTTTCCCTCATCAAAGTCACTTGTAGGGATAATCGCCATGATTTTCTCATCAGGCTCAAGCTGCACAAGGTTGACCACTGCCTTGCCTTTAGCGGAGCGGCTTCCTTCTGGGATGCGGTACACTTTGAGCCAGTAGAGTTGGCCTCTGTCGGTCACAAACATTAAGGTATCGTGGGTATCAGAAACAAAGAAGCTTTCAATAAAATCGTCATCATACGTTGTTACGGCGGTTTTGCCCTTGCCTCCACGTTTTTGTTTTTCGTATTGGTGCAAGGCAACCCGTTTAATGTACCCACGGTGCGTGATAGTCACAACCATCGGCTCATTAGGAATCAAATCCTCAATGCCAATATCATCATAATCTTCCACAATTTCTGTAATGCGTGGCACATTAAACTTGGTTTTAATATCAAGCAGCTCTTCTTTAATCAAGTTACTTAAGATGGTTTCGCTTTTTAAAATGGCGCTTAATCTTTCAATCTCATCAAGCAAGGCACGCAATTCGTTTTCGATTTTTTCGCGCTCAAGACCTGTAAGACGGTTAAGGCGCATGTCTAAGATAGCGCCCGCTTGCAAGTCGCTCAGGCCGAAGTTTTCCACCAAACCTGTGCGTGCTTCCGCGGAGTCCGCACTTTGTTTAATCAATGTAATAATCGCATCAATATTATCAAGCGCGATTTTTAACCCCTCTAAGATGTGGGCTTTGGCTTTGGCTTTTTCAAGTTCAAAAATGGTACGCCTAATAATGACAGTCTTGCGGTGTTTTAGGAAAAGTTTCAACAGCTCAAGGAGGGTAAAAATTTTAGGTTCTTTGTTTTCAATGGCCAACAAAATCACCCCAAAGGTGGTTTCAAGCGGCGTAGACTTGTAGAGGTTGTTGAGCACGATGTCGCTCATGGCATCGCGTTTTAGCTCGATAACCACACGGATTCCTTCGCGGTCACTCTCGTCACGAATCTCGCTGATGCCTTCGAGGTATTTTTCCTTAACAAGGTTAGCAATTTGCTCAATCAAGCGCGCTTTGTTGACTTGGTAGGGCAATTCGTCAATCACGACAACGTCTTTATTGCCTTTTTGTTCGATGTGGGTTTTTGCGCGAATACGCACCCGCCCTCGCCCTGTTTTATATGCGTCGATGATGCCTTTTTTTCCAAAGATAATCCCCCCTGTTGGAAAATCTGGCCCTTTGATGTATTCCATCATGTCTTCAACTTCGGATTGGGGATTTTCAATCAAACACAACAAGGCATCCACCAATTCGTCCAAACTGTGGGGAGGAATATTGGTCGCCATCCCTACAGCAATCCCGCTTGAACCGTTAAGCAAAAGGTTGGGAACGCGCGCAGGAAGAACGTCTGGCTCGCTCATGGAATCATCATAGTTGGGAACATAATCAACCGTGTCTTTGTCAATGTCTTTGAGTAGCTCTTCTGCTAAAAGCGTCATGCGCGCTTCCGTATAACGCATGGCCGCCGCGCTGTCCCCATCCACAGAACCAAAGTTTCCTTGGCCATCCACCGCAGGCACACGCATGGAAAAAGGTTGCGCCATGCGAACCAAGGCGTCGTACACCGAAGAGTCCCCATGGGGATGGTACTTACCAATCACGTCCCCGACGATACGGGCTGATTTTTTATAAGGACTGCGGTACCCAACATTTAAGTCATTCATGGCAAACAAAATGCGGCGGTGTACGGGTTTTAATCCGTCTCTAGCATCGGGCAAGGCGCGCCCAATAATAACGCTCATGGAGTAGTCTAAGTAACTGGCCTTAATCGAGTCTTCAATATTGATGTCCTCGATGTCTTGATTGACGTCTAAGAGATTGCTCATTCACTGTCCTCACTCTGAATATCTCGTCACTTTTTTGCTCACATAAAGCGCACGAGTCGAAAATGGTTCTATTTTATCTTAAGTAACATTTGCATTGGCTAAAGTTAAGCCAAAAAGCGGCGTAATCCCACGTTTCATGAGCAGGTTGGACGCTTCTAAAAGGGTTTGTCCGCTCGTAATTAAATCATCCACCAAGATGACCGTACTCCCCAGTGGAAGCTTACATGTAAAGCCTCTAGGATTGGCTTTGCGAAAGGAAAGAGGTTTGCCGCTAAAGGTCGCAGTACTGGTCGCGCGTAACACACCGTACTTTGGTGTAATAAGCGGGGTTTTGAGGGCACGCGCTAAAATGGCCGTGTGGCTGTAGCCGTGGCGCACGTGGTCATCCACAGGAACGGCGAGTAGAGGCACTTCTAGGGCGAGGGTTTGGGCAAAAGGAGCAAAGGAGATGCTTGCCAAAAAATGCAACACCTTCGCCCCATAGGGCGTGTGCTTGGTGTGAAGCAACTCTGCCACGTCGTCATAAGCAAAAAAGCTGTTGACCTTAAAGCCATTACTCAGGGTGCGTTGGCTGGGGTGAAGGCGGGAGAATGTTTCTTTGCATGCAGGACACAAAAGCCCCCACGCGAGGGCTTCACACGCCAAACACCGCATGGCTAAAGGGCGTGAATCTCGTCAATCGCGCGGGCAAGCACATCGTTCATCAAGCGTTCCAAGAAGGGTTCAAAGGCTTCTGAAGAGCGAATAGGGCCGTGCCATCTGTTTTGGGATTGGCTGACTTTTTTGACGGTGGTTTTCTCCCCCACCTTTACATGTAAGCTAAGTTGCATGGTGCCAGTGAGGTTATCGCCTGAGAGCAAGGCGCCGTTGTAGTGTGCAAAGAGTTCATCAATACTCACTTCAAGGATTTTTGCCTCCTTAAAAGGGGTGTCTACCACTTCATAGCCCCGCGCACTCAGTCCTCTTTTTAGGGCATCATACACCCACACATCTAGCGCGGTGCCTGTGGTCGCATACCCCACATTTTGCCCCGAAGCATTGGTTGAAGAAGCAACGATACTTTGTCTTGGACGGCTATCGACCACCGACTTTAGGTACACTTTTTGCACACTTTTACTGCTAATCACCGTGGCGGGTTTTGGCACGTAGGGAGAAAACGTGAGGGGGGAGTTTTTGTACGCACACCCTGTTAAGACCAACAATGCCACACCAATTCCAATCCATACGCGCATAATTTCTCCTTTACATGTAAGGGTTAATCGATCTTCAAAACGGTTAAAAATGCCTCTTGAGGCAATTGCACCTTTCCGATAGACTTCATCCGTTTCTTGCCTTCTTTTTGCTTTTCTAGCAATTTTCGTTTGCGGGTGATGTCGCCGCCATAACACTTGGCCGTGACGTTTTTGCCCATGGACTTTACCGTTTCGCGGGCAATGATTTTATTGCCAATGCTCGCTTGAATCGCCACCTCAAACAGTTGGCGCGGCACAATCTCTTTCATGGCTTTAACAAACTCACGCCCCTTGGTCATGGCTTTTTCATTGGAAACGATGATAGAAAGGGCATCCACAATCTCTCCCGCCACGCGCACATCTAGGCGTACTAAATCCCCTGCGCGGTAGCCTGAGAGGTCGTAATCAAAACTGGCGTACCCTTTGGTGGCAGATTTTAGTTTGTCGTAAAAGTCCATGACAATCTCGTTCATAGGGATGGAGTATTCTAACAACACCCGCTGGGGGTTCATGTAATCCATCTTTTCTTGGACCCCCCGTTTTCCGCTAACGAGGGTAATGATGTTACCCAAAAATTCTGACGGGGTGATGATGGTCGCTTTCACATACGGTTCTTCAATGTAGTCAATCTCATTCACAGAGGGCAATTCGCTAGGGTTTTGAATCTCTTTGATGTCGCCGTTGGTTTTAACAACACGGTAGGTAACGGTTGGGGCGGTGGCAATCAAATCAAGGTTAAATTCGCGCTCCAAGCGTTCTTTGATAACCTCCATGTGAAGCATTCCCAAAAACCCAACACGGAAGCCAAACCCAAGGGCTACAGAGGTTTCTGGCTCGTAACTGATGCTACCATCGTTCATTTTGAGTTTATCAAGGGCATCCCGCAACTCTTCAAACCGGTCTGTTTCGATAGGATAAAGCCCTGCAAAGACAAAGGGTTTGGCTTCTTCAAAGCCTTCCACTGCTTCTTTGGCTTTGTTGCGGTTGTCGGTGATGGTGTCACCCACTTTTACGTCGCTGATATTTTTAAGGCCCAAAATAACAATCCCCACCTCGCCCGTTTCAAGGGAGAGGGTTTTTTCTTGTTTCAAAGGATGCGGGTAGAGCAATCCAAGCACTTCATGTTTTTTACCTGAGCCCATGATGTAGACTTCTTGTCCTTTGGAAATCTTTCCATCGTATACGCGCACGAGGGCAAGGGCGCCTAGGTAGTTATCGAACCAACTGTCGTAAATCAATGCTTTTGTGGGGGCATTTTCATCTCCTGAGGGCGCGGGGATAATCTCTACAATGCGGTCTAAAAGTTCTTTAACCCCAATCCCACTCTTCGCACTCACACCTAAAGCATTGGCACAATCAAGTCCGATAGTGTGCTCAATCTCTTCTTTAACCCGCTCAGGGTCTGCCGCAGGAAGGTCGATTTTGTTAATCACCGGGATAATCTCTAAGTCATTTTCAAGGGCGATGTACATGTTTGCAATGGTCTGGGCTTCTACACCCTGAGAGGCGTCTACCACAAGCAAGGCACCCTCGCACGAAGCAAGGGAACGGCTCACTTCATAGGAAAAATCCACGTGGCCAGGAGTGTCGATGAGATTGAGCACATAAGGCACGCCCTCTTTAACATAGGTCAAGCGCACGCTTTGGGCTTTGATGGTAATCCCACGTTCTTTTTCGATGTCCATGGTGTCCATCATTTGCTCTTTGAGCTCGCGCATAGAAACAGCGCCGCACTCTTGAATCAAACGATCCGCAAGGGTGCTTTTCCCATGGTCAATGTGGGCGATAATAGAAAAATTACGAATCCGATTTTGCATAGTTCCTCGTTAGAGAAAGAGTCCATTGACGCTTTCGTTGTGATAAACACGGCGAATCACTTCGCCAAAGATGTGGGCAACAGAAAGCACTTTGATTTTGGAGCATTCGCGCGAAAGGGGGATAGTATCACTCACCACCAATTCGTCTAACTCTCCTTTTTCAATGCGCTCATACGCAGGGCCAGAGAGTACAGGATGGGTGCAGCATGCCATCACGCTTGTGGCACCTTTGGCTTTGAGTACTTGGGCCGCTTTGACGATGGTACCCGCGGTGTCAATCATGTCATCTACCAAGATAACGTCTTTGCCTTCCACGTCTCCGATGATATTCATCACCTCAGATTCGTTGGCTTTTTCACGGCGCTTATCCACGATAACCATGTCTACGCCAAGCTTTTTTGCAAAGCTACGTGCCCTTGCGACGCCGCCGATGTCAGGGCTTGCGATGATAGGATTTTTGAGGTTTTTGTTTTTGACGTAGTCATTGAAAATGATGTTGCCGTAGAGGTTGTCTACAGGAATGTCAAAAAACCCTTGAATCTGGCCCGCATGCAAGTCGATGGTCACGACGCGGTCAATGCCCGCCGTTTGAATCATATTGGCAACCAACTTAGCGGTAATGGGTACCCTAGGTGCAGCCTTTCGGTCTTGTCTGGCATACCCAAAATAGGGAATAACAGCCGTAATCGAATCGGCAGAACTGCGGCGAAGGGCGTCTGTTAAAATGAGCAATTCCATCAAGTTGACATTAGCAGGTGCACAGGTGGGTTGGATGATAAACACATCTTTTCCGCGCACACTTTCGCTAATCTGGATGCTAATTTCACCGTCACTAAAGCGTTTGATTTCTGCCTCAGAAAGGGGCAAAGAGAGGTATTTGGCAACTTTTTTTGCAAATTCAGGGTTGGCCGTTCCTGAAAAGACTTTATAGCCTCGCATAATGAGTGTTCCTTGGCTTGGGCTTTG
The DNA here is from genome assembly GCF_059415125.1 of Sulfurospirillum sp. HTRB-L1. Taxonomy (NCBI): domain Bacteria; kingdom Pseudomonadati; phylum Campylobacterota; class Epsilonproteobacteria; order Campylobacterales; family Sulfurospirillaceae; genus Sulfurospirillum; species Sulfurospirillum sp. HTRB-L1. Next base: position 189,634 of record NZ_JCAHZR010000002.1, read on the forward strand.
TTGAGAGGGCTTATTGTACAAAAATCGCGCTTAAAAACAGACAAAAGCTTTACATGTAAAGGAAAATGCGTGGGTCTAGGAGAGGCGAAATTCCAAAATTTCTTCCAAAAAAATCCGAAAATCCAAATCCGCACTTCCTGCAAAGGCATTGGTGCGAAAATGGTCTACCCCCTTGCCTCCATGGGAAACAATGGGCACCAATTTAATGCCTGTGGTTTCGGAGAGAAACCGCGATCGGTCCCCTTCTTGGTAGGCGTGCAACAAGGTGGAACGGGCAAAATTGTTAAGGATGTGGTAAAAGATGTGCATCAGCTCCATCTCATTGACCTCCATCCCAAAAAAATGGGTACCAATTTTCCATTCATGGGAAGCAATACCGTGGATTTTGGGGGGACGAATCTGAATCCCAATCTCTTCTTTAATCTCCCGCTCAAGGGCCTCTAACAAGGTTTCTTTTTCATCGGCCGTGCCTCCTGGAAACCCCGTGCGCCCATCCCATCGGTCGATCATAATCACCCCGGGGCATTCTTTTACATGTAAGTCATCATTAAAGTACTTCCACGGGGAAATATGCCGCGAGTAGATGGCCAAAAACACGGCATGAGTCTTGTGCGGGTTACGCTCCCCGAAAGGGATGCGTTGCTTTACATTTTCCATAGTGGTACTTAGCGGAGTTTCTCTAAACGTTCGCGCTTGGTGCCAATCTCCGTAATCTGGACCCCAAAGTTACCATCCACAATCACCACTTCACCCATGGCCACAATCTTGTCTCCCACGAGGATTTCAAGGGGGTCGTTGGCCAATTGGTTAAGCTCAATCACCGAGCCAATATCCATACTAAGCACATCTTTTAAAAGCATTTTTTTAGACCCAATACGCACACGCACAGGCAATTGTACGTCCATAATCAGCGCGATATTGCGCATCTCTTCATGGCTTAAGTCGTTGGGCACGCTGGCTTTTTCACTTTTAGGAGCACTCACTTGACTCTCGCCACCATTTCCTAAGGCTTTTTCAATCGCCCCATCGGTCACAACAATCACTTGATCCGTAATCTCTTGCACGCCCATAGAGTGGATATAAGCAGTATGCATACCCGTAAAGTCAATCACATCCGTAGCGTCCACAAAATCAATAGACTCCACGGAAAAATTCAATTTTGGAAGTATTTTTTGGCCGCCAAGGGCTGTTGAAAAAGAACCCAAGACATTGGAAATGATCTCCTTGGTTGCGTCCAAATCGTCCGCGTCCATCTCCTCTTTGCCAATCGCCTCTTCCTCTCCCATCATGAGCGCGCCGATACCTGTCGCAAGCCCTGGAGCAATCGCTATGCGCATGGATGCCTCTATGGCACCGCTCACGGCGATTTTAGCAATGGCCATAGGAGGCACCACGGAAGTGTTTTTATTCACATCGGCAGTATCGACAAGTTCTAGGGTTGGGGTCTGACCTGTTAGTCCTTCTACTGTTGAGACTAGCTCTTGACCCAGTATTTTAATAAACTCATTCATTTACTGCCTCCTCGGAGTCGTAAGAGGACACTTTGGCCCGCCTGCTCTGTTCGTATTCTTCTAACAAGGTTTTAATCTCATCCCTATCCGTTCGGATAAGCTCTTTCACTTTAATCGATTTTCGAAACCGATGCAACCCAATTTCTGCCAAGAAAATATCCTTTCGGTCGATGGTCACCACCGCATGATCATCCGCAGGACGATCCAGTCTCAAAATATCACCCTCTTGCAATTCTAGCAAATCCCCCACACTCATAACCGTACGGCCCAACAAAGCTTCGCCAAACACTTCAGCGCGTCCCACAAGGGTTTTAAGCTCTTTGTTACGGCTTTTCTTGGCCGAAGTTTCCCCAAGCATGATGTCACGGTTAGCCAAACGCGAGAGAATGGGTTCGAGGTAAATAACAGGATAGCACAGGTTAATCATCCCGCTAGAGTTTCCAATGATGATTTCCATAACGACCATGATGACAATCTCGTTTTGCGAAACAATCTGTACCACGTTGGGGCTAGATTCTTTAGACTCCACGTTGGGGTACATGTCCGTAATGGGTGCCCATCCTTCTTTGAGCCGCTGCATCACGATGCGTAAAATCGCGTCCAAAAGGTTCAGCTCAATGTCGGTCAGTTCGCGCGTAGACTCGTACGACTCCCCGCTTCCTCCTAGTAGCCTATCAATCATCGGAAAGGCGATGGAGGGGTTGATTTCGATGATGCAATTGCCATCAAGAGGTTTGATGGAAAACACGTTAAAGCTCGTCGGGCTAGGCAAGCTCATCAAAAACTCCCCGTAGGTCATCTGGTCAACCGAGTGGAGTTGAATCTCGACGATACTGCGCATGATGGAAGAGATTTGGGAGGCCAAGTTTCGCGCCATTTTATCGTGGATCCCTTTGACCGCGCGCAATTGCTCTTTGGAGACGCGGTTGGGGCGCTTAAAGTCATACAAAATAACCTGTCGGTTATCTTCAGCCTCGCCGCCACTCGCGATTAAATCAGCATCCCCTTCTTCATCAACAACTTCTAAAAGGGCGTCAATCTCCTCTTGACTTAAAATATCAGCCATGGGTGCCCTCCAGTGCGTCTCTTAGCTTTCGCATGAGTTTTTTATGAATCTGTGAAATACGTGATTCGGTAATGTCTAAAATCGCACTAATCTCTTTGAGGTTTAACTCTTCAAAATAGTAGAGTTGGATGATCAATTGTTCCCTTTCTTTAAAGCCCCCCAAGAGGCTTTGCACCACTTCGATGAGTTGGTCTTTTTCTACGATTGACTCGGTTTCTTCTTGGGAAAAGATAGTCATTTGTTCATTGATAGGCAAGGTGGTTGCCACCATAAAAGCATTTCTGGCTTCTTCTATTTTTTCTAACTCTTCCCCCAAGATTGCCGCAAGGGCTATGTTATCAGGTTCTTCTCCGTGGGCATTGTAGTAGATGTCTATTTCGTGGTCAATGGCTTTGAGGAGTTTTCGGTTTGAGCGGCTCATGACATCCAAAGAGCGCAAATAATCCAACATCGACCCGTACACACGCTTTTTGCCATACCCCCAAAAGGAGTCATTTTGCTCTTTATCATAACGACGGGAGAGCTTAATCATCTCCTCGGTTCCCACAGAAATAAGGTCATTTACATCCACAGAAGAAGGCAAGCGTTCTTTGAGGCGAAAGGCCATGGCGCGCACCGCTGGCATGTACTGAAGCACAAGGTCATCTTGGTGTTTTTTGGCGTTTTGTCCGTAAACGCTAAGCTGCTTTTTTCTTGCTGTTTCCATGGCTTCTCATCATATTGTGCACCACGTTGGGCTCGTGTTGGGCATCTGGGTCAATCAACGTTTCCATGCGCCGTTCGCGCTCTTGAATTTCGTGAATAAAATAGGCGCTGATTTCTTCGTATTGTTTGTAATCAAAAAGCTTTTTACCCGCAAGTTGCACATCCACAAAATTCATCACCACCACGTGGATGAACAGGTAAAAAAAGAGGGTGATTTCTAAGGTGTATACCAGAAAATCCACCGGAGATGCTTCGGCTACGATAGAAAAAATAAGGCCAATAAAAAACCCGCATACCGTAAAGAAGTAGATGAAATTTTCCGGTTTTAGCATAGCATCATATCCTCATACCTTGTGACTAGAATTGTTCCATGAGGCGCTTAAAAAAGCCACCAAAGCTTCGGTCTGCTTTGGTGTCAAGCACTTTTCGTTCCAAACGGAAGACGAGATTATTGACAATGCGCTTCATATCCATCGACGCAGCACCCATGGGTGCGTCATTGGTGAACAAGGTGCGTTGTTTCACACTCCGTGAGACAACTTTATCATCAGGCAACCTTCCTAAAAGATTGAGTTCAAGCTTGGGCCCAATATTTTGCAACGCCACTTTTTTGATTTTATCGAAAATCAGCTGTGCTTCTTTTTCATTGCGCGTCATATTGAGCACCATTTGCAAAGAATCCTTAATTTTGCTTGTCACTTTGATGGTCGCGTACGCATCTGTGATAGCAGCAGGATCTGGCACGGTCACGATAATCACCTCATCAGCGGCTTCTAAAAACACTTGGATGGTCTCTCCAATCCCTGCCCCTGTGTCCATGATGAGAAAATCAAGTTCATCAAGCACCTTGGCTTCTTCAAAAAAGCGCTCGTAAATAAATTGGTCGTTGTATTTTAAAATCTCATCCCCACTTTCCCCTGGGATAAGGATAAGATTGGGCTTGACTTGCACAATAATGTCCGCTAGGGAACACTCGCCCTTGAGTACATGTAAGAGGTTTTTTTGAATCCGCACATTCAAAATGACATCCAGATTTGCCAATCCAATGTCCGCATCCAAAAGCCCTACTTTGTACCCATGGCTAGCAAGTAAATTTGCCATATTAGCGCTCACGGTGCTTTTTCCCACCCCGCCTTTGCCGCTTGTGATGGCGATAAAACGCGTGACGTGGCCTGATTTTTCAGGCTGCTCTTTCACAAGACGTTTAAGTTTATTTGCCTGATTTTCCATGCCCATCCTTTTTGAAACCGTCCAACATACACTCAACCAAGTATTCACTGCTTGCCGTACGCAAATCATCTGGCACTTCTTGCCCGATGGAAAAATAACTCACGGGTTTGTCGATTTCGTAAATCAGGGAAAAAATATTGCCAAAGACCTTGGTTTCATCAAATTTGGTAAAAATAAGTGTGTCAATGTCCAAAAAGGAAAAGTTGGCATAAATCTCTTTCAAATCTTCTAACTTTGTCCCCGCCGAAACCACCAAATTCACATCAATCTGCGCCGCGGAGTTTTTGAGAAAATTGTCCAACTTCATGAGTTTTTCTTTGTCGTACTGGGAACTCCCCACTGTGTCTACCAAGATAATGTCACAATGCCCCAGTGCGCGCAACGCGTTTTCAAAATCCCCAATATCCACCACATCCTCAACAGGCAAACGCATCATTTTGGCATACTGAAACAACTGCTCCACCGCGCCAATACGGTACGTGTCTAAGGTAATCACACCTACCTTGTAGCGTTGCTGAGAAAGGTACGAATAGCGCGCTGCTAGTTTGGCAAGGGTGGTGGTCTTGCCCACACCCGTTGGCCCCACAAACATCATAATCTTTTGCTGCCCCTTACTCAGCACTGCCTCTGAGCGCACGGGAATCATTTTGCGAAGGAGCACTTGAAAGTAACGTTTAATGGTCTCGCTACTGCTTTTCATGCGGCTTGGCATGTGCTCAAGGGTCAAGCGCATGATGGTTCCTAGGTGCTCTTTACTCATCCCGCTTTGGCCTGCGAGTTTATAGATTTGGGAAAATTCTGGGGGAATAGCAAGGTTGCCACGCAAGGGTGCTTTTTCGTCCCAAAACATCTCTTGGATGAGTTTGATTTTATCGGCAAGCTTGTTGATTTCTTGTTTAATCTGCCCCAACTCTTCTGTTGGAAGCGAGGCTTTCGTAGCCGCGTCTTCTTTGCGCTCTTTTGCGTACGCCCCCGCACTGGTCACTTTGGCAATCTCAGAAATCTGTTTCGCCGCTTCAGAAATGTTAAGCAACACGTCTTCCCCGCGCGTTGGTCGCTCTTGGGGAGCGGAAGGCTTTTGGGGCGTCGCGTTCTCATCAAGGGCCACGACTATCTCGTACAGGGCAGGGGAATTCATGGTTTTTTTCTTCACCTGCTTGGTACTCATAACATACGCATCTTCCCCGCATTCATGTTGGGCTTTTTTCAGCGCCTCTGCGGGCGTTTCACCAGTGAAGGTTAAAAATTTCACGATACATTCCTTTGCTGCATCATCCCAAGGGGCACGATTACCGAGAGGCGCTCGCTCCAATGGGGATGGGGCAGGGTAAGTCGAGGGGTGTTGTGTGTCTGGTTTTCAAAAAAAATCAAATCTAAATCTAGGGTTCGTGGCCCATAACGCTCTTTACGCACGCGGCCAAAACGCTTTTCGGTGTGCAAGAGTAAGCTAAGTAAAGCCTTGGCACTCAGGCTGGTTTGCACCCACGCTAGGGCATTAAAAAAATCAGGCTGAGAGAGGTAGCCAAAGGGCGGGTTTTTGACAATAGGCGAGGTCTCCACCACAAAAATATCCCGCCTGTTGGCCCAGTAGCGCCAAAGGCGCACAAAGCGCTCCGCCACAGCTCCTTCGTTTCCACCAATCCCCACAAGTGCCCCATAGCGGTAAGGGGAACGGGGGGTGCGTTTGTAGGGAAAAAAGGGGGCTTTGACCAACGAAACGCCCGCTAATTTCATAACACCTCCACCCCAGAAGCATGCACGACCACCATATCTTCGATGCGCACCCCAAATTCACCCGGCAAGTAAATACCCGGCTCCACCGTAAAGACCATACCCTCTTCCAAGACGCTCTGGCTTGAAGCGGAAATGACGGGCAATTCGTGGATGTCCAACCCCACGCCATGGCCTGTAGAGTGGACAAAATAGGCGCCATAACCCGCCGCGTCAATCACGTCACGCGCAGCCTTGTCCACTGCACACGCCCGCACGCCTGGCTTTGCTATGGCAATAGCTGCTTCTTGGGCTTTTAACACCGTATCATACACCTTTTGGCGCGTCTTACATGTAAAGGTTTGCATTTTGCCCGCATGGGCATTTGGTCCCACCTCAAAGGTGCGCGTGCGGTCAGAACAATACCCTTGCGCCACCACGCCCGCATCAAGCAACATCAAATCCCCTTCTTTTAGCACGGTCTCTTGGGGCGTTGCGTGGGGCTTGGCGGCATTGGCATTGATAGCAACAATAGGAGGGAAAGAGAGTCCCAAAGCACCCTTACATGTAAAGAGGCGGGTTGCTTCGTAGTGCAGGGCGTGTTCGGACAATCCCACGCCCTGTTCGCGCACAAAAGCCACAAAGGCATCAAATGCCTCGGCACCTTTTTGCACCGCACTTTGCAATAAGAGCAACTCTTGAGGGGTTTTAATAATGCGGCGTTTTTGAGAAAGATTGGGCTCAGGTTTTACCCTTACATGTAAGCCTTTTAATAAGGCTTCATAGGCACTAATATTCCACTCTAAAGGGTCTAGTGCGAGGGAGGTGATGCCAAGGCGGCGCAGTAACTTGCGCGCCTTTGCCACCAAAGTCCGGCCCCCATCAATCACTTCCGTCGAAGCCATAACCGTTGCTTTTGCGTCGGTCACGTACCGTCCATCGGTGATGAAAAAGGCTTGCGTAGGGGTTTGAAGCAACAATCCGTTGTCGCAGGAAAACCCGCACGCATAAGCTAGCGCACTCTCCCCTTTAAGTAATGTGGCGTGCATTAGGCTTGGGCTTCACTTTGTGTTTCATTTTGGGCTTGGCGTATCGCCGCGATTTCGCCCAAGACTTGAATCATAGAAATCATCGCAAGGTGGTAACCAAAGGGGCCAAACCCACAAATTTGTCCAGCACACACAGGAGCGATGAGGCTTTTGTGGCGAAACTCTTCACGGCGGTAAATATTGCTAATATGCACTTCCACCACGGGCAAAGAGACGGAACTAATCGCATCGCGAATCGCGATAGACGTGTGCGAATAAGCAGCGGGGTTGATGATAATGCCATCGGCTTCGCCCATGCACTCTTGGATGCGGTCAACGATTTCGCCCTCAAGATTGGATTGGAAAAATTCGATTTCAAACTGGTGTTGTTTAGCCACACCCTCCATTTGCGTATGAATCTCTTCAAGTTTCATCGGGCCGTAAATGTTCTGTTCACGGTGCCCAAGCATATTGAGGTTGGGGCCTTGGATAACAACGATTTTCATGGGGTTCCTTTGGGAGTTAATGAGGGTTGATTATAACACCGGCAAGCTAAAAATTTGCTACAATGCACCCCAATATTGCCCCATGGGCTATCCCAAGGAATCCCAATGACCCGTTTACATGTAGACTTTATCCTTCCCTGTGACCCTCTCATGGGCGTCATACAACATGGCGCCATCGTGTTTGATAAAACAATTCTTGACTTAGGCGACGCAGATGCTATGGCAATGCGCTATCCTGATGCCATTCCTGTTGTTGCGCCCAAGGGAAGCGTGGCCTTGCCTGGCCTTGTGAACCCCCACGTGCATTTAGAATTTTCCGCCAACCAAGGGGTGCTTGACTTTGGCGCATTTGTGCCGTGGCTCCACTCGGTCATCTCCCACCGCGAAGCCTTGCAAGAAGCCGCTACCGCACAGGTGATTGAGGGGGCGATTGCCTCCATGCTCCACAGTGGCACCACAGCCTTTGGAGCTATTAGCAGTTTTGGCCTAGAGCTTGACGCCTGCGCAAAGACGCCTGCGCGCGTGGTATTTTTCACCGAACTTTTAGGCTCTAGGCCAGATGCCGTGGATGTGTTGTTTGAAGATTTCAAACACCGCTTACGGTGTGCCTATGCACAAGAAAACGCCCGCTTCAAGGCGGCTCTTTCCATCCACTCGCCCTACTCCACCCACCCTATTTTGGCAAAAAACGCGCTAGATATTGCGCGCAGTGAAAACCTCATTGTCTCCACCCATTTCATGGAATCTAACGCCGAACGCCTTTGGCTTGACGCAGGTAGTGGAGATTTTGCCGCCTTTTTCAAAGGTTTCTCTCCCCACGCCGCGCCCTTGTGCAGTGGTTTAGAGTACGTGCGTTTATTTGAAGGGGCGCGTACCTTATTCACCCATGGAGTACACGCTTTGCCAATGGAGCTTGATGCCATTGCCGCCCAAGGAGGAACCCTCACCCACTGCCCCGTTTCCAATCGCCTCTTAGGCACAGGGGTTTTGGCACTAGAGCCTCTATTTGAGCGCAGCATTCCCTTAACCCTTGGAACCGATGGGCTAAGTTCTAACATCAGTCTTAGCCTTTGGGATGAGATGCGCTCGGCCTTGTTTGCCCACCCAGACATGCCCTTAAATGCCCTTGCGGCCACCTTGCTACACAGTGCCACGGCTGAGGGTGCTGCGGCTCTTGGGCTAGGCGGGGGCATACTTAAAGCGGGCAAGGACGCCGATATTATCGTCATGCCCCTAAGCGGTGCAACTTCTGCTAACCTCCCCTTGCATTTGGTGCTTCACGCCCAAACGCCTAGCCATATTTTCATCGAAGGAAATCTTGTATGTTAAACTTTTTCAAACGCCTCTTTGCCCCTTTTATTGCCATCATTGCGTTTATCAACACCTATTTTAAAGCCATGTTGTTTTTGCTGTTGCTCTTTTTGCTCTTTGGAGACGTAGCAGAATCTCCCGCTTTGCAACCCAACCTTATAAGCATCGATATACACGGGGCCATCGAAGATGCCCGCCCCCTTTTAGAACAGCTCCAAGAAGCCAAAGAAAACGCGGCTATCAAAGGAGTGCTCTTACATGTAAACTCCCCCGGAGGTGGGCTAGCGGCTTCGGTAGAAGTCATGATGGCGGTGCGTGAACTCCAAGCGGCCAAACCTGTGGTGGCGTATGCCGCGGGGTCCATGACCAGTGGCAGTTATTATGCGGCCATTTGGGCCAATCAGATTGTGGCCAATCCGGGTGCCTTTATTGGGTCTATTGGTGTGCTCTTTCAAGCCCCCAACATTAAACCCTTAGCCGACAAACTGGGCATCCACGAACAAGTGGTTGCCGCGGGAGAATACAAGCAAATGGGCACTTTCACCAGAGAATGGAACACCCAAGAAAGAGAAGCCCTGACACACCTCGTGGATGGGGCATACGCAATGTTCGTAGAAGATGTGGCCAAGGCACGTGGCCTTAAAGAAGACGATGCATTTGCTAAGGCGCGCGTTTTCTTGGCCCACGAAGCGCTAGCGATTGGCCTTGTTGATAGCCTTGGTAGCCACAATGACGCCAAAGAACTCTTGGCGTCATTAAGCGAAGTTGACGAAGCCAGATGGCAAGAGCCTTCCCCGTGGGAAAAGGCCCTTGAACGCCTACGCAGCGAAATACACTTAGGAGTTTCAAGTGCATTTTATGGGCTAAAGGCGTACTAAAGCAGTCGCTTGGAAGTCACCTTTGCCCCCACCACGGCGGTGGCGGTGTGCAGCTCAAAGGCTGCTTCAAGTTCTAAGGTTTCAAGTGCTACGGGCTTGCCCTCTTGCACCACTTGCGCCATGCCTTCTCCTAGTCTTGGAATTTTGGCCGCGTAGGTAGTTTGAAGGGCATGAAGCTGCGCTTCCTTGAAAGCCAAAAGCCGTGTCGCCTTTACATGTAAGGCTTCTTGGAGGCTTTGCAAGGCAAAGGTTTGGCCTTGCAAGCGGTGGTTCATGGTGGCCGCGAGGGCCTCTTTGCACGCCTTGATTTCTTGGTGTTTAAGGCTGAGTTTTACATCTAACGAGTGGCGTTTTAGCCCTTCTTGAACGTGGCGCAAGAGGTCTTCTTTTTGACGCACGTGGTTGGCAAACCGTTGGTCAAGCAAGGTCATGAGGTGGTCTAAGTACAGCCGCATTTCCGTGCCATCAGGCAACAACAATTCCATGGCCGCGGAGGGCGTGGGCGCGCGTTTGTCCGCAATAAAATCAATGAGCACCGTATCAATCTCATGGCCAATCGCACTGACCACAGGGACAGGAGAAGCAAAGACCGCTTCAGCCACATCCCGCTCGTTAAAGGCCCACAAATCTTCCACGCTTCCCCCACCCCTAGCCACCACGATAACCTCCGCCTCGCTTTGCTGGGCACGTTTTAGGGCACGCACGATGCTAGGAACGGCACCCTCTCCTTGCACGAGGGCTTCAAAGAGCTCTAATGTCACCAATGGCCAACGGCGTGAAGCCACGGTAAGCATGTCTTGTAGGGCCGCCCCTGTGGCGGAGGTCACCAACGCAATGCGGGTGGGAAAAGAGGGGAGTGGTTTTTTACGCGAGGGGTCAAAATAGCCTTTGGCTTCAAACTCTTTTTTAAGCTGTTCGTAGGCTAACGCCAGAGCACCACTGCCCGAGGGTTCTGCACCAACGCAGTTTATCTGATAACTTCCCCGCGGGGCATACACGGAGATGCTTCCCCATACCACCACATGTGCCCCCTCTTCAAGGCGAAACTTTAGGCGTTGGTTGTTGCCCTTGAACATCACACAACTAATGGAAGCCTCGGCGTCTTTGAGGGTAAAATACAAGTGGCCTGAACCGTGATAGGTAGGGCGCGACACTTCGCCCTCCACCCTTACATGTAAGAAGGTGCTCTCAAGAAGCGATTTAATCTGTTCGTTGAGTGCGCGCACACTCAAGCACGGCTGCATTTACACCCTCTTGGCGATAACGAGTGTGGAAATATCCATGGAAAAACTCTCGCAATGCACCGTCTCAAAGCCTGCATTTTTGAGCTCTTCTTGGAGCATTGAAGCGGTCAAAAAACCTTCGATGGAGTTTGGCAAGTATTCGTAAGCGGCTCTATTTTTTGAAATCATCCCCCCAACGCGCGGCAAAAGCTTGGTGAGGTACCATTGTTTTAGGGCGTGCAAAGGGCCTTTTTTATCATCTTTGGTAAATTCTAAAATCACCACCAAGCCACCAGGCTTTACCACCCGGGCAAATTCCACAAAGGCCGCTTCGCGCGCCACCACATTACGAATCCCATAACTGATGCTAAGCACGTCCGCACTGGCTGTTTCAAGCGGGATTTGAGTGGCAGGTGCGAGGATGAATTCATAAGAGGGAAATTTTTCTTTACCCACGGCCAGCATCCCTGAGGAGGGATCAACGCCAACCATTTTCTCAACTCGAATGCCTTTTTTGTCCGCTTGTTTTTGCCAAAATCCCATCATGTCGCCTGTGCCACATGCCACGTCTACGATACATGAAAGAGGGTTTTGGGGGTAAAAGCCAAAGGCAAGGTCGCATGCTTTTTTGCGCCAACTAATATCCACGCCCATGCTTAAAATGCGATTGGCCTTGTCATAGGTGGGGGCAATGGTGTTAAACATATCAACAATCTCTTGCTGTTTTTCTTCTGATTTCAAACAGACTCCTTGAACTAAACTGGCGTGATTATAGCCGATGGGGGCTTAGAGGTCTTGGATGTAACGCTCAAGCGGTGTCACACAAGCACTTAGCAAGGTGATGAGTTTTCTTTTTTTACACAAAATCCGCAGCCTGTATGCGTAAATGTCGTACCCTAGCACTCCCCTTAGGGCCTCTAGGGCGGCGACAACTTCCACATCGCTCGCAAGGGACGGGTACACTTCGATAGCCTCTAGCACACTTAGTTGCACATCCCTGTCTTGAAGCAACCCGAAGGTTTCTTGCATCATTTTTGCTTTTTTGATGGCTTGTTTCAAGGGCTTGGAGGGAAATTGGGATTCGCAGTATTCAAGCAAATAGCGCAACCGTTTAAACTCAATACGCACTTTATGAAAGGCTTCAAGGGGTTTGGATTCGGTCAGTTTTTTAAGCTTGCGTGCGAGGGTTTCTAAGCGGGTTTTTAAAGCGAGTGCGCTAAGGGCACGGTAGGGAAGGTTTCCTTTTTTTCCCTTAAAAAACCCCTCTTCGTCTTCAAGCACCATTTTCCACTCCAACAAAAAGGAGTTGTAATACCCTTGGGTTAATGCGTCAGAGATTTTTTGGTCTTCGCTTGTCCTTGAAGCTTCTACATGTAAGGCAATGGCCCCCGTGGTATTAAGGGTGGCGAGAAACTCCCCAAAAACATCCAAGTCGCGTTTGGTGTTGGTTTGGGCCGCAATGGTTTTAAAGCCTTTAATAAAGCGCTCCGCGATGCCTGCGTCAAAGAGCTCAGGAACGCATTGGAGCAAGGAACGGGTTTTGCGAATGTTGACACGAAACTGGTGCAATTGCTCGTTTTCTTTGGTCTCTAAATAGGCGGTTTTGTGAAATTCAATTTTAGCATACAGTTCTGTAAAAATGACACGAAACCCATCGTAACTTGGCATAGAAGCACGAAAAAGAGCCATATCTAACTCCCGCTGGCTTGCTTGGTGAAACAAGAGATTTAAATCTACTGTCTCAAGAGGAATACCTTGCACTGCTAATACATGATTCTTATACCGCTCATCTTCTGTAACTTCTAGGGCACCTTCAAAGGCAGGGAGAGTAAAGTCGTAGGCTTGTTCGAGGGTGTCAAATTCCACCTCCAACAGCACAAGCCCCGACAAGGCTCCCTCAAACACATCAATACATGCCTCATGGGATTGCAACTTAAACGTGTAGCGTTTTTTTTCGATTGGGCTTCCAATAGCGCGGGCAAAAGCCTCATGGTACGCTTGGCCAGAAACCTCTTCTTCGACCTCTTCTCGCGCTAGCCCTTTGCCACGTTTTTGGGTTTTTAAAAAGGCTGTCCCCGTAGAGCGAAACCGTTCTTGCCCCTCTTTGTCGATGCGTGTATACACTTGACACAAAGACGCTTCGCTCACGCGCAAGCCTTCTTGCATCAGGTCCCTCAAAAGACCTACAGAATCAAGACGAAATTTTCGTTCTATCTCCATCCCCATCAGTTTACTCCTTTGATTGAAGGTAGTATACTCACCCCTCACTTAAAGGTTAATTCGACGGTTTATACGTAAAAACACCCAAAGACTCACCCCAAAGAGCACCCCACTTACCAACATGAACGCACCAGGGATGCCCCATGTTTTAACGGGAAAATGTAAGAGTATAGGAGAGATAAATTGGCCTAAAAAAATCGCACTGGTGAGCCATCCGGTCGCTTTTAAACGTTCGTGTTCGTGTGCCCATTCAAGCAACCAACTGTTGGTATTGACAATCACCAACCCCACGCCAATGCCCACCGCCACAAGGGAGAAAGAAAACTGAGCATAGGTGTGGGCTTGGCTAAGCCCCATAAACCCAACACCTTGTACGAAAAACAACATACTGTAGACAGCGCCAACGCCCATGCGTGCCCGTAAGCGTGCGTAAAACAAAGAGGTGATGGCAGAAACAAAGGTGACCGTTGCCATCAAGATACCCACCTCACGCCCTTCCATCTGGTAAACATCGTAAAGCAAATAAGGAAGCTGGGTTGGCACCATGTAAAACACGCTCAGGGTCAATACTGCCGTCACAAACACAGGCCAAAGGCGCGCTAGCGGTGCGGTTGCATGGCCTGAAAATCCCCCAGAGACACTATGGGCCTTGGGCTCAAACAAATACACCATTGCCATCACCATCACAAGGATACCCACACCATAAATATAAAAAGCACCTTGCCATGAAATCTCACTAAGAAAACCCCCGCCTGCCATAAACAGCACCCCGCCTAAGGCCACAAAGGTGTTTTGGTACCCCAAATACCGTGTGCGCTCTTCTTCCCTCATGTAATCACCCACCAAGGCCAAGGCAAGGCTCATCAATACTGCGACACACAAGCCAAAGAGCAACCGTGAGAGAATAATGCCCCCAATACTTTGCATCCATGCCCCCATCATGCCAAACAACCCAAACAAGCCCAGGGCAACCACCAAGGTGCGTTTTTTTCCAAAACGCGAAGCAAGACGGCTCGTCCATGGCGCAAAAAGGGCGATAGAGATTGCGGGAGCCGTTAAAATGAGTTTTGAATACAAGTCTACATGTAACACATTTTCAAAATGCAGTTTAATCATAGGCAAAGAAGCCACAACAGCAGTACCTGACATAATGGTCATAGTAGAAATGAGTAAGAGTGTTAATTTTGTCTGCCAAGAGACCATTTTTGTTCACCTTTTAAGTGTAATGAATTTTACATTAACGCGATTATCTCCAAAATCACCTTTAAAGCGGGTCAATTGGTAACAAACATAAGTCTACCTAAAAGTCTTATTAAATACTTTTTTAACAAGAGAATCCTTGCAAAAGAACGATAGGATGGTAGTTTAAAAGAATATTAATCAATAAATATAATATAAGAGTAAAATTCTCTTTTAAATTATTTTAAGCATTTGACAATTATTATTATCTAAATCTTTTTACAAAGGAGGAGTGATGAAAGTCATTCATTGCGTTACCGGGTTAGCACTTGTTGGCACTATGGCGTTCGCAGGAGCGCTAGGAGAGTCTGCTAAAAGTTTTGGAATCAAAGCGATTCCTGAATCAAAAGCTGAGCTTTTGAAGTACATCGACCAAGGGGAAGACCCCATTACGGATGCCAAAATAGAATTAGGGAAAATGCTTTACTTTGACCCACGCCTTTCACGCAGTAACCTCATTAGCTGTAACACCTGCCACAACCTGGCAATGGGTGGCGCAGATGCTGTTCCTGCGGCCATTGGTCACAAATGGACCATGAACCCAGCCCACCTAAACTCTCCTACGGTATACAACTCCGTGCTCAGTGAAGTACAGTTTTGGGACGGCCGAAGCCCACACCTTGAAGACCAAGCCCAAGGCCCTATCCAAGCGGGTCCAGAGATGGCAGCACCCAAGGAGCTCGTTGTTGAGCGCATCAATTCCATTCCTCAGTATGTGGAACTTTTCAAGGGCGCTTATGGGCCAGATGTAAAAATTGACTTTGAGCGCATCGCAAGCGTGATTGGTGTATTTGAGCGTACTCTTGTCACCCCTTCACGTTTTGATGACTACCTTAATGGCCACCCCGATGCCCTCAATAAAGCAGAAAAAGACGGCTTAAAACTTTTCCTTGACAAAGGATGTGCAGCGTGCCATAACGGCATGGCACTTGGCGGCACCATGCAACCTTTCCAAGTGGCAAAACAGTACAAGTTTGCTAACCTTGGTGGTTTTACGGGCGATGAAAACGGTATGGTCAAAACCCCAACCCTGCGCAACGTCACCGAAACGGCTCCTTATTTCCACAATGGCGCCATCTGGAAACTCACTGACGCGGTTAAAGAGATGGGAAGCACACAGCTAGGCATCACCATCAACGACAAAGAAGCAGCTTCTATTGCTACCTTCCTTGGCGCACTTGAAGGACGCAAGCCGCAGGTTATTTATCCTATCTTGCCTCCAATGGCAGACAAAACCCCCAAGCCTACCTTTGACTAATCTTTCCAGTGACGCACCTTTATGGGTGCGTCACCCTATAAAACACCTGCGTATTGCAACAGCAGCATCCCTACCATCACCCACAGGGTTCCTTTTAAAATCTTTTCATAAAGCGCGGTATCAATCTTTCCCGTAAAACGCTTTCCAAGCAACAAAGCACCCACCGCCGCCCCAGCCAAAGGGATGCCCAAAAGCAAGGTGTGCAAGGTAAAGACACCTAGCCACGAAAAGGTTGCCACTTGCGTGACTTTGCTAGAGAAAAAACAGAAATTGAGCAAGATAATCGCCTTCTCTTTTTCCAGTTTTAATTCCAAGACATAGATAATCAGCACAGGAATCATCACATTCACCAAGCCGCTCACAAGGCCACTAAGCACTCCAAAAAAGAGCATACTGGGAAAAAAATAGCGCGTAACAAGGGTGTTGAGATTGAATTTGAGTTTGGATTGGTACAAGTACAACACAACCATTAGCGCCAACAAAAGTTTGTAAATGTCGCTCTCATAGCGAACCAAAAGCTGTGTGCCGCTCCAGCTCCCAAGGATAATGGCCCCTCCAAGGGGCCAAAACCGCCCCAAAAAGCCAAAGTCTACCTTGCGAGAAAGGATGCTAGTCGCATTCACACTAAGGGTGGGCAGTAAGGTTGTCAGCACCGCTTGTTGCACCGAGCCCAAAAGGGAAAGCAAGGGCGTGGCAATCATGGGAAAACCAAAGCCCACAAGACCATGAAAAAACCCGCCAAGCACCATAATCCCAAAGGTCAGCGCGATCTCACTCACAAATATACCACTCCATCATATCCTCACCACAAGGCTGGTGCCACACCCTCACAAAGCGCTTCGCAAGGCACACACCCTTGCCCGCTTTAAAATGGGCAGAGCGAAACACCAACAGCCACTGGGTTTGTTCTGGCAAAGCGCGCAAGGTGCCCTCGCCTCCCTCAATCATCACAAAAGGACTACGCAATAAAGGCTCCCATGAAGAAGCGATGGTAACCTTGCGCTCAGGAACGCTAAACAAAGGGATACTTTGGTCAAACTGCGCTTCGCGGGAGTAAATGAACACATCAGGAGCCTTGCCTGCGCACAGCCTTGCATCCAAGGTGGGCCTATCAGTGCGCACAGTGTTGCCCCCAATGGCCAAAAGCGAAAGGTGTTGGCGCAGTTCGTGCACCCGCTTGCGAGAAGCTTCTGAGGTAACAATACCCCCATCAATGACGCCATTGTTACTCATGGCAAGTTTGAAAAAACTAAAATGTCCTTTTTGCCACGCCAAAAAGGGTGCCAAAAGCAAGGCACACTCTTTTTCTAGCACCCCTTGTTTTACCCCAACCCCAGCCTTTACAAGGCGTGCCATACCTCCGCTCGCCTTTGGACTTTCGTCTTTCATGCCAATACACACCCGCCTTACATGTAAGGCTTCTAGGAGTAAGGCGCAAGGGGGTGTGGTGCCATAATGGTTACACGGTTCTAGCGTGACATAAACGGAAGCATCTTTAAGAAGGTTCTGGTGATTAGCCAACAAAAAAGCGTGAAGCGCAGTGGGGTCTTGAGGAAATATAAGGGAGGGGTTCAAGCGCCCAAGAGCCGCCTTAACGGCGCGCACTTCAGCGTGGGCCTCACCTGCTTTTTGGTGGGCTTCGATGGCTAAAATCTCCCCGTGTTGGGAGCAAACGACACAGCCTACCGCTGGGTTTGGGTAGGTTCTTCCTTGAAATTCCCATGCGGCCTCAAGGGCGAGGCGCATGTAAAATTCATCAGGCATTACCACACGACGAAGGTGCGTGCTTTGGAGATTTGCTCAAAAGCAATCTCCCTATTTTCCTCTGGAAGCTCTAGGCAAATACCCTTATCGCTCACTTCCAAAAGCTTGCCTTCTAGGGACTCTTTTTCAAAGGTTTTAATCTTGACCATCTCGCCAATAGAGCGGGCATAATGGCTAGGTTTGGTGAGTTTTCGCTCAAGCCCAGGAGAGCTTACCTCAAGATAATACTGGTCAGAAATAGGTGGCTCAAGGTCTAATATGGGAGAAAGAATATGGGTTACCTTAGAACACATTTCAAGGGTGACGCCCTCTTTACATGTAATATAAATCCGATAAATCTTTCGGCCCGATTCCATGGTGGTTTCTGTGTCATACAACTCAACACCTGCATCGTGCAATAGGGCTTTTAATCGTGCTTCATTCATGGTGGCTCTTTTTTAATTCTTTTTCCATTTTCTCAAATAAGGCATCCAAGTGGTTTTGCTTTTCCAACTGTTCGTCGAATTTAAAGTGAAAACTGGGACACCGGTACCACCCTTCTGCTGTGGCGCAGTGGGTCTCTAAATGTTTCGAGACCTTTCTCAGGCGCGACAAAATAGTACTTTGCTCCTCGGGCGTAAAGAGCATCTTATCCAAGTACACATCCGCATCATACTTGCCCTTTTTGCACTGCACATCAATCACACAAAGGTTTTGAAGCAGGGTGTCGCTTAGGGTAGCTAAGGCTTCAGGAATCAACTCTTTTAACACGCTTTGCGTGCGAAAGATTTTGATCATAAGGTTACCTTTTCCTCAACTTCTTTGAAGCTTTCCATGAAATCGCCCTCTTTGATATCGTTGAAATTATGGATACCAATGCCACATTCGTAGCCTTTAGATACTTCGCGCACATCGTCTTTAAAGCGCTTGAGCGAAGAAATCGTGCCCTCATAAACAATCACGCCATCGCGAATCAAACGTACCTTTGCCCCGCGGTTAATCACACCATCGGTCACGATACATCCCGCAATCGCACCAATTTTTGGCACCACAAAGACTTCGCGCACTTGGGCTTGTCCTAAGTTTTCTTCACGGATAATCGGCGCCATCATGCCGCTAAGCACCCCTTTGATGTCATCAATGAGGTCATAAATAATGTTGTAGGTTTTAATCTCAACCCCAAGGTTTTTCGCTTTTTCCTTGACCGCGCCAGTGGGGCGAATGTGAAAGCCTAGGATGATACAGTTTTCACTCGCACTCGCCAGGGCCACATCGCTTTCTGTTACGCCACCAATACCCGCATGAATGACATTAACCTTGGTCTCGTCATTGCGTAACTTTTCCAATGAGCTTTTAATCGCTTCCAAACTTCCTTGTACGTCCGCCTTGACAATCACAGGCAAGTCTTTAATCTCACCCTCAGCAATGCGTTGGCTAAGCTCATCCAAGGTCACTTTAGTGGAGCGTGAAAGTTCTTTTTGACGTAAATAGTCATGGCGTTTTTGGGCATATTCACGTGCTGCTTTGTCGCTTTCGACTTTCACGAGCTTTTCGCCCGCCTCGGCCACTTCGCTGAGGCCTACAATCACACCAGGCTCTCCTGGTTTAATGGATGTAATGGTTTTTCCCGCATGGTCTAAAAGTGCGCGTACTTTGCCATACGCCACCCCTGCAACCACGGTATCGCCTACTTTGAGGGTTCCGTTTTGAACAATAACCGTCGCCACAGGGCCTCGGCCTTTTTCCAAAGAACTCTCAACCACCACAGCCTTAGCATCACGTGTTGGGTTGGCTTGAAGCTCAAGGATTTCTGCTTGCAATAAAATAATCTCAAGCAGCTCTTCGATGCCCTCACCCGTGTGTGCTGAAACGTGCACAAATTCATGGCTTCCGCCCCACTCCGTTGGCATAATGCCCAAATCTGAGAGTTGTGTTTTCACCATGTCAGGATTGGCCGCTTCTTTGTCTATTTTATTAATGGCAATAATAAGGGGCACGTTTGCCGCTTTTGCATGCTCAATGGCTTCTTTGGTTTGAGGTTTCACCCCATCATCTGCCGCTACCACAATGATAACAATGTCCGTTACCTCTGCGCCTCGGGCACGCATTTGGGTAAAGGCTTCGTGGCCTGGGGTATCGATAAAGGTAATGTTTTTATTGTTTTTATGCACCATGTAAGCGCCCACATGTTGGGTAATGCCGCCTGATTCACCATGAACCACACGAGAACTACGAATATAGTCTAGCAAGGAGGTTTTACCGTGGTCAACGTGTCCCATGATGGTCACGACAGGAGCGCGCTCTACAAGTTCGCCACCTTCTTCATCATCGTAGGCTTTCACATAGTCAAATTCCTCTTGAGCGTTAACCGTTTCCACATCAATACCAAACTCATCGGCTAAAATCTCAATAGCATCTTTATCTAAAAAGTCATTTTTGGTGGTCAACATTCCCAACATGAACAGCTTTGAAATAATTTCGCTGGGTTGCTTGTTTACCATTTCGGCAAACTCATACACGCGGATTTCTTCAGGAATGCGCACAAATGTCACGGCTTCGTCGTTGCCTTTTGCCATTTGTTTTGGACGTTTTTTACGTCCCTTGCGTCTAATGCCTGTGTTGGTATTTCCAAAAGCAATGGCTTTTTGGCCGCGGCCAATAATCTGTTGTGTTGAATCATTGCGTTTTTTAAGGGCAGGTTTTGGTGCTTCTGGCTCGGGTTTTACCGTTAAATCAGGAAGAACAACCATGTCATCATGGTCATACGTCGCCTCGCCCAAATCACGGTCTGCCATCAAATCAATCTTTTCAACTGCTTCTTTTTTGCTTGAAGGGGTTTTTTTAGCTTTCTTTTTCTTTCTTGCCTCTGCTGTTTCTGCTTGGCTTGAAAAAATAGCTTCCAAAGAACTAGGGATATTTTTCTTCAAGGATTCAACGGCCTTGGTAGGTTCTGGCTTAACCACGATTTCGGGTTTTTTCTTTTTAACGATTACCAAACCTCGTCGCTTCATGAGGCTTGCTTGCGCCAAACTCTCTCCTGAAGAAATGGAAGATTTTTTTTCTTCTTCTTGGGGTTCTTGCACAGGTTCTACGAGGGCTTCTTCTTTTGGCGCCACAGGTGCCTCTTCTTGAGGGATGACGATTTCTGTTTTTTTTACTTCAGTAGGCTTGGGTGCTTTGGGCTTGGGTGCTTCTTGCACTTCTTTTACTGGCACAGGTTCAACCTGCTTACTCACATCTTTTTTAGGCTCTGGTGCTTTAGGAGAAGGGGGTACTATTTCCACAGGAGGAGGGGTTGGTTCGGGAGAAACCTTTGTTTCTACGGGAGTAGCAATCGCCTCTTGGCGTTCGCCTGTGAGCACAAAATTCATCAACGCTTCTGCTTCTTCTGAGCCTACGGCACTGGATGCAGATTTGACGTCCAACCCCATATCGGTAGCTTTCTCCACTACCTCTTTACTTTTGATACCGAGTTCTTTTGCAATCTCGTGTATGCGAACTTTAACCATTCGTTTCTATCTCCTTCAGCATTTTGCCGTAATCCAAAATGTTTTGATCTAATTTTTTACACTTTTGAAGCAGTGCTTTTTTAAGTTGCTTGTTGTTGCTCTCGATGCAATCGTTGCAGACATAGAAGCTTCTACCCACCTGTTTAAACACGCGCAACATGCCCTCATTAGTTTGTAACCGTAATAACTCGGATTGGGGGACGCGAGCCTTGCAGACGATGCACATTCGAACAGGGGTATTTATTTTGCTCATGATAGTACCAAAATTTAGCTGTTTTCGATATTAAAGCCTTCGTTATCGAAAGCATACGTGCCCACAAAATAGTGCGGGAAGTTCTTTTTTAATACCATTTCCATTCTTTGGGCCTCTTCTTGGTAAACAATCGTCAAAAATGTTGAACCGCTTCCTGAGAGGGTGCTCATAAGCGCCCCCTCTTCTAGTGCCACCTCTCTTACCTTGAAAAGTTCAGGAAGCTGTCGCATGCGTCGCTCCTCGTGCATCATGTCAACGGCGGCCAAGCGCAACAAATCCCACCGCTCGTTTAAAAATGCTGCACTTAAAAATGCTGCATGGGAAAGGTTACTCACACACTCCTTCATGGAGTAGTGCTTGGGCAGCTGTGTCCGTGATTTTGCTGTAGACATAGGCCTATCAGGAATGACCAAAACCGCCTTTATGGTGTTTGGAAGGACCTTTTTTTGCGTATACACTTTCTCTTGCTGGACAATCGACGTGGTAAACCCTCCGTGAACCGCTGGGGCGATATTATCAGGATGCGACTCATACTGCAACGCGCGGTTTAGCACTTTTTCTTTCTCCACCCGAACGCCAGCCATATGGTAAGCACTGGCAATGGCGCCAACAATGACCGCGGATGAGCTTCCAAGACCGCGGGAGAGAGGAATATTGTTTTCAAATTCAAACCGAAAATTCTCTTTTCTTCCGCACATTTGCGTGTAGATTTCATGAAAAATACCGACAAAAGGATTGTGGGTTTTAAGCTTAGGGCGCCCCACTCCTTCGCCTTTAATGGAAATACTCCCCACCGAGCTTGGGGTAATAACAACGCTGTTGTGAAGGGATAAAGAAAGGCCAAGCGCATCAAAGCCTGGGCCTAAATTTGCACTGGTCGCTGGGATATAAATCTTCAAACACACTCCTAAAGGGCAGGCAAATGGTATAGTGGTTGGGTGTCGAGGCTAAAAACGTCCGTATTTAAAACAAGAGGTAGCGTAAACGCGCTAGCAGACCCTTCCTCTAAAACTTTGGTTGTAATCTTACCATGTTCTTTACTAAAAAAGAGTTTTCCGACGGCTTTAATGGGCCCATTACCGTTAAAGGCAAAGCCATCGCACGCCTTTAGGGGGATATCTAGAGCCAATTCAAGGGTTTTGAGAAAAAGATATGTCACCTTGATGGCCATAAAACTTCCCGGTCCCCTCGCAAAATACAATCCAGTACATGTATAAGTAGCAAGGAGGTCTTTCATGATACGCGGCAACGCTTCACTGGATTTGTCTGTGCTTTGGAGTGTTTGAACCAAGCGGCCTTCTTGGTAAACCCCCACAAAAAGAGGTGAACCAAGGGAAAGCACTAAAATGTCTGTCTTTATGCAAATACCTTTTCGTACGCTTGTGCCACTTCAGGAACCAAGGTCTTAATCTCGTAATTTGAAGGGTCTTTTAAAATCTCTTTGGTGAGCAAATGGTTAAGGTGGTGGCTTCCCGCAAAAGATTCGTAATCCCCAATCATAGGTGCCCCCAAAAGGGCTAAGTCACCAATGGCGTCTAAAATCTTGTGGCGCACAAACTCATCACTGTAGCGCAACCCTTCAGGGTTTAAGATTTTTTTCTCATCCATCACAACGGCATTGTCCAAAGACCCACCCAGGGCAAGGCCACGGCTACGCAACATTTGGACATCTTTCATAAACCCAAAGGTGCGTGCGCGGGCAATCTCGTCTAAAAATGCTTTTTTGCCAAACTCAAAATGGTACTCTTGGCGGCCGATGGCCACATGGTCAAACTGAATCGTAAAGCGAAAGGTAGGGGTTTTGGAAGGCAACACGCGGGCAAATTTGCTTCCCTCTTGCACTTCCACGACTTTTCGCACAATCAGCACTCTTTTGTATGCCTCCAAGGGGCGGATTTTTGCCTCATCAAGCATCATACAAAAACTCCCGCTACTGCCATCCATCACCGGGATCTCAGGACCATCTACCACCACGCGGATGTTGTCAATCCCATAAGCCCAAATCGCAGAAAGCAGGTGTTCAATGGTTGAAATAGAGCCGTGTTCATTGCCCACAACCGTTGCCATTTGGGTGTTAATCACAAACTCTGGCAACGCCCTAAAGCCCACACCAAGATCGCTTCGGTAAAAGACAATCCCCGTATCCGCTTCCATAGGCTCTAACACAATACGGATAGGCTCACCTTTGTGCAACCCTATTCCGACACTTTCAACACTGTTAAGAATCGTTAATTGTCTCACTCACTCTTCCTTGGGTGCACGCTCATCATGGGAGCTTTCAAGCAAAAATAATTCCCCATTGTATGGCACAGGGGTGAACAATCAGTAAACAAAGCTGTTTTTCTCTTTTTACTGGCGCTCAATCAACGCCTGCGCATTACGCATAATGGAATACAAATTGTCTTCCATCCAACTCTTGTCCATCCACTCTTCAGGACGAACCTCCACCCCTTGAACCAATACGCCAAAGTGCAAATGATCCCCAAAGGCAAAGCCTGTTACTCCCGTTTTCCCAATCACGTCCCCCGCCTTCACCGCATCGCCCGTTTGCACAAGCAAGGAGGAGCAGTGGCTGTATAGAGTGTACAATCCCAATCCGTGGTCTAAAATAATCGTCCGTCCGTAGATGCCCGTCTCTTGCGCAAAGACAACTCTTCCTGCATTGCTACTGACAATCTCTGCGTGGGCAGTGCTTGCTAAGTCTAGGCCCAAATGGTACGATTCGCTCACCACTTGTCCTTCGTATGTATATTTACGGTGGTCTCCAAAACTCGCCACCGCAGCACCGTTACGCAACGGATAAAAAGGAATCAATTTTGCCTCCCCCAAGAGGGCTTGAGGGGCCTGCGTTGCGACGCGGGAAATCTTCTCATCGTTTTCTTTTCGCAAAGTTTTATTGACAAACATAAACCGTTCAATAGGACTCATGGCTTCGTATTCGCGGGAATACATTTGTGCCAGCTCCGTCACTTTTCCACCCAAAAATCGCTCTGTTAGTGCGATGCTTGAAACCCGGTATTTTCGATTTTGCAAGAAAAAGCGCACCCGTTCGCGAGAAAGATTGCCCGCCTTGTCTTGTGCCACGATATCCGCATGAAAATGCTCTTCACGCCTTGGCCACGCCACAAGAGAGATGTAATACCCTTCTTTGTAAAAAGGAGTGGGGTAAAATCGCTGCCCGTCGTTGGTTTGAATGTACAGCTCTTTTAAGTTGGCATCATTGGCGCGAAAAACCACTGCTGCTGAGCCCCCTTTGGTTATTTTGTAAGAATTTGTCAAGACAAAAAGTTCCGGACGCGTGGTGTCGATGTGCAAGAGGGCTGTTTTTTTGGCTTCGTTGCCGGAGAAAAAGTTCCATTTGCTGGTGTCTATTGCTTCCACTTCTAGCACCATTTGCTCTTGTTTGCTAAAAAATCCTGTGCGAGGAAAGGTTACCTCAAGGCTTAGTTCTTTTTGGGGCGTGTCGTACATTTGGGTATGTAAAACGACGCTATTTGCACCATCGTTTAATGTCACTCGCACGAACTTTACCCCGCTTTGGTCCTTTACATGTAAGGCAATGGGTTCTTTTAAATTCCAATAAATCGTCTCTTCAAGGGAAATTTCTGGCGGGGTGCGCTCAAACATAGGAGAGTTGTACAAATACAATAAAATACTCAAAACGGCACCAATAACAAGTAAAATAATAATACTTCCTGAACGCTGTTGTTTCATGTGGTTATCCTTGGGTCATTGCTAGGCAGTGGCAGTTGAAGTGGACGATTGTATCCAAAAAGGGCTGAAAATTCTCTAAGAGCGCCGTTTGTTGGTTTGATAAACGAAGGCTAGCACCTCAGCCACTGCCTTGTAAAGCTTCTCAGGAATCGCTTGTGAAATGTCGCATTGCTTGTAAAGTTCGCGGGCAAGCGGGGGGTTTTCAACAATTTGGATTTTATGATTGAGGGCAATCTCTTTAATGCGCAATGCCAAAAAATCAACCCCTTTGGCAATCACCACAGGCGCCCTGTCCTTGCTTTGATCGTACCGAATGGCGACTGCATAGTGGGTTGGGTTGGTGATTACCACGTCCGCATCGGGAATATTTTGCATCATGCGTTTTTGGCTCATCTCCATTTGCACCCGTCGAATCCGCGCCTTCACTTGCGGGTCGCCTTCCATTTGTTTGTGTTCATCCTTAATCTCTTGCTTGCTCATGCGTAGTTCTTTAAAATAGTTGTACCGCACAAACATCAGGTCAATAAACGCAAGGATTAAAAACAACGCCAACATCACCGCCGCTAAAATCACCATCTTGTCTCGTAGCCAAATAAGTTGACCAAAAAGGCCAAAAAACAGGGTTTTGGGAAGTTCTGTGGTAAATTCCATCAAAAAATAAAACGCCAACCCAAAAACAGCACTGACTTTTAAAATTGTCTTTAAGCCCTCAATGAGTTTTTTCAGGGAAAGGAGGTTTTTCAACCCTTTAATAGGGTCGATTTTTTTCAAATCTGGCGTAATGGATTTGGTGGTAAATAAAAAACCAAATTGCATCAAAGCCGCCAAAACGCCCGCCAACGCTACCGAAATCGCAATAGGCAAAACCATCAACCCCAACTCCCGAAAGGAAACGATTGCCATGGAAATGAGGGTTGCTTTGGTGAGTTCCTCGCCGATGAATTCGTAGTAGTACATGTAAAGACTGCGGATACGCCCCTCAAGAAAGGGAAAGGTTAAAAACACCGCGACCACCGCCACGACAAGCGTCACAAAACTACTGGTGTCTTGGCTTTTGGGAACATTGCCCTCTTTGCGGGCATCTTCTATTTTCTTACTGGTAGGTTCTTCTGTTTTTTCTTGATCATCCGCAGCCATCTTAGCGCAACGGTTCCATCTTCATGGAAAAATCAAGCCACGTGGCTTGGTGAATAATGCTCCCACAACTCATCGCGTCCACACCCGTTCGTGCCACAGCAACAATGGTAGCCTCAGTAATATTCCCGCTAGCCTCAAGAATAATGTGAGGAAAATGGGCATTTTTATACGCCACCACCTCTTTCATCTCCTCAAGACCCATGTTGTCGCACATCACAATATCTGCCCCTGCTTCCATGGCCATTTTGGCGTCTTCAAGGGTTTCGCACTCCACTTCGATAGTCGTTGTAAAAGGCAGGGTTTTGCGCGCTAAGGCGAGTGTCTCTTTGAGGTTGCCAATAAGCGCAAGGTGCGTGTCTTTGAGCATCAACGCATCATCCAACCCAAACCGATGGTTTGCCCCACCACCACACCGCACGGCGTATTTTTCAAAACTCCGCAACAAAGGGCGTGTTTTGCGCGTGTCTAGGAGGCGCACAGGAATCCCCTCAAGAGCACGCACATACGTAGCCACTTTGGTGGCAATCCCGCTGGCATGTTGTGCAAGATTTAAGACGCTCCGCTCCGCTTTTAGCAGCTGGGTTGAGGGGCCTTTTAAAAGGGCGAGGCGTTCTCCTTTTTCTATGGTTTGACCATCACACACGTCAAAAACAACATCAATCCCAAGCACCTCACACACCGCTTCCACATAGGGCACGCCTGCAAACACACCCGGCTCCTTACATGTAAGGATTGCCCTAGCAGGCAAAGGAGGAGCAAGGCGTTCAAACAAATCACCCCGCCCCAAATCCTCACGCAAAATGGCTTCGACAAAGGGGCGTATCATAGGTTAAACATCCGCTCAAGGGCGACTTTAGCCCATTTTCTGGTCTCTTCAGGAAGGATGATTTCGTTGGCAAAGGTGTTGTTTTTAATGGAAAGCAGGGTTTCGTGCAAATCCGCCAAACTGGTTTCGTTCATCGTCGGGCATTCTGGCTTGGTAGAAGAGAGTACATAGGTGTGTTCTTTGCGCAACCGCTGCACGAGGTTATACTCCGTCCCCACGGCGACAGGCTGGTCTTTAGGAAGGGTGTTGATGTAGGCAATCATTTGTGCCGTGGAGCCTACGAAGTCGGAAATATCGCACACTTCAGGCTTGCATTCAGGATGGGTTACAATCTTGATGCCCGGGTATTTGGCGCGGAAAAAATGCACATCTTCCACGTCAAAAAGTTGGTGAACGGAACAAAACCCGTTGTAGCACAACACATCCGCGCTTGCCAAATCCGCCTCAAGTCCCACAACCTTTGCCACCAATCCCATCTCTTTGGCAATATTTTGCCCCAAACATTTATCCGGAACAAACAAGATTTTTTTGCCACTCTCTAGGGCTTTGGTGATGATGGCTTTTGCGTTGGAACTGGTGCACACCATGCCGCCCATTTTTCCAATCCGCGCTTTGACTTCTGCGGAAGAGTTGATGTATGTGATGGGCATCAACTCTTCAGGCGCAATACCCGCATCCCTCAGGGTCTGCAAGGTTGCGTCAAAATAGCCCACGTCTATCATCCGCGCCATGGCACAGCACGCAATTTTGGGCATCAGTACGCGTTTTTGGGGCGCTAAAATCTTGACACTTTGCCCCATAAATCCGACACCGCAAAAAATCAAATACGGCTTCGTATCTTGGGCTGCCCATTGGGCAAGTTGCAGTGAATCTCCTGTAAAATCGGCCATTTCAAACACGTCATCTTTTTGGTAATAATGGGCCACGATGGAGACATTCAGGGTGCGTTTTAATTCTTGAATCTGTTCTTTAATTGCTGTATTACTCACTCGGTTTTCCTTGATTTATGTTCAAAATAAAATCGGACATTATAGCAAAGGCGCCATTAAAGACAACCTAATTGATTTTTGGCTAAAATGCGCACATGCCAAATTATACACAAGGAACCCCGCTTCTATGTTAACCAACATCAATATCCATTTTTACCTTGCAGCCTATTTCATCGGCGCCATTCCTTTTGGACTCATTCTTGCCAAAACCTTCGCCCGCACAGACATCCGTACCCAAGGAAGCCAAAGCATCGGCGCAACCAATGTGTTGCGTGTTTTAAAACAAACCCATCCTAGCCTTGCAAAAAAACTTGCTCTTGCCACTGTGGTACTAGACGCCCTTAAAGGACTAACGCTCATCCTTTTTGCAGCCTCCATGGGACTTTCGGTAGAAACCCAGTGGACCATCGGCGTGCTTGCCATCATCGGCCATTGCTTTAGTCCTTATTTAAAATTTGAAGGAGGCAAAGGCGTGGCGACAGCAGTAGGCGTACTCCTTTACTTCTTGCCACTTGAAACACTGATTGCCTTTGCCGTGTGGTATTTACTCGGACGCACCGTGCGCATTTCTTCGGTTTCTTCCCTAGGTGCGCTCACGACACTCATTATTTCTTCTTTTTTGATTCATTATGACATGCCCCATATCCACACCCATGCCCCCTTGTTGGTGATTGCGTTTATCGTGCTTTACAAGCACATTCCCAATCTCATGCGTTTGGTAAACGGTCAAGAAAAACAAGTCATTTAAGATGACAATTTTTGTCAAAGACCTCACCTTTGAGGCCAT
This sequence comes from Sulfurospirillum sp. HTRB-L1, assembly GCF_059415125.1. Lineage (NCBI taxonomy): Bacteria > Pseudomonadati > Campylobacterota > Epsilonproteobacteria > Campylobacterales > Sulfurospirillaceae > Sulfurospirillum > Sulfurospirillum sp. HTRB-L1. Next base: position 218,477 of record NZ_JCAHZR010000002.1, read on the forward strand.
CATTGGTCTCTTACCCCAGGAGCGCATTACACCCCAACGGGTGATTTTTAATGGAAGCTTTACATGTAAGGATATTCCTTTGAGTATTGATTACGCGCAGGTGGTGTTTTTAGTTAAAGAGACCCTTATCCGTGAGCAATTCAAAACGGTCGAGGAAGCACTTTTGTTCCTTGCGCCCTTGCTGAAAACACAATTTCCACCCATTGCATCCCTAAAACTCTCTCTTTCCAAGCCCGATATTCTTCCTGAATGCACCGTCGGTGCCTCCTTAGAAAAAATATATTAAAAAAACATTAAAAAATCTTGAAATAACGCTTAAATTATGATACAATCCCCCCATAAATTTTTACCTTAAGGAAATCTAAATGCGGATACTAATCGTTGAAGATGAAGTAACCCTCAACAAAACCATCGCCGAAGGTCTCCAAGAGTTTGGTTACCAAACAGATAGTTCTGAGAACTTCAAAGACGCCGAATATTACATCGGCATTCGCAACTATGATCTGGTCCTTTCCGACTGGATGTTGCCTGATGGCGATGGCATTGATTTAATCAGCCTCGTCAAACAAAAGTCTCCGCGCACAGCTGCGGTCATCCTCTCTGCCAAAGACGACAAAGAAAGCGAAATCAAAGCCCTAAAATCCGGTGCGGATGATTACATCAAAAAACCTTTTGATTTTGACATTTTAGTCGCACGTATCGAAGCGAGACTTCGCTTTGGTGGCACAAACGTTATCAAAATCGACGACTTGGTTATTGATCCAGACGAAGAAAAAATCACGTACAAAGGTCAAGACATTGAACTTAAAGGCAAGCCTTTTGAAGTCTTAACCCACCTTGCGCGCCACAGCGACCAGATTGTCTCTAAAGAGCAACTCTTGGATGCCATTTGGGAAGAACCTGAACTAGTAACCCCCAATGTCATTGAAGTTGCTATTAACCAAATCCGTCAAAAGATGGATAAACCGCTCAATATCTCAACGATCGAAACCGTTCGACGTCGGGGTTACCGATTTTGTTTTCCCAAAAAAGTATAAGAACAAAGTTTATCTTGCAATTAGTGTCGGCTTCGGCCACACTAATTGTCATCTTCTCCGCCATTTTATACCAAACCATTAAGATTTCTATCTTTGAGACCATTACAAGTTCCTTAAAGGAGTATGCGGTTCTTATTGAGCGCGAAACCAACCCTGCCCTTATTACCCGTGAGTATGCCTTTATCCACGCCGCCCTTCCCCCTGAGATTCGCGCTAAAGTTGCCTTCCTTCCTAAAAAAAACCGCGCCGTGGAGCTCAAGCAACACGCCGTAGATAAGCAGCAATTTCTTTCTATCTTTCAGCCTATTTGGAGGCACGAAGAGGCCTTTATCGTCCTCACCCAAGAGGTGACACAAACCGATAAAATGCTTGATCGTATTTTGCGCAATATTTTGCTCATTAACCTCAGTGCTATTTTTCTCATCCTCTTTTATGCCCTGTTCCTCTCGCGTATGCTCTTGGTGCCCATCAAAATCCTTGCCAATAAACTGGCAAATATGAACGAAACTTTTTTACGCTCAGTGGATATTGACACATTACCTGAAGAATTTTTGCCTCTTGGCAAAGGAATTAACCGCTTAATTGACAGAATTCAAATCTTTGTCAAATACCAAAAAGAGCTTTTTATTGGTACGGCCCATGAGCTTAAAACCCCGTTAGCGGTGATGAAAACAAAAAATGAAGTCACTTTATTGCGCCCTCGCGAAGCGGAAAAATACGTTGAAGCACTGCAAAGCAACATCCAAGCTATCAATGAAATGAACGCTATGATTGGTGCCATTTTAGAGATTGGACGGCAAGAAGGTGCCCAATTTGAAGAGCCTGTTTCCATCGATTTGGTTGCTTTTTTGCAAGAGCGTGTTACAAATTTTAAAATTCTGGCCCACCAAGAGGGTAAAAAAATTGAACTTATCTTGCATGCATCCCGCTACACCATCACCACCCAAAAAACCTTACTGATTCATATTTTGCAAAATTTTGTCCAAAACGCTATCAAGTTTTCTCCAAAAAACAGCACCATCACCATCCATGCCTCAGAACTGCCTACTGAATTTTTAATTACGGTGGAAGATGAAGGCGTAGGCATCGATGAGAGCAAAGATCTGTTTGCCCCATTTAAGCGTTATGGAGACAAAGGGGGGACAGGACTAGGGCTTTTCTTGGCCAAAGGTGCCGCGGATGCCCTAGGCGCAACCATTCGTATTGCCAACCGTACAGACCGCCAAGGAACCCTTGCTTCATTGTCTCTCCCCAAAACCTCCCTTAAAGCCCATAAAAAACGCTTGCTTTAGTTGGATTTTCTTGAAGAATCCCTCAGTTTTTTAGGGTTTTATGTCACAATCCTTCGCCTTTTGCAAGCCCCTAAGATAAGGAAAACCTTCAACCCTCTTCTTTTAAATTTCGTCAAAGTTGTTTTAGTGTATAACTCACCAAATATTTTACCCACGAGAAGGAAGATGTATGTCATTAATGATTACTGAAGAGTGCATTGCTTGCGATGCTTGTCGAGACGAATGCCCAAATTTTGCTATCGAGGAAGCCGATCCCATTTATATTATCGATCCAGACAGCTGTACTGAATGTGTAGGGCACTTTGATGAGCCTTCGTGTATCGCCGTGTGCCCAGTTGAATGCATCATTCCCGACCCTGATAATGTGGAAAGTGTTGAGGAACTAAAACTCAAATATGAACAACTCACGAACGAAGAGTAATGGCCAAGCGCACCGCTGTCATTGATCTTGGCTCAAACTCCGTCCGAATGGTTGTGTTTGAAAAAACCAGCCGTTTTGGATTTCACCTTATCAAAGAAGTTAAAAGCAGAGTCCGCCTAGGGGAAGGTGCCTATGAGCGAGGTGGACGCCTCCAAGAAAAATCCATCCAAGAGGCCTTTGAAGCCCTTGAGTCCTTCCATCGCATTGCTACCAATCTTCATTGCACCAAGGTCTTGTGTGTTGCCACTTCTGCCCTAAGGGATGCCCCCAATGCATCTGACTTCACCTCAAAGGTGCGCAAAGTACTAGGCTTTTGCGTACGCATTATTGACGGGCACACCGAAGCACGGTATGGGGGAATGGCTGCGGTAAATTTGCTTCCTTTTCTAGAAGAAGCCACGACGGTGGATATCGGAGGGGGTTCTACCGAATTGGCAAAAATTGTCAAAGGGAAGATTGTCGATACGGTTTCTCTTAATATTGGAACCGTGCGCCTTAAGGAGCTTTTTTTTGACACCAAGCAAGCACGAAATGTCGTAGAAGCATTTTTAGAAACCGCGCTAAAAGACCTTCCTGAGCATTTCTCCTCACCATGCGTGGTTGGGATTGGGGGGACACTTCGCGCCTTATCCAATGCCATCATGGAAAAAGAGCTTTATCCTTTAAAGACCGTCCATGGCTTTTCCTACGACGTCGCACAGCACCAACCTTGGATTGACACTATTGGGCGCCAGAGTATCTTAGATTTGAAACCTTACGGGTTTAAAAAAGACCGCATTGATACCATTCGAGAAGGGTGCACAATCTTCAGTAAGCTGCTGACACACCTAGGAGCCTCTAACGTCCTTACCTCGGGTGCAGGGGTGCGTGAAGGGGTCTTTTTGAGTGATTTACTGGCTTCCCATCAAGGGGTTTTTCCCAAAAACTTTAATCCGAGCCTCAAAAGCCTTACAGACCGTTTTTCACCCAACCCCAAAGATGACGCCCATGTCGCTAAAACGGCGTTGGCCCTATTTGACGCGTTGTCCACTTTACACAAGATTGATGGGGCATATAAGGTTGAATTGTCTATTTCTGCTAAATTGCATTCTGTGGGAAGCAGTTTGAGTGTGTACCAAGAGCATTTGCACAGTTTTTACTTCATTCTTAACAATCTAAATTTTGGCTTCTCCCATGAACAAAAAATGCTCATTGCCCTTTTAATCAAATACCACACAAAAAAGTTGCCAAATTATGAAGACTTTGGGGCTTATGGCGCGCTGTTGCCTGAAGCCAACACGGTCAATTGGCTAAGTTTTATTCTTGCCTTTGCCAAGTGCCTCAACACGGATTTGAGCAAAACGCCCGTAACCTTTTCTTATGAAAACCACACCTTACATGTAAAGAGTGGCAACTCTATGCGTTTGGCAAAAGAGGCCATTAAAAAGCTCATCAAGCCCGCTTCTTTTGCCATCGCCTTTCGCTAAAACTGCCGTCCAATTGTAAATTCAAAACTGGCAGTATCGTCCCCTGACTTCTTCTTGATAGGCTCTGCGAAAATAAGCGCAATGGGCCCAAGGGGAGAAGTCCACTCTAGCACTACCCCTGCACTTGCGCGGGTTTCATCGGCAATATTGTTATCGCCAATCATGCCATAATCCATAAACAAAGCACCCCGCATCTTAAGGCGCTCGACCAACGGAAAGCTCGCTTCAATGGAGTTCACCAACGACATCTCACCGCCTAAGAGCGTGCCTGCGTCATTTTTAGGTGAAATAGACCGAGAAGAAAAGCCCCGCAAAGAACTCACGCCACCAAGGTACAATCTTTCATTGCGTGGCAAATAGCCATTGTCCCACGCGAGAGAAAGCCGTGCTTTATAGCGCAAAATAAGGTCGTAATCCATCGCCTCTCTTAAGCCATAAAAATAGGCAAAACGGTAGTGGTTTTTGACAAACTCATAGTCCCCACCGATGCCTGCAAATTCCAAAGAAGCACTCGCACTTATACCCGTGCGCGGCAAATAGTAATCATCAGTATTGTTAAAGGAGACAGAAGGGGTAATGGAGCTTTTAATGCGCTTTCCTTCTTCATAATCATACACGTTTTTTAGAGCCTGCGTCATATTAGACAATTCAACCTCTTCCAAAACATAAGTCAGCCCCACGGAAGTATAGCGTCCAAATTGTCGCCCCAAAGTGACGTCAAAACCAATCTTCTTTTCATCATAATCAATCCACTCATTGTCTTCTGAGTAAATACTTCCCCCTAGGCTGTATACCGAATCAAACACACGGGGATTGGTCAAAGAAATCCGACCGGTTAACTCTTTATCGGAGCGTTCCACGCTAACAACACCCTTTAGTCCGCTACCCAACACATTGCCATCGGACACACTCGCACTCAACAAGAGTCCATCCGAAGTCCCATACCCAATCCCACCGCTGATAGCTCCTGTGGACGTTTCTTTTACCGTCACAAGCAAATCCATTTCATCACGGCTTACGCGCTCTTCAGTAATAGTAGCATCTTCAAAATAGCCCGTTCGGCGAATCGCATTGCGCGAATCGACCAAATCGGTACGGCTATACATCGCACCCTCTGTCAAGTACATCTCACGGCGCACAACGCGGTCAATGGTGCGCGTGTTGCCCGCAATGCGTACATTACGTACCCGAACTTTTTCCCCAGGGGTTACCACATAGGTAATAGAAACCATTTTGGTTTCCTTATCTTGTTTCAAATCGGGAAAAACCCGCACAAAAGCATACCCTTGGTCAGCTACAGCCACTTCTACCAATTCCAAATCTTTTCGTAGCCGCTCAACACTGGCAACCTTACCCTCAGACAGCGAGAGCTTGTCGCGCAATGCTGCTTCGTCCAAAAGCCCTTCTGGGGCACTAAAGGCGATAGATTCAACCTTGTAAACCTCCCCTTCAATGACTTGGTACGTAAGGGCAGCATTAAAACTGTCCATATAGGTTTTTAAAAATGGGGTGCTCACTTGCACATCCAAATGGCCCCGTTTCATGTATTCGTCTTTGATGCGGTCGCTATCTAAGGGCAATTCATGTATCTTTAACTCCCCGGAGTTAAAGCCCCAAAACCACCCTAACATTTCCCGTTCTTTATTGGCAAGGACAGGCTCAACATTTTTATAGCCAAGGGCTTCTGCCCCACATATTTGCACGGAACGAATGATAATCTTCTCCCCGCGGTTCACCAAAAACTTTACATGTAAACTTCCCTCTTGGGCAAGGGGTTCACTTTTAACTTCCACTACTGTATCAAAAAAACCTTTGGCTTCAAAAAATTGCTGGATGCGTTTTTGCGCTTCGGCGATAATACGCTCATCGTACATCATCCCCTTGCGTACACCCAAGATAGGCTCTAATACCTCTTTATCATTTTGCCCCACGCCTTCAAACTCAATCCTTGCAATGGCAGGTTTTTCTTTCACATAGACCGTTACATGCCCCGCGTCTTCTTCTACCCAAATGTCATTAAAATAATTTTGCATGTACAATTTTTTAATCGCCGTATCAACTTGCTCGATATCAAGCTGTTTGCCCGGTTCTAGCCCCGTAATCTCTTTTGCCGAATCTGCAGAGAGACGCACAAGGCCATTGTAAGTGACAGATTCTATAGTGATAGCCATCAGCGATGTTGCTGCCAATAGGGGAAGTATGGTGAATGTTTTCATCAAAGGGGAATCCTCGTGTAATCAGGTTTTTAGTAGCAAAGTGGATATAATACCATCTCAAGATTTAATTCATCGTAAAAATTCAAAAAGGTATAAAAAAATGACAGTAGGCATTGTCGGCCTTGGCCTCATGGGAGGGTCTTTAGGGCTTGCATTACAAGAGACGAAGCTCGTCTCAAAAGTTGTAGGTATTGACCACAATCTTACCCATTGCGAAGAGGCACTTTCCCTTGGCTTGGTGAGCGAGATTGTTTCTTTTGATGAACTCAAACAATGTGATATGATCTTTTTAGCAATCCCGGTTGAGGGCATTATCAAAACCCTTCAAGAGCTTGTAGGGGTCTCAGAACGCACAACGATTGTGGACTTAGGCAGCACCAAAGCGAAAATCATCGCCTCCGTTCCCGCCTCTATTCGCTCCAATTTTGTGGCCGCACACCCCATGACAGGAACAGAAAAGTTTGGACCAAGCGCTGCGCTCAAAGGGCTTTACCGCGACGCTGTTGTGGTCTTGTGTGATTTTGACAATTCTGGGGACTTACACAAAGAGCGTTCCGTGCAAATCTTTTCCCACATTGGCATGAAAATCGTCTTTATGGACCCTCTCTCCCACGACCGCCACGCTTCGTTTATCTCCCACCTTCCCCATGCCCTTAGCTACGCCCTCGCCAACAGCGTTATGGGCCAAGAAGACCCCAAAAGCATCCTCTTGCTTGCAGGTGGTGGCTTTCGCGACATGAGCCGTATTGCCAAAAGTTCACCCCAAATGTGGAGTGAAATTTTCATGCAAAACCGCACCAATTTGCTTGAATCCATTAGCCTTTTTGAAAAAGAGCTTCACAGCGCCAAAACCATGATTGAAAAGGGCGACTGGGAGGCACTGACTTCGTGGATGGGTAACGCCACCACGCTTCATAAGATTTTATAGTTTCCTTTGATACAATCTCACTTTTTTGTATCTTAATAACGCACACTACCCCCAAGGAGATATAATGCAACCAGCCATCAACTTTGGCGCAGGCCCTTCCATGATTCCCCAAGAAGTCCTCAAAGAAGCCCAAACGCACTTGCTTGATTTTCATGGTCACGGGCTTTCCATCATGGAAGCTTCTCACCGCTCCTCTGTTTATGAAGAGATTCATGATAAAGCGATTTTAGACATCAAAACACTCTTACATGTACCCGAAGATTATGATGTTTTATTTCTTCAAGGGGGCGCTTCATTACAATTTGCTATGGTTCCACTCAACCTCTACCAAGGGGGTGTCATTGAATTTGTTGACACGGGCACATGGTCCTCTAAAGCAATCAAAGAAGCTAAAATCATGGGGCTAAATACCCGCGTTGTGGCCAGCTCCAAAGAAAGCGGCTACACCCATATTCCTGAGAATATTGCCTTTAGCCATGAGGCTGATTACGCCTACATCACGTCCAACAACACCATCTATGGCACCCAATACAAAACATTCCCAGATGCCCCCACGCCTCTTGTTGTGGATGCCTCAAGCGATATTTTCTCTTATCCTATTGATTGGAACAAAACAAGCCTCTTGTTCGCAGGGGCTCAAAAAAATGCTGGCCCCTCAGGCGTTACGATTGTCATTATTAAACGCGATTTACTAGGTAGGGTGAAAGAGAATGTACCTACGATGCTACGTTATCAAACCCACGCGGAAGCCAACTCCCTTTACAACACCCCACCTACCTTTGGTATCTACCTCTTGGGCCTTACCATGGAATGGATTCAAGCACAAGGAGGCGTGGAAGCGGTACGTCAGTACAACGAAGAAAAAGCGGCACTGCTGTACAACGCCATCGATGCTAGCGAAGGGTTTTATGTAGGGCACGCGCTTGCGCAGTCTCGCTCCCTTATGAATGTTTCTTTCAACATCAAAGACAAAGACAAGGCCCTAGAAGCAAAGCTTTTAGCGTTGGCTGAAAAAGAACGCATGATTGGCCTTAAAGGACACCGCTCCGTGGGTGGATTACGTGCTTCTATTTACAACGCGATGCGCAAGGAAGGGATTGAAGCCCTTGTTGACCTCATGCAATCCTTTGCCAAAAATCACCGTTAAGGGCCTTACATGTACAAAATCCAAACACTCAATAAAATCGCAGCCAAGGGATTAGAACTGCTTCCCCATGCACAGTATGAAATTGCCAGTGAATTTAAAGACCCCGATGGCATCATCGTTCGCAGTTTCAAAATGCAGGAAATGGAATTTTCCGCCTCCCTTAAAGCCATTGCAAGAGCGGGGGCTGGGGTGAATAACATCCCCTTGGATCGCTGCAGTGAAAAAGGAATTGTCGTTTTTAACACCCCTGGCGCTAATGCCAACGCTGTCAAAGAACTTGTGATTTGCTCTTTGCTGCTTGCTTCGCGCCATGTGGTTGATGGGGTTGCGTGGACAAGGTCTTTAGAAGGGCCGGCGGATCAAATCCCTACCCTTGTAGAACAAGGCAAGGCCAATTTCGCAGGGTGTGAAATCAAAGGAAAAACCCTAGGTGTCGTGGGACTTGGCGCTATTGGTGCGCTCGTAGCCAAAGATGCCCTAGCCCTTGGCATGCACGTCATCGGCTATGACCCTTACCTTTCCGTCGATGGGGCGTGGGAACTTTCCAATGATGTGCAAAAAGCTTCGGGCCTTGAAACCCTTCTTAAAAGCGTGGATTACCTCACCGTGCACGTGCCCCTTTTGCCTTCTACTAAAGAGATGTACAATGCTGAGAAATTTGAGATGATGAAGCCAGGCATTAAAATCATGAACTTTGCGCGCGGAGAACTTTTTAAGGAAGAAGATTTAATCACCGCCCTTAACAGCGGCCACATTGGTGCCTATGTCACCGACTTCCCCACCGCAAACCTCATTCGCACCAAGGGTGTTATTCCTGTCCCTCACCTTGGCGCCTCCACCCAAGAGAGCGAGGAAAATTGTGCTATTTGGGCAAGCCGACAACTCAAAAACTTTTTAGAGAGCGGCAATATTGAAAACTCGGTTAATTTCCCTACATGTAAACTGCCTATGCGCAAAGGCCTGACACGCCTTAGCATTGTCAATAAAAATATTCCCAATATCATTGGTGCTGTTACGTCATTGCTAGCGAAAGAAGGGATTAATATCGATGATATGCTCAATCAGAGCAAGGGAGACGTTGCGTATATGCTTTTGGATGTGCAAGGAGAGATTTCCCCCAGCCTTATTCAAGCCCTTGAGGCAACGGAGGGGATTCGGCGCGTACGCGTTATTTTGGGGTAGAGATTTGATCTCCCCCAAATCGAAGTAAGGCACTCCCCCACGTAAACCCGCCACCAAAGGTATCAAGTAAAATCAAATCCCCGCGCTTAATGCGTCCTTCTTCATAGGCATCGTTGATTGCCATGGGGATGGACGCGGCGGAGGTGTTGCCGTATTTGTGTACGGTTAAGACGGTTTTTTCTTCGGGAAATTCTAATTTTTGGCGCACCGCTTCGATAATGCGAAAGTTTGCTTGGTGGGGAATGAAGTGGTCAATTTCGTCCACACCCATTGCATTGCGCGCTAAGATGTCTACTACGTCGTTGGTCAAGGTTTTCACCGCAATCTTAAAAACTTCATTGCCTGCCATTTGGATAAATTGGCGCTTGTTTTCAAGAAGGCTTAGACAACATGGCTCCTTTGACCCGCCACCTGGAGTAATGAGCAAATGGCCATATTCTCCATCTGCGGCGACATGTACATCTAAAATTGCTTCGTCCTTATTGGTCGTCTGACCAATAATCGCAGCCCCACCACCATCACCAAACAAAATACATGTGCCCCGGTCCGTATAATCCACATAGCTGCTAATTTTTTCCGCACCGACAATCAAGAGGTTTTTATACGCACCCGATTCAATAAAGGCTTTGGCAAGGTTGAGCAAGTAGACAAACCCGCTACACGCCGCAGAAATATCAAAGGCCATCACGTGGCCAAGCCCTAGCTTGTGGGCAATCATACAGGCCGTTGAGGGCATCGTTAGATAATCAGGACTAAGGGTCGCGCAAATGATACCATCAATCTCTTTAGGGTCAATTCCCGCGCGCGCAATGGCCACTTTTGCAGCTTCCACGCCCAAATCGCTTGTTACTTCATCGGGTGCTGCAATGCGACGCTCTTTGATTCCCGTGCGTTTTACAATCCACTCGTCTGTCGTATCTACCATTTTTTCAAGGTCTTGATTGGTTAAAATGGTTTTAGGGGCATAAGCCCCGATTGATCTAAGAGTCGCGTACATGTAAAAATCCTTCGCTTAAATCTTGTAGCGCGAGAGTTCGCTTTCGATTGTTTTATTAATGGTTGAGTCCGCAAAATTAAGTGCCTGAAAAATAGCGTTTTTGACCGCTTTTGCGTTGCTTTTGCCATGACCAATAATAGCACATCCTTGGATACCAAGAAGGGGTGCGCCGCCATATTCAGCATAATCCACTTGTGTTTTTAAAATCTTAAACACTTTTCGCATCAACACTGCCCCCGCGATCGCAACAGGAGAACGGCGAATGTTGTGCCGAATAATTTTTGTGATAGAGTCTGCGACCCCTTCACTGGTTTTTAAAACGATATTTCCCACAAATCCATCACAGACAACCACATCAACAGAGTTGTCGAAAATATTGTTTCCTTCGATATTGCCAATAAACGACCCAAGTTTAAGCAATTTCTTGTGTGCCTCTTTTGTGATTTCATCGCCCTTGCTTTCTTCTTCACCATTGGAAAGTAGGCCAACTTTTGGGTGTTTAATTCCCATCACTTCTTTAGCGTACGCTTCGCCCATCACGGCAAACTGAAAAAGATGTTCAGGCTTACAATCTACGTTTGCCCCCACATCTAGCACAAGGGTGTATTCCCCTTTGAGTGTGGGCATGAGTGTTGCGATTGCCGGTCTTGCGACACCTTTAATGCGCCCAATGCGCAAGGTTGCAAGGCTCATGGTTGCGCCACTGTGGCCTGCTGAAACCACACCATCCGCTTCTCCATTTTTCACTAAATCAACCGCTTTATAGATGGAAGATTCTTTGCGTTTAAGTGCGTCCGTGGCCGATTCATGCATATCGATGATATCTTTTGCTTCCACATACGATACTCTTTTTTGCAGTCCTTGTGGAATCATAGGTTTGATAATCTGAGCATCACCCACCAAGATGGCATGAAACTCTTTTTTGGAGGTTAAAAGAGCTTGGATGGTCCCTTCGACAATCGGTTCTGGGCCGAAGTCACCACCCATGGCGTCAATTGCTATGCGCAACATTCGAATTAGTATTCGCCCGTAGTTTTGTTAATGCGGTGGGGCATTTTCCAAGAACCATCTTTATCTTTTACAGGCATAGCAAGCGTCACTTTGTAGTGCGTTCGTCGTTTTGCTGAACGGGTCTTGCTCACGCGTCTTTTTGGTACAGCCATCGTATTCTCCTTTGTTTAGTTTTGACAGGATTGGCAATAAAAATAATCACTTTTAATTGCCTCTAATTCACTGTGTAAAATAGCATGAAAATCTGCACGCTCATCAAAAAACTCTACAAGGTTTAACAACCCTGTTTCTTCTGAAGCAGGCATCACGCCATCACTCATCCAAACTTCAACTTCTTCATCAAGAACCATAGTCAAATCCACTCCACAACGGTCACAATGGTGTGAGAGGGTTCCGATAATTTTTCCTTGGCATAAAAGCAGGTTTGGTTTTTTCTTAAACACCCATGCTTTGAGGGAAATATCTCCCTCTTGAACATCAATTTCAAAGGCTTCTTTGGGAATCTTTCGAAATTCAATGATCATTGGTTAACTAATGTCTCGTTTTGCAAAAAAGAATTCAATCTCCCCTTTTGCATTTTCAAGAGAGTCGCTTCCATGAACCGCATTTGCATCAATACTTTCAGCAAAATCGGCTCGGATTGTTCCAGGAGCAGCTTCTTTTGGGTTAGTTGCGCCCATAAGCTCTCGGTTTTTTACCACTGCATTGTCACCTTCAAGCACCATGACTACTACTGGTCCACTGGTCATAAACTCAACCAATTCTCCGAAAAATGAGCGTTCTTTGTGAATTTCATAAAACGTTGCCGCATCATCGTAGCTTAGTTTTATTTTTCGCATCGCAGCTATTTTTAACCCATTTGACTCAAATCGGTCAACAATTTTTCCAATGACACCTTTAGCAACAGCGTCTGGCTTAATAATGGATAGTGTTTGCTCCATTTCCAATGACTCCTTCAGTAGATTACGGCGTTTGCACAATGCAAGGTCGGGATTATATCAAAAAAATGTTTTAAATAAAAGAAAATGAAGAAAGAAAGTCCGAAGTGACTCGGACTTTCGGAAGATTATTCGACGCAGGCAGTAGTACCACCACGCATATCAGTGGTGATTTCGTCACGACTTGGCTGGCCATCGACCGTTGCATCCCATACAATGCAACCCTCTGTTGGACAAGCTGAGGCACAGGCTGGCTCATCATGATGACCAACACACTCTACACACTTGTCTGGGTATACATAATAAATGCCTTCTCCTGTTGGGTTATCGTCATCATCCACGATAGCTTCTACCGGGCACTCGTCAATACAGGCGCCACAACTAATACAAATATCTGTAATTTTTACAGCCATTGTTTCTCCTTTAAGATTCTATATTGAAACCTGCAAACTATAGCACACAAAGTTTAAAAGGGCTATAAAAAAGCAACTTAACCCATTTTTAAAAACTCCAAAATTGCCTCGACTTTATCGCACTTCTCCCAACCAAATCCCTCTTCTTCTCGCCCAAAATGCCCATAGGCTGCAGTTCTTTCATAAATGGGCTGCAAGAGATTCAGTGTTTCAATCATGCCTCCTGGCGTCAAGGGAAACACTGCTTTGATGCACGCTTCTATCTCCTTGGCAGAAACACGTGCGGTTCCGTATGTCCACGCTGCCACAGACACAGGCGCAGCTATCCCAATAGCATAAGAAAGTTGCACAAGAACCTTTGTGCATACCTTTGAAGCAACAAGGTTTTTGGCAATGTAACGGGCCATATACGCCCCACTTCTGTCCACTTTTGTAGGGTCTTTTCCGCTAAAGGCACCGCCGCCGTGTGGACAACTACCGCCATAGGTATCTACAATGATTTTTCTTCCCGTCAGCCCCGCGTCTCCTTGCGGTCCACCGATGACAAAACGGCCCGTAGGGTTAACGTGGTAAGTGATGGCGTCACAAGACAGGTGCGGTGGCAACAAGGGCTTAATTATCTCTTCAATCACCGCTTCTTTTACGATTGCGTGCTCCACCTCGGGAGAGTGTTGCGTAGAGACGACCACCGTATCAACAGCGACAGGCTTTTCATTTTCATACCGAAGCGTCACTTGCGCTTTTCCATCAGGCCTTAAAAAAGGCAGCATGCCACTTTTTCTTGTTTTGGCCAAAGAAGCTGTTAAGGCGTGTGCCAATGTAATAGGCAAGGGCATCAACGTTGGGCTCTCATCGCACGCATACCCAAACATCAAGCCTTGGTCTCCCGCACCTAAAACACCATTTTTCCCCACAACACCTTGGTAAATATCTGAACTTTGCTCACCAACAGCATTTAAAACCCCTGCTGTGCGATAATCAAAGCCATACGTCGCATCCGTATACCCAATACGGCGAATCACATCACGAACAATTTCTTGCATCGGTGCATACGTGTTTGTTCGCAACTCTCCCGCAATAACACATAAGCCGTTTGATACTAACGTCTCGCACGCCACCTTCGCCTGAGGATCGCGGGCAATAATATAGTCCAAAATAGCATCGCTGATTTGATCAGCCATTTTATCAGGATGCCCCTCGGTAACCGATTCGCTTGTAAAAAGGTAGTTTTTTTCCATCCATTTTCCTTGCCAACTACGAAGATGGCATTATAACAAAAATCGCTTTCTAGCAAGACTTTATGGCTTACATGTAACCCTTTTTTTTAATCATCTTCTTAAGAAATAACTGATATTATTTTCGTCTTAATAAATTTTCTTACTTGAAGGAGTAATCAATGTTAGTGACCAATAAGGCACCTGATTTTACAGCAACCGCGGTTTTAGGAAACAATCAAATTGTTGACAATTTTAACCTTTATGACAACTTGGGTGAAAAAGGGGCTGTCCTTTTCTTTTATCCCCTTGATTTTACCTTTGTATGTCCTTCTGAAATCATCGCATTTGATAAGCGTCTTGAAGAATTTACAAGCCGTGGTGTCACGGTTATTGGTGTTTCAATTGACTCTCAGTTCTCTCACTTTGCATGGAAAAACACAGCAATTAACCAAGGCGGTATCGGCCAAGTACGTTTTCCTTTGGTAGCTGACCTTACAAAAAAGATTGCCAAAGACTATGATGTGCTTTTAAATGAGTCCGTTGCTCTTCGCGGCTCGTTTTTGATTGACAAAGACGGCACCGTACGTCATGCAGTCATCAACGACCTCCCCCTTGGACGCAATATTGACGAAATGATTCGCATGGTTGATACAATGATTTTCACCAACGAACATGGCGAAGTTTGCCCTGCGGGATGGAGCAAGGGAGACGAAGGAATGAAAGGGTCGACTGAAGGAGTTGCGGAATATCTGGCTAAAAACGTAGAAAAACTCTAAAAAAAGGTGGGCTAAGCCCACCTCACCTTCCTAAGAACATTTACTGCAAGAATCAACTGTCGCGACAACGTCGATGCGTTTTACTTCTCTTCCTGCTTTTGCCTCAATATCACTTTGGTATGCCTCAAAACCAATATCGCAAGGAAAATCTTGGATATCACCACACGTTGCACACACAAGATGAATGTGGGGGTGGCAAAAAATGTCGTACCGCGTTTTAGCCCCCGGGGTGTTAATCTCCGCAATAAGCCCCTCATCTTTTAACGTATTCACGTTTTTATAGACCGTTGCCAAAGAGACGGAAGGATGATCTTCTTTAATCCGTTCATAAAGCTCTTCCATGGTGGGGTGGGTGTGTTGCCCAAGATTTTTAAGGACAGAGAGCCGCTGTGGTGTTGCCTTTAGATTTCGCTCCTTAAGGAGTTCTAGATACTGTTTCATGGGACTTTCCTAATTTTTCCTCTATTATGCCAAAACTATTTTTAAAAAGTATTTTATTTACCTAATAATTTTTACTACCTAGGTTATTTTTAAGTTTCCTTGCTATTGCCTCAACAGAAATCCCTAAATCTTCCTCCACTAAAGAAGTTTTTCCGTGCTGGATAAAAGCATCCGTATACTCAAAACTCTCTAAAGCTACCGTAGAAATCTCCTGAGAAAATAACCATTGTGCCAAAATAGACCCCACCCCGCCACGTTGGGCAGAATCGCTAAAAATATACCAACGGTGATAACGGGCCGCCAATGCCAACAAAAGCGCCTCATCAAGCGGTTTGATAAATTTCAAATCCACCAAGGCAGGATTCATCACACCTGCTAAAAGTTGCTTGGTTGCCCATGCTCTTCCCACCCCTTTGCCATACCCAATAAAAACTGCGTCTTCACCTCTCTCAAGTACCTCTCCCTTGCCAAGTTCAAATACACTCCCTTGGTGCTCTCCACACTCAATAAAAGCGCCGCGAGGATAGCGAAAAGCGCAAGGTCCCACATGGGCGTACGCATAGTCTATGGCGTAGCGCATGCTTTGAGCACACCGAGGCGCAAAAAGCGTCATATGGGGAATGGGGTGTAAAAAAGAGATGTCAAAGGCGCCTTGATGGGTTTCGCCATCCTCGCCCACAATGCCCGCGCGATCAATAGCAAACGCAACATTGAGGTTCATCAAACAACAATCGTGGATAATCTGATCGTAGGCACGTTGCAAAAATGTGGAATAAATGGCGATAAAAGGCTTAAATCCCTCTTTTGCCATCGCTGCCATGGAAGTCACTGCATGCTGTTCGGCAATGGCGACATCCCAAAAACGCTCGGGGTATTTTTCGATTAATTTATCCATCCCTGTGCCACTTGGCATCGCCGCGGTAACACCCACCACGTTTTCATGCAAGGTCGCAAGGTCCAATAGTCCTTCACTAAAAAGCTCCGTGGCACTTTTGGAAGATGCCGCCCCTAGCGACTCACCACTTTTTAAATCAAACGGCCCCACCCCATGCCATTTTTCATAATAGCCTTCTGCTTTTTCGTAGCCTTTTCCTTTAAGGGTTTGCGCGTGTATAATCACCGGCTTGCCCATCTCTTTGGCAATTTGCAGTGTTTCTATGAGGGACTCTAAATCATGCCCATCCACTGGCCCAATGTACTCAAGTCCCAACTCTTCAAACAAAAGTCCTGGGGTAATAAGCTTTAAGCTTTCTTCAAATTTTTTTGCCATATAGGTCGCACCCTCAGGCAAATAGGTTAAAAATTGCTCCATTTTTTGTTTAATTTTTTGGTAAAACTTTCCTGCCATGGCTTGGGATAAATACTTACTCACCGCGCCGATGGGCTTAGCGATGCTCATTTCATTATCGTTTAAAATAATCACCACCGGGTATTTTCTATCTCCTAACTCATTTAGCGCTTCAAACACCATTCCAGCGCTCATAGATCCATCCCCAATGAGTACTACAGGAAGGCGGTCTTCTTTCTTGAGGCGGATTGCCTTAGCAGCTCCAATGGCCAAGGAAATGGAAGTCGAACTGTGGCCTGCAATAAAATAATCACAGGATGACTCTGTGGGCTTTGTATAACCGCTGACACCGCCAAATTGACGCAGGGTATCAAAACTGTCCCATCGCCCCGTGAGGAGCTTGTGGGCATAGCACTGGTGGCTCACATCAAAAATAAAGGGGTCTTTTTCTACGTCAAACACATAATGCATTGCTACCGTGAGTTCTACTGCCCCAGTATTTGAACTCAAATGCCCTCCGTTTTTACTCACAGTTGCTAAAATTTTTTCACGGATTTGCTGACATATTTCCTTCAGCTCTTCATGGTTTTTTTGCTTGATATTCATTTGCCCATCATCCTTCGCGTTACTCTTTCATCATCTGTTTGATTTTTTCCAAACGTGTCGAAATCGTTCCGTCAATATTGCCCACATCGCTTAAAATAATTACGCCGCCCTCGGCCACCGCATCATCAGTCCCTACATGTATATGTTCAAAACTACCATACGCCTCTTTTATACTTTCATAATTCTTTGGATTAACACGCACTTCTAATTTTGTTGCATCTTCAAGTTCTTTCATGAGTGCCTTTGAAAGAGCTAAAGCAACCGCTGTTGCATGGTGGGTAATCTCTTTTTTTACCACTTCTTTAGCAACATCAATAGCCGTTTCAGAAAGCTCTGTTTCGCTTTTTTCTAAAAATGCCTTAAAATGCTGATGCTCTTCTTCCAAGAGGTGCAAAGAACGGGAAAATTGCGTTTGCAATACCTTCATGGATTCGCGCTGCTCTTCCTGAGCTTTTGCATACCCCTCGGCAGCACCGTCTTCTTTGGCACGGCGTATTTCCTCACTAAGGCGCCTTTCAAATTCTGCTTCTTGGTTTTCGATTTTAATTTGAAGTTTGACGATATTTGTCGAGAGCTCATCGGTTTTTTTAAGCAACTCTTCCACAAATGCAGATTCAATAGGCTTAACAGGCTCTGGCGCGGAGGGAAGGGGCTCTTTTTTGGCCTCTTGTTCCTTTTTTTCTTCTTCCGTTTCTATTTTTTGCTTTGGCTCAAGGGTTGTTCCTAAAACCTTAAAACGGTAGGGCTCCACGTTGTGGTCATGCATGTTTTTTGAAGAAATTACACTGTGTATCATTACTCAACCATCTCTTCGGTTTCACCCACTTGCAAGATACCCTGCTCGGCCAATTTTTGCACTTCGTCCACCACGCGTCTCTGTGCTTCTTCGACGTCTTTTACCCGAACGGCTCCTAAAAATTGCATCTCTTCTAAAAAGGCCTCAGAAGCCCTTTGGGACATGTTTTCCATGAATTTATTACGTAGCTCTTCCACGGCCCCCTTAAGGCCAATCATCAAGTCTTTTTTATCTGCAACTTTCAAAATCTCGCGAATGGCGCTGTTGTCAAGCTTCATAATATCTTCAAAGGTAAACATCATCTCTTTAATGATGGTTGCAAGCTTCTCATCAGTTTGTTCAATGTAGCTAATGGTCGCTTTGGAAGCTTTTTGGCCTAGTCTATTAAGGATTTCTGCCACGGCACGTGGACCACCCACTTCCACTTTATAAGAGGTAAGAGACTCAAGCTTGCTCTCTAGTACCGCCGAGACCCGCTTAATGACCGAAGGAGAAATATCCCCCAAATTAGCCATACGAATGGTTACCTCACTGCGCAACTCATCAGGGAAAAAGGAGATGGTTTCTGCTGCACTTGTGGGATCCATGTGTGCCATAATCAACGCGATAGTTTGTGGGTGCTCGTTGATGATAAAATCTGCTAATTGTTGGGGTTTAATTTGCGAGAGGTACCCAAAACTTTGCGTATTCTCCATGGATTTTGCCAATTTATCCAAAATCTTTTGGGCCACTTCAGGGCCAAAGGTTCGGTATAAAATCTCTTTGGCGTACTCCATACCCCCACTTCGGATAAACTGATTGGATTGTAAAATAGCGTAAAACTCTTCAAGTACCGCTCCTGCCACCTGCCGGTCAATATTTTTTACCGTAGCAATGTAGCGGGAAATATCTGTAACAATATCTACATCCATGTGAGAAAATAGCGTTGTTGCCGTATCTTCGCCCAATTGAATCATGAGTATTGCCACTTTCTCAGGCATCGTGAGTTCATTGTATACCAGTTGTTGCTGATCGCTTAATTTAATCATTAGCCATCCTTCCCTTGCGGCCCGTATTCTGTCTCGCTCTTAATCATCCCTTGCAACAAGCTTGCCACATCCTCACCACGATCGTTCACCATGGTTTTTAACTTTTCCAAGAGTACATCATAGCGCAACTCTTCTTCGTTAAAATCATCCCCAATGCCAAGCTGTTCCTCCACTTTTTTGCGCGCTTGTCGAAATTTCTCCAAGGTATCTTCTGCTGTTTCATCATCATCCACTTCTTCTAAAGCCTTAGAGAGCTCTGCTGCCTCATCCTTGGTTTCAATCATGCGTTCGCTGAAAGGAAGGATAATTTTTTTATAGAAAATAAAGAGAAGAATACCCACAAACAGATATTTCAAGAACGGAAGAAGCGGCTCAAGATAGTAATAGGCGGTGCTCACGAGGGTCTTCGTTGGCGCCACTCGTCCATCAGGCTGTAGCGGCTTAAATTCAAAATTACTCACCGTTACTTCATCACCCCTTGTTTCTTGGAAACCAACGGTTTGGCGCACAATCGCTTCAATACTTTGAAGCTGCTCAGGGGTAAGGGGAACAAACTCTAATTTTCTCACACCATCCTCGCCAGTACGAAACTCATACCTCCCATCCACAACAACCGCAGCACTCACACGATTAACCGTTGCAAATTGTCCTTTAATGTTGGTGACGCGTTTAGAGATTTCATAATTTGTCGTGGCGGAGCTTTTGCTTTGTTTTTCGAGCAATTGATCATTTTCAATCCCTTCCACGGGACCGATATTGCTCACAGCACCCGGAACGCCGCCCACTTGTGCAGGGCGTCTTCCTTCTCGGTTTTCTTCAATGAATTGCTCACTTCGAGGCACAGACTCGGGGTCGTACTCTTCGCTCGTACTCTCTTTTCTAGCAAAATCAAAATCAATATTAACCTTCGCAACCACCCTATCAACACCCCCAATAACGGGTGCGAGAACGTTGGTGATTTTACGCTCATAGGCTGATTCAAAATCACGCTTGTATTTGATTTGGTTTTGAATGAGTTCATTTTCATATTCGCCCTCATTGTCTCCCAAGGGAACGCCATCTTGATTCACAATCTTCACATTCTCAGGAGTCATCCGCACCACCGAAGCGGCAACTAAATTTTTAATCCCTGTGATTTGATTGGGTGAAAGGCGCATACCAGGACGAAGTTCTAGGACGACAGAAGCCGTGGGGGGAGATTGTCTTTCGGTAAACACACTTTCTTTGGGAATAGCAATATGCACCCCCGTGCGCTCAATAGGCTGAAGGTTTTCAATGGTGCGCGCCAACTCGCCCTCAAGGGCCCTTAAGTATTTAATTTGTTGCTCAAAATCCGTTGCACCAAATTCACTCTTATCAAAAATCTCAAAACCAACCTTGCTGTTTTTTGGAATCCCTAAAGCAGCAATACCGATGCGTTCTTTGTAAACCACCTCCGAGGGAACCAATACGGTTCCCTCGTTGTGGATTTTATAGGGAACTTTACGCAATTCTAACTGTTGGATGATTAAGGCAGAATCCGCAGCGGATGTGTTTTCAAACAAAACGCTATACCCCGCGTACCCTGAAGACTTTCCACCCTTGTAAAAGCTCAAAAACACCAAAAAGCCGATTACAACAGCAATGGACACTGCCGCCACAATGCGTTGTCGCAAGGAGAGCGTTTGAAACAATGAACCAATCTGGTGGAGTAGTACCTTAACGTCCATTAGACTCCCATCTTAACAATATGCGCGTTTAAAGATTTCAAAAAACCGACTGTTTTGCTCTGGTGTACCGATGGTTACTCGCACAGCGTTCATCCCGTATGCGGAGAGGTCACGGATAATTATACCTTTTTCAAGGAGGGATTGGGCAATTTTTGAGGCACTTTTTCCCTCAGGAAAGGCGAGAGTGATGAAATTGGTGTAGCTCTCAATAAACTCAAATCCAAGTGCTTTTGCCTCTGTTTCATACCGTTTCATTTCACGAAAATTCTCTTCCATACACTGGGTCACAAAGGCCTCATCCCTCAATGCCTCAATGGCCGCTTTTAGGCTTAACGTAGTGATATTAAAAGGAGGGCGCAGCTTGTGCAAGGTGTGAATAAGCCCCGCTTGTCCAATCCCATAACCGCACCGCATCCCTCCTAGTCCATAGGCTTTTGAAAAGGTCCCAAGGTAGAGAACGTTGGGAAATTCTTCGATTAGTGCCTTAGGGTCAAGCGCTTTGGCAGGATCTTTAAAGGCAGCATACTCTTGGTACGCCCCATCCACGACCACTAGGATATTGGGGTCCACCTCTTTTAAAAACCCTTTGACTTCTTCTGTGTCAATTCCCTCTCCCAAGGGGTTATTGGGAAGGCACAAAAAGAGTACGCCAATTGCCCCTTTGTGTGCAGTAAGCATGGCTCTAAACTCATCCAAATCGTGCATTTTAGAGGGAGTTTTAAAAATGGTTGCACCCGTTTGCTTGCCATAGATTTCATACATCGCAAAGGTGACGCCCGCCATTAAAATCCCCTGATTTGGGTTGGCCTTGGCGTGTAGCGCAAACCCAATCACTTGGTCACTTCCTGCCCCAATAATCACGTTCTCTTTTCCTACGCCAAAGCGTGAGGCAAGGCCTTCCTTGAGCTCGTACATACTATCATCTGGGTACAGATGTGCCCGTGTGCTTTCTTGTTGAATGGCCGCCAAAACCCGCGGGCTGCACCCGCGCGGATTTTCATTGCTCGCTAGCTTAATCACATCACCTGAACTGATGCCATACTCTCTCACCACAAGCTCAATGGGCTTGCCTGCCTCATAATTTTTCAAACCATCCAATACGGGGTTGAACGTCATCTTATTCTCCTGCAACATAGCTCCCTAGCCATTTGATTTGGTGTTTATTTTGGTTTTCTTTGAGTACATTTTGGACATTTTCATCGTCAATATGCCCTTCAAAATCCAGATAAAAAATCGTCTTAAATCCTCGCTCTTTGGCGGGTCTGGATTCGATTTTGGTCAAATTTACTTTGCTGTTTTGGAAGGATTGTAAAAACTCCACCAAGCCACCAGGCTTGTCGTCTGTTTTGGCAAGAACGGAGGTTTTATTGCGCACCCCTGGCTTATTTTTAAAATCGCTCAAAATCAAAAAACGGGTTTTATTGGCAAGGTTATCTTCAATTTTTCCAAATAAAATGGGCACGTTATAAAGCTTTGCGGCAATGTGTGAGCAAATCGCTGCGGCCTCAGGGTCTTCACTGGCACGCTTTGCTGCTTCGGCGGTGGATTTTGTAGGGATAAATTCCACCTCAAACAATTGGTGCTCTTCTAAAAATTTTCGGCACTGGTTATACCCTTGGGGGTGAGAGTAGATGCGCTTAATCCCTTCTATCTTTTCTGTCTTTGTGGCAAAAGAGTGGTGAATGTCCATGTAGATTTCTGCTACGATTTTAATCTCATCGTAATTTCCCAGACAATCAAGGGTTTCTCCCACCGCCCCTTCGGTGTTGTTTTCAATGGGCACCACGCCGTATTTGGCCTCTTTATTGGCTAGCACACGAAACACGGCTTCAACAGAACTCAAAGAAAGGTAATTCCCCATGGCCCCAAAACGGCTTTGGGCAACTTGGTGGGTGTAACTTCCCTTGGGGCCCAAATAGGCCACTTTCTCAGGCATTTCAAGGTTACGGCTCACCGCAAAGATTTCAAAAAAGATGGCTTCGATAGCCGCGTCATTTAGGTTGCCATCGTTGATTTTTTTCAAACGGTCTAAAATCTCACGCTCGCGCTCTGGGCGGTAGATTGAGGTGCCGCTAGTTTGTTTCAAAAGCCCGATGGCTTTAACGGATTTCATGCGTTCATTTAGCAAGGCAATCAGCTGGTTATCAATCGCGTCAATCGCGGCGCGGTAGGTTTCAATTTGATTCACACCCTCTCCTTTAACACTTCTGCTACCGTGGCGTATACCCCATCAATACTCTCTTTAATAGGGGTGATTTCTGCTGCGTTTTGGCATTTTCCACTTAGCACAAGCACGGTTTGCATCCCCAAAGCCTTAGCCCCAAGCAAATCACCCTTGGCATCATCGCTAATCATACACACATCTTTCCACGCAAGAGTCGCTTCTTGCGCGCGCAACACGGCTAAAGCGCTCTCGTAAAAAGCGGGGCTAGGCTTTCCAACCACCCGAGTTTCACGACTCGTAGCATAGGCAAGCATGGCTAAAATAGCCCCCACACCAGGGTATTTGCGCCCGTTTTTAGCGTACACACTCGTACCGTGCATTCCCACCACCGCCGCGCCTTTTAACGCCGCCTCAATCATGCTTGCAAAGGCGGTTGCATCAAAGGCTGTATCGCTGGCAATCAACACGGTTTTGGGCTCTTTTGCTTGGGTGGCGTACCCTTTACATGTAAGGACTTTTTCAAACGCCTTGGGTCCAAAGGCTATAACTTCTTTTTCTTTTACTACCGTATCTAGCACCATAAAAGGGTCCAAATAATGCTTTACATGTAACCCTTTTTCATGCAAGAGTGCCAAAAAATCTTCGCTGTTTTCTTTGGTATTGTTGGTCACAACACAATAAGGCGTCCCTGTGGCATTGAGGTGGTTAATGAGCGCGCAAGCTCCGGGTAGGGGAGATTTGTCCACGTCACTCAATAGCGTGCCTTGCACGTCTACTAAGTACCCTACAGGCATGCTTCTTCCAAGGCAATAAGGGTTTCAAAGGTTTCTCGCTGGCGAATCAGGCGGTCGGTTCCTGCCTCAACGGCCACTTCTGCGGCGCGCCCTCTGGTGTTGTAGTTGCTACTCATGGTAAACCCGTACGCTCCGGCACTGTGAATCACCAGTAAATCATTATGTTTTGTGGGTGAGAGCAAAACGTTTTTGGCAAAAAAATCACCACTTTCGCACACCGGTCCAACGATATCTGCCAAAGAAGCTTCCCCTTCGCCTCCGAGTAATTCTACGCGGTGGTAAGCTTGGTAGAGGCTAGGGCGAATCAAGTCGTTCATAGCACCATCCACCACTACAAAACGTTTGCCAGCATTGGTTTTTTCATACAACACGCGGGTTAGAAAGTACCCGCAATTGCCCACTAAAAAGCGCCCTGGTTCGCACACCAACGTCACATCTAGCCCCTTGAGTGTGTTTAAAATCACTTGGGCGTAATTGTACGGGTCAATGGTTTCTTCTTGGTCGTATCGAATCCCAAGCCCGCCGCCTATGTCAAAAAATTTCAGTTTGATTTCAAGGGCTTGAAGGCTTCGCACGAGGTCTGAGACAACCTTCGCCGCTTCATAAAACGGTTCCAAATCTGTAATCTGAGAGCCAATGTGAAAGTGGATGCCCACAGGTTCAAGAACACGAGAATGTTTGGCATAAATATAAAGCCGCTTGGCCACGTCCAGCTCTACTCCAAACTTGTTTTCATGGAGCCCTGTGGAAATGTAGGGGTGAGTTTTAGGGTCTATGTTGGGGTTTACGCGGATGCTAATGCGGGCAATTTCGCCCAAGGATGCCGCAATGGCTTCAACGCGGTGCATTTCTGCTTCGCTTTCAAGGTTTAGCATCAAAATGCCAAGTTGCAACGCTTCTTGGATTTCTTCATCCTTTTTGCCCACGCCGCTAAAAATAATCTTA
Organism: Sulfurospirillum sp. HTRB-L1; assembly: GCF_059415125.1. Taxonomy (NCBI): domain Bacteria; kingdom Pseudomonadati; phylum Campylobacterota; class Epsilonproteobacteria; order Campylobacterales; family Sulfurospirillaceae; genus Sulfurospirillum; species Sulfurospirillum sp. HTRB-L1. The sequence continues at coordinate 243,289 of NZ_JCAHZR010000002.1, forward strand.
TAGGCAGGAATGCCTGCTTTTAACGCGCGTTTTACTTCGCCGATGGACACACAATCGCACCCAGAACCAAGCCCTGCTAAATGGCGAATCACCGAGAGGTTTGAATTGGCTTTTAGCGCGTAACACACGAGGGATTTGCGTGCTTTAAAAGCATTTTTAAGTGCCGTGTATTGCGTGGTAATGGCATCAAAGTCATAGACATAAAGGGGGGTTTTATAGTGCTGCGCTAGCGCCTCAAACTGCATGAAATTCCTTGTTTGGGTAGGTCAAGCTCTCATTTTACTAAAAGTAGGCTAAAACTAAGTTAACAGCGCGCGCTTTGCACCCTTACCGATGGCGGTAAAAGAGCGATAAAGCAACCCCTCCCATCAGTAAAATAGGAAGAGCGATGCCAAGTTCTGGCAAGATGACCCCTGTGGCGGAAAATTTACTGAGCACAAAGAGCAACCCCCACGTGCTTAAGGTGACAATCACAAAAATAAAACTCAAGAAAGCCAAGTTAAAAAAGCGCGCGGAAGCGGGGAGGAAAAAATACAAAATAACAAGCATTAATGGAGCAAATAAAGGAAAAAGTACCATGGTATACAGCGAGGTTTTAACCCCTCTAGTATCAATGCCCTGGGCGGAAAAAAAGCGCAAGGCGTCTAGGGCATCGGTAATGGAAAGGGCAATGCCTCCTTGGTGAGCATTTTCAATAATCTTTGGCTTAAAACCCTTTAGCGCGTTTGTGTGGGCCATCGAAGTAATGTGAAGCCCTGTGTCCTCTAGGGACTTTACCGTGGGTTTTTGGGTGACTATCACATCTTCAAGTTGCCATTCGTTACGTTGAAATACACCCCTTGCTGCTTCTGTAACGCTTTTTAACTGGGTTCCTTCTACTTCAAAAATTTTAATCCCTTGCGCCTCTTGCTTAATGGGATCAAGGGTGGCAATGTAGACATAGCGGGTTTCATATTTTAAAAACAAATCCGATGAAATAGGCGCGATGTGATGGTTTTTAAGCAAATGGCTACGGTACTCATACGCGTACACAAAAGGGGTAAAGTTGAGGCTGATGTAAGCACCCGTTAAGACCATGGCACACACAAACAAGGGTTGGAGCAATTGGGCTTTGGAAATGCCTGCAGCGTACATACAGATGAGTTCATTAGAGCGAATCATGGAGAATTTTGAAACAATCATGGCAAACACAATCGCCAAAGGAAGCGCATAATTCACCGCGGTAAGGGCATTGAGTGAAACGTACAACAGCTGCAAGTTTGCGGAGGCGGGCAAGTCTTTAAAATTGGTGATTAAATCCACGCCGGCATAGAAAAAAACAAGTCCAAGAAAAATAATAAAGACGTTTTTCAAATAAACGACGCCCACATAGCGTTGGTAAAGTTTTGTCATGAAGTGCACATTCCTTTCTTACATGTAAAGGCCGCAGTGACTTCTGCGGGAGAGCTTTTTTGCAAGGCTACCATGGCATTTTTTGCATGGTCAATGACTTTTTTTAAACACGGGTGCTCTTCTTGCCTAAACCCTTGCAATACATGGGAAACTACAGCCTCTTTAGAGGCGGGCTTCCCAATTCCAAGGCGCATGCGAAAATACTCCGCCCCAATGTGTTGGTCTACCGACTTTAGCCCGTTATGTCCACCGTGTCCACCGCCTGTTTTAAAACGCACAACACCCAACTCAAGGTCCAAGTCATCGTGTATCACCACTACATTTTCTGGCTTAAAATAATCACATACCGCGCGAACACTTTCACCCGAAAGGTTCATGTAGGTCATGGGTTTTAAAAAAAGAGCTTGGGAGGTTTTGTACAATTCCCCTTTAAATTGGGGCTTTGAAATAGAGGTGGTGGGTTGGTCAGCGATGAGGGCATCGATGACCATAAACCCGATATTGTGGCGTGTGTTGGCGTAGGCTTGTGTGGGATTACCAAGCCCCACGACCAAAATCACACGTTAGCCTTATTTGGCTTTGATAACCCCAAGAACAGCAATACGATCTGCATCCAACATTTCGATGGTCTCAGGGGTTTGCATGTCACGCACTAAAATTGTGTCGCCCACATCTAACTTGCTCACATCTACAGGAAAGAAAGCAGGAAGATTTTCCGCCTTGCAGCGTACGCTTAAGCGTTTTTTAGATTGTACTAAAACACCTTTGTTTTTTAAGCCAACTGGCGTACCAACAGGCTTAACAGGTATCATGTATTTACCCACAACACCTTCTTGTGCTACTTTTAAATCTACATGTACCAAGCGGCTTGTGAGTGGGTCTTTTTGGTACTCTACAATCACGACTTGTAATGTCTGTTCGCCAACTTTGACAGGGAACGCTAACGTCTCTTTTTTGCGAACGACTTTAATAAACTCGTTCTCTTTAAACGCTGCATTGATATTGTTAAATCCCTTGCCATAAATGTTAGCAATTAGATAACCATCTCGTCTTAGAGCTTTCGTGCTCTTCTTCTCGATACTCTCTCTAATGATACCTTCCAACATAGTGTTGATCCTTGTGAAAAATTGAGGGTTGGATTATAGCAAGTTTCCCTTAAAGAAGAACTAAAGCTACCAACGCCTTAAAGTTTTAAGCGCAAAATATCCGTATCAACACGCGTTTGGTCATAAAACTCTTCGCGTTTGGCACTTTTTTGCTCCGTCTCTGCATCGTAAAATTCCAGTTTCATCTTCAAGTCACTAGGAGAGCTGGCATTTAGCACAGCTTCTTGGAAGGAAATGTGGTTTTGTGCGTACAACTCTAATAAGGCTTGGTCAAAGCTTTGGGATTTGTACGCCTCTTTGCCCTCTTTAATGGCGTCTAAAATCTCATTGTCGCGGCCTTCTAAAATCAACCCTTCTACCCGTGCATTTTTCACAAGAACTTCCACCGCAGCCATGCGTCCTCCTGCCTTAGTGCGCACAAGGCGTTGGGAAACCACCCCTTGCAAGACCGAAGAGAGGGACATTTTGATGCGGTTTTGCTCGTTTCCTGGAAACATACCAATGATGCGATTAATGGTCTCCTTTGCGTCCACCGTGTGGAGGGTTGAGAGCACAAGGTGGCCTGTTTCTGCCGCGTGGAGGGCGGTTTCTACGGTTTCAAGGTCACGCATCTCACCCACCAAAATCACATCAGGGTCTTCACGCAACGCAGCCCGCAGTGAGTCGGAAAAATTTAACGCATCTTGCCCGATAGCCCGTTGGTTGATGATGCATTTTTCATCTTTATACACATACTCCACGGGGTCTTCGATGGTGATAATATGCTTTTTCCAGGTTTGGTTAATGTAGTTAATCATGGAGGCCAGGGTGGTTGTTTTTCCACTTCCTGTCGGTCCTGTCACCAACACCAATCCGCGCGTTACACCGCAAAATTTTTCCACGATGCTAGGAAGATGCAAGGATGCAAAGGTAGGCAATGTGGAAGGAATAGTCCGAAAGACGCCCGATACGCCATCCACTTGAAAAAAAAGATTGACACGAAAACGGTATTCTTCGTTGAGTTTAAAGGTAAAATCAATGTTTTTTTGCGCAACCAATTCAGGAAAACGCGAACGCAACAATTCTTTGGCCAGCATCAGCCCATCTTGATGGGTCAAAATATCATGGGAGAGGGAAACAATTTCACCGTTAATTCTTCCACGAATGGTTGAGCCCGTCTTTACATGTAAGTCGCTTCCGTTGAGTTCAATGAGCCTAGCGAGGTAATGTCTTAATTTCTTGGTCTGTTCAAAGGTCAGTTCACTAATGTTTACTTCTGCTAGCGCCATTGTCTCTCCTTAATGCAAGGTATGAAGTAGTGCGTCAAAGGCTTGGAAAAACGCCTCAAGCCCCTCTTTCATCAAGGTTTCATAAACCTCTTCCATAACCACGCCCGCATCAGCAATTTCTTGAAAATACGCTTTGATGTGCGTGTCGCTAAAAGGCACCTGTGGCGCCTTGGCACCTGTGCTTAAAAAGGCCTGGAGTGTTTCAAGAGGCGCTGTATTGATGGCATTTGGAAAAAGTAAAGCATGCACATAATAATCCGCACGCACCCCTTCGCCTTTAACGCCCGTACTGGCAAACAAGCACCGCACATGGGAAAGCCCACGCTTCTCAATCAAACGATAAATCTTCGTTGCATTCATCACGCCCACTGTAAAAGGCGCCATGGCATGCTGGGCCAAAACAGGGTCCAACAGGCGGTCAAAGCGGCTCACAAACACGCTAATCACACCCTTGGGTGCTCCTTTTGTGCAAGCCTTAGCACCTGCCTCAAACGCATCCAAACACCCCTGAGCTTGCGCGGGAGAAAAGACCAAGGTCGCATTGACGTGGATTCCCTCGCCCATGAGCGCCTCCATGGCCTCAAACCCCGCCTTAGTAGCAGGCACTTTGATCATCACATTGGGCATGCCAATGGCCGCAAAAAGGCGTTTTCCTTCGGCAATGGTTCCTTTGGCATCATCGCTTAAGAAAGGGTCCACTTCAATACTGATAAACCCATCATCATCCGCTTCGTACTGGGGTAATAAAACCTTGGCAGCTTGCTTAATATCTGCAATAGCAAGGGTTTCGTAAATCTCTTTGGGCGGCTTCCCGCTGAGGGATTTTCTTGCGTCTTGGTAAGCAGGAGAGGTAAGAAACGAGGTTTTAAAAATAGCAGGATTGCTCGTAGCACCATTGATGTTACCGTCTTTAATAAGCGCTAAAAAGCCTTGGGCTAAAAAGTTTTTTTCGACAAAATCACACCACAGCGAAAAACGTTCGTTCGTCAAGTACATAGGGTATCCTTAGAGGTAATTCAAAATCTCATTTAAGTCTTTGCGGTCCACAATGGCATTGGCCGCTTGTTTTAAAATGGGTTTGGCACAAAAAGCCACCCGCGTCCCCGCATGGGCAAACATAGAGCGGTCATTGGCCCCATCGCCCACCGCCATGGTTTCTTCTTCTCTTACATGTAAGAGGGTTTGGAGGGTTTTAAGCATCTCTCCCTTGGAGGTATCAAACATCATTTCACCCCCCACAAGCCCTGTGAGCTTGCCTTCTTTTACATGTAAAACATTGGAAAAGTGCGCATCAAATCCAAGCTCCGCTTGCGCAACTCCAGTGGCGCTCTTAAACCCGCCACTAAAAACAACCACCTTGATGCCCTTGGCTTTTAGTGCCGCGATACACGCTTTTGCATGGGGCATGTAAGGAAGGGTGGCACAAATTTCATTGACCCTCTTTTCCTCTAAGCCTTTGAGCAAGCCCACACGCTTGGTGAGGGACTCAAAAAAGTCCAACTCCCCTTGCATCGCCTTTTCAGTAATAGCACTCACTTGCGCACCAAGCCCCATGGGTTTCGCCAAAAAATCAATGGTTTCGCCATCCATCAACGTGGAGTCAAAATCAAAAACACATAATTTTATCATTATTAGTAGTATTCCTTGTTTAAAAGTAGAAAGAAGTGGCCGTTTAAAAACGGCCAAAAACTAGAAGTCGCGTTTTAGAAGTGCCTCTACACGCAAAATAGTCAAGATGCTCTCTTCACGCTTCCCAATGCCATAAATCATTCCCTTATCTGCGTGAAGGGTTTGAGGTGCGGGGTCAATGCGGTCTTGGCGAATCCGAATCGCTTCAGTCAGGCGGTCAATCACAAAACCTGCGATATTGTTTTCCCCTTTCATGACAATGTAGCGCGACTCTTCCCCTTGCTTGGAAGCGTCAAGATTAAACTTTTTGCGCAAATCAATCAGTGGAATCACATTGCCCCGAAGGTTAAACACCCCTAAGACATAATCAGGCACACTAGGCACCCGCGTGTACTCGATAGGCTTGATAATCTCTTGAATATTTAACATCGGAATGGCATACTCTTCGTCACTCACGATAAACCCCACCAACTGAATCACTTCCTCGCGATTTTTTGCTTCGGGGTCAGCTACCTGTTTTTGCTGTTTTTGCAATATGTTATTTAGTTTATCATTCATCGTGCTACTCCGATAGTTTGATATTTTTGCGCACTACGTTCTCTAGATACTCAGGAGAATAAGGCTTGGTGATATACTCTGTCATTCCCACCTCAACGCCACGCAAGCGGTCGGATTTTGATGTACGCGACGTCACCGCAATCAACGGCAAGTTTTTATACTTGGAGTATTTGCGAATCTCTCCCGCTAATGTATAGCCATCCATACGCGGCATTTCAATGTCAATAAGCACCGCATCAATACTGTGTTCGCCTGATTTGATGATATTGAGCGCATCAAGGCCATTAGCCGCTTCAATGGGCGTAATACCAATGGGTTCCATGGATTTCATCATGATATTGCGGTCCATTTTACTGTCATCTACTACCAAGATTTTATAATCGCTTGGTTTGGTTTTGTGCGCCAAACTCTCTTTAGCTGCCGCGCGAATATCGACCTTAATGCCTTTGGCCATTTCCATCAACGCCGCCACGTCTACAATAAGCGTCACGCGGCCATCCCCTCGAATGGTTGCTCCCGCAATCCCTTCAATGCCTTGAAGGTAATCCCCCATGGACTTAATAACAATCTCTTCTTGGCCCACTAAGGTATCCACAATCACGCCAAGTTTTGATTCGGCTAAGCCAATGACCACCACATAGGTCATGTCGCCGCCCTCAAACACTTGCTTCACCCCAAACACATCCGAAAGGCGGACAAGGGAAAGCACTTCATCGCGCAAACGTAAAACGTTTTTGCCTTCAATAGTGTAAATGTTTTCGATAGGCACGCGCACGGTTTCAAGCACTGAAGCCAATGGAATCGCGTAGTACTCCTCTTGGGCCCCTACTAACAAGGCTTGAATAATCGCAAGGGTGAGCGGAATTTTAAGCTTCATGATGGTTCCGCGTCCCACTTCACTGTCAATGTCAATAATACCGTTGAGTTTTTCAATATTGGTGCGCACCACATCCATGCCCACCCCGCGACCCGAAACGTTGGTCACTTGCTTGGCCATGGAAAACCCTGGCTTAAAGATGAGGGCGAAGGCTTCTTTATCACTCATATTGTCGGCTTCACGCTCAGTGATAATGCCTTTTTCAATGGCTTTTGAACGTAAAATATCCGCATCCAACCCTTTACCATCATCGGTAATTTCAATGACGATGTGGTTGCCTTCGTTGTAGGCTTTAAGCTCGATAAGTCCTTTTTCAGACTTGCCCAGTTTTGCGCGCGTTGCCGCATCTTCAATCCCATGGTCGCAAGAGTTGCGAATCATGTGCACCAACGGGTCGCCAATCTCTTCAACGATAGATTTATCTAATTCGGTATCTTCGCCTGAAATTTCCAAATCCATGGATTTACCAAGCTCGCGGGAAAGGTCACGCACCATGCGAGGAAATTTATTAAAGACCTTTGCAATAGGCAACATCCGTGTTTTCATGACCGCGATTTGCAAGTCTGTGGTAACAATAGAAATGGCCGAAACTACTTGATTGAGTTCTTCTAAAAACTGTTCGCCCTCATAGCGCTCTTCCACGTCATCGTAAATCTTAATAAGGCGGTTTTTGCCAAGTACCAACTCCCCAATCAGATTCATCAAATCATCCAAGCGCTTCACTTCTACGCGGATAGTTTGTTCAACAACTGCGGCCCCTTTCTTAGCAGGCGCGCTTCGCTCTTCCGAGGGAGTACGCGTGGGCTTAGCGACCACTACCTCTTCGTCCTCGTCCGCTTCTTTAGCGGCCGCTTTTTTAGGCGCTTCTTGTTTTTTCTGCGCGCGTCGTTGCCTGTCTTCTTCTTTACGTTGCTTCAACAAGCGCTCGATTTCTGCTTCAACCTCATCATCGTTCATGCCTGAAACGTCCACTTCTTCTTCGGGCTCTTGTGGGGCTTGCGGAGCGGGTGTTTCTACCTCATCTGCCGCAGGGATGTCATCGCCCTCGGACACGGCGGTGAGCCGTAAGCAAATATCATCAATCTCGATACCCACATCCACATCATTGCCATGGTCTCGAATGCCATGCAACAAGGCTTTCATCATATCGATAGATTCCAACACCACGTCCATCACTTCTGGGGTTAGTTTTAGCTCAGCCCGTCTGGCCTTGTTGAGCACATCTTCCATGTGGTGTGTCAGCCGTGTCAAAATGTCAAAATTTAAAAAGGATGAAGAGCCTTTGACCGTGTGTGCCACACGAAAAATACGGTTTAGCAACTCTAAATCATTAGGCCTCGCCTCTAACTCCACCAAGTCTTGGTCAATCTGCTCAATCAGCTCAAAGGCTTCGACCAAAAAATCTTCGAGAATTTCTTGAATATCTTCCATGATTCCCACCTCTACTCTGGAGCTTTAATATGTGCTTTGATGACCTTGGACACTTCTTTGTAAAAGATCGCTGCATCAAATTTTGTCAAATAGGCTTCGCCGCCCGCCTCTTTTCCGCGTAATTCACTAAAATGGTCACTGATTGAAGAGTTAAAGACAATAGGAATGCTCGCAAACCGTGGGTCTTCTTTGAGGTTGGCCGCAAAATGAAACCCGTCCATTTTTGGCATTTCCACATCGCTCACGATAATGCGCAGTTCTTTTTTAAGGTCTGCGCCATAGACTTCATAGAGTTCTTCGATTTTCTTCATGCCATCGATGCCATCTTTGGCTTCAATGACCTTAAGACCCATTTTATTAAGGGCATCGTGCACCAATTTGCGCGCTATGGTGCTGTCGTCTAAGATGAGTGCCGTTCCTATAACTTGCTCGATATGAAAGTCGTTTTCGTCTACTTTGGGCTTGTAGATGCCCAATTCTTCCACAACACTCTCAAGGTCCAAGATGAGCAACACTTCGTCGTTTTCAATCCGCGTCACGCCGGTAATCTGACTACGATCCAAGGCGCCCACACCCGTTGCAAAAGAGGCAGGTTCAATGTCATCCCAACTGATGCGCCGAATGCGTTTGGCTTCGTGGACAATAAACCCGATGAGAATATTGCTAAATTCCGCAATGATAATCCGAGGCTTGATGTTCATTTGGGTAGGTTCTTGGATGTTCATCCATGTGGCAAGGTTTACCACAGGAATCACCACACCCCGCAAATCAAAAATTCCTTCAATGTATTCAGGAACACCAGGGAGTTCAGTGAGGTTTGGAATCTTGATGATTTCCCGGACTTTGGCGACATTCACGCCATAAATCCCCTCGTACACGCGGTCTTTTTCTTGCTTAAAAATGCGAAAATCGACCAATTCCATTTCGTTCGAGCCCACTTTGAGCACGTTATCGTCAAACATTGTTGCCCCTTAAATACTGTTTGGCACAGTGTATGCTGTTGGCGCATTGTACAACAAAATAACTTTGGTCACACGCAAAACTCGGAAAGTTAATATATTGCCTCTTTTCTGGCACTTCAAACACCACTCCTTGGTGAAAATGCCCTTCCAAGACCGCCACGCATCCTTGCAGTGGATAATGGGTGAGTCGTGCTTGTGTCAAGGGTTCAAAATTTTCAAGGGTTTTGCAAATGTGCTTTTGGCCCAAAAACCGGAGCAATTTTTTAGAAAGGGCGTTGTTGGTGTGCGTATCGCACCATTCAAGTACGCGCAAAAGGCCGTGGGAGCGAATCAGACGTGTGTATAAAGGGTGCAAACCCAAGCCATACTTATCCCCGTGTAACACCAAGGCTTCCCCTGCGGATGTCTTTACATGTAAGGGTTGCAAACCAATGGGAATAACGTGCACGTGGGAAAAAACACTAGAGAGGTTAAAGTCGTGATTGCCCTCAAGATAATACACGGGAATCTTTTGTGCCATCGCATCAATACGGCCAATCAATGCACGGTGCAATGTGGTCGTGTAAGAGATGTCCCCCACAAGCAAGTCAAACATATCCCCCATGAGAAAGAGTTGGGGAGGCAGGGGAATGCCCCCCGCTTCAAGTTCTAAAAAAAACCGATGTAAAAAGTCCCGTTGCGCGTTTTCGTGTGCATCGGCAATAAAAATTGCCCCAGTTTCAAGAGTAGGCTTAGGGCACATAGCTAAGGGTTGGAATCCCCATGTATTCGTCTAAACCGCACACAATATTGGCATTTACCACTGCTTGAGAAGAGGCCCCACGCAGTAAGTTGTCGATAGAGGAAGACAAAAACAACACCCCCTCTTTTTCTTTGGCAAAAATGTCACAAAAATGGCTTCCTGCGGTTGCTTTAAGGCTCACAGGTTCACGGCGGATGCGCACAAAGGGCTCGTTGGCGTAGTATGCTTCAAGCACCGCAAGGGGGTCGATGCTTTCGCTTAACTGCACGTACGCATTGACCAACATGCCCCGTGTTACGGGGATGAGCTGGGGCACAAAGCAAACTTGTTTTTGTTCCCCTGAGTGTTTGAACAACTGCTCTTTAATCTCGGGTTCGTGGCGATGGGACAAGGGATTGTACGCCATCATATTTTCATTGATAGAAACAAATTGCGTCACAGGATTGGGCTTTTTTCCCGCCCCTGAAATCCCACTTTTGGCATCCACAATGATAGGCGTGTTGGGGCGCATGTAAGGCAAAAAAGGTACGAGGGCCAACAATGTCGCGGTCGGGTAGCACCCTGGATTTGCTACCAATGACGCCGAAGCGAGGGGTTTGCGGTAAAATTCTGGCAACCCGTACACGGCGTGAGCAAGGTTTGTTGGGTCTTCATGTGGACAATAATGGGCTTCGTACACCGACTGGGTCAAACGGTAATCCGCCGAAAGGTCAATCACCTTCACGCCCAATGCCAAAAGCTCCTTGGCAAATCCCATAGACGCTTGGTGAGGAAGTGCCAAAAAGGCCAAACTGGCCACCTTTGCGATGGCATTTGCGTCGCTTTTTTCCGCTTTGCCACTCACCACGTTTTTCAAAGAGGGATGCATCGCGATAATCTCTTCGCCCCCTTCACTTGTGCCCACATAACACACCTTAAAGCGGGGGTGAACGGTTAAAATCTTTAATAACTCTAGCCCCGTGTATCCGCTTGCACCAATAACGGCGACGTTGATTGTTTCTTGCATGGCTTCTCCTTACTCAAAAACGATAGTTTGGTACACGACCTCTAGTACTTCGTACTCTTGGTCGCCCGCTGGCAACCTAACGGTCACCTCATCGCCTTCTTTTTTTCCCATTAATTGCTTTGCCAAAGGTGAGCCCACGGAGATGAGCCCACGCTCTAAGTTGCTCTCTGTCACCCCTACGATGGTGTATTTGATGGTCGTTTCGGTTTGCAAATTTTCCAAGGTAACGGTTGAGCCAAACCGAATACAATCGTGTTCATACGCACACGGGTCTACGATCTTTGCACGGCTCAATAGATTGCTTAATTCGTGAATACGCGATTCAATAAACGCTTGTTTTTCTTTGGCGGCGTGGTATTCTGCGTTTTCTTTTAAGTCGCCATGAGAACGCGCGATGTCAATCTCTTGGACAATCTGAGGACGTTGCACTTTTTTAAGGTCATTAAGTTCTGCTTCAAGTTTTTCATACCCATAACATGTCATTGGTTCATGTTGCATATCCATTTCCTTCTCATAAAAATAAGGGGTATTATACCCTAATCATTGCAGCAACGTGCTCTGCGCTTCCGTGTTCTAGCAAGGCGCCAAGGGCCTTGGAACGCTCCAAAAAGACGCTACCATCCATGCGCGCATACGCCTCAAGAAGGCTTTGCACGCACACGGCATCTTGGAGTAATTCTTCGTGCAAGGGTGCTTTTCCCATAAACCCAAGGATGATATTGGCAAGGCCAACATAAGGGAGCTTAACCAAGCGCTTTGCCACCGCAAAATCAAACCAATGGGCGCGATAAGCAAGCACAAAAGGGGTGCCAATGAGCGCTGCTTCTAGGGTAGCTGTTCCTGAGCACACGAAGGCAAAATCGCTCTCAAAGAGTGCTTTATGGGTATTAAAAACGGGCGTAAAGCCGGTGATGTCGCCATAAAGCGCAGGGATGGTTTCGGGGTCAATAAACGGAGGGATGACCAGTTGCGCTTCTTTGTCAAGACGGCTTGCCACTTCTTTGAAAAGTGGCATCAACCTAGCGATTTCTTTGGGACGGCTTCCGGGCAAAAAAGCGATTTTTCCCTTACATGTAAGGGAGGTTTTCACCTCTTTGATTTCATCAAGTAAGGGGTGGCCCACAAACACAGCAGAAGGATACCAACGGGACTCAAAGGGTAAAATCGACGCAAGGTTGTCGCAATAGGCTTCCACTTTGGCAGCGCGTTTAGCCTTCCACGCCCACACTTGAGGGAGAATGTAATAGGTGATTTTTACCTGCGGATGGGCTTCTTTGATGGCTTTTGCCAAGGGGAGGTTAAAAGCGGGTGAATCAATCAGCAACACACGATCCACGGTTTTTGCCAAGGCCACCAACGCCTTGATAGCACGCTTTGCCATAGCAATTTTGGGCACCACGTCCAAAAATCCCATCACCGAAAAATCCGATGAAGGCAAGTGAGGCGTGCCAAAACGTGGGTCAAAAATCCCAAAAAGCTCCACAGGCCCAAGCGCGTTAAGGACGGGTTCAAGGTGAAGATTGGCCGAGGGCTCTAGGGCACTAACGAGCAGTTTCATTGGACGTGCACGCCGTATTGTAAAACCACCCTCATCAGACACTTAAAAGCGAGCACGAAAATCCTTTGGAAAATTTTGGAGCATTATAACAAACCCGCGGTAAAGAACCCTCACACCACAAGCACAGGACACTGAGCAAGTCCTGCGACTTTTTGAGACACGCCGCCCAAAAGATAACCGCTCAAATCCCCCTGCCCTTGCGTCCCAATGACAATCAAATCAATCTCATTGCTTTTTGCAAAGGCTAAAATCTGCTTTGCCACCTGCCCGCCACGCACAAACCCCCGCACCGCTTCTACGCCATGGGCCCTAGCGCGGGCTTTGCCTTCTTCTACAATCTCCTTAGCATACGCACTGAGTACAGCATCCAAGCTTTCTGGATTTTTAGAGCCCGAAGCCATGGAAAAAGACCGCTCCATCGCACTGTGATGGCGGAAAATCGATAAAATCATTATCTGGCCCTTGTATGTCTTGGCCACTTCACACGCCACATCCAAGGCTTCAAAGGCAAGGTCCGAACCATCAATGGGCACTAAAATTTTCGTAAACATAACCCCTCCTTATCTAAACGCAACATCCCTTAAAAACAGGGCGATTTGTGGGAAAAAGACCAACAACACGGCCACACTTAAAAGCATGAAAATAAACGGTGGCGTCCCTTTTACCACTTCAATATACGGCCGTTTAAACACCGCAATGGCAGTAAAAATATCACACCCAAAGGGAGGGGTTGCTGAGCCAATGGCCACTTGCAGGGTAATCACTGTTCCTACATGTACAGGGTCTAGTCCCACACTTTCCACCACCGGTGCAAAGATAGGTACCAAAACTAAAATCACTACAATAGGGTCAACAAACATGCACCCAACAAAAAAGGCGACAGAAATCACCCCAAGCACCCCAAGGGAGCTCATTTCATAAATCCCAATGGACGCTAAAATCTCTTGCGGCACTTGCGCAAAAGAAAGCACCCACGCAAAAGCGGCACCCGAAGCCACAAGGATAAACACCACCGCCGTAACCAAGCCCGTAGATTTGGCCGTTTCATACAACGCACGCACCCCCATGGTTCTAAACACGACCATTTCCAAGATAACAGCATAGGCCACACTCACCGCCGCCGCTTCGGTTGGGCTAAAAATACCCGTAAAAATCCCCCCAAGGATAATAAAAGGAAACCCTAAGGGCCACAGCGCCCTGTACACCGCAATGGCCCGCTCTTTCCACGAACTTTTTGGTTCCGTGGGAATGTTGTGCTTATAGGCGTAAAACACACTGTAGGCCGAAAACATCGCCAAAATCAACAGTCCTGGCCCAATGCCCGCAATAAAAAGTTCAGGGATAGAGGTCTTGGAGACCACACCGTAGATAATCATCCCAATACTTGGAGGAATCAAAAAAGCAATGTCGCTGGAATTTACAATCAACGCCAAGATAAACGAATCTTTATACCCGCCTTGTTTTAGCCTTGGGCGCAACGGCGACCCAACGGCAACCACCGTTGCTTGCGTGGAGCCAGACACGGCTCCAAAAAGCGTACATGCCGAAGCCGTACTCACGGCTAAGCCCCCTTTGATGTGTCCCACGAAGGCCATAACCAAATCAATCAACCGTCCTGCGGATTGCCCGCGTGTCATGATGTCTGCGGAGAGGATAAACATCGGCACGGCGATGAGCGAAGAAGGGCGAATACCCGCCATCATCTGTTGAATCATAAACTCCATTCTGCCAAAATCCCCAAAGAGTTCGTAAAACCCAACGGCCGCCCCTGCTAACAAGGGAATCATCATGGGAAACCCCAACAAAAGCAACCCAACCATAATAGAAAAAATCATCACTGCCATGGGTTCCCCTTATACTTCAATGTCGGCATCTATATCACCGTACCCGTCCAACACTTCTGTGGAGAGGTAAATGTCTTTTTGACGCAGGTTTTGGATGACGGTTAACACATACTGCACTCCCGTCATAAAAAGCCCCACAGGCACCCAGATGTACATCCAATACACTGGAATCCCAAGGGCAGGCATGATGCGCCCTTTGCTGTACATCGTGTTGATATAATCAACCGCGTAGTAGCACAAAAAAAACATCATCCCCGCAGTTAGCGTAGCAATGACGATCATAAACCCCTTGCGCAGCCAGTCGGGAAAGGTGTCAAAAATCGCCGACATGCGAATGTGCCTTCCTTGGCGCGCCGCGTAGCTAATCCCCGCGAAAGTCACCATCACAATAAAAATGCTATTGAGTTCTTCTGTAAACACCAAAGAGTGGTCAAACACAAAACGGCTTACCACGCCCACTATCGTATTGGTCGCCATGAGCAACACGCTCACCGCCAATATCAATCCCTCAAGTCTGCTAATTTGCCGATCGACAAAGCCCAACACACCAGAGGAATGGCCTAATCCTTTCATCCTAAATCCTTACATGTAAAGAGAGGGCAATGCAAAAGCGCCCTCTCTTTTGTTTTTACTTGGTTGCCTGTGCTAAGTCAGCTTTCATTTGTTTTAATACTTCTTCACCCCGTTTGCCTGCGCGTTTTACGAACGCCTCTTCCACCGAAGTGGTACGGGCACGAAAGCGCGCGCGCTCTTCTTCACTAAGGTGCACAATCTTATAGTCTGGGTTTTTGGCTTTGATTTTTTCACGCCCTATGGCATCAAACTCTTGAGCCACTTCCAAAACATGCTCACGGGCCACAGCGGCGGCGTTACGGATGAGGGTTTGGTCTTCTTGTCCAAGGCTATTAAAAAAATCTAAGTTGGCCATCGCGGTGGCAGTGAAATGGTTGTGCCCCATGTACGTCATCACCTTAGATAATCCGTCCAACCCATAAGCTTCAATCCACACCGCAGGGTTTTCTTGGCCATCAACCATGTTGGTTTTCAGGGCCCCAATCAAATCTCCCCAACTCATCGCGATGGGTGAAGCCCCAAAGGCTTTGTAGGTTTCAAGCAACAAGGGTGAGGGCATGGTGCGAATTTTTATGCCGCGCAAATCCTCAGGGGAGCGAAACTCTTTCATAGTCGTGACCACTTGTTCGCCCTCAGGAAACATGGCTAAAAGCTCCATCCCATGCTCACGAAAGATTTCAGGAAACATGCCATTAATGGCTTTACCCTGTTTAAAAAAAACATCCAATTGTTGGGGGTCGGTGGGCATCAAATAGGGCACAAAAAAGACATCCATTTCAGGAATGCTCGCACCCATGTAGCCCGTGGATTGGCCTACAAACTGCAACAAGCCTGCTTGTGCTTGCTCCAAAATGTCGGCTTCTTCGCCCAAGGTTCCCACAGGATACACTTGAATCTTGTGGTTGGAGTTTTTTTCAATCTCCTCTTTAAACTTCATGGCGTAAATCCCCTGCGGGTCGCTCTCGCCTTCGCCCATGGCATACTTCCACGTTGCTGCGTGCATAGATGACATCAGAAAAAATGCCATAAGCGCCAATCGTAATACTCCATTTGGTCTCATGGTTACTCCTTAAAGTAATAAATTAGCCCAAAATATGGGCCTATTTTCATAATAGTAAAGTAAAACTTGGAGCTTTATTAAATCTTACATTTTACTAAAAATATGCATAATTTTAAAACTCTGATTATTTTTAGTATTTTGCCCCCTTAGAGCTCGCCTTGGATTGCACGAACCTTTTGCTATAATGCCATGCGTTAACTCTGCGTCTTTCAGGAAATTTAAAACGCTACACCATGAGGTCTTGATGCAAAAAAAACGAATCTTAATCACCAACGATGACGGCTTTGAAAGCGAAGGGTTACTGGCCCTTGTCGAAGCCATGCGCCCCCTTGGCGATGTGAGTGTTGTGGCTCCAACCACCGAAAAATCGGCTTGCGGGCACTCTTTGACCCTCACGCGCCCCTTGCGTTTTGTGCAAATTGCCGATGATTTTTTTAAGCTAGATGATGGCACGCCTTCTGATTGTATTTACCTCGCCTTGCACGCCCTTTTCAACGAAGACAAAAGGCCTGACTTGGTTGTTAGTGGCATTAACCTTGGGGCAAATTTAGGGGAAGATATCACCTACAGTGGCACGGCCAGTGCCGCCATGGAAGCGGTGTTGCAAGGCATCCCTGCCATCGCTTTTTCTCAGGTCTTTGAACGAGGAGGTGCTTCTTTGGACCGTTTTGGGTTTGAATTAGCCAAGGAAACAGCAACCACCCTCGCCCACAAAGTCTTGACCGAAGGCTTCCCCCTTGGCAAACGGCGTTTTTTAAATGTCAACATTCCCCCTTGCGCGCCAAGTGCGTGTCGTGGAATGCGTGTCACGAGTTTGGGCAAACGGGTTTATGGCAACGAAGCCCATTTGCACCGCAATCCACGCGGATTAGAGTACTACTGGATTGGCGCGCCCGCACTCCAATGGAAAGCCACCGACAAAAAATTCTGTGACCTTACCGCCGTGGGAGAAAATTACGTTTCCATCACCCCTATCCACCTAGACTTAAGCGCCTACGATGAAATGCAAAGGCTAGACACATGGCTAGCGTAGCCTCGCGGTACGACCGGGTTAAACTGCTCTTTGGCGAAAGTGCTTTTGAACACCTCCAAAACGCGCACATCCTTCTTTTGGGTGTGGGGGGTGTGGGAAGTTTTTGTTTGGATGCATTGGTACGCACGGGCATAGGCAAAATTACCATCGTGGATGCGGACACGTACGAGATTACCAACCAAAACAGGCAAATTGGCAGTGAGGCGGTAGGTGAAGTCAAAGTGCATCGCTTGGCCACCTTGTATCCTTCGCTTACTCCCTTACATGTAAGGGTGGATGAGGCGTGGATTAAAGCCCATGATTTTAGTGCCTATGATGTGGTAATTGATGCCATCGATGACATGCGCGCCAAGGTTGCTTTGGCCTTACATGTAAAGGAGAAATTGGTGTGTTCCATGGGCGGGGCAAAACGCCTTGATCCCACGCGCATTTGCATTGACTCTATTTGGAACACCAAACAAGATGCCCTAGCAAAAAAGTTTCGCTACGAATTGCGCAAAGCGGGCTTTGAGGGGGATTTGCAAGTAGTGTATTCAAGCGAACCGCCCAATTGCACGGCATTGGGAAGTTTTGTAGGGGTCACAGGAAGTTTTGGGCTCGCCCTTGCAAGCCTCGCGATTAAAACCCTGCTTGCCTCTAAAAACCCTCTTGAATCCACGTAACGTCAGTTTTTAAAATCCTAATCGTGTTGGCCATGTCTGCGCGTTGGACGTAGATGGCATAGCGTCCTTCGTACAACAAGTCGGCGCGAAAATTGGTCGTGCCGACGCGAAACTGTTGGTCGGGTTTAAGAAAAAACTGCTCCCCTAGTGCCATTCCCACAGGCTCAATGAGCGTTAAAGCACTTAAGCCAAGCACTGCCAAATACGCCCACTGTATTTTTTTGGCAAAACGGGTGTAAAGCATACCAAATCCCAACGCCAAAGCGCCTATACCCAAGAGCAAGAAAGGCTGGTGGTCAAAAAAATAGACGTTGAAGTATTCGGCAATACCTAACGCATCAAAATAATGAAGTTTGAGCCCAATAAACACCAAAAAATCCACCATGAGCACCAAAATAACCCCAAAAATAAACCCATTGACTAGTTTATAGCTCATCGCTTTCTCCTTGCACGGTTGCGCCCAAGTTGAATCAAGCGCGAGGGTGGGGCTTCAAAAAAACCGCGCGCGTCTTCCACCACCACGTCTGCTTGCGCTTTGGCAAACACCACATCAAACCCCTGACCCGTTGGGTTGGCCGAAGTGGAATACATCCACCCAAACGGCCGCAAAAAAGTCCCATGCTCGGGGTCACTCACCCGTCGCAAGGCCTCGCCATTGGGAAATAAAAAAGTCGTTTTCTTAGCGTATCTTACCCATTTTTTAAAAGCATTGGGAACCCGCACGTGGGTTTGGAGTTCTTTACATGTAGCCACGCTTTTTAAGCAAGGCTGGTCGGGGTCACGCCCTTTGATGGCGTTGAGTTTGGCTTTATCTTGAGACAAAAACCCCACTGTCGTGTCGGTTTGAACCAAATACACGCAGTGGGGATTCATCTTTAGCCCAGGTAATCTTGCAAGGCTTTGGGTTCCAATGCACTTTCGTTTTGAATCGCTTCAATGGCCTTTGTCGCAGCAAGAGCGGCGGCAATGGTCGTAAAATAGGGGATTTTAAAGCGCAAGACCGATTGGCGAATTTTTTTAGCATCGTCTTTGCTGGATTTGTTATCGCTGGTGTTGATGACCAAGTCAATCTCTTTATTTTTAAGCATGTCTTCCACGTTGGGACGACCTTCGCTAATCTTGTACACAAACTCCACTTTCACGCCTGCTTCTTCCAAGACTTTGTAGGTTCCTGAAGTGGCAAGCACTTTAAAGCCAAGGGCTTCAAATTTCATCCCAATGTCTTTGGCGTGGGCTTTGTCAACATCGGTGAGAGAGACAAACACCGTGCCTTTTTTAGGCAAAATATTATGGGATGCAATCTGGCTCTTAGCAAAAGAGATGGCAAAAGAGTCGCTAATGCCCATCACTTCGCCTGTGGATTTCATCTCTGGACCAAGGATAAGGTCTGCCCCTTGGAGTTTATTGAATGGAAAGACCGCTTCTTTGACGGCAATGTGACCCTTCATCTTGGGTTTTAAAATACCGTTTTCTTCGGTCACCACTTTGAAGGTATCGTAAAAGGCCAAGGCTTCGCGCAAATTGCCCTGAAACATCACACGGGTCGCTACTTTTGCCAAAGGCACGCCTGTGGCTTTGCTCACAAAAGGCACCGTACGGCTTGCGCGTGGGTTCACCTCAATCATATACAAGGCGTCATTGTGAATAGCGTATTGGATGTTCATCAATCCCACGACCCCCAGATTTAAGGCGATGGTTTTGGTTTGGGTTTCCACTTCTTTGAGCAAACGCTCGCTGATGCTAATAGCAGGCAACGAACACGCGCTGTCTCCGCTGTGAATGCCCGCTTCTTCGATGTGCTGCATGATGCCGCCGATGTAGACTTCTTTGCCATCGCAAATCGCGTCCACATCCAATTCAATGGCGTTATCTAAAAATTTATCCAACAACACAGGAGAGTTATGGCTCACGCTCACCGCTTCGTTCATGTAAGTGCGCAGTTCCTCTTCGCTGTACACCGTGCGCATGGCACGGCCGCCAAGGACATAACTGGGGCGCACAAGTACGGGATAACCAATCTTAGAGGCTTTTTCTAAAGCCTCTTTTTCACTGGTTGCGGTATCATTTTCAGGTTGCTTGATGTCGTATTTGCGTAAAAATCCTGCAAATTTTTCACGGTCTTCTGCCATGTCAATGACCCGTGCCGTGGTACCAATAATCTTAGCGCCAATGACCGTTAAACGCTTGGCAAGCTTGAGTGGAGTTTGCCCCCCAAAATGGACAATCACCCCATCGGGTTGCTCTTTTTCCACCACGCTGCGCACGTGTTCAAAATCGATAGGTTCAAAGTACAAAATATCGCTGGTGTCATAATCGGTGGAGACGGTTTCAGGGTTGCAGTTGTACATGATGGTCGTCACATCCATGTCCTTAAGGGCATAGGCCGCATGCACACAACAATAATCAAACTCAATCCCTTGTCCAATGCGATTTGGCCCACCGCCAATAATCATGACTTTCTTTTTGTCGCTTTTAACAACAGGGGTTTTGGGCAAACGGGTAATGTTAGTGGAAGAGTACAAGTAAGGCGTAAGGGCTTTAAACTCTGCCGCGCAGGTGTCCACTTCGTTGTATTCAAAGTCAATACCAAGGCGCATTCTAGCGGTGTAAATGTCATTTTGCGTGAGTTCTAAATTGTCTTGACGGTTGATAAGCTTGGCAATCATCTTGTCTGAAAAACCCATGGTTTTAGCTTCGCGCAACAAGGGTTCGTCGTTTAAAATGTCCATATCGATGCATTTTTCAAACTCCATCAACTCTTTAAACTGGTTCAAAAACCACGGGTCAATCTTGCTCCACGCGTGCACCTCTTCGACGCTAAACCCGCGTCCAAAAGCATCTGCAACGTACAACATACGGTCGCTATGCGGACGGCGAATGTCTTTAATCAGCTCTTCATCGCTCACCTTCACAAACTCAAACCCCGACCAGCCTGTCTCCATGGAACACAAGGCTTTTTGGAAGGACTCTTTAAAGGTCCGGCCAATAGCCATGACTTCACCCACGCTTTTCATGGACGTGGTCAGGGTGGAGTTTGCCTGAGGGAATTTTTCAAAGGTAAAGCGGGGGATTTTAGTCACAATGTAGTCAATCACTGGCTCAAAACTCGCTGGCGTGCCCGTGATGTCATTGGTAATTTCATCAAGGGTAAAGCCCACTGCCAACAAGGTTGCCACTTTTGCAATAGGATAGCCCGTCGCTTTAGAAGCAAGGGCGGAAGAGCGGCTTACGCGCGGATTCATCTCGATGACAATCATGCGTCCCGTTTGGGGATGCACAGCAAATTGGACGTTTGACCCGCCCGTATCCACGCCAATCTCGCGCAAAATGGCAAAGGAGGCATTGCGCATTTTTTGGTACTCTTTGTCCGTCAAGGTAAGTGCGGGCGCGACGGTAACAGAATCTCCCGTGTGCACACCCATAGGGTCTACGTTTTCGATAGAACAGACGATGATGCAGTTATCGGCACGGTCACGAATGACCTCCATCTCGTATTCTTTCCACCCTAGCAACGACTCTTCGATGAGGATTTCATTAATCGGGCTGATTTCCAACCCTGTTTCTGCCAATTCTTTAAACTCATCAATATTAAAAGCTACCCCACTACCGCCCCCCGCGAGGGTATAAGAAGCGCGAATCATCAACGGAAACCCGATGTTTGCAGCCGCTTTCATGGCTTCATCCATCGAATAGGCGTATTGGCTTTTGGGCAAATCCATGCCAATCTTTTGCATCGCTTCTTTAAAGGCTTGGCGGTCTTCGCCTTTTTTGATGGCTTCTGGGTTTGCGCCAAGGAAAATAATCTCCCCCAACCTGCCACCTTCGTACAATTTCATGGCCGCATTAAGGGCAGTTTGGCCTCCCATGGTAGGCAAAATGGCGTCCACTTTTTCTTTTTCAATAATACGTTCAATCACCTCTTGGGTGATAGGCTCAATATAGGTGCGGTCAGCAAATTCTGGGTCTGTCATAATCGTCGCGGGATTGGAGTTAATGAGTACCACACGGTATCCAAGCTCTTTGAGTGTTTTAGCAGCTTGTGTTCCAGAGTAGTCAAATTCACACGCTTGCCCAATGATAATGGGGCCTGAACCTATGAGTAAAATCGTTTTTATGTCTTCACGTTTTGGCATCGCTTATTCCTCGCTCAAAGTTTACACAAAAACCCACCAAGGGCTTTGGTCTAACCTTTATAATTCTACTCAACAACGTACATGTACACGGGCGCCTTGACCTGCGTGTAGGGCAACACAACCGCACTTTGGTAAGACTCTTCTTGAATCACCTCTATCACTTTTCCCACAGGAACCCCCGCAAAAAAGATTTCATCCATCCCGCTTGTGGTCACTTCATCCCCCACTTTTGGTTCCATCCACATGGGAATGTAGCGCACTTGAATGTACTGGTTGTTTCCCATCGCAACCCCAGGAATGTGGTCTTCGCCCACGGAAACAGAAAAGATAGACTTAGGGTCACCTTGAAGCAAGCCCAGAGGTCTTCCTTGGTCAAAAATCACAATCCCTGCTGTATTCCCTTGGTGCAATAATCCGTAAATGCGTGATTGGTTGGCATCTTCAAAATCAAGCCACACGCGGTGATAGTTACTTAGGTTCACATACGAAACCGCTTGCACCAATTTGACACTCGGTGCATAAGGCGGTTTTTCGTGGTCTTTTAATAGCGCGTTGAGCTTCCCCGCAAAGGCAATGGAAAGAAGGGCTGAACGCTCCAATTCACTGTTGTGTGCACGAAGCAATCTAATAGCATCCCGTTGCGCAAGGTAGTCTTGCGTCCACGTTTTAGCGCGCTCAAGGGTTGTTAAATAGCCCGTGGTCACGGCGGTTGAAAAATCCGCCACCATACCCCGTGCATTTCCCCCATATTTCAATGAGACAAAGATAAATGCCCCAATGATAAAAAAAAATTTAAGCTTACTACTCATTCGCCAATTGTTGTAAAAGCTGAATCTCTTCCAAAGCCTTGCCCGTACCTTTAGCCACGGCCAACAACGGCTCATCCGCAACAAACACCGGCAATTTCACGATGTCAGCCAAGTATTTGTCAATACCCCGAATCAACGCACCACCACCCGTGAGCACCACGCCGTTTTCCACGATGTCCCCTGCTAAATCTGGCGGCATCACTTCAAGTACGTCTTTGAGTGCGTCGGCAATCTCTTTCAACGGTTCACGCATAGCTTCACGCACGTCTTCGCTGGTCAGTTCAATGCGGCTCAATAACCCGCTCACTTGGTCGCGGCCTTTGACCATCATGGAAAGTTCCGAATCAAGAGCCACCGCACTGCCCACTTCGATTTTAATCTGTTCGCCCGTACGTTCGCCGATAAGCAGGTTGTATTTGCGTTTGACATAATCCACAATAGACATGTCGATTTTATCCCCTGCGGTGCGGATGGATTTGCTAATAACCAAACCCCCTAATGAAACCACACCAATCTCCGTCGTACCACCGCCGATGTCTACCACCAAGCTTCCCTGAGGTTCACGGATGGGCAACCCTGCACCAATAGCCGCCGCCATAGGCTCTTCAATCAAAAACACTTCCCGCGCGCCCGCACTCATGGCAGACTCACGCACCGCTTTGCGCTCCACTTGTGTTAAGCCATAAGGCACACAGATGATGATGCGTGGGCGTAAAAAGCTTTTGCGTTTGTGGGCTTTTTCAATGAAGTAGCGAATCATCTTTTCGGTCATGTCAAAATCTGCAATCACCCCATCGCGCATGGGGCGGATAGCCTCGATGTCCCCAGGGGTTTTTCCCACCATCTCTTTAGCTTCGTGGCCTACAGCTAAAATCTTTTGGCGCCCAAATTTATCGCGCTGTACTGCTACAACGGAGGGTTCGTTGATGATGATACCCCTGCCTTTGACAAGCACTAAGGTATTGGCCGTACCAAGGTCGATACTCATATCGCTAGAGAAAAAACCGATTAACTGATCTAATATCATTCACATTGCCTTTTGTGCGCTACGCGCTTTTTTTATCTTTTTTGATGTACAAGGGTTTGGTGCCATTTATAACCGTATCTTCTGTGATAAGGATTTCATACCCTTCTAGCTCAGGGAGTTCGTACATGATATCAACCATCAACTCTTCCATGATGCTTCGCAGTCCCCTTGCCCCCGTTTTACGCTTGATAGCCAAGCTTGCTACTGCTTCAAGGGCTTCGGGTTCAAAGGCCAAATCTGCCCTGTCGATGGCAAAGAGTTTTTTGTATTGTTTGAAAATAGCATTTTTAGGTTCGGTGAGGATACGCACCATCTCTTCTTGCCCAATCTTGCCCAAGGTCGCCACTACATGTAAACGGCCAATAAGCTCAGGAATGAGGCCATAATGCACCAAATCATCCGGCTCAATGAGTTCTAACAACCCTTCTTCTTCGCTCTTGCCGCGTTTTTCTTGGCCAAAGCCTAAGACATTGTTGCCGATGCGGCGTTTGATGATTTCTTCCATACCATCAAAGGCACCGCCACACACAAACAAAATGTTAGAAGTGTCGATTTGAATAAACTCTTGGTTAGGGTGCTTGCGTCCCCCTTTTGGTGGGATATTGACCACGCTACCTTCGATGATTTTTAAAAGTGCTTGTTGTACCCCTTCCCCTGAAACATCACGGGTAATGGAGCGGTTTTCGCTCATGCGGGCGATTTTATCAATCTCATCCACAAACACGATACCTTGCTCTGCTTTTTTCACATCCCCATCCGCAGCTTGGAGCAAACGGGTTAAAATGTTTTCCACGTCTTCCCCCACATACCCCGCTTCGGTGAGGCTTGTGGCATCACAAATGGCAATAGGCACGTCCAAAAATTTGGCCATGGTTTGCGCCATGAGTGTTTTTCCGCTTCCCGTTGGTCCGATGAGCAAAATATTCGACTTGGAAATTTCTGTGTCATCTTCGTGCACCAGGTTTTGTTTGAAAATACGCTTGTAGTGGTTGTATACGCCTACGGAAAAGACGCGCTTGGCTTTTTCTTGGCCGATGACAAACTCATCCAACATGGCCTTAAGTGCTTTAGGTACTAAAAGCTCTCGCTCTGAGGCTTTAATCGTTTCGCTTTCTTTGGTCTCTCCAAAGAAAATCTTGTGGGCTGAAATAACGCAATGCTCGCAAATATACACATGGTTGCCTGCGATTAAACGGGTGTCATTTCCCTCTTTCGCGCCACAAAAACTACATTCTCTATAATTCATCTTGACCTGCCCTCTCGTATGGGATTCCCCGTTTTGTTGTTAGGATAAAACGGCACAATGTTTGCACTTGGGGATTGCTACTTTTTTCAAGCAGTGCTTGTGCGCTTTCTTTGATAGGCAATGTGCCCCGAAATAACTGCCGGTACGCTTCTTTGAGCGCACCAATTGTTTCTTTGTCAAACCGTCGTCGAAGGCCGATGGCATTGAGCCCCCGTACCAAAGCACGGTTTCCCTCAGCAAGGCAAAAAGGCGGGATGTCTTGGCTAATGGCACTGGCCCCGCCAATCATACAGCCCTCACCCACTTTCACAAACTGGTGAATGGGTGTCAACCCACCAATGACCGTATAAGAGCCTATCTCCACATGACCCGCCAAGGTAGCATTGTTGGCCATGATAACACGGTCTCCCACTTGGCAATCATGCCCAATGTGGCAGTAAATCATGATAAAACAATCCTCACCGATACGTGTCGTGCCGCCGCCTTTTTTGGTGCCTGCGTTAATGGTCGCAAATTCGCGCACAATGGTACGCGCCCCAATCACCACGCCCACATCGTCTTCTTTTTGGTAGCCAAGGTCTTGGGGCGGGGTGCCGATGATGGCGTATTGGTGTACCTTTACCCCCTCATGCAAGGTGGTTTTTCCACACACTTGCGCCCCTTGCATCACCTCAACTCCCCCATGAAGCGTAGCCTCGGCACTCACAAACGCATAAGGGCCGACCGTGACGTCTTTGGCTAAAGCGGCGCCTGTTTCAACGGTGGCAGTAGGATGAATCTGTGGCATTTATTTGTCTACAATCATGGCTTTAAGCTCGGCCTCGGCCACTAGCTTCTCATCCACGTAGGCTTTGGCGTCTAGCACCCAAATAGCCCCTTTATGTTTCAGCACGCTAAGGCGGTATTCGAGTTTGTCACCGGGCGTAACAGGTGCGCGAAACTTGGCCCTGTCGATGCTCATAAAATAAACCACTTTTTCTTTGGTTTCTTCTTGAGCACTGGGTGCCATGCTTTTAAATGCCAACACACCGCCCGCTTGGGCCATGCCCTCGATAATCATCACACCAGGGTAAATGGGATGCCCCGGAAAATGGCCTTGGAACACCTGTTCGCCGATGGTGACGTTTTTATACGCAACGATGGATTTCCCCGCCTCCATCTCCGTAACACGGTCGATGAGTAGCAGCGGATAGCGGTGGGGAAGAATGGTTTGAATTTCATTAATATCGATCATAAGTACCTCATAAGCAAAATCTGTCAATTTTAGCGAAAGGTTGCTAAAAGTTCTCTAACATCCTCAAAGAGTGTCGCCTCTAGGGAAAGGGTTGTTTTGCCTTGGGGGATATGTTCAACCACAAGAATGGGCGTTAAAGAGAAAAGTGTTCCTTCGAGTTTTTGCCTTACATGTAACTCTTTTTCAACCTCCACAGGTGTGGCTAAAAGGTCTTTTAGGCTTTGAAACTGCGTCATTGCAAGGGCGTTAAACGCCGCTAGGGTGAGCATCAAAGCGGGTTCTTTGGAAAACAAGGCTACGCCCTCTTGCATCTCTTTCCACTCCCCTTGAAGCAGTGGCTTGCTAGGCAGGGAATAAAACAACACATACGAAGGAATCGCCCGCCCTTCTTGCATCACCCGTGCGTGGTTTAACCGGTAATTTAAAAAGCGTTGGCGGCGTTTGGATTGGGACGTTTCGTAGAGCTCCAAACGCTCATGAATGGAGCCGGGTTGGGTTTGGTTGGCAAGCGAAGAAACTAGCTCCACACAGGGCTTGTTTTGGGCGTTGCGTTGGGCACTAAGGGCAAACACACACCCGCAATAATTTTGTTGGTACAACCCCGCTTCCTTAGCTAAAGCAAACTGGGCTTGGGTACCCCCGCCTTTGCGAAAATCCACCGACACAAAGGTCACACCAAAGGCGCGCTCCACCTCTTTGGCGGCACTTTCAAGCTGTGGGAGGGATTTTTTAGGACTCATGAGCAAGGTGGTTGTAATACGCTTAATGCCCAGCTCCACCGCTTTTTGGGCCGAGGCATTGAGGCGGGAAGTGAAGCACATCTCACAGCGCTTCCCTTTTTCAGGTTCGCATTCCAACCCTTTGGCTTCTTCAAGCCACGCTTCAAGGGCGTATTCGCCTTCAAGAAGTTCAATACCCAAGTGTTCACAACTGCGCCGCACATCCCCAAGACGCAAGAGGTATTCTTCGTAAGGGTGAATATTAGGGTTGTAAAAAAATCCCACAAGAGGCTCTTGGGGAAAGGCTTCTTGAAGGCGCTGTAAAAAGTAGTGGCTATCCACCGAGCAACAAATATGCACAAGCATGAGAAAACCCCGTTTTTAGGGCGATTATAACACAATTTTTCAAGGACTTTGTGTTACAATCTTAGCACCATCTAAGGAGGATTTCATGGGTCCTTTCTACCAACGCTTAAGCCTTTGGATAGGCGGCATCATCGCTGGCTATGCGCTCATCGGCGCGCTCCTCATTCCCCTGCTTTTACCCGTGTTTTTACCCTCCTATCTGGCAAAAAACCACCGTATTTACCTTGACTTTTCCCGCGCACGTCTTAATCCTTTTACCTTTGCCCTAAGCCTTCATGATGTGCGTCTGGATGATCAATACGGCGCCACCGCCTTGCGTATTGAAACGCTTTTTGTAGATGTAAACCCCACCGCACTGGTAACCAAAACCCTTACTATTGAAACCTTGCACATCCTGAAGCCTAGGGTCTTTGTCACCATCACCACGGGCGGGCGTTTAAATCTGGCCCACCTTTTACCGCCCACTTCACCCAAAGAAGAGGCTTCTTCTTCCCCCTCTTCGCTCCATTTTCTCCTTAAAAACTTTCACCTTGAACAAGGAAGCCTCACCTACACGGATGCGAGCAAAGCCGAAGTGTTTTCCACTACCCTTGGGGGCTTACACTACACGGCACGGGATTTAAGCACCAAACTTGGCGCAGTAGGGGCGCACCGTTTTGGAGGGGTGGGGTCTTTGCTTGATGCGCTGGGGTGGGAAGGTGGGGTAAGCCTTAATCCACTCAAACTCTACGGCAACGCGCGGCTTGAAAATGCGCGGTTGAGAGAATTTTGGGACTATGTGTTGCACGATTCGCCCTACGCGCTCACCAACGCCCGCGCCACCTTGGAGTTTCCCTACTTGGTGGAGTGGAGCGAAGAAGGCTTACATGTAAGCATCAATAACGCACAATTACAGCTCAAAGATGTGGCGCTTTTAGAGCGTGGGCAACCCTTTTTCAGTGCTTTGGCTTTGGGGATTTCTGGCCTAAGGGCTAGCTTTGACATGGATAAAGACGGCTGGGAGGGTCTCCTTCAAGGAGGGAATTTTGATGCTTCAACGCTTGCTATGACGTACGCCAATGCCCTTCACGCCAAGCTCGCTACCATCGCCGTGCACAACATGCAAGGCGCTTTTAAAAACCAACAAACTTTTGTTGCCTTGCCTTCCACGCGCGTGGAAGGATTTTGGGCGGCAAAAGCAGGCGAACAAACGCCTTTTGGAACCCTAAAAGCCTTACATGTAAAGGGAGTTACCTTTCAAGAAGGCACCTTACATGTAGAAAGCATTGGGCTAGATGCCCCTTTTGTTCAGGCTTCATTGTTGGACGATGGCACCTTGGATGTAGCACATCTTTTGCCTCCTTCAAAAGAGAGCCAAGAAAATACCACAAAAGGTGACCAAGAAACCCCCTCGACACCTTTTTTAGTGCAGGTGGAAAAAGTGTGGCTTGAAGGGGGTGAGGCGGTCGTGCTAGGTGGGCCACAAACCCACCGCTTGCAAGCACTTTCACTGGAAACCTCTCTCCTTTCTAGCGATTTTTCTGCGCCTATTGCCTACACTCTAAGCGCCCTAGCCGATGGGGCAAAGGTGACCAATACAGGAAAGGTGACCATCGCGCCCTTTGGCGCCCAAGGTGCGCTTACTCTTTCCCACCCCAACCTTCCCCATTACGCACCTTATTTGACGCCCTATTTTTACGGGATTTTTGCTTCAGGGGCCTTGGAATTACAAAGCTCTTATACGGTGAAAGAGGATTTTTCCCTCCACGCCACCAGTGCCTTTAGCCTCAAAAACATTGCCATTGGCGACCGCGCCAACACCCCTTTGGTGCGTTGGAAAAACCTTGGGGTTAAAGCGCTGGAGTTTCAAACCCACCCCTTTGCGTTACATGTAAAGGAGGTCATCCTCCAAGAACCCTACGCTTCTTTGCACATTCGCTCCGACATGAGCACCAATATGGGGGCGCTTTTCCCAAAAAGCCCCAACCAAGCACCCGCTACAAAAACGGCTCCCTTGGACATCAAACTCACTCAAATGGGCCTTGAAAAAGGGTCGATGGATTTTAAAGACGACTCCTTGCCCTTGCCTTTTGCCACCCAAATTAACTCCCTCAAAGGCACGCTTTCCACGTTGGATTTCACTTCCACCCAACCCTCTAAGTTAGCGCTCACGGGAGCTGTTGAGCGCTACGGCTACGTGCAAATTGACGGGGAAATGCTTCCCTTTGACCTTGCCAACCACATCGACATCGGGGTCTTGTTTAAAAACATCGACCTTACACGCCTTTCACCCTATTCGGGAAAGTTTGTGGGGTATGCCATTAGCGATGGGCGGCTAGATTTGGATTTGGGTTATAAAGTGCGCCAAAAGTCCCTCCAAGGCAACAACACCATCGTGCTTCAAACCTTGACCCTTGGGGAACGCATCGAAAGTCCAGAGGCGCTAAACCTGCCTTTAAACCTTGCCATCGCCTTGCTCAAAGACCGCAATGGCCGTATCGATTTAAACCTGCCGGTGCACGGGGACTTAAACGACCCGCAGTTTAGTTACGGGGCCATCATTTGGCGTGCGTTCACCAACGTGCTCACCAACATTGTCACCTCTCCTTTTCGCTTATTAGGAAGCTTACTTGGCATCGATGGCGAGACGTTAAAAGCCATCGATTTTGACGCGGGTGTGGCGACGTTATTGCCCTCAGAAGAGGAAAAAATGGTCCATTACCGCAAGATTTTAGAAGAGCGCCCGCAACTGCGTCTCAACATAACAGGCACTTACCACGTCGCGCGTGATACGGCAGCCTTACAGCAAATAGCGGCGCAAGCACGCATCGATACAGAAACCAAAAAGGGAAAAGCGTACGAGGAGATTCTTAACGCATGGTTTCATGAGGCTTTTTCCAAAGAAGCGTACGAAGCCTTGCAAAAAACCTATACTAAAGAGGGGAAACTTGACGTCGTACTCTTTCACGAAGCGCTGCTAAGCGCCCTTCAAAAAAGCATCGCCATCTCTACCCAAGAGCTTCATGCCCTAGCCAAGGCCCGCGCCGAAGCACTCAAAGAAGCTTTAGTAAAAGCGGGTGTAGCCCCTGAAAAACTTGACACCAAAGAGCCCGAAGAAGGGAAGGTAAAATCTGAGCGTTGGATTGAAACTGCGGTAGAAGTGAGTGCGTAAATTGGGAGTTAGCGGGGTTTGGTGCCCGTAAAGACCTCAGTGTATTTTGCCTCCAAAAGCGCACAAGCACGGCGGTAATCCAACGTCAAAGGCGAAGGGGTTGTCTCGATGAGCGGGCGGTATTTTTCGTAGGTTTCCCACACTTTGTGCGCTGAGGCCTCCCGCCCCAAGCGCACTAAGGCCAAAGCGGTGGCCCCATTAATGAGACCTTTAAGGATGTAACTTTCTTGGCGGGTTGCGGGGTTGTTTTTCCAAGCACGCCAGGTGTCTTCAAGGACTTCATGGGCTTCCACAAAGTCCTCTTCCTCTACGACACGGTAAAAGGTTTCAAGGGCTTTTAGCATCTTAAGAGCGAAACTCCACCACTTCGTCAAAACTGAGGCGGTATTTGGCCCGTTGTTCGCTAGCGCGGTAGCCAAAGGGGATGAGCAAAGCGGTGTGAAACACGGTGGTGTCGATGCCCAACATAGCGTTGACCTTGGTGGCATCAAACCCTTCGATGGGGCATGAATCGATCCCGATAAACGCCGCAGCACTCATCATGTTCGCCGCGGCGATGTAGCACTGTTTTTCACTCCATAGCTCTAAGGTTTGGTCGTCCCTGCCATCAATCCACGCCCTGTAAATCTCAATAAAATTGTTAAATGCTTCCTCGGGAAGGCCAAAACGGCGGAGTTGGCCTCTGGCGTACACGTCGGAACTGCGCACATCTTTACGCGCCAAAATGACCACCAAATCACTGGAAGTGGAAATCTGTTTTTGGCCCCACGAAGCCGCTTCAATCTCTTTTTTAAGTGCGTCATTTTGCACCACGAGAAATTTCCATTGTTCAACCCCAAAAGAGCTAGGGCTCACGCGTCCTGCTTCGAGGATAAACCGTAAATCTTCTTTGGAGATTTTTTGCTCATTAAAAAGTTTGCACGCGTGGCGAAACTGCATAGCGTCTAAAAATTGGGTTTTTGGATTCATTAATACTCCTTCATATTGTTGTTTTTGATGGGTTATTTTAGCACGGTGGGTTTAAACGTGGTGTATTCAAACAAGATAGCCTCCAAAAACCCTGAGGGCTTTAAGGTTTGCGTCGGGGTGACTCCACGCAAGGCGAAGGTGGCACTCACAAGAACCCCGGGGAAGCCCTTATTGCTCCAATGTTCCCACAAAGATGCCATGCTGCGAGGACACAAATACGCCACGGCAATCTGCTCGTTCGTAAAAGTGTGGGTAAGAAAATTGGCGTTTTTAAACGTGACATTAGGCGTGCGCCAAAGGGCTTGAAGAAGCAAAGAAAAAGCGTACGGCACAAAAGAGCGCTCATACGCCACCACCTGTTTCGTGGGGTTATGCCTAGCGATGCAAAGGGCCAACGTCCCCCAACCGCTTCCAAGTTCTACCACCGTAGAAGCGGGGTGTTTTTTTACCTGTTGGGCAATTTTTCGGGCGGTTTTAGGAAGAGAAGGCATAGGTGAAATACCCAACAAAACACTCCAAAAGACGATAGAACTAAGCGCCCCAAGCAAGCCTAAAAACAGTAAAAATTCTATCACTTGCTTCCTTACATGTAAAGATTTTTTGCATCACCCGCAAGAGAGATTTTAACCCATTGGGACAACGCGTCTCGAAATAGGGCGAGGCAAAAAATCTCCCCCTAAAACGCCCCTATGGAGGCCCCAAGCACAAGATTGTACCCCACATACACGCCAAGCAACAACGCGCCCTCCACACGGCCAATGCGCCCTTGGCGTCCTTTGCGCCCGTAAGCCATGGCAAAAAGCGCAAGGGTAAGGCCCATCATCACCACCCAGTCGCGGCTTAGCACTTCGCTAGCGATGTTTTCCATGGGGTGAATCACCGTCGCGATGCCAATGACAGCAAGGATGTTAAACATGTTTGAGCCTACCACGTTGCCAATAGCCAAGTCGTGTTCCCCTTTTTTAATAGCAACGATAGACGCGGCCAGTTCTGGAAGAGAGGTGCCAAGGGCCACGATAGTCAGACCGATGATTAAATCGCTCACCCCAAAGGCCTCGGCGATACCCACCGCACTCCACACCAATAGCCTCGAACTTGCCACTAACAGCACCAAGCCAAGCACCAACCACACCACACTTGCCCCTAGGGCCATGGCGGGGATTTCTGCTTCGACTCCCGCTGCCAAGGTGTCATTTTTGCCCTTCAGCGCCGCCACTACCGACCATCCAATGAGCCCAAAAAACCCTGCCAACAGCACCAAGCCCTCGCCAAAACTAAGCCCTCCATCAAGCAACAATAAGCCGCTTACAAGACTGATGGCTAAGAGCAAAGGCAACTCTTTTTTAACGATGCTCGAATGCACCGCAATGGGTGCAATCACTGCGGTTAGCCCTAAAATGAGCGCGATGTTAACGATGTTTGACCCAAGGGCGTTGCCCAAAGCCAAAGCGGGGTTGCCCTCAAGGGCCGCCATGGCCGAGACAACCATCTCTGGCGCACTCGTGCCAAACCCCACCACTAAAACGCCAATGAGCAGCATGGGCACGCCCAAATGTTTTGCCGTGGACGCCGCACCTTCGACAAATTTTCCCGCACTCCACACCAGTAGCGCAAACCCTGCCACTAAGCCTAAAAGGTACCACGTCATTTTGCTCGCCTTAGAAGAATTTTGCGCATTATACTACGGTTTTGGCTTCACTCCTTCGATGGTTGCTGAAACCACGTAACCTTCAACGGTGTCTTGGGCAGCGCCAAAGGTATTTTTCTGTTTTGGGGTGATGTGCACCCCTTCAAACCCGCACGATGTGAGCAAATGCTCCATCTCCTCAACCACCAAAGCCCCCGCCATGCAGCCCGTGTACAGCCCAATGTCTTTGGCTAGAGCCTCGGGCAAGGGGGCCAGGGCTACCATGTCTGAGATAGCCAAGCGGCCGCCAGGTTTTAGCACGCGGTACGCTTCTTCAAACACACGGGATTTGTCAGGGGAGAGGTTGATGACGCAGTTGGAAATGATTACATCTACCACGCCATCGGCGATGGGCAAGTTTTCGATTTCCCCTAGGCGAAACTCGACGTTGGTGTAAGCTCCCTTGTGGGCATTTTCACGGGCTTTGGTGAGCATTTGCGGGGTCATGTCCACCCCAATCACGCGTCCTTCTTCGCCCACGTGGTGCGCCGCCAAAAAGGCATCTAGCCCCGCGCCACTGCCCAAATCCACCACCACTTCGCCTTTTTTGAGGCTTGCTATGGCCGTGGGGTTTCCGCATCCTAGCCCTTTGTTGGCCTCTTCTGGCACCAAGGCTAAGGCTGTGGCACTGTACCCTAGCCCCAAACTTTGCGTTTTTGCATCCCCGCAGCAACTGGGCCCACACCCGCAACGCTTGCCCTGGGCAATTTCCCCGTACACCGTACGCACCTCTTCATAAAGCCGCTCTTTACTAACTTCCATCTTTTCTCCTTTGTGAATGCTTTACATGTAAAGACGGAAAAAGAGCAAAAAAGATGCAACGCCTAGCACGCACACGTGCTATCGCAACCCTCTCGCGGGGTAAATCCTGCCACTTTGCCACGCACGTATTCAATCTCACAGCACGCCAATAAGCGCTCTTTGAGTTGTTTTCTACCGCGTAAAATGCGGGATTTGGTGGCAGATAAAGAGAGGTTTAGCTCCTTTGCAATGGCGTTTTGCGAAAGACCCTCTAGCTCATACAAGCGCAAGGCAAGGGCATGATGCTTCGGCAACAAAGCAAGCAGTGGCTCCACGCACGCACTTAATTCTTCCAAGGATTCTTTGCGCACTTCGGGCTGGGCGTGGTCATCGTGAAGGGGCAACGCGGGAGATTTGGCGCGGTAAAAATCTGCAATCGCGTTAGCCGCGATCTTGTACAACCACCCCACCAAACGCTCGGGTGAACGCAGGGTTGCTTCTTTTTCTAAGGCTTTAAGGTAAACCTCTTGCACGATATCTTGGGCAATGTGCTTGTCTTTCACCCGCTTGTACACGTACCCCAAAAGGGCTTTTTGGTGGGCTAAAAATGCTTCTTCCATCTCACAAACCCGCCACGCGCGCAAGGTGGGCTTGCTTCTCTTTTTCGCTTAAAAAAGAGGCGCGAAAACTGTTACATGTAAGGGCTTTTAGTTCTTCCTTGGTTGCTCCCAAATGGGTCACCAAGGCTTCGTAGTTTTCGTTCATATACCCGCCAAAATAGGCCGGGTCATCGGAGTTTACCGTGACGCACACTCCCTCTTTTAGCAAGCGCAAAATGTTGTGCTCTTTCATGCTTGGCACTGTTTTAAGCTTAAGGTTAGAAAGCGGACACACTGTCAAAGGGATGGCGTGCTCACGCAAATAGGCCACCAACGTTGGGTCTTGCTCGCACGCGATACCGTGGTCAATGCGCGTTACATGTAACGTGTTTAGCGCGTCCCAAATGTAACTGCTGTCCCCCTCTTCGCCAGCATGGGCCACAAGGTGCAAATTCTCAGCCTTAGCCTTGGCAAAGACGCGGGCAAATTTCCTAGGTGGGTTACCCACTTCCGCCGAGTCTAATCCCACCCCCACAAACTGCTCACGAAAAGGCAACGCCGCTTCAAAGGTGGCCAGTGCGGCTTCTTCGCTCAGGTCGCGCAAAAAACATAAAATCAACCCTGATGTGATGCCCAGTTCTTTCTCTCCTTGGTGCAACGCCCCCGTGATACCCTCAAACACCGCCTCCAAAGGGATGCCTCTAGCGGTGTGGGTTTGGGGGTCAAAAAAGGGCTCCACATGGCAGACATTTTGCGCATGGGCGCGGGTGAGGTACTCCCATGTCAGCGTGTAAAAATCTTCCGCGTCGCGCAACACGGCCGCCCCTGCATAGTAGAGGTTTAAAAAAGATTGCAAAGAGTCAAACTGGTACGCCGCGCGCGCCGCTTCGACACTTTCATAGGGCGTGGGGATGCCGTGTTTTTGAGCCAAGCGCAACAAGAGTTCGGGTTCTAGAGTGCCTTCAAGATGGACGTGCAGTTCGGCTTTGGGAAGGGCGTGGATGAATGCGTGCATGGAAGGCCTTTTTGGAAAGGAATATTACCACGCCCTATTCACAATAGCAATACCTTTGTTTATATTCCTTCTTTTTCAAATAGCTCATTTAATGCCTTCATCTCATCCACCAAGTCCAAATGCACTTTTTGTAGCGATGGGGCATACTCTTTTAATAAATGCGGCGACTATTTTTTGTTTTTCCACTTCTTTGTCTTGATTTCTATAACACTTTTAGGCCGTGGGCTTTGTATTCTTTAAACTTCCCATCTTGTGAGATAAGGGAAATGTTTTGGCTAATACATTTCCAAATAAGTATCCTATCAAACGGGTCTTTATGGGTTTTAGCCTTAGGAAGTTGGTAAAAATTTGCCATTGTTTGTGCATCGATTTCAAGTATTTCTAAGCCCATTTTTTGCGCCACTTCAGGAAGTATTTCAGGCGAAAGCCCCTCGAGGGCAAGTTTGCCAAGACCATATTTTAAAGCAATCTCCCAAAAGGTCGTTGAGGCAACATACACACGGTGGTTTGGATTTTTCAAAAAGCGCAGGGTAGTTGGTTTTATTTTTCCTGGGTCAAACACAAGCCATAAAAAAATATGCGTATCAATAAGAACTTGCTTCATAGGCCAAGCATCTCCTCATCACTCATTTCAAAATCTTCCGCCATTGTAAAACTTCCTTTGCCTTGATAAAGCCCAAATACGCGCTCTTCTTGTTCATACGCCGTATCATAAGGAATGAGTAAAGCAATTTTTTCATGTTGCTTGCCATAGTGAATGACAAATTTTTCTTTTTTTTCTTTGATGGTTTTGAGCACTTCCGAAAAACGCCCTTTGAGATCTGCGACTTGAATGGACTGCATAGAGACTCCTTTTTTTATTCGTTTAGATTGTACATTTTATATGACATGTTGTCAACCAAATGTCAACTACGAGGCGCTTACATGTAAGCTTAACCTTTGCGCATCATTTTTAATAAATAAGGCACATAATCTCTTTTTTTATGAAGCTTTGTTACAATCTTTGCCAAGATTTTGACACAGGAGTTAATTGTGGAGCAACAGCGTATGCTTGAAGCACGCATTAAGGAGCTTTCTTGCGAACTTGAACTCACCCGAGAAAGGCTCTTGGCCCAGTTTTACATCGACGCACTCACTTCCCTTCCTAACCTCTACAAACTCCGCTTCGACCTTGAAGAAATGAACGATTTTACCCTCATCGTCGTGGACATCGACAACTTCAAACTTCTGAATGATTTTTACGGATTTATCGTGGGAGATTTTGTACTAGAGTCCTTTGCCGCAACCCTCAAAAGTGAATTTGAAGACGCCAAAGTCTACCGCATCGCCGGAGATGAGTTTGCGATTTTGAAAAAAGAAAAGATGAATTTTTACGCCCTAAGAGAGTACTTAGGCGCGTTGATTCAGCGCTTTTCACACCTGCGGTATCAGTACGCCCAAACCGAGATTTTTGTGGATTGCACCTTTTCTTCGTGTGTGAGTTATGAGCAAGATGACATCTTTTCCAAGGTCAACATGGCGCTTAAATACGCCAAAGAAAAACGGCTGAAATTTTGGATTTACGAAGACGTGATGCAGTTATCCAAAGAGTACGAAGCCAACCTCAAATACGCCACCAAAATCCGCAAAGCCATCGTCGAATCTTCGGGCATTGTCCCCTATTTTCAACCCATCGTGGATAACCTCACAGGGAAAATTGTCAAATTTGAAACCCTCTCGCGCCTCATCGACAAAGAAGGCGTCATCCACTCGCCCAACAATTTCATCCCCGTGGCCAAAACCATCAAGGTCTACGACAAAATCACGATGACCATCATCGAAAAAAGCTTTGAAATCTTTACCAAAGACCCTTTTGATTTTAGCGTCAACCTCTCCTTTGAAGACATCATCAACCCGCACATTTCCGAGTTTATCATCACAAAACTCAAAAACTCAACCCTAGGAGAGCGGGTCACGTTTGAGCTCCTTGAATCTGACCAAGTGCATGATTTTGCCGAAGTGGTGCGCTTTTTTAATGAAATCAGACGCCACGGCGCCAAGGTTGCCATCGACGATTTTGGAAGCGGGTTTTCCAACTTTTCGTACATCATCAAGCTCAACCCCGACTTCATCAAAATCGACGGCAGCCTCATCAAAAACATCGACACGGACAAAAACGCGCAAATGATTGTGGAAACGATTGTGGATTTTTCTAAAAAACTTGGCATTCAAACCGTGGCAGAATTTGTCCACTCAAGCACGGTACTCTCGGCGGTAAAGACTCTAGGCATCGACTTTTCCCAAGGCTATTTTATCGACCGCCCTTCACCCCAAACCTTTGCCCAATAACCCTTACATGTAAGGAGTATGCTACGAGTTGGCGTGCTCCACATGTTCTCGCAAAATCAAAATCCACAATTCATACATGTCTTTTTGGTTCGCTTTGGCGATAGCCTTGAAGTTTTCGTCAAGGTCTTTCACGTGAATATGACGAACGCGTAAGCTCTCTTGCAACCGCGCACCGTCCATGTTAAAAAGGGTGCACATCTCCCGCAAGGATTTTTGCTTGAGCTGTTCGATTAAAAAGCCCCGATTGTCGTGGTGTTTGATGTCCTGACCTTTTAACATCGCTCTAAATTCATCCCGCATTTTTCGTATCTTGCATGCGTTAAGCCAAGTGTGTACTCCGATGAGCACCAACAAACCTACTGCGGCCATGTGGTGTAACATCAAATTCCAAAAAGGAACCTCTTCTTGGTGAAACCCAAATCCCGTACCGTACAAAACGACCAAAATGAGCATTAAGACGAACAAGGTTCCCGCCAACGGCCCAAAGGATGTTTCTCGCATTTTTTCTAGCATGGTGTTGCCTTAAAACGAGGGTGGTGTAATAGCACTCACATAGGTCGCTACTTGGTCGCTTTTGTTTTCTATCTTATGGGGCACAAAAGGGTCAAACCGGATGCAATCCCCCGCATACAGCGTAAACGCCTTTTCCCCAAGGGTCACTTCAATCACCCCCTCAAGCACATAATCGCACTCTTCGCCCCCGCGGGTGTGGGGTAGGATTTCTTCCGTGACGCGGCCAGGCTGCAAGGTTACCAAAACAAATTCGATACTCCCTTGCAAGTTGGGTGTAAGCAGTTGACAGGAGTAAAGCGGGTCAGGGAAAGAGATGGTCTTGCGGGCATTTTTGCGCACAATAAGGGCCGCTTCATCGCTGGGTGCCACAGGGCTTTCTTCATCGGCAAAGAGTTGAGCAAGGGTTACATCAAGCACTTTAGCGATGCGCCGCAAAGTTTCCACCGAGCCTTGCGTGGAACCGTTTTCAAGCTGAGAGAGCATCCCATAGGAGATGCCCGCTTGTGTGGCAAGGTCTTTGGCACTCATGTTTTGCGCCAAGCGCAACGTTTTGACGGTCTTGCCTACGCTAAACTCTTCTTCCATCCCACTTTCTCCTTGATAACGCTTTTAGAGCAAAGCTCCAAAAGCTACGCTAACGCTAAGTTCTCCTCAGCGGAGGGCTCGCGCACCTTTGGTGCTTCGAGTTCTTAAAAGGCTATTACTGTAGATATTGTAACGCCTTTGGGCTTTAGACTCCATGAAAAAATATTTAATGTAAGTAACATACTCATCAACAAAACTAAATTTATTTTAGTGTGATTAAAATTTTAGCAGTCATCCCCCTGTTTTTTTGCTATACTTTTTTTGTGAATTACAGCCGTAAGGACACCAACAATGCAACACTCTCTTGTCATTATCGGAGGCGGGTATGGGGGAACAACCCTTGTGTTTCAGCTTGCACGCATCCCTAATCTTCGCATTACGCTCATCGATGCCTCGCCTGTGCATCTTGCCCAAGCCAAACTCCACCGCTACTTGGCAGGCGATTTGCCATTCGAGGAAGTAGCCTACGATTTGGGGCGTTTTTGCACCAAATACGGGGCAAGTTTTGCACAAGGGCGTGTCACACACGTAGACCCTCTTGCCAAACACGTCTACACCGAAAACGAAACCTTCTCTTATGACACCTTGGTGGTTGCCACAGGATGCACCTCGTTTTTCCCCAAACAAATCGAAAACATCCACGCCCACACCATCGATGTCAAGCTTCCAAGCCACTTGCAAGAAGCCAAAAAACGCACCGAAGCGCTTTTTGAAGACAGGGGACGTGAACACACCATCGCCATTGTTGGCGGCGGGCTTAGCGGGGCGGAAATTGCCCTAGAGTTGGCCCAAAAAGCCAAGCAATTCCCCCATGTACGCATCGCGCTAGTGGAACAAAAACCCACCCCGCTTCCGGGCATGGACATCCACCTCACCACAGCCGCCCTTAAAGCTTGCGAAACCTTGCGTGTTAAACGTTACCACGGAGCCTTTGTAACCGCTGCTGGCGACAAAGCGTTGCACTTAAGCGATGGCAGGGAAGTTCCTTTTTCCTTGGCCCTTTTTGTCATCGGCGTAAGCCCAACCCTTCCCGCCTTTACACCACCCCTGCCTCTCACACCCCAAGGGCTTGTGGAAACGGATGCCCACTGCCGCGTGCGCGGACTTGAAGGGGTCTTTGCCCTTGGGGACATCGTGTGTTCGTACGACAACAAAGGCAACCAGAACCTTCCCACGGCCCAAGTCGCTAAACAGCAGGCCAAGCACGTTGCCAAAACTCTCAAAGCCTTGTTGGCTAAACGCGCCTTGCCGCGCCCACAAGCTGTTATCAACAAAGGGGTCTTAGTTGACCTTGGAGGAAAAAATGCCGCGGGGCTTTCCTTTGGGGTACCCCTTCATGGAAAAACCGCCTACCTTGTCAAGCGCCTTGTGTGCCGCTTGCACACACGCATCTTTTAAACAGGAGTCTCTTATGGTTATCGGTCTAGTCAAAGAAATTAAAGTTCATGAATACCGCGTTGGGCTTACGCCTGAAAATGTTGCCACCTACGTTGCCCACGGGCATACGCTCATCGTCGAAAAGGGTGCGGGAGAGGGTGCTGGGTTTGAAGATAGTGCTTACGAAGCCGCAGGTGCGCGCATCGAAGCGGACAAACAAGCCCTTTTTGATGCGTCGGATATGATTGTCAAAGTCAAAGAACCCTTGCCTGAGGAGTACGGTTACTTCAAAAAAGGCCAGATTCTCTTCACCTATTTGCACCTTGCGGCCGACCCCGCCCAAGCTAAAGCCTTGATGGAAAAAGGGGTTAGTGCCGTAGCGTACGAGACCATCACCGACCGCAACGGCCATTTGCCATGCCTCACCCCCATGAGTGAAATCGCAGGACGCTTAGCCGTGCAAGAAGGCGCCAAATACTTGGAAAAACCCTTCGGCGGACGCGGTGTGTTGCTCGGTGGCGTACCGGGTGTAAAACGGGGCAATGTGCTCATCATCGGTGGTGGCGTTGTGGGCATGAATGCGTGCAAAATGGCCGTAGGATTGGGTGCAAACGTGACGGTCATGGACATTGCCGCGCCACGTCTTGGGTATTATGATGATATTTTTGGCTCCAAGGTCACAACCCTTTACTCCAACCGTAGCAACCTTGTCGAAGCCCTCAAAGAGGCTGACTTGGTCATCGGTGCGGTGTTGCTACCCGGTGCGAGTGCACCTAAGCTGGTTAAAACTGAAGATTTGAAACACATGAAAAAAGGCGCGGTCATCGTGGACGTAGCCATCGACCAAGGCGGATGTTTTGAATCTTCCAAAGTCACCTACCACGATGCACCCACGTACACCCAAGAAGGCATCGTGCACTACTGCGTGGGCAACATGCCTGGAGCCGTGTCGCTCACCTCAACCATGGCGCTCACTTCAACCACCCTTGGATACGGCCTCTCCATCGCCGACAAAGGATTAGAAGCCGCCCTCAAAGCGGACGCTGGACTTCTCAACGGTCTTAATTGCCACCAAGGCAACTGCACCAACGAAGCCGTCGCTAAAAGCCTCGGACTCGTCTTTACACCCGCGACGTTTTAACGTTTTCCACGCCTAACCCTTTACATGTAAGGGTTAGGCCTCTTCAAGCATAACATCAAGAGTACTAAAAAGCTCTTTGCTTGCGTGTTCGATGTGCGCAAAATGTTTTATCACTACCTCAATATCATCCAAGCACCTTCCGCTTCTAACGCATTCTAGGGCGTCGATTGCATGTTTATGGACTTGGGCATGAGGAGTATCAATTTTTGCAAAACTCGGCGTATGCCCAAACAATTCCCTTCCCTTTGCAACTTTCCATTTTCCAAAACGGCACTGGTGGTGGTCATTTAACACAATTTCTTTGTTGTTAAACACCCCATCGTACGCATTAATTTTGAAAAGCACGTGGTCTAATTTTGCTAAGTTGGAAAAAAGCTTATAAGAGACTTGCTTGGTATCTTGCTTGATGGTGTCGCTGTTACCAATAAGAACGTCTAGCTTTTCACTAAATGCCGAAAGATTCCCAGAAGAGTGAAGGGCTTCTTTTTCAAGTGTTTCACTGTCGCCATGCATGGATGCAGCATTTTGCTTGAGCATATTAATACTCACTTCAACCTCAGAAGTGGCCCGTTGTGTCCGCTCGGCTAGCTTTCGTACCTCATCAGCCACAACGGCGAATCCTCGCCCGTGCTCGCCCGCGCGCGCCGCTTCGATGGCAGCGTTAAGCGCCAAAAGATTAGTTTGGTCAGAAATGTCTTTGATGAGGTTAATGATTTCAGCGATAGAACTTACGCTTTCATTGAGGTTCTCTGAGGTTGTGCGCAAACTGTTTGCCATGGCGATGATGGCTTCTGTATTGAAGATGCTATTGACATTGTGCCGCACATCCACTAACACTTCCTCAAGCTCATCATTAAGACCATTAATTTCATCCATGGCATCGATATTGTGCTCTAAACCGTGTTGAATATGGTGAATATTGGAGATACACCCCTCGGAGAGGTTTTTTGTCAATGCATTTTTGAGTTGATTTTCCAAAATACTTTTCTTGCCCTGCTCAGCACCCTCCTGATACTGCTTGCTTGCCGCCACAATATCCTCTTTTTCTTTCTCTAAGCGTGCCACGTCTTGCTTTAAGTCATGGCATCGTGCCTCCAAAAAAGCTATTCTCTTTCCACCAAACATCCCCTCTCCTTGTCCATATTTTAGATTAGTGCATCAAAAGTAAGTCTTTACAGTATCCTGACACCGATACTTGTGACCAAAATGTAACCAAACTGATAAAATTATCCTATAGGATAAAGATTTTGGGATTGTATAACACTAAAGTTGTATTGAAACTTAACCTATAGGATAGTAAACGTGAAAGATAATTTCAGCAATACAACCGACCATGAAATTCAACTGCTTTATCAAGAAGTCTCCAAGAAGGTAAGGCAACTGCGCCGCAGGGCCAAAATAACACAACTTGAATTATCTCTTGAAATAGGCATCAAATCTGTGGCTTTTTATTCAAATTGTGAAAATAATCGCT
The DNA here is from genome assembly GCF_059415125.1 of Sulfurospirillum sp. HTRB-L1. Lineage (NCBI taxonomy): Bacteria > Pseudomonadati > Campylobacterota > Epsilonproteobacteria > Campylobacterales > Sulfurospirillaceae > Sulfurospirillum > Sulfurospirillum sp. HTRB-L1. The sequence goes on from NZ_JCAHZR010000002.1 coordinate 286,104, forward strand.
ATGGGAAACATTTTAATTTAGAGCACATTTACAAAATCGCCAAGAGGCTCAATGTTTCTTTGGCGGATTTTTTTGATGGCTTACTGTTTGAAGAGAAGGGGGTTGTCTAAAAACTTGACCCTTTACATGTAAAGGGTCAGAACTTCTCCTAATACTCTTTTGGACTCAACAGTTTTTTGTAATACGAGCCCGTGGTGTAGAGTGCGGCGACGGGATTGTGGCCTAGCACACGGTCTTTGACCACAAGGTACGTCGTGGTGGCCTTGGCGTATTTGATAAACAGTGAGTCGTGGCCTACGCACAGTCCCATGATGACGTTGAGTTCGGTTTGAGCGGCGTTGAGGTACTGGGCTTGCAAGATGGGATTGCACAAGGGTTCAAAGGTTTCGGGACGGATTTTTTGCGCTTCTTGAAGGCCAATCTCCGTTTTGTCCCGCGAGCCTACCTTACAGATGGCCATGATGGGCGTAAACCCGTGTACTTCTAAAATCTTTGCAAAGGTTTTGGACTCCCCCGCCAATCCTACGCACGAAGCAATGCCCACTTTTTTTGCCCCAAGCCGCCTTGCAAAGGCCAAAATCTCCTCCACGCGTGTCAGGGTTCCGTAGTATTTCCCTTCGATTTCCGCAGCGCTTAGGGCGATGGTGCGGTCGATGCCCTCTTCTTGGTAGTGCGCGAGGGATGCTTCTAGCATCGTCTCATCCATATTGGTCGTGAGGCAAAATTTGGGGTAGTGGCTTTCGTGCTTGTGGCAATTAAGCGTTCCACACTGAACACAGCTAAGGGTTTGTTCTTCCTTTTCCATTGTTTATCCTTTAGAAAATGTTATGAAAATTATAACGCATTAACGGGATAAAACACCGACCCCTTCGTGCCGTTTTTGGTTTTAACATTTTTCTAAAAGAGCTTATGCTAGAGTATCTTCTTTTTTAGAGGGTCACCTAAAACACTTATGATGGACACATGATGCTACGATACAGCAGCTTTTTTCTCCTCTTTCTTGGCTCCCTTATGGCCAAAGAGTACACCTTCGCCATCTACCCTTCCAATGCTCCCACTAAAGTCGTCCAAGCCCTCACTCCGCTCATGGAATACTTGCAAGACCAAACGGGCGAAACCTTTCACTTGATCATCACCAAAGATTACGAAGAAATAGCGACCCGCATCCGCGAAAACAGCGTCGATTTTGCGTGGTTAAACACGAAAAACTATGTGCTACTCCAAGACCAAGTTCCCTCTTTAGCTTACCTTGCCACCTACCAAGAACGCTCCAAAAGTGGCGCCATTACGCCCTATTATCAAGCCTTTATCATTGCACTAAAAGAGGAAAATATCCACACCCTGCACGAAGCAAAAGGGCGCCATTTTGCCTTTACGGACAAAGATTCTACTTCGGGTTACGCCTACCCTATGATGCTCTTTCATGAGCAAGGCATTAATCCTTACACCTTTTTCTCAAAGGTCTTTTTTCTCAAAAAACACGACAACATCCCCCTTGCCCTCATGAACTACTCCATCGACCTTGGAGCTGTTTCGGATGGCACCTATTACACCGCCAAAGAGCACTATGGGGATATTTTTTCCATCGTTGCCATGTCCAAACCCATCCCCCTTGATGCCATTGTTGCCACCCAAAGTGCCCCTTTGGAACTTCAAAAGCGTGTACAACACGCCCTTGAACGCTTAAGCGAAGACGCGCCCGCTATGCTGGCCTTTCGCGAACATTTAGGTTGGGCCAGTGCGGGATTTGTACACCAAGAAGCAGAGTTTTACACCTCTTTTAAACACGCCTTAAAGAACCAAACACCATGAAGCTTTACCACAAAATCCTCACCCTTACCATGTTGCAACTCATCGCTATCTTTGCTTTTGGCATTTACCAAATCCAATCCCTCTACCTTGCCCAAGAAAAAGCCTTTAAACAAAAAACAGTGCTCCAAAGTAAGATGATTTCTGGGCGTCTTGAGGAAGTGTTTGAACACCTGCAAACCTCAGCAACCATCCTTGCAAGCTCCCAAGAGGTTGTCACAGGACTCATTAGCAACGACACCGACATGCTTTACAATTGGAGTAAGCTTTTTCTCACGCCTCCTGTTCAAAAAATCCACTTCATGGACTTAGAAGGTGTTGTTATTAGCCGCGGGGAAGCAGAGTTTCGCTTTGGCGATGAAGTCAAGGGGCGTTCTTATTTCCACCATGCGATGAAAGATGGCTCTTTTTTGGGCATCGACACTATTGATGAAAAAGAGTGTCTTGTTTATGCCAAACAAATTCGCCAATACGGTGAACGGCCCATCGGTGTTATCACCGTGGCTTTAGTCATCAATGAACCCTTTTTAGCGTCACTCTCCAAGGGAACGACCTTAGATATCGCCTACGACTCCTTGCGCCAGTCTATTGCCACTTCAGGAGAAACGCCCCTTGTTCAGACTATCTCCTTTGAAACCATCCCCCAAGATGACAGCATCCAAGAGGCAAAATTCTCCATCGGCCTTACCCATCACGATGAGCTCGCGGTGTTTCAAAAAACGCGTACCAATCTTTTTATAAGCATTGCCTTTGTCTTTTTTATCTTACTGATTGCCTTGCATTTTACACTCCATAAGCACATCAAAGAACACGAACAACTCTCCCAACTTTTGATTGATTTTTACGAAAACCATCTAGACATCAAAACCATGATAACAAATATTCAGCAAGCCCTTACTACATGTACCACCCCTGAGATTAAAAAAATCGCCATGGCTTTGCTCAACATGGGCCAAAAAGTTTCCGACACCCAAGACGCTCTTGAACACCTGAGCACCACTGATGTGCTCACGGGATTGTCCAACCGCCGAAAAATAGAAACGTGCCTGAGTCAAAAACTCAAAGAGGCGCCACGGGGAATACCTTTTTCGCTCATCATGATAGACATTGACCATTTTAAAATGATTAACGACACGTATGGGCATGAAATTGGGGATTATGTGCTCAAAGAAGCGGCAACACTTTTTCAAACACATATTCGCCAAAGCGATATCCTAGGCCGTTGGGGTGGGGAAGAATTTTTACTTATCTTGCCAAAAACCTCACATGAGGGGGCCTCGCGCTTGGCAGAAGAGTTGCGCGCCGCATTAGAACAGCACCGTTTTTCTGCTTACCCCAACCCTATCAGTGCGAGCTTTGGCGTAGCACAATACCGCCCTAACGACACTGCCAACTTGCTCATCAAACGCGCCGACATCGCGCTGTACCGCGCCAAACACAACGGACGAAACGGAGTAGAATATGAAGCTTAGTACCCTCTTGTTTTTAGCATGGTTGAGTGTCGTTGGTGTTGCCAAAGAGACATTGGTCTTTGCTACACACCCCTCCACAAGTCCTCAAGAGCTCAAAGAGCGCTACACCAAACTCCTTGCTCATCTTGAACACGCCCTAGGCAAAGAGATTGTTTTTTTAGTCTCAAACGATTACAATCACCTGACAAGGCTGATTGAACAAGGCAGTGTGGACATTGCCGCCATCGCGCCCAAGTTGTTTGCCTCTTTGCGCACAACAGCCTCCCCTTATCACTACATGGCGACTTTTAAAATCATCGACAACGAAGGCTACAAACAAAGCACTTACCGCAGTCTCATTTTAACGCGTGCCCAAGGGCCTATCCACACCCTTGAAGACCTCAAAGGAAAGGTGTTTGGCTTCACAGATTCTAGCTCCACCTCGGGGTATGCGTACCCGCGTTTTATCCTGCGCCAAGCGGGCATCAACCCCGACACCGCTTTTAGCAATATTTTCATGCTCAAAAAACACACCAAAATCATCAGCGCGCTCTTAGAGGGGTCCATTGACGCGGGGGCAACTTATGAAAACATTGTCACTACCCTTCCTAAGGCAACCCAAGAAAAAATCCGCATTCTTAGCATCAGTGAAGAGATTCCCTACGGGGCTATCCTTGCTTCTGATGCCCTAGATGCCTCCACACGCCAAACCCTTCGCGCAGCATTGTTGGCCTTCGAGTCACCTCAAACTGCCACCAATAGCATTGTTGGTTTTGAAGAAAAACCCCTTGTGCTTTACGACCGCTTATTGTTACTGACAGAATAAATCCTTACATGTAAGGATTATAAAACCTTGTGCATCACATAGGTGTTCACATACCCACGTTTTGCGTGTTTGTACGCTTTTGGGATAGTCCCCACAATGGCAAAACCTAGGGTTTGCCACAAGGCGACGGCCACAGTATTCGTAGAAACCACCGCGTTAAACTGCATGGCTTTATAGCCAAGAGAGCGGCCAATCTCCTGAGAGTGTTCGCACAGCGCCCGCGCCACGCCTTTGCCTCTAGCGTGTGCGCTCACCATGTAGCCGCAATTGCACACATGGCTACTTGGGCCCATGCCGTTGGCTTTGAGGTAGTATGAGCCCAGCACCTCTTCGCCCTCTTTGGCCACAAAACACCGTTGCGGGCTTTCGCACCACAACGCGTACGCTTCCGCATAAGTCATGTTTGGGTCGTAGGCGTACGTTTCTTGCGCTTGAATAATAGCTTCAAATTCCGGCCAAAAACGGCGAAAATCCTCAGGGGTGATGGGGTAAATATCCATAAGTTTCCTTTACATGTAAAAGTTGCGCCTACGCTTCAAACAACACGCTCATGCACGTCAGTCCCGCTTCGGCTTTGACAAACTCGCTGATGTCCACCGCGTCCACCTTGTAGCCAAGGCCCATGACAAGCGCTAGGGTTTGGGGAAAAGAAGCATTCATACACAAGGTCTCACCCACGGGCAAAACATTTGCCCCAAAGGGTTCCTCTTTGGGGACTTCCACAAGCGTAAAGCCCTTTAACACCTCCACATCCACCCACGCGGGATTTACCAATAACGTGTGCTCATCTAGCGCCGTACAGCCTGTTTTAAAATGCAAACATCCTGGCACCCTAACCGCGTTTACCTCGTACCCAAAAGGTGTCACGATGGCCCTAAGGGCTTCAACGCCTTGGGCATTGGTGCGAGGCGAAAGACCCACAAACAGCCGCTTACCGATGCGCAACACATCGCCGCCTTCAAGTTTTGCCGGTTGGGCGATGACCTCCAAAGGGCGAATCGCGCCAAAATACCGCGCCAACACCTCACTCTCTTTACGGCGCGACGCCACGCCCATGGGTGTCACAATCGCCACCTCATCTAACACAAGAATGGGGTCTTCCACAAAGACACTATCAGGAAGCAAAAGGTTCTCTTCTAGTACCACCACTGTGGCTCCATGGCGGGCTAGCATGGCTTGGTACGCGCGGTGTTGTGCAAGGGCAAGGGCCATGTCAATGGGCGTGCTTTCAAGAAAGGTCAATTCGCACGATTGGAGCGCAGGGGAAGGCAGATGGGTAAGAGCGGTTAGCATTGGTATCCTTTACATGTAACGTCATTTACAAAGTCCAAAGTATACCAAACTAACCCGCACCTAAGGCATAACCATTTACAATAAACCTTTTACATGTAAGGAATGTTATGAACCCATTTACTCCTTTTTTAGACCAACAACGCGTGTGTGTTATTGACGGCGGTTTTGGTTCAGAACTCGCCGCCCGCGGGCATGACCTCAACGACCCCTTGTGGTCAGCAAGCTTGCTGCTTCATCACCCAGACGCCATTGCGAACGTACACCGTGATTACCTTGAAGCCAGAGCCGATGTCATCATCACTGCTAGTTACCAAGCCAGCCTTGAGGGGTTTATGGCGCGGGGATTAAGTGCCAAAGAAGCAGGAAAACTCATCCAATCCTCCGTCACCTTAGCCAAGCAAACCCGCGATGCTTTTTGGGAAACGTGCACCGATACCAAACGCCTCAAACCCCTTGTAGCCGCGTCTATCGGGCCTTATGGTGCGTACCTAGCCGATGGGTCAGAATACCGAGGGGATTATGGGGTAAGCGATGAAACCTTGCGCCATTTTCACCGTGAACGCATGCGCCTTTTAGTGGAAGCAGGGCCCGATATTTTGGCTATCGAAACCATCCCTAGCCTCCAAGAAGCCAAGGTTATTGTGGAGGTTTTGCAAGACTTCCCCCACATGGGTGCTTGGGTGAGCTTTAGCGCCAAAGACGGGGCGCATACATGTAGCGGTGAGCACATCCAAACGTGCGCCCAGTGGCTAGACTCACAACTCCAAGTACTCGCCATTGGCATCAACTGCACCGCGCCCGAACACATCAGCGCACTCACCCAACTACTCAAAGAGAGCACCACCAAACCCATCATCCTCTACCCAAACGGCGGGGCACAATACGACGCACTGAGCAAAACATGGCAAGGGCCTGCCTCTTCCCACGCCCATCTGGCACGCTCATGGCACGCTCTGGGCGCTCGCCTCATCGGCGGATGCTGCCAAACCACCCCCAAAGACATCGCTGAGCTTAGCGCTTGGGCGAGAGCTTAACACCGCACTAACCCTCAACAGAATACACTGCCAACCACAGTGTATTCTGTGTTACAAAAATTCTCTAACGAAAATTATTATTATTTATCCTATGCTATTTAATATAAACCTTTAAGTTTAACCTGCTATACTTGCGAACGATTTTCAAAATCAAACATTTTTAGGAGATTTCATGAAAAAATTCGGCCTCATTGTCGTCGTGCTGTTGGTGATTGCGGGGGGTGCATTCTTTATGTCGCCCAAAGCAGACACGGCACAAGCACAAACAGCCCCCTCAGTGCTTACCTTTGCCAACTTCCGCGACATTCGCGACCTAAACCCCCACCTCTATTCTGGCGAATTGTATGCTCAAAATATGCTCTTTGAATCCCTTGTGTTCATCGACAATGATGGCTCTTTTCAGCCGTGGCTTGCCAAGTCATGGACCATTTCTGAAGATGGCACAACGTACACCTTTACCCTTAGAGACGATGTCACCTTTCATGATGGTGAGCAGTTTAACGCGCAAGCGGCCAAAGCGAACATTGACGCCATCCTTAGTAACGTTCAGCGCCATGGGTGGCTAGAATCCGTGCGCCTCATGGACGCGGTGAACCAAAAAGGCGGGGAAGCGGTCAAGGTCACTGGCGAGTACGAACTCACCATCACCATGGCCGAAGCATACTACCCCTTTATGGTCGAACTTGGCGTTATTCGCCCTTTTCGTTTCATCTCTCCCAAGGCCTTTATTAATGGCACCACTAAAGAGGGTGTGAGCGCACTGAGTGGTACGGGAGCCTACGTGCTCAAAGAAAACCACAAAGACGAGTACGCGGTGTTTGAAACAAACCCCAACTACTGGGGTGAAAAACCCGCACTGGAGCGCATCGTGGTTAAAGTCATTCCTGATAATCAAACCCGCGTTATGGCCCTTGAGCGTGGCGAGATTGACTTGATTTTTGGTACCAACATGATTGACGCCCAAGCCTACAACCGCTTCTCATCCATGAAAGGCTTTAAAGGCGTGATGTCTGAACCCCTTTCCACCCGTATGCTGCTCATCAACACCGATGACCCCATCACGGGCGACTTGGCTGTGCGTCGCGCCCTTCAGCACGCTACCGACAAAGCCACTATTTCTGAGGCAATTTTTGCAAGCATCGAAAGTCCCGCACCTACGTTGTTTGCGCCAAGTGTGCCTTACGCGGACATCGGCTTAGAGCCTTATGGGTTTGATTATGCCAAAGCCGAGTCTTTGCTTGAAGAAGCAGGATGGGTGAAAAACGGAGAATACCGCGCCAAAGATGGCCAAGTGTTGGATGTGAAATTTTACTACAACAGCAACAATGTGGTAGATAAAACCATCGCCGAATTCATGCAAGGGGAAATGCGAAAAATCGGCATGAAGCTTGATATTATCGGCGAAGAAGAACAAGCCAACCGCGACCGCATGAAGGCGGGCAAATTCCAAATCATCTTCAATATCTCTTGGGGCACACCCTACGATCCCCACTCCTTCTTGGGTGCCATGCGCAAAGCGGGTGTTTATGGTGATTACTACGCACAACTTGGCATCGCCGACAAAGCGCTCATCGATGACACGATTTTAGAAGCCCTTGAGAGCACGGATGAGCTTAAACGCCAAGAGCATTACCGTTTTGTGTTGACCCGCTTGCACGAAGAAGCGGTTTATCTGCCCCTCACTTACGAGCGCAACCGCGCCATCTTTAATGAGAAGGTAGAAAACGTCGGCTTTAATATTTCCAAATACGAAGTGCCTTTTTCTAAAATGTCCCTTCGCTAATCTTCTCTGGGCGCGCTAAGGCGTGCCCTCCATTTTTACACAAAGGCTTAGCTCGTAATGCGCATTTATGTCCTCAAACGTTTATTAGCAACCATCCCCATGCTGTTTGCTATCTCTTTTATCGCCTTTATTCTCATTAGCCTTATCCCCTCCGACCCCGCCGAAGTGGCTTTGCGGGTCAATGAGATCATCCCTACCCCTGAAGCCATCCAAAGTATGCGCGAAGAGTTGGGATTAGATAGGGCTTTTTTAGTGCGGTATGTGCACTGGCTAGTCGACTGCTTGCACCTTGATTTTGGGACCTCTTATATCAATGGCAACCGTTTAGTGTACGATGAAATCGTGCGCAGTTTGCCCGCCACCCTCAAACTCGCATTGTTTGCGTTTGTGATTGTTATTGGTGTGAGTTTTCCCCTTGGGATTTTAAGCGCGGTGTATAAAAATTCATGGCTTGATAGCCTTTCACGGGTTTTTATTTTCGTCTTTACCGCTATTCCCAACTACTGGCTTGGGCTTTTGCTCATGTGGCTTTTTGCCATTTACTTTAACCTCTTGCCCACAAGCGGGGCGACCAGCTTTGCCCATTACATCTTGCCAGCGGTGACCCTTGCCATGACTTATGTTTCTACCTATGTGCGTCTCATTCGCACCAGTATGCTTGAAAACATGAAGGAAAATTACCTTTTTTACGCCCAAGTGCGAGGCCTTAGCCAACGTGCCATCGTGCTAAAACACCTCCTCTCCAACTCCCTCCACTCCACCATCACTGCCCTTGGCATGAGCTTTGTGCAACTGGTGGCGGGAACCTTTGTGATTGAGAGCATCTTTTCCATTCCAGGTATTGGAAGGCTGTGTATTACGGCGATTTTTAATCGGGATTATCCCATTATCCAAGCCTATATTTTGATGATGGGGTTGTTGTTTGTCTTTTGCAATCTTTTCATCGACATCCTCCAAGCCTACCTTGACCCCAAACAACGGCAAAGTGTATAACATGGTACAAAAACTTCTTTACGACAAACTGGGCCTTGGCGCTCTGATTATTCTCACTGTTGTCATGGTGATGGGCCTTTTTGCCCCCTTGTTTAGCCTCCATGACCCTCTAGCACAAAACATCATGATGAAATTTGCTAGTGCTTCAAGCACCTATCCTTTAGGCACTGACCATCTAGGTAGATGCGTCTACTCACGCTTGATTTACGGGATTCGCACGACTATTTTCTTGTCGGTATTGACCATGGTGTGCACCATTGGCATCGGCGTTGTGGTGGGGGTCATTTCAGGCTACTACCAAGGCAAAATCGATGAGCTCATCATGCGTTTTTGCGACATCATGCTCTCCTTTCCTAGCCAAGTGATGATTTTGGCCATTGTCGGTGTTTTGGGAGTGGGGATTGAAAACATCATCATCGCTAACATCCTCATCAAATGGACATGGTACGCGCGCATGATGCGGGGTATCACCGCCACGTACAACCAAAAAAACTACGTGCTCTACGCCAAAACCATCGGCAAAAGCGACAGTTGCATCATCCGCAAGCACATCATCCCCAACGTCTTGCCCGAAATCATCATCCTTGCCACGCTAGACATGGGTTGGGTGATTATCAACATTTCCATGCTCTCTTTCTTGGGTCTAGGCATCCAACCGCCTTCTCCTGAGTGGGGTGCCATGCTCAGTGAAGCCAAAAACACCCTCATGTCTCACCCTGAGCAAATGCTAGCTCCTGGCCTTGCTATCTTAGTCGTAGTGGCAAGTTTTAACATCCTTGGAGACACCTTGCGTGACATCCTTGACCCTAAAATGCAGGAGCGCTAGATGTTACATGTAAACAATCTCACCATTAGCGCACGCACCCGGCAGGGCTTGCAACCCTTAGTAAAAGATGTCTCTTTCTCCCTCCAAGCCAATCAATGCTTGGGTATTTTAGGGGAATCAGGCAGCGGCAAAAGCCTTACATGTAAAGCGGTCATGGGACTTTTGGGTGATGAGTTCGACGTACAAGGGGAGGTGCTTTTTCAAGGGCAAAACCTCCTTGTACTCCCTGAACACAAGCGGCGAAAACTACGCGGCAAGGAAATTTGCATGATGATTCAAAACGCCATGACGGCGTTTAATCCCCTCTTTACCCTTAAAAACCAACTCCTTGAAACCCTGCGCACTCATCTGGATGCACCAGACCCTGTGTTGCTAAAGCGGGTCTTAGAGGCTTTTGAAAAGATGAACCTCTACGAGGGCGAAACCCTCTTGCTCAAATACCCCCACCAACTCAGCGGTGGGATGCTCCAACGGGTGATGATTGCCCTGTGTATTGCGCTAAATCCCGTGATGATTATCGCCGATGAGCCCACCACGGCTATTGACGTGGTTAACCAAGTGGAAATCATCCAAGAGCTCAAAAAAGTGCGCGACTTGTTCCATACAACCATGATTTTCATCTCCCATGATTTAGGTGTTCTGAGTCAACTTTGCGACACTCTACTGGTCATGCACGAAGGCCAAAAGGTCGAACAAGGTAGCGTGCAAGAGATTATTTTTGCGCCCAAGGCACCCCAAACCCAGATGCTCATCCAAACCCGCCTTGAACTCTTACGCGCCTTTCATGCGTGCACGGAGGTGAGCCCATGCTCTTAAGAGTAAGCGACATCCACAAAGGCTACGCTAAAAGCAAAGGGCTCTTTGGCAAAACCATCACCCCTGTGCTTAAAGGAGTGAGCTTGGAGGTAGACTACGGAGAGTGTGTGGGACTCATCGGGGAATCAGGAAGCGGGAAAAGTACGCTGGGCAAGATTATCCTTGGGGTTGAAAAACCCGATGCGGGTACCATTGTCTTTGGAGGAAATGAGGGTAAAAAAGAGCTTAGCGTGGTCTTTCAAGACTACACCAGTTCGGCCAACCCCCGCTTGCGCGTCAAGCATATCCTAAGCGAACCCCTGAGAGAACGCGCCAAAAAACAGCGCGCTTACCTCGGCCATTTGTTACGCGAAGTGGGCTTGGATGAGCATTTTTTAGAGCGTTTTCCCCATCAACTCAGTGGCGGGCAACTCCAGCGTGTCTGCATCGCGCGCGCCCTTGCCACCAAACCTAAGTTTATCTTGCTTGATGAGGCGGTGAGCTCTTTGGATGTCTCCGTGCAACTCCAAATCCTCAAACTCCTCAAAGAGCTTAAGGAAAAATACCGCCTCTCCTATTTGTTCATCACCCATGATCTCATGAGCGTGACCTATTTGTGCGACCGCGTTATTTTCTTTAAAGAGGGCAACATCGTTGAAACCGTTAGCCATGTAAGCGCCTTGCATGGGGTCAAAGACCCCTATTCACGCTCTTTGCTCAACGCCGTCAAAGCCATGGAAATCCCTGATATGTGCCGTGCCAAGGTGTGCCAATGACCTACAAAGAATACTTAGTCGTTGCCCTTCCTTTGGTACTCTCCACCATCACCCAACCTCTTTTAGGCGCGGTGGACACAGCGGTGATTGGGCATTTAAACGAAGCGGCCTTTATCGGGGGTGTGGCCATTGGAACGGTGATTTTAAACACACTGTACTGGCTTTTTGGCTTTTTGCGCGTGAGCACTTCGGGATTTTCGGCGCAGTCTTTGGGCAGTGGTGTGGCACATGAGCGCGCGTTGGCCTATTTTCGTCCTTTGGTCTTAGCCCTTGGTGTTAGCTTCATCTTCGTCCTTCTTCAAGTACCCATTTTACAAGGGGCGTTTGTGCTCTATCAGCCCGAGGCCTTGGTGCTTGAGAGCGCCCAAACTTACTTTAGCATCCTCATTTGGGGTGCGCCGCTGGTGTTACTAGGGTATGTGAACCTTGGGTGGATTATGGGCCAACGGCTCATCCGCCAAACCCTCATCTTGCAAATCTCCACCAACGTGCTCAATATCGCCCTTGATATTCTCTTTGTGGTGGTGTGGGATTTTGGCGTGGAAGGGGTCGCTTACGCCACGCTCATCGCCTTGACCTACAGTTTTGTGGTGGGGCTTTGGATTATCTCGCGGGTCTTGGATTTGAAAGGATTTTTCTCCCTTAAAGCCCAGCTTTTGGAAACCCAACGGGTGAAAAAGATGATGGCGGTTAACGCGGACTTGATGATTCGCACCGCATGCTTGCTTATCATGACCAACCTGTTCATCGCCAAAGGCAATCGGTTCGGGGCGGAGCTTCTCGCGGCCAATGCCATTTTATTTCAACTCCAATATATCATTTGCTACTTTTACGACGGCCTTGCCAATGCTTCAAGCATCTTTGCGGGCAAAGCCGTGGGTGCCAAAGACAAGGAGGCTTACGCGCAGGTGTTGCGCATCTCCAATGTCATGATAGGGTGGGTAACCCTTTTTATTGCACTAACACTTTTGGTAGGGCAAAAGGAGATCGTGGGGCTTTTTACCAACATTGCGCAGGTGCAAGCCTTATGCTTAACCTACATGGGCTGGCTCATCTTGTTCCCTTTTGTCATAGGCACAGGTTTGGTTTATTATGGTCTTTTCACAGGGGCTACCTTCACCAAACCCATTCGTGACTCCATGATTGTGGCACTTTTGGTGTTTTTGGTGGCTTATTTTGCCCTCATTCCTCCCTTTGGAAACCACGGGCTTTGGGCCGCGTTTATCCTGTTTAGCCTCGTGCGTAGTTTTTATCTTTACCGAAAAAAGGAGGCATTGGAAAAAAGTTTTTCGTTTTCGTAAATCTTTACGCTATTAGCGTTTTGCAAACTGCCTTTTTTAAGAAGGCTATGCTTTGCACCTATCACTATACATACTATAAAAAGGAAAAAAATGAAATTTGCTCGACTTAGTCTCGCCGCTGTAACAACACTAGCGCTATCTTCTCAACTATTTGCCGCAGACACCCTTGCGGATGCTTTTAAAAATGGTAGCCTTTCGGGTGAAATCAAGGCTTTTTACTTTAACAAAGACAATGGCACCGACAGAGAAGACATTGTTGCCGCAGGCCTAATGTTAAAATACCTCACCGATGAATACATGGGCTTTAAAGCAGGCGCCACCTTCCAATCTAGCAGCACGCCTTTCATTGACGATGGAGGCAAAACAATGTTTCGCAACGACATGTGGGCCCAAGGTGCACAGCTTTCTGAAGCATACCTTTCCTACACCTTTGAAAAAACCACCGCCAAATACGGACGAATGTTCATGAGCACACCTTTGGTAGCCAGCAGTGGTTCACGCCTTATCCGTGAATCTTTTGAAGGCGCCCACATCACCAACACCAACGTCCCAAACACCGTATTAGGGGCAGTGTATGTGGATAAATTTCAAGCACGCACCGACAAAGATGGGGACGTGGGCAAATTTAAAAACTATAACGATGGTGCCTATTCCCTTTATGCCATCAATAAATCCATTCCCAACCTTACTCTTATTGGCGCATGGGCCCATATTGATGAGCAAACCGCCCAAAGTGATTTAAACATTTACTATGCTGAAGCCATTTATGCCAATAAACTTAACCAACTTGACTACAACCTTGCCGGCCAATACTGGGCCAACAAATACACCTCAGGTGCTAACGATTCCATCTATGCTTACGCCCTCAAAGCAGGGGCTAGCGCCCAGGGTCTGAGCGGTTACTTGGCGTATTCAAAAGTTTCTAACGACGATGCTCCAGGAGGCTACCTTGTCCATGGCGCGGGCAATGGTTCAGATACCATGTACACCTACTCGCTCATTGGGTCTTACAACTACGAACCCAACATGGAAGCTTATGCGCTTAGCCTAGACTACGCCCTTACCAGTGCAGCCAAAGTTGGCACGCTTTATGTGCATACTGACACGAGCAGCGAGAAAGTCTCTTACACAGGCTTTTATGCTTCTTACGGTTTTGGAGGATTTCTTAAAGGACTCAGCGTTTCAGGACAATACGAAACCATCGGAAAAGACAAAGACGGTGACCAATTTCGTTTTCGTGGAACCTATAAATTCTAAAATCTTAAGCCCAAACACCCCTCAGAGGGTGTTGCTTGGGCGCTAGATAAAAGTGGTGCGTTCTCGTAAGTTCTCTCTTTTTGAAATAATAAATAATTATCATTTAACTTAGATTTTTGTATCATACCTTTATGAAAAAAATAATCCTATACACTCTCTTGGGTGCCCTTGTTCTCTTGCTTGGCTTTTCGGCGTACCAAGAAGCAACAAAAACAGGTGCCGCCACAAAACGTCTCCCTTGCCACCAAGGGGTTACCGTTTTTGAGCGCGTGCATGATGCCAAAGCGCTTGCTAGTATCGCTACCCAAACGCGCACGCTTAGTGCTTCCTTGCACCTTTCTCCCGCTTCTTATAAAACCTCCACACTCTTTACTCTTGTCCCCAAAACAACAATCGAAGCTTCCGTAGAGGAGGTTTTTGGTGCACCCCTCACCACCCGCTTGCCTTTACATGTAGAGATAACCGTTGTAGAAAATGACACCTTGGATCCCGGCAAGAAAAACCCCGACGCCAAGAGTTTTTTAGGCTATATCCACGCAAAATTTTACAGCCAAGAAACACTGATATACCAAGTTCAAGTGGATTTTTTGAACCACGAAGCGATACCACGCACCCTTGCGTGCATCCGTGATTCTTTTATGAGTTTGTAGTTAATCTTCCAAATGCAAGCGGATTTGAACAATCTTCTCTTCGTTTTTTAAAAACGCATCCACCACGTCTGCATCAAACTGAACGCCTTGGAGTTCTTCAATATACTCCAACGAACGCTCCGTACTCCACGGTTCCTTATAAGGGCGTCGCGAGGTCAATGCGTCAAACACATCCGTCACTGCAACAATGCGCCCCTCTAGGGAAATCTCTTTGCCTTTTTTACCATCGGGATACCCGCCGCCTGCCACTTTTTCGTGGTGGTCTCTGGCGATATTTGCCGCCATGGTTAAGACTTCATCCTCTGGGTCTTTAAGAAGGTTATAACCAATCATCGCATGGGTCTTTACGACAATAAACTCTTCGCTTGTTAACAATCCTGGCTTTTTAATGATGGAATCAGGGATACCGATTTTGCCGATGTCATGCATGGGGGCGGTGAGCCGAAGAAGTTGGCAAAAGGCCTCATCACGCCCCAGTGTTTGAGCCACAAGCTCACTGTAAAGCCCTACTCTTTTGGTGTGAGCGGAGGTTTCGTTGTCTTTAAACTCTGCTGCTTCGGTCAGTTTGTTGATGATTTTAAATTGGCTAGTTTGAAGTTTTTGGTGCAAGATGGCATTTTCTAACGAAACACTGGCGTAGTTTCCAATCAAAATCAACAATTCCGCATCAATAGTCGTAAAAACACCGTCGCGTTTATTGAGTGCTTGAAACACGCCGATGGCTTCCCCGTGGTAATTGAGCAACGGTACTGCCACAATATTTTTTGTCACATACCCTGTTTGCTGATCAATGCTTGCATTGAAGCGAAAATCCTTGTACGCGTCCACCACGATTTGCACTTCTTTGGATAAAATCGCCTTTCCGACTACGCCAAAATCGGCATCAACAGTGATTTTTTCCACACCATGGGCAACCTTCGTCCACAGCGTGTGCGTCTCTTTGTCGTACACAAAAATAGAACACCGGTCCGCGCCCACAATATCCCTGCCCGTATCACGCAGAATCGTTAAAATCTCCATGAGATCGGTTTTCGTGCTAATAAGGCTTCCAAGTTTTAGCAACATGTACAGTTGTTCAGAAAGAAGAGGTTGCATGGGAAAGCCTTTTGTAATTGGACTAGCGCACGTGTTGTGACATTATTGTTTGCATTTTATAGTAAGTATTCTTAATTATTTAACCGCCATCGGGCAGGTTTTTGGAAAAAAGTATTGAAAACATATTTCACCACAAATACCCTTGCTAGTTTACATGTAACAAAGTAATTTTTTGCGTTTATGCCGCAACGAGGCGCAACGTGTTATAATGCGAAAATGAGGAAAACGTGAATGACATCAGGGATAAAATTTAACGAATTTGACAGCACCAACACGCGGCGCGTCAAAAAAGTTAACGCGTTTTTAGACACCGCAGGGCTAGACCCCTCACCCGACATCGAAGTTTATGTCAGCGCCAAAGAAGGCGAAGAGATGATTGCGTGTGGCGGCTTGTCAGGAAACGTGCTAAAGTGCATCGCCGTTGCCCCGCACAAGCGCGGCGAGGGTTTGATTTTAACTGTCATGACGCACTTGTTAAACGCGGCTTACGCGCGAGAACGAAAAGAACTTTTCTTGTTTAGCAAGCCCAAATACCTCTCCTTTTTTGAAGAATGCGGGTTTCATCTCATCGAGCAATGCAACGATGAAATCATGCTCATGGAAAACACCCACAATTTAGCCTTATATAAAAAAGAGTTGGCGACACACAAAAAAGAAGGCGAGGTCATCGGCTCCATCGTGATGAATGCCAATCCTTTCACCCTAGGGCATCAGTATTTGGTCACCGAAGCGGCTAAACGCTCCTCCTGGCTCCATCTTTTTGTGGTCAAAGAAGACGCGAGCGCCTTTGCTTTTAAAGACAGACTTGCACTCATTCGACAAGGGGTCGCGCACCTTCCAAACGTCACGGTGCATGAAGGTTCCGACTACATCATCTCCAAAGCCACATTTCCGACCTATTTTATTAAAGACAAGGGCCGCATCGACGCGTTGCACGCTATGTTGGATTTGTCTATCTTTAAACACCACCTCGCGCCCGTCCTTGGTATCACACACCGCTTTGTAGGGACAGAACCTTACTGCAAACTCACCAACCACTACAACCAAACCATGAAAGTTCTATTAGAAAAAGAAGAAGACACCCCGCCTATCCATGTCGTAGAGATAGAACGCATGACCTTTGAGCACCAAGCCATATCCGCCTCCCGCGTCAGAGCGTTGTTAGTACAAAAAAACTATGAGGAACTTTCCCACATCGTCCCTCATACCACACTGGAGTTTCTCATGAAAGAGGTAGCAAATGACGCAAATTACTAGCTGTGGATACGCTGGAACCTTAGAATCTAGCGATGTCCTCATCCAAATAGAACCTGCCCAAACCATCGAAATTTCTTTGGTGAGCAGTGTTGAAGAGCTTTACGGAGAAGAGATCAAAGCCCTTGTGTACCGTGTACTTGAAAAGATGGGCATTAGCGCTGTGAAAGTGGACATTAACGACAAAGGGGCGCTTGATTATGTGATTAAAGCACGCTTGCAAGCGGCCTTGTTGCGCGCCATGACAGATGGGGATACACCAGATTGGAGCTTACTGTGAAACTACGAAGAAGCATGCTATTTGTCCCTGGTTCAAACACTGCCATGGTCTGCAACGCGTTTATCTACAAACCCGACACGGTGATGTTTGACTTGGAAGATTCGGTGGCGGTGAGTGAAAAAGATGCTGCTAGAATCATGGTCTACCATGCCTTGCAACACTTCACCTACGCCGACGTAGAGACCGCCGTGAGGGTCAATCCCCTAGAGAGTCCTTACGGGCTTTTGGATTTAGAAGCGGTCATTAGAGCGGGCGTTGACATCATCAGGCTCCCTAAAACCGACACCGTGGAAGATGTTTTAGAGATGCAAAAAGCCATTGAGGCTATTGAAAAAAAGATAGGGAGCACCAAGGAGACAAAGCTTTTAGCCGCTATCGAAAGCGCACTGGGCGTTGTCAATGCCGTAGACATTGCCAGGTGTAGCAAACGGCTCATGGGCATCGCCCTTGGCGCGGAAGATTTTGTCAGAGACTTGCGCACACAACGCACCAAAGAAGGGTTAGAACTCACCGCCGCAAGAGCACAAATCCTCCTCGCCGCGCGCGCCGCCAAAATCAACGCCTTTGATTCTATCTTTTCTGATGTCAAAGACAAAGAGGGGTTTATTCGGGAAGTGAGTTACATCAAAGGCTTAGGGTTTGATGGAAAATCCTTGGTCAACCCCAACCAGATTTCAACACTCCACGCCATCTACGCCCCTTCTCCCAAAGAAATCGAGTGGGCATTGGAAGTGCTAGAAGCGTCCGAGAATGCAAAAAAACACCACCTTGGCGTCATCTCCATCGACGGGAAAATGGTCGATGCACCCATCATTGCAAGAGCCCAGTGGGTGATAGACTTAGCAAACGCTTCAGGCGTGATGGGGGATTATGAAAATGCATAAGCTAGCAGTGTACCAGCCCTTTACCAAAGAGGTCAAAGAAGAAAACCGTTCGGGAAAGATTTGCCCAAGCATCGAAGAGGCTATCCAAAAATCGGGCTTGAAAGATGGCATGACCATCTCCTTTCACCATGCCTTTCGCGGGGGAGATAAGGTGCTTAACTTGGTTATGGACGTCATCGCTAAGATGGGCTTCAAAGACCTCACCATGGCGTCAAGCTCTTTAGCTTCGGTGCACGATGAACTCATCGAACACATCAAAAACGGCGTCGTGACCAACATTTACACCTCAGGGCTTCGTAGCGCGCTTGGAGAGGCTATCTCTTATGGGCTCTTGGACAAGCCGGTTCAGATTCACTCCCACGGGGGCAGGGTTCACCTGTTAGAAACGGGCGAATTAACCATAGACGTGGCGTTTATTGGTGTACCTTGCATCGACAAATTTGGCAATGCCAGTGGTTACAAAGGACGCTCAAAATGCGGTTCCCTAGGCTACGCCATGAGCGACGCGCATTACGCGCATTACGTGGTTGCCCTGAGCGAAAGCTTGGAAGAGTACCCCAACATGCCCGCGTCCATTTCCCAAGATCAGGTGGATTGCATCGTGTTGGTAGATGAAGTGGGAGATCCAAGCAAAATCGGTGAAGGGGCTACGCGCATGACCACCAACCCCAAAGAGTTGCTACTCGCCAGACGCACCGCGCGGGTCATCGAACACTCAGGTTTGTTTAAAAACGGTTTTTCCTTGCAAACAGGCACGGGCGGCGCTTCCCTTGCGACCACCATCTTTTTGAGTGAAAAAATGGAAGAGAAGAACATCAAAGCGAGTTTTGGCCTAGGGGGCATCACAGGAACGATGGTTTACATGCTTAAACGTGGCCTCATCGCAAAACTCCTAGACGTACAGAGTTTTGATGAATTTGCCGCCAAGTCCTTAGGCGAAAACCCAAACCACATCGAAATCAGCGCCAACGAATACGCCAATCCTAGTTCCAAAGGGGCGGCCGTGCGCCAGCTTGATGTTGTCGTACTGAGTGCCCTTGAGATTGATGTCAACTTTAACGTCAACGTCATCACGGGCTCCAAAGGCTTGCTTCGAGGGGCCAGTGGCGGACACAGCGACACCGCAGCCGAAGCCAAACTGGCCATCATCGTCGCACCCCTCACGCGGGGCAGAATTCCCACCGTGCGTAGCCGCGTCAACACCATCGTCACGCCAGGGGAAAGTGTGGATGTGTTTGTCTCTGACCAAGGCATCGCCGTGCATCCGCGAAACGTTGAGCTTAAACAGCGCCTCATCAAAGCGGGCCTTACTATCGTGGACATCGAAGCCTTGCATGAGCGCGCCATCGCCTTGTGTGGCCAACCCCAAAAGATACGCCACACCGACAAGGTCGTAGCGCACATTCGCTACCGTGATGGCTCGATTATCGATGAAATCAAACAATTGGCTCGATAGTATTCTTGCCAACAAAGACGCAAGGGTTCACAAACAGCGGGAGTTGATCAAGCGGTTCAACTCTCCCCTGTTAAGCCTCACGCTCAACATCCCCGGCCCCATCAAAAACAGCGAAGAAGCCAAATACATTTTTGACGCCGCCCTTGAGGAGATTGCCACGTACCCGTTTTTAGTGCACGAACGCGTCTTTACATGTAAAGAAACAGGGTACGAAGCCCTTTTTGCCTTACATGTAAAGGCGCACACCCTCAAAACCCTTACATGTAAGAGTGAAGAACGCCATCCTTTAGGACGGTTTATGGACCTAGACGTGATTGACGTGGACGGTACTATCCTCTCGCGAGAACACCCCCGAACCTGTTTTTTGTGCGACGCACCCGCCAAAGCCTGCGCAAGAAGCCAACAACACCCCCTTCACGCGTTGCTAGATTTCATCAAAGAAAGTGTTGATGCTTACCGCGCTAGCCTATGAAGCCCTCATCAAAGAGGTAGAACTCACACCAAAGCCTGGCCTTGTGGACAAAGCCAACAACGGAAGCCACCGCGACATGACCTTGGAAACCTTTTACCGCAGTGCAAAGGCTATCGCTCCTTTTGTCGCCACGTTCCTTACATGTAAGGGTGATTTTGCCGCTCTTCGCGAAGCGGGAAAAGCGTGTGAGGGTGCGATGTTTGAAGCCACAGGGGGCATCAACACCCACAAAGGGATGATTTTCTCCCTCGCGGTCATTTGCGGTGCCATCGGGAGCGTGGGCTACAAAGATATGGTCGCATTACAAAAGGAGATACAACACCTTTGCCGCGACCTCGTGCAACACGACTTAGGGGAGATTAAAACGCCCAAAACCCATGGGGAACGCTTTTACTTGCAAACCAATGCCACAGGCATCCGTGGCGAAGCGGCCGCGGGGTATCCCACACTGTTTCAAAAATCTCTCCCTTTTTTCGCCCAACACCACAAACACTACGGCGAAGATGTAGCATTAAAATTGACCCTGCTATTACTCATGAGCGAAACTCAAGATAGCACTCTTTTTGCCCGCGGTGGCCTTGAAGGGTTGGCCTTTGTGCAAGAAGAAGCCAAAAAATGCTTACATGTAAGGGGGGCGGAGGCGCTTGACGCGGCACTAGAAACCTTTGATGTAGCGTGCATCCAGCGCAACCTAAGCCCGGGAGGAAGTGCGGATTTGTTGGGGTTGACGTGGTTTTTGCACGGGCTTAGAGAACTTCGATGTTAGTTTTGCTAAAATGCGTCCACGAAAGCCTTTTTCTCGCCCAAGAAGGTTACGCATACACCGTGGACGCAAAGGGATGTTTTGATAGATAAAAACCGAAGACTGGTCAATTACTCTTTGCTCGCCCTTGCAGGGACGGGAGGGTACTTTACCGCCGGAACGCTTTTTGGCTCCCTCGAACCTCCCAAAAAAGCCCTTTTAGAAGCCGCGACCCTCATCGACACCGCCACTTTGCCCCCCAACACTGTCTCTTTTTTTTCGTGGCTGAAAAGGCCTATTTTTATTTTCAAACACGATGCTTCCGTGCCTTTTGACCCCAAGCGCGATGTGGCTATTGGTGCGTACTTTTACACCATCATGATAGGTATTTGCACCCATCTGGGCTGTGTGCCAAAGTACGAAGAGGTCACCAAAGAGTTCGTGTGCCCTTGCCATCAAGGCTATTTTGACCTCCACGGCTACGCCCTAAGAGGGCCTGTTTCAAAGCCCTTAGAGATTCCCCCTTTTAATGTTCAAGGGGAGCTATTGCTCATCGGCCAAGCGGGCGAAGCCTACACGCAACTCATGGAGGCTAACGGATGAAATGGCGCATTCCTAACTTCAACCTTTTGCTTTACACAGGCACGCTCATGGTGGCGCTGTTTATCCTCATGGCCATCTCAGGTATTTTTCTGGCCATGCACTACAAGCCCGATGGCGCCCTTGCTTTTGAGAGTGTCAATACCATCATCATGCACGAAGTTCCCTACGGCTGGCTGTGGCGCAACATCCACGCCATGGGCTCGACGCTCTTTTTTTGGTTGCTCTACATTCACCTTTTAGGGATGCTTTACCTTGGGTTTTACAAGCACGGCAAGCGGATTTACTGGTACAATGGCATGGCACTGTACGTGTGCTTTGTCATCATCGGCTTCACAGGCTACGTGCTTCCTATGGGCCAGATGAGCTACTGGGCGGCGCAAGTCATCACCAGTCTGCTAGCCTACATTCCAGGAGCGGGCGAAGACATCATGCGCCTTGTGCGGGGTGATTTTGCGGTCAGCGATGTGACGCTGTTGCGCTTTTATGTGGTGCATATCATCGTGATGCCCCTTTGTATCATTGGTATTTTGCTCTTTCATGCGGACTTTTTCAAATGGCACGCCACCACAAAGCTTTCCTTTAACCGCAAAGGCTTACATGTAACCAAAGAACCCCGCTTTAGCAAAAGCGCCCAACCGCCCAAAGAGGCTAAACCGTTTTTTTCTAACGCCGTACTCAAACCCTTGTTGGCATGTTCTGTGTTTTTTGCGTTCTTTTTTTACTGTGCCTTTTTTCATCCCTATCTAGCCCTGGATCCTCTCAATATGATGCCAGCCAACCCCATCGACACGCCCGCGCACATCTACCCTGAGTGGTATTTTTTGTGGATGCTGCAACCGCTAAAGAGTTTTTTCTTTGATATTGGACCGATTAAAGGTGCGTATGTGGGGATGGTGTGCCTCGTGGTGGCCAATGCGGGGCTTATCTTTTTGCCCCTGCTAGACAAAAACCCGCGCCGTGTTCCTGCCCATGAGCGGCCCTATTTTCGCTGGTGGTTTTGGACGCTCGTGGTGTGCCTTGTGGCACTCACCGTCCTTGGCAAACTTCCTACTACGCCTGTGGGATTGTGGCTTGGCATGGGGTTTTCTACGGTGCTAATGGGCTTGTTTTTTATCTTGCCGTGGCTCTCACGAAAGGAATACGATGCCAAATCTTAAAATCTTTTGGGTGATTGTTGGCATTAGTGCTGTGATGGTCTTGGGACTGGAGTGGTTGCCAAGTTTTTTTGAAGCACGCGCCCCCTATCCTCAGCCCCAAGACGCCAGCGCACAAACACGCGTAGGCCTTGGCATCATCAGCTACTTTGTCTTGCTCTCTGTGCTGATTTACATCAAGATTCTTCTGCAACGGCCGAAGCAGTAACCTTTACATGTAAGGCTTTAAACCCTTTGTGTATTGTGCCTCCGCTAACCTTGTCCTCTATACCAGTTCTACCTTAAGTTTTTTTCCCATAATATGCGCAAAGTGCTGCAAAGTCGATAGTCTAATATCTTGAGCATGGTTTTCTATTCGTGAAACGGCAGATTTTTTTGTATGAAGTTCTAATGCAATTTGCTCTTGTGTTAGTCCACTCTCTTTTCTTGCTTGTTTTAGCATTTCACCGATTTTAAAATCAGCATAACCGTTGTCAAAGTTTTTTTCAAACTCTTTATCTGTTTTTTTTCTTTTATTGATGTATTTTTGCAAATCACTCATTTTTAAGATACTCCTTTCGTCTTTGTTGTGCCAAGCCTATTTCAGATTTTGGAACTTTCTGGTCTTTCTTCTTAAAGCCATTTGTCAGCACCACAAATGTGCCCTTGTGCTCAAAACCCAATAATCTAAAATGATTTTTACCTATTTGAGCTCTAATTTCTATAATTCCATCCGTGTTGTGTAGTTGCTTATAGTATTTCGTAGAGACTTGCTCTAAATCTTCTACAAGGCTTAACACCCAAGCAATTTTTTGTGCCTCTTTTGAAGATAAGCTATCTAAAAAATCTTCAATCGGAGATTTGCCTGATAGAAGTTTGTAAAATCTAATTTCTTTCATAGGCAAAATGTTAACACAAATGTTAACTTTTTGCAAGAGCAGGACATAGACTCAAAATTATATGGTGTATAGCTGCCTGCAATACCATTTTAAGAATTGCCAGTATCATTGTTTTTTAGATAAAAAGTGAATGCTTGGCGCTGTTTCACGTATGCCGCTTTATCATCTTCAGACTGGGAACAAGAGAAAACGCAGAAAGTCTTGATTTTGTGCATAAAAAGCGATATTGGCTAGAAATTTTTAGTAAATTTTTCAGTCATGCGCTTATATTCTCTTAAAGCATCTTCTAGTTTTTCCAAAAATGCTTCTGGGGCATAATTAAGTAGCTCAGTAATCTCTTTCAAGCGTCCTCTATAGACACTTGAATCATCCTCCATAGTACGTAGCCCTATTTGTTTTTCCAAGTAATCTCTTTCAGAACTTGACAACGAAGAGGAGAGATACTTAAGTAATTTCATTCTTTTTTTAACATTTTCGTCAAAAAAAAGCTGCTCTGGAATATCCAGTATCTCTGCAATATAAGGAATTAATTCTGCCTTCATTCCAATTCTACCATTAAGATAGGCATAAATAGTAGCCTCAGACGGAACTTCTCCTGTATTTTTCAATATAGCATTGGAGGCAATTAGTTTTTGTGCAAACTCTTTTTTACTTATTTTCTTTTCGCGAAGATAAGCATTAATTCTCTCATGAATATCCATTTTTGCCCCAAAGTTTAATAAGTAAGGTTATATCACTATATTTTTTACTTTAAGTGCATGATAAATATATTTAAAGTATAATTTTATACTTTAAATATAAGTGAGACCATGAAAAAATCTACAGCTTACTTTGCCGCTTCTTTTTCTAGCTTCCTTCTTTTTGTTGCATCGCTTGCTTTTTTGATTAAAATTGCCTTTTGAGTCCCCTGATGAATACAACCATAATTCATGAAGACGAAATTGACTTAAGGGAACTTTTTAAAACTCTTTGGCTTAGACGATGGCTTATTGTTCTTTTGACTTCAGTAATTACTCTTTGTGGAATACTCTATGCCTTTTTGCAAACACCAATCTATGAAGTCAAGGCAAACGTAAGAATTGGATACATTGGGTCTGAACTTATTGAAAATACCGACATTATCACCAAAATGTTAAACATTGTTTTTCATGTTCAAGACAAGGCTCCAGCAGGAAAAGAGTCTCTTGCGGCGGTTTCGAGCGTCTCTTCAACTAAAAATTTAAGAGATTTTATTGAAATAAAAACAGAAGGGATTTCAAACAAAGAGGCTTTGGCAAAAAACATGGAGGTGGTCAACTTCTTGCAAGACTTTTACCAGCCAAAAATAGATGAGTATGTTAGAGAAAAAAGCAATGTCATTACAAATGCACAAAACGCCTTGTTGGCTATTGATAATTTTGAGCGAAAAAACATAGACACTCAAATTGAAATCTTAAAAACACAAAAAATAGCCAGCATAGACGAAGAAATAGAAAAACTTTTATCTCAAGACATTGTAAAACTTGAGAGACAAATTCAGCTGCTAGAAACTCAAAAAATTGTTAAAATTAATGAAGAAATAGAGTTTCTTCTGCAGAAAAAAATTCCTTCATTAGAAGCCAAGGTAGCCTTCTACAAAAACAACCTAGAGCAGTACACAAAAGAAATCAAAAATCTTTATAGCCAAACCAAAAGTGGCGCCGAAGCAACAATCGTCTCTATCCAAATGGTAAACTACCAAAATCTTATTTTAAATGCTAGAAACTCTATCGAGGATTTAAATTTACAAATACTTGATATCCATAACAACCAAATTCCAGCTCTTCAGCGAGAAAGGGAGAATATAGAAAAAGTTGCCATTAGGGATTTAGAGTTGCAAATAGAAAACATTAGAAATATGACTATAGTGAATCTTCAGCGAGAAAGGGAGAAGCTTACGAACGATGCCGTAAGAAAGCTTGAGTATGCACGCGATGTGGAGCTGGAAAACAAAAAGTTAGACCTTGAGCAAACCATTAAAAGATTGGTTTATGAGAAATCACCTCAAAACATTCAAAACTCAGCAGTAGTGGGCGATTATGTTGTTAGGGACCATCCAATAAAACCAAAGAAAAAACTCATTGTGGTGGTGGGTTTTGTTACTGGCTTTATTGTGAGCATTTTTCTTGTTTTTCTTTTAAGTTTTTTCAAGCAAGAAGAACATTGCGCACTTACCGCGCAATCACAAACACCGTAATTCCCGCGTCTTCGGCCACCAGTTCTACCATTTGAGGTAGCGTGTGTCTTTTTCACCCACGATGCAAAAAAATAGTCTCAGGTATTTACTTTTTACTAATTTAAATGCTCTCAATAAAAAGTCTGGGCTGAACTCTAAACTTCTCTACTCTTTCTCACGCTACTGTTTTGAGCGACACTCCTAACATGCTTTCTATACTTAAGTGATAATCGATTGATTCCCACTCGATGCCACTGTTTGCGCAGATAAATTTATAATCTTTTAATTGTTCTATGGTGGCTTTTTTGAGTGGTTCATACCACTTCAGAGGGGTTGATATAATTCTTTCATCTTCAAGCTTTACATGTAAATAATCTTCATCAAAATGCACTTCTTTGCCCTTAATTAAACCATTCATCCCAAATCCTTTCAAATTTCTCTTGATTTTCTTTTATAATTTTGAGTGCCATTTTTAAATCTTTAGGATTTAAAAAATTTTGGACTACCCTCAAGCTTACAAGTTCTATCTTTGCAAAATCATCATTTTTCATCACATGAATATGTTTTGGCTCATGTTCGTTTGCGTAAAAGAAAAATTTCAAGCCGTTTTGATTCAATAAAGTTGGCACGCAACAACCTTGTTTTAGTTGAGTTTATTATATCAAAACATGCTCTTTTCATGCCATTTTCTTTAAAAATTCAAGTCTTTAACAAGGTTTTCGTGAAAATTGGATTTGCAGTACGACTAAACTACTTTTTCTTCCCTCTCCCGTCCAAAATCACATCCGCGATGACCGCGAAGATGCCGATGGTGATGAGGGTAAAGGCCCATGAGAAGGTCTTGAAGATGACGTAGCCCACGATGAGCAGGGCTAAAAAGGTGGGGACTTCGTTGTAGGCGCGGAAAAACTTACCGCTTTTAGTACACGTTCCATCAGCCAAAGCTTTGCGGTAGGTTTCTAGGGAAAACGAATACCACGTCAGCGCGATGAGGGCCGTAAACTTGGCGTACAGCCACCCACCGCTTGAGAGCAACTGGGGGTCGAGGATGAGCATGGTCGCGCCACTGGCTAGCGTAGCCCAAAACGCGGGCAAACCGATGTATTTGTACAGCTTGTACTCTTGGATTTTGGCGACCTCTTTAAAGCCCTCATTTTCCGCGTGTTCGACGTGATACACAAAAAGTCTGGGCAAGTAAAACAGCATCGCCATCCACGACATAAAGGCCATAATGTGAAACGTCAACACCCAATCATAATACGCCACAACTTATCCTTTTTTGGTTTTCGTGGACGTATTATACACGAAACAGTTATCCTAAAAAGTTTTTGGTTAAAACCGCTACGAACTTCGCTTTTTCAGCCTCGATGTTCAAGTCACCTTTGAAAATGTCGTGCACGGAGTAGGTTTGCAGGGGTTTTGCGCCGCAAAACTGCCATGTTTTATGGGTAGCAACGTGGGCTTCATCGAGGCTCAAACCATCAAAAAAGCCCTCTTTATCATCAAACTCAGAAGCGGGGCAATTGTACGTCAAAGAAAGCATGTAGTGTTTCCCTTGCATCAATCCCCCGCTTCCATACCGCTTACTTGCGTCACTGCGCGTGCGCCCGTCGCTAGCGTAGATGCCGTTATTAGCGCCTGCGGAAAAGACTTCGTCGATGTATTTTTTCATCATCCACGGCACGCCCATCCAGTACACAGGGTATTGGATGATGAAATAATCCGCCCATTTGAACTTTTCCACCTCTTCAAGCGGGCTGTAATCACTCTGCGCTTTAGCATGCTTGACGTTAAAACCGTTCTCTTTTAAAAAGGTTTCAGCCGCGTCGATGAACAGCTGCGTGAGCTTTCCTTCGGCGATGTTGGGGTAGTATTGGTGTCCGTTGATGATGAGTGCATTTTTCATATCTTTCCTTTATGTTCTACTCTAGAAGGTGCGGGGTTGGTGGATGAGGTTGGGACGAAGTGCCTTTGGCCAAAAGAAGATGGGGGGGCGTTATGCCCCCGCTATAGCACTAAGATTTTTTTGCTTTTTTCTCTTCGCGCTTTTCTTTTAGGGACTTTTCGGGTTTTTTCTTCGTCTCTTTTTGAACCGTTTTACCTTTTGCCATGACTCCTCCTTTATGAAGTGCTTAATCTGCCCAATTCTATAGGAGTTAGGCTTAAAAACACTCGTGTAAAAACTGCTTTAACTCTTTTTGTGCCAAAGGCTTAGCGAAGTAATACCCTTGAAAATAATCGCACCCAAAAGAAAGCAACAGCTCTTTTTGCTCTTGTGTCTCCACCCCTTCTGCCAAAATCCGCATCCCAAAATTTTTGCCGATGGTGATGATATTTTGCACCATTTTTTTGGCCATTTCATCGTTTTGGATGCCGTCGATAAAGCTCTTATCGATTTTTAATTCATCAATGGGTAGTTTTTTGAGCATGCTCAACGAAGAATACCCCGTCCCAAAATCGTCCATAGAAATCTCTATGCCAAGGGCACGGATTTGCTGTAAAAGAGGGACGAGGTAATGCACATCTTCAATAAAAAGGTTCTCCGTGATTTCAAGTGTCAAGGCAAGGTTGCTCATCTTGCTAGTCTCAACGGTTGCTAAAAGATGGGTGTAAAAACTTGGCTCCATGAATTGGCGCACGGAAATGTTGATGGAGAGTTTAAAGTCGTAGTGGTAGTCCTCTTGAAGGGGTTTGATTTCAAAACATGCCCTCTCTAGGATAAACTTTCCAAGTTGTGGCATCAACCCTACTGTTTCAGCAAGGGGAATGAAACAATCCGGTGGCACTATCCCAAGGGCGGGGTTTTCCCACCGCGCCAACGCTTCGACGCCATAAAGGGTACCTTCTTTGTCAACCTGCGGCTGGTAGACCAAAAAGAGTTCACCCTGACCAACGGCATGGCGCAAGGCTTGTTCGATTTGGATATTTTTCAAAAACCCTTCTTGCATGGTGTCTGCAAAGATGTGGGCTGTATTTTTTATTTTCTTTGATTCGTACAAAGCAATGTCCGCGGAGCGCAACAGGGTGTCTAAATCTCGCCCATGGTGCGGGCACAACGCGATGCCCACGCTAGCACCGATACTAAAAACAAGCTCATGCACATGGTAAGGCTTGGAAAGTGCCTCAATAAGCGACGCGGCAAAGCCCATCAACGCATCGTGCCCCGTAAGGGGTGTGACGATAATAAACTCATCGCCGCCATAGCGCGTAACAACCGCCTCTTTTGGGCAAACAGCCTTAAGGCGATGGGCGATTTCAATGAGCACATAGTCGCCAAACTGGTGCCCAAAGCTGTCGTTAATGTTTTTAAAATGGTCCATGTCTATGTACAAAAGGCTAAAGAGAGCCTCTTTGGCCTCCGACTTTGCAGCGACATGCTGTTGCAGGTAGGTTCGATTTGGCAAGGTCGTCAGCGGGTCGTGTGTGGCTTGGTAAACCAAATCTTTGCGCCGTTTTTCTTCTGCGGTGGCTATCATTCTAAAAAGAAAGAAAAAGAGGGCGCCAAACCCAAGGTAAAACACAAAATAGACACCAAACGTTTGCAAAAAATCATTCACAACCGTTTTTAACTGTGTGCGTGACACCACCCAAAGCTGGTACGTGTTGTTAAACTTTAAACTGGTGAGGTACGTGTCTTCATCGCCCTCTTGGTACAAAAAAGAG
Source organism: Sulfurospirillum sp. HTRB-L1 (assembly GCF_059415125.1). Classification (NCBI taxonomy): domain Bacteria; kingdom Pseudomonadati; phylum Campylobacterota; class Epsilonproteobacteria; order Campylobacterales; family Sulfurospirillaceae; genus Sulfurospirillum; species Sulfurospirillum sp. HTRB-L1. The sequence continues at coordinate 315,573 of NZ_JCAHZR010000002.1, forward strand.
ACGATGCGCCCTTGCTCCCTTAGCGCGGAAGGAAACAGGTGGTAGTGTTTAGACGCATTTTCATACACCGCATCGGTAAACGCTCTTGAAAGGGGCGTATCATAAAGGGCCTTATTGACGTGGTTGGCTTGGGAATGGTACTGAAAATACAAATCCCTATCTCGCACAACAAAGATAACCAAGTTTTCTTTGTTTTTCACCGTACTGATGATGTTGTCGTAAATGCTATTTGAGCGTAAAAGTGCTGTCATCACCACAACAGGGTTTCCTTGCGGGTCTCGAAGGGTTTTGCGCAGTGGCATGCCCCACAGCTTGGCAGAAGGGGAAAAATAGGTCCTGCCAAAGGTCATTTTAGGATTGGTGAGCGTTTCTAAAAAAGAGTCTCGGCTTTGGGGAATGTCTAAAAGATTTCCTAAATTTTTTGGGTTAGGGTCCGTGCTCCCATAAATAAATTCTCCACTTGGTTTCGTCACACCAAAAGCCGCAAGGGAGGGGTTTTCAAGCAAGGGCTGCACATGGTCTTCAATCTTATTACTCTCGTAAAGGTGGTGCTCATCTTGAAGAATACTCACCCCAATGATATCCATCAGCCGTTCATGGGTGTCAAAAAGCGAATAGGTGGCGTTGGAGACGATTTCGACAATATTTTCTTGCGCGTTTTGGTACTGAAAGTAGATATTTTTGTACTTCAGGTAAGAAATACTTGCAAAAAGAAGGGTGATACACACGCCTAAAATATAAAAAATAAGCCATATATTTTTCTTCAAAAGCGCCATGCAAGTCCTTTTGCTCTTGGTGATAACAACCGCTTTATTGTAACATTTTATAGGCGTAGCGAGGCAAAAATATCACTCCTCGCCTCGCCTTTACATGTAAGAAGTAACCCTCTATAACACTTCCACTTCAAACCGCCACGAAGGGGCGACAATCTCTTCTTGGGCGCTCACAAGGAGGATTTCCCGTGCGCCTGCGCATTCGGTTTTTTTAAGCAACCCGTACACCGAAGCCGCCGCTTCGCCAAGGGCAGTTTTAACGCAACGCGTGCGCAAATAATGGACAAAAAACAACGCCGCGATGGCATCCCCCGCGCCATTTAACGCAACACCTAGCTTGGGCGTGCGCACCCGCCAAAACGCGCCATCCATCCCCGCCACCAAATCTAGCGCATCGTGCGGCGTTTCATCCAAATGCACCGAAGTGACCAGCACAATGCGCGGGCCTTTGGCCTGAACAGCTTCAATGCCCGCTTTGAGGGCGTTTACATGTAAGGCTTTTTGGCCCCAAAGGTACTCTAACTCAAAATGGTTAGGCGTGATAATATCCGCCACGCCCAGCGCGTGCTCGTTCATAAACTCAGGAATCCCAGGTCGCACAAAGATGCCGCGTCCCACATCGCCAATGACAGGGTCGCAACAATACAGTGCCTCAGGGTTAGCCTTTTTAACCTCTTCCACCGCACTTAAAATCGCGTATCCCAAATCGGGCGAACCCATGTAGCCTGAGAGCACGCCATCACAACGCCCCAACACCTCGCGCTCCTTCAAGCCTTCAAGCAACTCGTCCACCGACTGCCCGTCAAACACGCGACCCTTCCATGAGCCATACCCCGTGTGGTTGGAAAACTGCACCGTGTGGATGGGCCACACTTCCACGCCAAGGCGCTGCAGGGGAAACACCGCGGCGGCATTGCCCACATGGCCGTAAACCACGTGGGATTGGATGGATAAAATGTTCATTGGTTGTGCCTTTAAAAAAATTGTCTGCATTGTAACAAAAAGTGCCAGTGGATTGGGTAATACACCCTTACATGTAAGGGCGCGCATGGTGAAAATGAGGGCATCTTTTGGGGGCAATTTGAGTTATACTTGCACAAAAGGAGAAACGATGGAACTGCATACGTGGTTGCTCTTCACAGGCGTAGCATTGGTGGCGATTGTCTCGCCAGGACCTGCCATTCTTCTGGCTATCAACAATGCGTTGATGCATGATTTAAAGGCAGTGGCCCTTTCGTCTTTGGGAAATATCTTGGGCCTTTTCACCCTCTCTAGTGCCGCGATGCTAGGCCTTGGAGTGTTGCTACACACATCGGTCTATCTGTTTTTAGGGTTTAAAGTCTTGGGAGCCTTGTATCTCATATATCTGGGCATCAAGCAGTTTAGAAACCTAGGCAATGCTTTTACTGCCTTACATGTAAAGGAAAAAAAGAGTAAAAAAGAACTCTTTGGGCTCTTTAAAAAAGGCTACCTCATTAGTGCCACCAACCCCAAACCCATCCTCTTTTTCACAGCACTTTTCCCGCTTTTCATGGACGTAAACCACCCGATTTTACCGCAGTTTTTCATCCTTACCTTGACGTTTATGGTACTTTCTTTTACCATTCTCATGGTCTATGCCTCCTTTGCGCAAAGCTTAAAATCGTGGTTTGCGCGCCCCAAAAGGGCTGCTTGGTTTAACAAAATTAGCGGTCTTTTGTTTGTGGGATTAGGCTTGGGACTGCTTAGTTTAGAGCGACGCTAAGGGGCAAGAAAGGAGGCGTCCTTTACCCCTTTTGAGAAGGGGAAAAGGTTTTTTCTAAAGCTATTTTCTTGCGTATTATTTGCTACAATGCTCCTTTTATCTTAGTGGAAAAAAGGAGTGGTGTATGGGCTTTGTCAGGGAATTTAAAACCTTTGCCATGAAGGGCAATGTAGTTGACCTTGCCGTGGGCGTGGTCATTGGAACGGCGTTTGGGAAAATCGTCTCTTCCCTTGTGGGAGATGTCATCATGCCTGTTGTGGGCGTGCTCACCGGTGGCGTGGATTTTAGCAACCTCACCATTGACGTGGGAGATGCAGCCATAAAATACGGAGCGTTCATCCAAAGCATTGTTGATTTTCTCATCATCGCCATGGCTATTTTTGTTGCGGTAAAGCTTATCAACCGCCTCAAAAGAGCCGAAGAAGAACAACCCAAACCCATCGAACCGCCCAAGCCTAGTGAAGAAGCGCTCTTGCTAAGAGAGATTAGGGATGTATTGGCGGCATCAGCGAGGTAGTGTTTGAAACGATTTTCGCCCGAGGAGGCGAAAAATAGTACCCTTGAAAAAGACTAACACCAAGGGATTTTGATTTTTCAAACACAGCCTTAGAGTGCACAAACTCCGCGATGACACGGATGTCTAGTTCATAAGCGAGTGTAATGATGGCTTTCACTAAAGCTTCGCACGAGGCGTCGGTGTCGATGTTTTTAATAAGCGAGCCATCAATCTTGATAAAATCTGGTTTCAACAGCGCAATATGGCTAAAGTTTGAAAACCCCGACCCAAAATCATCAATGGCAAGCTTCACACCAAGAGGTCTAAACGCCGCCATAAACTCCTTGATAGCAGCATAGTTTTGGATGTCTTCGGTTTCCATGATTTCAAAGGTGATTTTAGGCCCAATGCCCATGGCTTTGATGGCCCTAAGCAATTCTTCTTCCAAAGACGCGTTAATAATGTCTTGGTAACACAAATTAATGCTCACATCTACCCCGCTGTTTTTTACCATCTCAAAGCTTTTAAGGATGGTCATTTTAGAGAGCACGTGGTAAGACTTCATTTTATGGGAAAGCTCAAGAAAATACAAGGGTGGGATATATTCCACCAATCCTTCATCGCTCAGGGTTTTTAAACGCATGAGGGCTTCGTATTTAACAGGGTATCCCTCCACGTCTACAATAGGCTGAAATACAGGCTCAAAGGCATTGCTTTTGATGCCCTTTTGAATTTGTCCTATCCAGTAGCGGTTTTCTTCAAGTACCTTTGAACTGTCTTTTTCTTCGTCGTAAACAGCATACGTTAAGTGATTTGCCTTAGCGCGGTGCATGGCCATGTCCGCTTTTCCTAAAGGGTTTTTAGGGTGCCCACTGATGCCACAACTCAAAGAAAGCTTGATAGTTTCTCCGATGCACTCGATGGGAAAAGAGTGCTCTTTGATGGCCTCCAAGAGCGCTGCGATTGTCGCGGTAAAAGAGTCAAGGGTAAAACCATTTTGGCAGTGGTAAAAGGCAAATTCATCCCCCGAAGTGCGGTAGAGTTTGAGCTGGTGGTCTTTGGCAAAATTGCGCAAATAGTAGGAGAGTTGCAGGAGCACTTCATTACCCGCTTCTGTGCCGTAGAGTTCGTTGATGGTGCGAAACCCGTCTACATTGGTGATGGCAAACAGCGGCACTGCGCACTGGGCGCTCTCTTCAAACAAGGCAAAACGGTTGGGCAATTTGGTGAGTGGGTCGATTTTGAGCTGGCTTTCAAGGCGTTTAAACAGTCCAATAAGTTGCCTCAGAATAAGCACCGCTAGCGCGAGGAGAATAGCAAGCGAGAGCAAAACAAGGGCGATTTCAACGCGCAAGTAGTGGGCTTTTGTCTCTTTGTTTTTAAGACCAAGGAGTGTTTTTTCTTTTTTTGCAACCTCAAGAAGTGCTTCTATCGCCCCATAAAGGGTGTCAAATTTAAGGTAAATATCTCTGTTAATCGCATGGATTTGAGCCGCAACACCCGTGAGCTTGGGCGTAGGGTTTTCTAACAGTGCATTGCGTTCACCCACGGCCTCGGAAAGTGCGTGCGAAAGGGTTTCTGTTTCTAAAATCAACGGGGGTAGTACGTCTAAAAGCTGGTGCGTTTGGGGGATAGTTTCAAGGCATTTTGCCAAAGAAAGTAAGGTGTGGAGGGTAAAAATTTCATCCGTGAGTGTTTCAATCTCTTGAAGCACTTTTTGGCGCAACTGGGCAGTTTGCCCTGTGTAGACGATGGTGTGAATCTTGATTTGAAATCTTTGGGCGAGAGAATATACGGTGTTGATTTGTTCTGTGCGGCGCTCAAACTCCGCTTCGGTTTTGTTGATAGCATTTTCCAAAGAGCGCACGTACGCTTGCAAGGAGAAAATAACAACGAAGAAAAACACAAAGGTCGCACAAAGCAAGAGAAGGTAGCGAACGACCAATTTGTTAGCCAAGTACTGCATGGGGTCTCTTTGAAAGAAAGGTCAAATATTTTACACCAAATTCACTTAAGGTGCCAACATTTCTTCTCTTCTTTCAAGTACACAGGTGTATTTTTACACAGGTGGTGAAAACTGACGCAAAAAACAGTAACTAGAGGCTAGGTCCTGGTTACTGTTTCGAGGTGAGCATGCGCCATCCTGCGTAGCCAAAGAGCAGTGCTAGCGTACCATCAAAGTACCGCTTTGTGCGCAGGTAGAGGGCTTTTGCCCTGTGGGTTGAAAAAAGAAGCGCATAGGCACAAAAAACAAAGATTCCAATAGGTAACGATCCCGTCACAATCCAAAGGGCGTCACTGGTGCTCGTGTGGGCAGGTAATGCCAGTGCTACGATGGAAAGCCATACAAAAATCGCCTTGGGATTGCTAAGGTGCATAAGCGCGCCTTGGAAAAAAATCTTTGAGGCAGAAGAAGGCGTTGCTTGCGCTTGCGGAGGGATGACATAGGCTTTTGCCAAGGCGGCGCGCGCGGATTTAAACGCAAGCCAAAAAAGATAAAGCCCTCCAAGAATCTTGATAACGATGAGCACTTCCGCGTATTGGATGAGGATGCTTGAAAGCCCAAGTGCCGCCAAAAACCCCCAAAATGCAGAGCCAAACGCAACACCCAGAGCAAAGATTAACGCCATTTTGCGTCCCGAATGCATGGCCATGCTCATGATGGCAAGATTGCTAGGCCCTGGACTGGCTGTGCCAACAGCATACGCCGTGTACGCCAAGAAAACGTTTGAACCAAGCGAGAAAACATCCATGGGAACTTCCTTGTAAACATAATGGTGATAGTAACATAAAACCAAAACTGTGGCTGATGAAAATTGCTACATGTAAGGGAAAAAACCCTTACATGTAAGGCCACCAAAGACGTAAAATGTCCTTGGTGGTTCTTGTGTTATTCGTAGGGATTTGGAGGCAAAAGGGCGGGTTTGAGGTGCGGGCGCCGTGAAGCTTGGCCAGCGGGGTAATACGCGCTCAAATAATCCAAGATGGTCGCTTCAAGCGGGGCGTCAAACTCCCACAGCCCTTGGGTTTTTTGCATCCAGCGGATCATCCCAAGCCACGTGTCGCGGTCGCCCCGTTGCAAGGTGATGAACTTGGCCGAATGGCAGGCGGTACAGTTTGTTTTCACCTCATCAAATCCAGGAGCTATCACAAGGCCTGTTTCAGGGTCTAATGCGGGGCTTGCGGCGTTTAAGGCTATCGCCCCAAGCGCTGCAAGCAGGGTGGTTTTTAGCCATTGCGCTTTCATGGTTACTCCTTTCAAACGACTTGAACAGCGATGCGGTGGCATGCATTGTTCAAATAGCCCCGTGGATTCCATGCGGGCAAAATCATGGGTTGGGCCTTGCCATGCGCATCCGTCGCGCGCGCCCACACTTCGTAATAGCCTTTTTGCGGGAACTTCACCGAAGCCTCCCACCCTTGCCATGCAATACGATTAACCGGCTTTTGAAGGGTAGCTTTGTGCCACGAAGCACCAAAATCGATAGACACATCCATGTGCACAACTTCCAAATCGCCCGCCCAAGCCTTGCCCCTAAAGGCAAAGGTTTCGCCTTTTTTGTGCGTGATGCCAGATTGCGGGAAAGTGATGATGGATTTAACAGGCATGGATTCGATGATGCACATCTGTTCGTTAGGCACTTTTGACCCTGGCGCCACAGGCTCGCACGGCACGCGGTAGGATTGGCCTTTCATTTTTTCCCCATCATGTTCGATGTTGCGAATGACAATTTTTTTAAGCCATTTTCCGCTCACAGAAGCGGGCCAACCTCCTGCCACTAAACGCAAAGGATGGCCATTTTGCCATGGAATATCCTCGCCCTCGTACGCCCATGCGAGAAGCGTTTCATCTTCAAGGGCTTTGCCCAAAGGCACCCCGCGGGAGATGGTTACTTTGGTAGGGTCGCCACTTAGGTGCGTATCTGCGCCATAATACCCCACATACACCGCGTCATCTTTAATGCCCGTGGCTTTGAGCACATCGCGCAAGCGCACGCCTGTCCATCGCCCGCACCCGACTGCTCCGTTAGCCCACTGGTTTCCTGTGGCGGGCGGATTAAACTCACCCCGTCCGTTGCCGCCACATTCAAGTTGCAAGGCGTAGGTGTAGTGTTTGAACTTTTTTTTGAGTTCTGGCAGGGTAAATGTTTGGGGCTTAAGGCAACTCTCTCCTGCAATCTCTAGCGTCCACGTTTGCGGGTCGATGCTAGCCTCTTCGGGTGGAACACCGTTGTTTCGGATGAAAAAATGTTTGGTGGGCGTAAACATGTCATCTAGCAAATGGGGCGGTGTTTCGGCATTAATAGGCCGGTCGTTGAGGTAGATGAGCCCGTCTTTTCCTGGCACGCTAAAGGGCTCAATCGTATTGGCCAGTGCTGCGGGAATGAGGCCTGCTGGCATACTATCAGCAAAAGGGATGTTTGACCCCACCACAGCGGCCATCGCCAAAAGAGAGCTTTTTTGCAAAAACCCCCGACGCGTGATGGGGTCGCTCTCACGACCAAAAACAGCCAAATCGGCTTTTATCGGGTCGTTTTCGTAGGTTTCATGCAATCCTGCGCGAAGTGTTTTTGAGGACGTTTTCATGGTGTGACTCCTTTGTGATATTTTAAGTATTCTTACGAATAGGATAGGAGTATGTGGTAAATATGTCAAGACTTTCCCGATGAAAATTCCCAATAACAGCATTTTAAACCTAAAAATCATTCTCAATTTTTCAAATTGTTACATGTAAGGGTTTTGCGGATTTTATTTCGCGCAAAAAGGCAAGAATCCGAAAATTGCTTTTGCCAAAAAGATTGGCAATTTTTGGATTGAGGAAAGGGCTGTTTATGGCTACACTTGCACCATAAACCTAAAAGGAGCGTCGATGCACTTTATTACCCATGCACGTTTATCTGCGGCGGATGAGACCGTCTTTGGAATCTTACAGCGTGAATTTACACGCCAAGCCACGCACCTTGAGATGATTGCCAGTGAAAATTTTACGTCGCCTGCGGTGATGGAAGTCACAGGAAGTATTTTCACCAATAAATACGCCGAGGGCTACCCAAATAAGCGCTATTACGGAGGCTGCGAGTGGGCCGATGCCATTGAGCAACTTGCCATTGAGCGGCTGTGTGAGATTTTTGGATGCGCCTACGCTAACGTGCAACCCCATTCGGGCAGCCAAGCCAATGGTGCGGTGTACGCGGCGCTTTTAAACGCGGGGGATAAAATATTGGGGATGGATTTGCAACAAGGGGGCCACTTAACCCACGGGGCGAAGGTGAATTTTTCGGGTAAAAATTACCAATCCTTTAGCTACGGCGTGGACGCAAAGGGGATGATTGATTATGCGCAGGTGCTAGAGATTGCGAAGGTTGTCAAACCTAAAATAATCGTTTGCGGTGCTTCGGCGTATGCACGCGAAATCGATTTTGCTGCGTTTCGTGCCATTGCGGACGCGGTGGGGGCGCTGTTGCTTGCGGACATTGCACACATTGCGGGGCTTGTTGCCGCGGATGAACACATGCGCCCTTTTCCCCATGCGCATGTCGTCACCTCGACAACGCACAAAACCTTGCGTGGTCCTAGGGGCGGTGTCATTATGACAAACGATGAAACACTTGCAAAAAAGATTAACGCGGCTATTTTCCCAGGCATCCAAGGCGGGCCACTGCTGCATGTCATCGCGGCAAAAGCGGTGGCCTTTGGCGAAGTGCTTGCGCCACAATGGAAAGCGTATGCCAAGCAAGTCAAGCGCAATGCGCAGGTTTTGAGCGAGGTTTTGTTGCAACGAGGCTTTGAACTTGTCAGTGGTGGGACCGATAACCATTTGATTTTGGTATCATTGCTAGGCAGGGATTTCTCAGGTGAAGAAGCAAGCATCGCCTTGGAAAATGCGGGCATCACGGTCAATAAAAACTCCGTCCCTAACGACACAAGAAGTGCCACCTTAACCTCGGGTGTGCGCATCGGTTCTGCGGCCTTGACGACGCTGGGGATGAAAGAAAAAGAGTTTCGGCTCATCGCCCATCGTATTTGCGATGTGCTAGAAGAGGTGCGCAACACCGCCTTACATGTAAAGATTAAAAAAGAGCTGGTTGCCCTTTTGCAAAACTTCCAAGTGTACGGCTGTGCGACTTATTAAAGAAAAAGGAGGAGGGGCGATGAGAGACATCACGGTGTTGCATACTCATTATCAATTGATTGAAAAAGCGATTTCATACATCGATGCACATTTTAAAGAACAGCCCTCCATCGACGTGATTGCTAGCAGTATTGGCATGAGCAAATACCATTTTATCCGCGTGTTTAAAGAGTACGTGGGCGTGACACCCAAACAGTTTTTGCACTCGGTAACGCTTAACTACGCCAAAGAGCACATCAAAGAGTCTAAATCCATCTTGGAGAGCACCCTTGACACGGGCCTTTCTAGTGTGAGTAGACTGCACGAACTCTTTGTCAATCTCATCGGCGTCACACCCAAAGAGTGGCGTGAAAAAGGCAAGGACGTCATCATCACGTATGGTTTTGGCCTCACGCCCTTTGGGGAAGCGTTGATTGCCTACACCGACAAAGGCGTTTGCTATTTAGGGTTTATTGACCAAAACAAAGAGGTGATTTTTGCACGCTTTAAAGAGCTGTGGGAAAATGCCAACATGGTGCATGATGATGTAAAAGCCCAAACGTATTTGGAAAATATTTTTATCAACAATAAAAAATACAACCTTCTGGTCAAAGGAACCAACCTGCAAATCAACGTTTGGAAAGCGCTGTTAAACCTTCCCAATGGAGCGGTGACCACCTACCAAGACATCGCCAATTTCATCGACCACCCCAATGCCGTGCGCGCGGTGGCCAGCGCCATCGGGAAAAATCACATCGGCTACCTCATCCCCTGCCACCGTGTCATTGCCAAAAGTGGCGCCATGAGCGGGTACAGTTGGGGGATTGAGCGCAAAAAAATCCTCATCGCGTACGAATCAACCTACAAAGAAACCCCCACCCACTACAAAACAGCCAAAGCAGAAGACATCCCCGCAATAAACACATTTTACCAGCAGTTTTTTTCGCATCCAAAAGGCCTCGCCCTAAAAAATCCAACCCAAAATACTACACTGCTTCCCATCATCCAAGACCCCACAAGGGGCGCACTGTTTGTCGCCTTGCGTGAAAATAAAATCATAGGAATGGCGAATGTTTGCTATGTGCGCTCCATAACATGCGAAGGAAAAATGGCCATCATAGAAGAAGTGCTAGTCCATAAACCCGACCCAAAGGGTGACATCGAATCCTCTCTCATCAACCATGTGCTTTGCGCGTGCAAGGAAAATGGGTGTCAAAAAATCACCCTCCTTGCGGGAAAAAACACTGCACACCCCTTGGTCAAAAACATGGGATTTAAAAAATCCCCCCTTACACCCTTTTGCCGTGCGTGTTAAACGTGACGCAAACGTTTACATGTAAAGGAATATAAAGTTCGCCTCTGTGTTTTGATGGTGGCCTTTTTAAAACGCGGTATACAGTAGTCGAACCGCTCTTTAAGGCAAAGAGGGGACTACTTTTTCATCAGGGCGTAGCCTACTTGTGGAATATTTTTAATAAGGTTGGCAGGAAGCTTCATGCGTAGCTCTTTGATAAAAGATTTTAACGCCACCATAGTCATGTTTTTATGGGGCCATAACTCCATCTCAATCACCTCATAACGCACCACCTTGTTTGCATGTTTAGAAAGTAACAGCAAGAAGTCAAACTCACGCTTACGCAGTTCTAGCGGTGTGCCGCAGTAGAGCAAAACCCTTTTTTGCACATCTAGCATGCAATCACACCCTAAAGAGACGGGTGAACCTAACAATTTAACAATCTTTAACAACGCTTCGTCAAGTTTTTTCAGGTTAAGGGGCTTGAGAATATAGTGGTTAACCCCCGCGTTAATAAGCTCCATCAACTCACCCTCGTTGGAAAACGCGGTAAGCATGATGATAGGGGTGTGCTCATCTTGCTTGCGGATTTTTTTGACCAAATCGATGCCATTGAGGTGGGGCATTTGGATATCGCACAACAAGATATCTGGCTTGTGGATGGTATAAAGTTCGTATGCTGCCCTTCCATCCCCCGCCTCATACACCGTCCCAAAATAATACCCTAAGGTTTGGACTATCATTTCGCGCAAGCCCACTTCATCTTCTACGCATAAAATCGAAAAGGGTTTTAGCGTGTACTCTAGCGCTTTATGATGCATCGACGGGCTCCTTGGGAAAAGTTAAGGTAAACGCCGCCCCCGCGTCAGTATTGGCCACATGAATGGTACCGTGCATCTTGTTTTCCACAATAATCTTGGCAATATACAGCCCCATCCCCGTGCCCGCATGGCTTTCTTTGGTGCTAAAATAAGGGTCAAAAAGGTACTCCAGCGCAACACTTTCTATGCCCCCGCCATTGTCGCTGATGCACACGCAGTGCTGTGTGGGCGTGGTCTCTACGGCTATCTCCATACGCGGATGGGGAATATTACGCTCTAAAAACACATCTTTTGCATTGGTGATAATGTTAAGCAACACTTGGGAAAACTCCGTTGGATAGCCACAAACCAAGGGATTGTCCTTAAACGTAAGCACCACCTCCACGCGCGCATGCTTCAACGCGGCACTGGCCAGATTGAGCGCTTTGGTGCAGGCATCTTTGAGGTAAAAATGGGATTTTTTCTTGTCGGGCTTGTAAAAGAGGCGAAAATCATCGATGGTTTGAGACATGTGTTCGATGCGCTCATTGCACTTCGACAAAGAGTGGTGCACCTTTGCGCCATTGAGGCGATTAAACTTGGCGGCCATTTCCATCTCCATCAGTACGGCGGAGAGTTCACTAAGGGGTTGGCGCCACTGGTGCGCAATCATAGAAAGCATTGAACCCAATCTCGCAAGGCGCGATTCGCGTAAAATGGCCTTATCTTTTTCAATGCCTTCTTGAATACCCCGCGCAACCTTAGCGTGCAAAGTACGATTAAGCTCCTCCAAAGAAGCTTCCCTGGCGTGGACTTGGGCCTTGTACTCTTGAATGGTCTCGTTCACGATATGGCGCATAAGCCACGTAAAAAAGATGATAAACAAAGACATCACCACGCCCACAGCAAGCGTAAAATCAAAAAATTTAGCATCTAGTTGTTGCTTTACATGTAAAAGCTCGGCTTCTTTTTGAACAGACGTAAGGGCGGGGGTTTTGAGTATCACGCTAGTGGCATTGAGTTTTTCTTCGGCCATTTTTAGGTAATAAGAGCTTTCAAAAAAGAGGGAGAGAAAGAGGATAAAAAAAGGGATAATGACAATAAAAAAAGGGATTCCATCTTTGTTATACATGCGCTTTCCTGCCCGTTTAATGAAGGCATTATAACTAAAGCAGCAGCCATGATGTTTGGCTGCTGCTACATGTTTACGCTTTAGGCATCGGCGTTTGGCATTTTGCCCCTTCGCCGTTGATGCGATCTACAATCTCTTTCCACGGTTCAAGACCAATGTTAAAGTCTTGATAATCTTCGTAGCGCAAGACGGGCTTGATTCCTTCTTTAAGCTGTCGCTCATAGCCACGAATGAGCACCAAAACAGGCTTGTACAAAAGTGCAATGACAATCATATTTGAAACCGCCAACAGTCCCATGCTCAAATCTGCAAAGGCAAACACGGAACTGAGGTCTTGAAAAGAACCCCACACGATGAGGGCAATACAAATGAGCTTGAAGACAAAAAAGGCTACCTTGCTACGGTTTTCAAAAAAGTTCAAACTGTTTTCCGCCAAATAGTAATTGTACAAAATAGAAGAAAACCCAAATAAAAACAACGCCACAGAAACAAACATTCCCCCCAATGGCCCTACTTGTTCGATGAGGGCATTTTGGGTCAACAACACCCCTTGTACATCCGAAGCACCGGGCACATAAACGCCTGAGAGTAAAATAATAAAGGCGGTACATGTACACAAAATAATCGTATCAATAAAAACAGAAAAAGATTGCACCACACCTTGTTGCACGGGATGGGCTACATAGGCTACAGCCGCAACATTGGGTGCTGAGCCAAGACCTGCTTCGTTTGAAAACATGCCCCGTTTTGCCCCCATGATAATGACCGAACCAATCCCTCCGGCGATGGCCGTATTGGGGTAAAAGGCTTCGGTGATGATGGTGCCAATGAGTGCAGGTACTTCGGCGATATTGAGCACAATCACCACAAGGGCGATGAGCAAATACCCCATTGCCATGATAGGCACAATCACTTCAGACATGCGCGCGATGCGTCGCACTCCGCCAAAAATCGCCAACGCAAAAATCGCAGTTAGCGCCACCCCCGTAACCCAAGTAGGAAGCCCAAAGGAAGCCTCAAAGGAGCTAGTGATGATGTAAGACTGGGTGGCGTTAAAAGCAAACCCAAAGGTAATCATCAACAACACCGAAATCAAGGCGCCAAGCCACTTTTGTCCCAAACCCTTGGTCGCATAATACGCAGGGCCCCCGCGGTACACATTGGAATCAAAAGCATCTTTGTCTTTGTAAAGTTGCGCCAAAGAGCACTCAAAAAAGCTCGTAGCCATCCCCACAAGGGCGATAACCCACATCCAAAACACCGCACCTGGCCCGCCTAGGGTAATTGCCACAGCAACCCCTGCGATGTTGCCACCACCCACGCGGCCCGCTACTGAGAGCATTAGCGCTTGAAAAGAGCTGATGTGGCCCTCTTTGTCGTGGTCTCTTTCCTTAAGAATGTGCCACATCTTGAAAAAGTAGCGAAACTGCACAAACCTAGAACTAATCGTAAAGAAAATACCAACAACGGGCAATAGATAGATAAGAATATTGCCCCAAATCAGGTCATTAAGAAAGGTATTTAGTTCACCCAACATACTGACTCCTTGTGTGAGATTATTGAAAAGTATCTTAACACTCCAAGGTAGGCTAATGGTGGGTTTTTTACAAAGCGAAAAAGAAAGGCCCTAAATACTGCCACAAAAGACAAATAATGGGAATTTTTTTCACGCCCCTTTATCTCGTCGCGCCAGGGGGTGCGGAAAACATTTTATGCTAGCTTGGTATGCTTTCCCAATAAAAACGCCATAGGAATGCACCCAAGTGCGATGATGTTGCAGATGATGTACGTTACATGTAAACCCCAAATATCGCCCGCCAAACCAACGCCAAAGACAACAAAAGAGCTTACTCCAAAGTTGATAGACATGTACATGCTGTTGAGAAAAGTGGGCATGTTGGAGTTTGTGTCTTGCACGCTTGCCATGAGTACAGGGCCGGTTGAGAGTAAAAAAAGCCCCAACAGCGCCAAAAAGGCCATGTGTCCCGTGTAGATAAAAAGCGCCATGGCAACAACCGAACCGCTACTTGCGATGAGAAGAGTGCTTTGCCTGCCAATTTTGTCGGAAATGTGCCCCGAAAACATCGCACCCAAAACGCCAAAACCCTGTAAAACAGAAAGAGAAATCCCCGCATACCACAGGCTTTGTCCTTGGGCGATGAGGTACACAGGAAGGTAGAGCGTCAAAGCACGTTTCATGGCCGATTGAAACAAGATAAACCCCGCCAAAGCACATAAAAACGGTGTAAATGTTTTTAGCACCCGCGCGGTATCGCCTTTTTCTTTTGGCTTTTGCACAGGCCTGTTGGTGTCAAAATCTTTGAGCTTAATGTAGAGAATGATGGAAGCGATGAGGCCAAGGGGCATGAGTTTGTACATCCCTTCCAACCCCCACAGGGAAATTCCCGCGGTCACAAGCAAAGGCCCAAGCGTCCTAGCAAGTTCACCGCCAACCATGAAAAAGCTCATCCCTGTGCCCACTTTTTCGCCGCTTGATTCTTTAACCATCGTAGGCGAAGGTACGTGAAAAAGTGCGGCCGAAATGCCCGCAACAAACAAAAGGATAAGCACGGCAGTATAAGAGTTCGCAAGGCCAATGAGGCTCATGCTCACGGCCGTAATAGCAGGGGTTAAAATCACAAAATATTTAATCCCCGTTTTTTCCGCAATGAGGCCAAAAAAAGGATTCAACAGCGCAGGAACATTCCGCGCGATGTCTAAAAAAGCGCTCATAAAAAGACTTATCCCAAGCTTGTCTATCAAAAGAGGCAAAATAGGCGCCAAAAAGGCCGAGTAGGTATCGTGCGCCAAGTGCGCAAAGGAGAGGGTAAAGACTTTATCTTTTTGAAACGGTTTCAAAACGGGTTTCCTTTTGCTAGGACAATCACAATAGAGTTATGAGAGTTTAATGCACTCTCTTGTTTATTTTCCTTGGCGGAGTTTTTCCAAAAGAGCCAATCCCTCGTCCCAATAACCTAAGGCACTTTGGCTATTGATGTGACCTAGAGGCCCGACATTGACAAACGCACTTCCCCACGCGTGCGCTACGGCTTGCGTGCATTCAATGCTCGCATAGGGGTCATTGGTACTCGCCACCACAATGCTTGGAAAATCAAAGGGCAACAGCGGGGTGGCTTCAAACCCTGTTGCCTCTTTGGGGAAAGAGGGAGCCCTAGCATCGGGCGGGGCAACAAGCAGTGCCCCTTTAATGGCACGGTGCTTTTTGCTTGCCCAATGGGCCACAACCAAACACGCTATGCTGTGTGCCACTAAAATCACCTCTTCGCTCGCTTCTTCTAGGGCTTCTTCGAGTGCGTCCACCCATGCCGCACACGCAGGATGGTCCCAGTCGTGTTGCATGACGCGTTTAAAAGACGGGTTGGAGCGCTCCCAGTATGTTTGCCAATGTTCCGGCCCCGAATTGCCATAGCCGGGTAAAATCAGTACGGTTGGTTTCATGCGTGCCCCCACATACAAATGGTATTTTTGCCCGATTCTTTCGCTTTGTACATAGCGGCGTCGGCGTGCTTTAGCACATCCTCTTCGCTGCTTTGTGTGTCAAAAACCACCACGCCAATACTCGCCGTACACTGATGCTCCACCAAACGCTCTTGCACGCTTAAGGTGTAAGTGACACACAGGCTTTGGCTTATTTTTTCTGCCACGTTTTGTGCGTAGCGTTCAGACTTTTCTTTGCCTTCGTGCAGGCCGCTCAACACTACCACAAACTCATCGCCCCCAAAGCGCGCGACCGTGTCAACCTCTCGCACGCATTGTTTTAATCTCTCAGCCACTTGGCATAGCAACAAGTCGCCCACGCTATGCCCATGGGTGTCGTTGAGGGATTTGAAGTTGTCCAAATCAAGAAACATCACAGCCCCATAACACCGCTCTCGCTTACTGATGGAGCGGACATGCTGAAGGCGCTCCATCAGTAAAAGGCGGTTGGGAAGTTGCGTGAGCGCGTCGTAAAAAGCCAGATTTTCAATCTGTTCTTGCAACAGTTTTTGCTCCGTCATCTCACGGGTGATGCCATGGTACCCGATGATGTCACCTTTTTCATTGCGCTCGGGTTTGGAGAGGATTTCGCCCCAAATCAAACGCCCGTCCTTGCACACATGCTGCACTTGAAAGCGTGCAAAATCCATCGGGATGCCTTGGGCTTCTGCCTCTGCTCTTTTTTGCATCTGTGCTTTGAGGATTTCAATCCCCTTGGGCGTAAACATTTCAAAAACATGCGCACCCAACACCTCTTCTGCCTTAAAACCGCGCAAACGCTCATCAGAAGGGCTGATGTAGGTAATGCGTAGCTCTTTATCTGTTCGCCAAATCACGTCTAGCACATCTTCTGTCAAATGCCGATAGTGTTTTTCCATCGCCTTTCGGTGTTTTATCTCGCGCCGCAACCGGTAGTACATAACCCCAAACACCAACGCTAAAAACCCAACCAAAGTACCATAAAGCACGATGGTCTGCACCTTCACCCCTTGTTGGATGCGCACCCCAATCCAACGGTTAAAAATAGCATTGCTCTCTTCTTCGGTAATGGAGGCCATCCCTTTACTGATAACAGAAGCCACCTGAGGGCTACGTTTTGAAAAGGCAAAACGATGCTCACTGGCAAACTCGGTTTGGCCTGAAAAACGCAGCCCTTGCAACCCCTCCGCCCACATCGCATAATCAATGGCACTCATGTCGCCCACGTACGCATCGGCCTTGCCTTCCAAAACATAACGCAGGGCTTGGGCGGTGCTTCCCGCCAACACAAGCTCGATTTGCGGGTAATGGGTCGTGAGCAGTTCTTGGGTGAAATACCCCTTTTCAATGGCTACTTTTTTAAATAAAAGGTGTTTTAAGTCTCCGATAAAATGGCCTTGACCGTTGTCAACTATCATCGTTTTGGTGTTGCGGTAGGGAGGCGAGAAGGTAAAGTGTTTTGAACGCTCAGGGGTTTGTACGATGCTAGTAAGAAGGTCGATTTCACCTGCTTTGGCCATCTCAATCACCTCAGCCCAAGACTTGCCCTTAATAATGTCAAACCGCACTCCCAGTTTTTGCTCCATAAGGTGCAGATAATCCACCGCCATCCCCATAAAATGCCCATCCTCGCCAAGCCATTCATAGGGTGCATAGGCCGAGTCCATTCCCACACGAATGGTAGGATTTGTCGCAAGCCACGCCCGCTCACTTTGGGTCAAAGAAGTCAAGGGTGCATTGGCTAAAAGTGGGGAAGTGTAAAGAAGGGAAAGGATTAAAAGGTAAAAGTGGACAGTTTTCATGAAGCACTCATCCGATGCGCGAAAATAGGTTTTGATATAGTTGTTTCATTATACTTTGGACTTAATTGAAGAGGCCTTAAAACGTGAAAAGGGCGAAGAAAGAGGCACCAAGTATATAATTTTCTCAAGGCTTTACATGTAAAGCCTCACTCCAGTTCTTTTCTCATTGCCTTAATCTGCAGCTTTAGTGCAGGAAACTGCTCTGTGATAACTTTCCAAACAATTTCTTCATCGATTTCAAAATACCAGTGAATCAACTTATCGCGCATTTTTGCCATCAATGACCAAGGAATATGGAGATGGTTTGCGGTTATTTCGCTTGGGATTTGCTTTGCAGCCTCACCGATGACTTCTATTTCTCGGACACAAGCGCTTAGGGTTTTTTCATCGGTTTTAAACCCCTCAAAATCATAGCCTTGCGTAAATGTTTCTATCTTCTCAATGCTTCTAAGTATGTCATCAAGATAGAAAACATACTTACGCTTCATACCGCAATCGCTTCATTGAGGATATCCACAGAGAGTTCAGGGCGGAGTTTTCGCCTAGGAACAAGGTCAACACTTCTGCCTAACATTTTTTCCAATGTCTCTTCCAGCTCAAGGAAATGAAGCAAATCTGGTGTATTGGAAAACTCCACAAGCAAATCAATGTCGCTTTTTTGGCTATCTTCACTTCTAGCAGTCGAACCAAAAAGCGCAAGGGAAGTGATATGATACCGTTCAAAAAGTTCAGGCTTTAGCGTTGCAAGTTTTTGTAAAATACGCTCTTTTTCGCTCATGACACCCTCCGTTGCTTTTGCGTTTATTGTACCAAAAAAGCCATTGCTTCTACTCCAACTCCGCTAGCTTCGCTTCAAACTCCTCCATCAGCGCGTCGAGTTTGGTCTGGGCGGTTTCGAGTTTGGCAAAGGCGCTTTCCACGGCGAGTTCTTCGTGGGAAACTTGTTTGGAGAGCTCCCTGATGCGCACGCTATCGCCCGTGCTTGAGGCGGTGGCGAGCTCTTGGGTGAGGGCTTTTAGTTTTTCTTCGCGCGTCATGATGTCTGCTTCTAGGGTTTCTACTTGGGTTCTTAACGGGTTAGCCTTAGCACTACGCTCTTTGATGATGGTAGTGCGCAGTTTTTTAAGTTGGTATTTGTCAAACTTGGGAACTTTTTTAGGCTTGACTTCACCCGCCTCTTCTTCCCAGCCAATCTTTTCTAAAAACGCATCGTAGCCATCTTCAAAATACTCCGCACCTTTGGAGGTAAAGACGATGAGCCTGTCCGCCACGCGGCGCAACAGCTCTTCAGAGTGGGTGACAAGCACGATGGAACCTTCAAAGCGCTCCATGGCTTCTGTGAGGGCTTCGATGGACTCCATGTCAAGGTGGTTGGTTGGCTCATCCAAAAAGAGCAAATTGACGTTTCGCGCCAAAATCTGTCCGAGCATGACGCGGCTTTTTTCGCCACCGCTTAAAAGTGAGACTTTCTTTTTGGCATCGTCCCCGCTAAACATCATCCCGCCACAAATGGCGCGCACGGAGGAAAAAGCAAGCTTGGGGTTGCCCACGTAAATCTCATCGATGATGGTATTTTCAGCATTGAGGCGGTTGATATTTGTCTGCCCAAAGTGGCCTATCACGGTTGCAGGATGGGAAGTAATGGCCCCTGTGTTTTGTTTCAATTCACCCGCTAGGACGTTAAGGAGGGTGGATTTTCCCTTGCCATTTTTGCCGATGATGCCGAGACATTCGCCCTTGGCTAGGGAAAAGGAAATCTTTTCAAACAACAGGTTATCTGGCGTGTACCCAAAGCTTAAATCCTTGGCTTCTGTGATGATTTTGGCGGGGGTTTCTTGGTAGTTAAAATCAAACCGAAGCTTGCTCTCGCTCTCAAGCTCTTCCATCACGTCCATTTTTTCAAGCAATTTTACCTTTGACTGGGCGAGAGCTGCGGTCGAAGCGCGCGCTTTGTTGCGGGCGATAAACTCCTCCAACTCTTTACGTTTTTTCTCTTGGCCTTGGCGTTCTTTTTCGTAGAGTTCGTCGTTGGCGGCTAGTTGGGCGTAAAACTTGTGAGAATTGCCTTGAATCTGAAACAGATTGCGCCGCACAATGCCCATGGTGTGCGTGGTCACGCTGTCCATGAAGTCACGGTCGTGGGTGATGAGCAACACTTCGCCGTCAAAATTTTTAAGAAAAGCTTTAAGCCACCGAAGCGAGAGGATGTCAAGGTAGTTGGTGGGTTCGTCCAAAAGCAACAAGTTGGGTTGGGCGATGAGTAGCTTGGCAAGGTTGAGGCGGATTTGATAGCCACCCGAAAAGGCACTGGGGGATTTTTCGAGGTCTTCTTGCGTGAATCCAAGACCAAAGAGCATCTTTTCCACGCGGTAAATCTCGTATTTTTCATCTTCACTAAGCGCCAAGGCGACCTCATCGACGATGGTTTTTTCGCTAAAGTGTAAATGCTGGCGCAAGGCTCCGATTTTGTAGTTTTTGGGGATGCCAATCTCTCCGCCATCCAAGGCTTCTTCGCCTAAAATCATCTTAAAAAGGGTAGATTTGCCGCTGCCATTGCGCCCGACTAGACCCACACGTTGCTTGGGGCCGAGTTGAAAATTGACATTAGAAAAGAGTTCGCGCGTGGCAAAACGCTTGGTAACATTGGTGAGTTGAATCATGAGACTTCTTTGAAAAATGGGGTTAAAAACGGGGATTATACCATGTTTGGAAAATCCTACTTTTTCTATCATTGACAGACGCTTTTTTTTAATATACAATCCATATACATTCAATGGCTAAAAGGTCGGAAAATTTGTTTGAATTTGAGTGGAATGATACCAAAAATACCCTCCCAAAAGAGCAAAGAAATGTTTGTTTTGAAGATGTTTTGTTCGCTGTTGAGGGTGAGAAAATTTTAGACATCGTGAAAAATAGCAGTGAAAATCATGCCACGCAATACTGTCTCATCGTAGAAATGAAAAACATGCTCAAAAGCGCCTCTGCGAACACCATCAAAAAACGCTCCGTCAAAAATGCCGTGATTTTTGTCTCATTGTTTACAGCTCAGCGCTTTTTTTACTCTGGCATACCTACAAAATGCTGCCTCAAAAACCGATGGCTAAGGCGTAGAGAATCATACCATCGGTGTTTAAAAATGCCATGACTTCTTCATCATAATACGCTCCAATTCCACTGCACCCAAAGCCAAGATAGGTGCTGATAAGATAAAGTCGATGCCCGATAATGCCTGCTTTTTGCACCATCGCTTGATAATTTTGCGCATCACTTCCAACCAAAAAGAACGTAACCCCACTCTGTGCACCTAACGCTTGTTCCAAACAGAGGTATCCCGCTTTGCGTGCAAAATCACCGCTTTGCAGATACACTCCCTCCTTCCAAACACCTTGCCACAGCCCTTCCACACGGTTAATAATGGCATAGATGGCAATTTCAACATCGCAATCACTGGGAATCGGTTGTGTGATAAAGTCCATCACTGCTAAAAACGCCTCTTTAGAGAGAGGCTTTTGCACAAAATCACGAATAGAACGCCGTTTCCAAATGGCTTGGATGAAGCGCTCTTTATCCAATTCAACGTGAGGCATTATTGCCTGCTCATGTATGGAGAGTTCACACGTTTTCGCATAAACCTCCTCCACAGGTTCATTGGCTTCAAAAGCGCCTGTACCACTCACGGAGGGAAGCGCTAGAGATGGAACGTTACATGTAACGTGCTCGTCTTCTTTACCCACTATAACAGATGCGAGAAAAAACTCCTCTTGGTTGAAGCCAAAGAGTGCATTTAAGGCTTTTCGCTCCAAGTCATACACAATACGATAAGGCTTTTCGCTCACGGTACATGACGCCTCTAGCGTACCTATCATATGCCCCGTATCATGTAGGCAATAGCGAAATGCACGATCTTTGTATTTCCATGAAGAGCGATAATAGATGGCGGAAAAGAGAAAGATGAAACCCTTTATTTTGTTGACATGCAAAAAACTTTCCACACCTTCATCCTCGCTCAAAGGGTGCAATAATACTAACGATGACGCATAAGGTGAAAGGTGGTAAATACCGTTTTTAAAGCCTTCAACATCTCGTATTTGCACATAAATTTCGGTGGGGTATAACGCTCCCGCACTGGGATTGGTACGCAATGCATAAGTAACGCCTGAGTAACTTTTCTGCGCGGTGATACCGCCAATCAAATAAAAAAATCGATGCTCAGGATTTTTTGTGTCAAGCACCATGCGATCAAACGTTTCGGGGTAGATTTTAAACTGTTTCGGTGGGTGATCCCAATCGATACTCTTGGATTGTGTTCGTACAGAATGATAAGAGTGCATCGTTTGGGCATGGTAGGCCAACATGGCTTCTCCTTTGTGCATATACTAATGCAAACCTCTTTTTAGTTTGATCAAAGAAGATGTTTACATGTAAAAATGAGGGCGACTTTAAAAAAGTAAAAGGTAAGACAAATAGGGGTCAGGTCTAAACTGTAAACTTTTTGAGGATTTTCGCCACTCCAGCACCACTTAAACCTAAAGCTCTTCCTATCTCACTTTTTTTATAGCCATCTTCGTGAGCAGATTTTATGGCTTCATCTCTTTGCGTTTTATCCTTTACATGTAAGAAATATTGCTCTAAGCTTTTTGGCTTTACATGTACAATCTGACCCTCTTCTAGCTTATATCTTTGTTGATGAAATTTACCTATATTTTCTAATTCATTTGGATTAAGGGGTATGTCTAGCATATCAAAAAGCTCCCCAGTGTGATAATCCCGCAAAACAAAAGAGTTTTGTAAAAATGGCGGCACAGCATCTCTTTTGATGCAATAGGTAGCGCAATATTTATATTCGCCTATCTTTTTACACATCCTAGCTTTGAGCGGATTTGATTCGATGTAGCGAAAGAGTGTAAAAAGGTATGTTTCATCGAGCACATACCATGACTTGTACCTATCTTGCCACAGATGGCCTACTCTTTGATGGCGCTTGTTAAAATAACTTGCATACCCAGAATTGAGTTGGCGCATACCCTCAGAGAGGTTTTCTCTTCTGTTTTCTACCAAAAGATGGTAGTGGTTATCCATAAGACAGAATGAATGGATGTCGAACTTGTACTCTTTGCAGACACTGGAGAGAATTTCGATAAATTTTACTTTATCGTATTCGTCCAAAAAGATACTGTTTTTTGCAACACCTCGGTTATAAACATGGTGATAACCACAATTTTCTACGCGTAATCTTCTTGGCATGGCATCTCCTTTGGAAAAATTATACCAAAAAGTTTATAGTTTAGGCCTGACCCCTTTTTACTTTTTATTTTTTTTATTTCCCATTTGGTATAAAAAGTTTAGCGTTTAGGCGGCTTTGAATATTCGTAACGGTTGACTTCAGTGACGCTCTGCGTTCACCGCTAGGCTTTGCTATAAGGCTATCCCAACCAACTACGAATCTCTTGAATCCAAGAGGGAACTTCATAATCGTCCCCAATTTTTTCTATATAACGCTGAGAAAATAAATATTTATTGTTATCAGCATTAAAGAATTGATCGATTGACCGCCACTGACTATTTCTCAAATCTAATGCAATTTTAGAACTTTCATGGGATATATCATCTGTTATTTCATCAAGAAAGCTTAGAGTGTCTTTATATTCCCCTGAAAATGTCTTTAAAGTCTCAAAAAATAATTTACCATTTAGAGAATCTTCAATTTCAGTTGCTGGGGATACGGGATTAGAATGAATATTTACTAACTTTGTTGTTCGAGATGTGCTGCAATTTACTATTCTTCTACAGTATAAATTTAAATAGTTTTTTACTTCATAGTTAACTAGTTCAGAATCAGTGTCAGAAATCAAAATTATCTTACCAGTTATTTCATCTTTAAAATCTTCATACGATGTTGAAAGATGATGATATAATCGTTTTATTTCTTTAGCACCACCTACAGGAACAATGCGTAATCGTTTGGCTTCAATCAAATCTTTAAAGTAGGCGCGTAAATAAATCCTTTCAGATGAACCTTCACAAATAATCCAACTAAAAGGGTCTTCACCAATTGCGCTGGTAATAACAGACTGTACAAAATCATTTATACTTTTAAGTCTAATATCATAAGGGAGTCGCCCTTTTGAGGTAGCTGATAATTGTTTGATTTGTTCCCTATAATTCACCAAATTTATTTGATCAAAAATATGTGTACCATCGTCTTTCGATATGACTGTAGCGCTACCAGATTCAACGATTGGAAGAAATCCATACCAATGGGAGGAAAATATAACTTGCATACATTCTCGACTAATATCATAAAGTGAGTCAAATTGATCAAAGCATGCTGACATGTGTAAAGATGATTCTGGTTCGTCAATACCAATGATTAGATTTGAGCCACTGTCTCTGTGTTTACTAAGCAGGCTGTGAGCCACGTCAATAATCGCTTTTTGTTTTTCACCGGAACTTAAGGAACTAATTTCCAACCAATGATCACCTTGCTTTTTATGCAACTTTCTTGTGCTAAAAAAGGACTGGATAATCAAATTATATACATCATTTTTTCTTAAATTTTGTTGTCTGTCAGTAGGAGTTCTATAAGAGTACACTTCTAGTTCTTGGCTCAAAGTATCAATAAATGAATTTAAGCTACTATTGATCTCATTAATTTTTTGCTGCGGTACTCTTTGGCTTATTATCTGAGTTAATGATTCCCCCATAAGCACTTGAATTTCACTGGTTTCCAACTTGGTAAATAGCTCTGGCTCAATTTCTCTAGGTATATAAATGTAATCAACTCTAGCTTTTATTTGTTCAAGTAATGGCTGAAATTGATTAAGATCATCTTGAGTTAAAGTTGTTTTAGAAGTATCTACACCTGCACCCAACAAACCTTCTACTGCAAGACGGCTGTTAAATATAGAAATAGATATGCGATTTTCATAGTCAATTCCAAGAGGAATCATCAATAGCTCATCTAGGTTAATTTTTTGGGATATTTGGTCTCGATGATCAATAAAATTTTTAATATGAGGTTTATGGGTAGATGTTACATCTGCTTCAGAAATTGAAATAGCTACTGAGTTTAGAATCTTTGCTTTTTCTAAGATATCGCCTTGAAAGAAGTTTTTATCTAATAAAAATATTGGAACTATCTGGGGTTTAGTAGCTGATTTTCCGCTTTTTTTGGTAACTGTATTGAAGTTCCAAGGCCTAGTATTAAAAAATGAATCTAAAGATTCCAGAACTGAACTCTTCCCAATCCCATTATTTCCAACCAATCCACAAAACTTATCTTCATCTGTTATTGGAATGTAATTTATTCCTTGATAAGTTTTAAAGTAACGGAGAATTGTTCCAATTATCATTATTTTTCCTTTAAGTATTTAGTTAATCCACAGTGCGACTTGTTGTATTGCTACTGAAATAATTGAAATAAGGGGTCAGGTCTAAACTCTAAACTTTCTTATGCCCCTTTTAAATCTTTTAAAGAGTTTTATCTAGTTTGTCTAAAATCTGCAATCCTCTTTCGGTACTACCTCTTGAAGCTTTTATTTCAAATCTTGTTTTTGCATCAAACTGTGCTAGTGCTACTGTTGCAAATTCCTCAAAAAGCTTGTTTAGGCTAACTCCTTGCTCTTTGGCATACTGCTTTAATCTTTCATGTTTAGACTCTGGTATTCTTAGCGTGATTGTACTCATGGCATCTCCTTTATAAAATCTTCTGGCGTTATAATCTTATGTTTAAAGACTAACTCCGCACTTTTAAAGTCTTTGACATTGTAAGTGATAATAGCTTCTGCTCCGCTAGCAACCGCCAACTCTACTATAAAGTTATCATTTTCATCTTGTAAATTTGGTCGCCACATGTAGTAAATCTCATTCCATTTACAAGTAGACAGATAAGCTTCGAAGAGTTCGTTTTGTTCTTCTAGACTCAAGGGTGTTAATTCTTGAATCTTTTTTCTTTTCATGACATCTTCATACTCTCTAAAAAGAGTTTCGCTCATTTGTGGAGAGAGCTTTGCTTGAAAAATCAACCTTACTAACTCTCTTGCTTTACTATCTCTTTTGATAAGTGCTGAAATCCATACGCTTGTGTCTATTACTATTTTCATAGAATTATGATAGCATATACGCATTCACAAATCAAGCTCATTTAGCTTCTAAAGCTTTTGAAATCATTTCATTAAATCTAAGCTGTCACACAAATCTTTATACAAAACTCTCTTTAAATTCAACGGTCATATTCGGACAATACTTTATCTAAGCGTGTTTCAAATTCATCTAAAGAAACCATAGTTGCTTTTCCAGACTGTAACTCTTCAAGCTCTTTTTGGAGGCACTGTTTATCTTTCATAAAGTCACTGGATTCTTCGAGAGTTACTTTATTGAAAAAACGGCTATCCAAAGACTGCAAAATGCTCAAAAATTGCGTAGCATAGCCCTCTTTAACATCAATGACTATCTGCATTGTAGCTCCTTGTAAATCGTAATATCATTATACCAAAACAGCAAAAAAATCAGTTTCAGGTATTTGCTTTTTACTAATTTAAGCGCCCTTAACAAAAAAGACTTTGAGCTAAACTCTAAACTTCTCCGCCCTTTCTTACGCTACCGCACTTCTAGCAAACCGTTGTGAATAATTGCTTGCATTTTAGAGCAATCAGCATATTGTACACACTCAATAGAAGCCTCAATGTAGGTATCGTTTTTAATTGCTTGTGAATAGTCCACCAGCGGGTAGTCATTATAAAGGCAAAGCATGTCGATAAATAATCTTAGTATTCGTCCATTTAGTTCATAAAACGGGTGTAAAGCTATAAGCTCACACTTGAAGTAAGCCAACTTAGAGATAAAAACATGTTGGTCGTTTCTACTTTTTGATAAGTAGGCATCTTTAGCGAGTTCAGTGAAAATTCGTTGAGATTCTTTGTGCAAATGTGCAGCTAAACAAAACTGGGAGTTGCCCTTAGACATGTTGTGACTTCTGTACTTTCCAGCAAAATCATACAAGGATTCAAATGTTTTTTGATGCAGGAGTTTGAAATAATTTTCGTTTAGAAGAGTATTTTTGCTTAGTTGTTTGGAAAAATAAGAATACGCCTGAACCAATAACTCGTTTTCTATTTGATGGAGAAGGTGAGAGTCTGTTATGTTTAGTTTGTTTTTAGGTATGTCGGTACCATCGATATAGATATGACTCTCTTTAAGCTGATACTTTGACATTATGATGTTTCATAATCATTTTGGCTTTTTGAGCAACCTCTTTGGATGCGGGGGAGTAGCCTTCTATCTTTTGAGAGTTTTTTACAGCTTTTCTGATAATTTTAAGTGAAATTGTATTTGCGTTCATGGGGCTCCCTGATGCCATACTTTGAGCCCGCATTATACCAAAACACCCCAAAGAAAAGCAAAATAAGAAAGTCAAATATAGACAAGAAAACAGGCTCAAAGACAAAATGGCAAAAGAAGAGTAAATGGGGACATTTTCCCTAAAGCAAGCTTACATGTAAAGCACAAAGGCTTTACATGTAAGGAATTTAAGGCTTAGCGTCCTGACTTTAACTGTTCCCAGTAGCTCTCGTAGGTTCCAAGGGCGTCGCCTAAGTCTACTTGAAATTCGCTGTTTTTCAAGTCTTCTTTGGTGGGGTAGATGATGCGGTTGGTGCGCACTTCTTCTTCGAGCAGTTCAATGGCCGCGAGGTTGGGTGAGGCGTAGCCTACCTCTTCGCTGATTTCTCTAGCAATCTCAGGGCGCAGTAAAAAGTTGATGAACGCGTGAGCATTTTCCACGTTTTTCGCATTAGCGGGGATGACGAGCGAATCCATCCAGAGCAAAATGCCCTCTTTAGGGTAAACGTAGTGGATGTCAGGGGATTCTAGATTTGCCATGTAGTTTTCCCCGTTAAAGTTCATGCCTGCCACCACTTCTTCGCCCAAGTAGAGCTCCTTGGGGGATTCGGAGTTGTACACTTTCACGTTGGGCATGAGCAAGCGCAATTTTTCGTAGGCTTTTTTAACTTCATCAAGGTTTTGGCTGTTGGCACTGTAGCCTAGGGTTTTGAGTGCCATCCCAAAGACTTCGCGCAAATCATCCGTCAACAAGAGGCTTCTTTTGTATTTTTCATCCCACAAATCTTCCCACTTGGTGATGGCACCCTCACCCAAGGTGCGCGCGTTGAAGCTGATGCCCGTACTCCCCCACAAATAGGGCACGGAGTATTTATTTTCAGGGTCAAAAGGCTGGTGCAACAATCCCTCGTCGAGGTTTTTATAGTTGCTAAGTTTTCGCACGTCGATGACAGAAAGCATCCCTTCTTTGGACATTTTGTTCACAAAATAGGTCGAAGGCACGAGGATGTCGTAGCTGCTAGAACGGTCGGTTTTGACCTTGGCGTACATGGCTTCGTTGCTATCATAAGTGGAATAATACACCCGAATCCCCGTCTCTTTTTCAAAGGCCTTGATGACGCTTTGGGGCATGTATTCGCTCCAATTGTACACGTAAAGCACCTTGCCAAAGGCAAACACCGCTAACCCAAGCAGGGCCAAAAGTAGTCTCATTTTCTCTCCTTCAATAAAAGTTGTGATACAAACACAAGCACCATCGTCACGCCAAACATAATAGTACACAACGCGTTAATCTCAGGTTTCACCCCAAGACGCACCATAGAATAAATCTTGATGGGCAAGATTTCAAACTCGACCCCGCTGACAAAAAAACTGATAATCACATCATCCAACGAAAGAGTAAAACTGAGCAAAAACCCCGCAATGACCGCGGGCAAGATGGAAGGTAAAATGATGTGCGAAAACGTGTAAAACCCACTCGCCCCCAAATCCTTCGCCGCTTCGATGATGCTGCGGTCAAACCCCGCCAAACGGCTCAGTACCGTCACCACCACAAAGGGCAAACAAAAAGTAATGTGCGCGATGAGAAGCGACACAAACCCCAGTTTCACTCCCACCAACACAAATAAAATGAGCAGCGCAATCCCCATGACGATTTCTGGTGAAAGGATGAGCACATACACCATGGACTTTAAAAACTGTTTGCCTGCAAAATGGTAGCGAAAAATTGCCACCGCCCCGATGGTGCCTAAAAGCGTCGCCACCGTAGCGCTAAAAAAAGCAATAGAGACAGAATTGAGCGCGGCATCCAAGAGTGAACTGTTTTTGAAAAGCCGCTCGTACCACTGAAGGCTAAACCCACTCCACCCCATGGCGTAGCGCGACGCGTTGAATGAGTAGACGATGAGCACAAAAATGGGCAGGTACAAAAAGAGGTAAATCATCCCAAGGTAAAGCCGTTCAAAAAATTTCATCGCGCCCTCCTCGTGCCCTTTGGACGCGGGTATAGAGGTAAATCATCCCGACCATCACAAGGGTTAACAGCACACTCGCCACACTCCCAAACGGCCAATCCCGAAAGGTCAAAAACTGGTTACGGATGAAACTGCCGATGATGAGGTCTTTGGCTCCACCAAGTAAATCGGGCACAAAAAACATCCCAAGCGAGGGCAAAAACACCAAGATAATCCCCGCCACAATCCCCGGACTCACTAGCGGAAGCACGACCCGAAGCGCGATAGAAAAACTGTTGGCCCCTAAGTCTCGCGCCGCTTCGATGAGCCGCCAATCCAACTTCTCAAAAGAGGCATACAAAGGCAAAATCATAAAGGGCAAAAGGGTGTACACCATCCCAATGAGCACCGCCGTTTGGGTGTACAAAATCTCCAATGGCGCATCAATAAGCCCGCTCCAAAGCAAAAATTCATTGAGCATGCCTTTGGTGCGTAAAATCGCCACGAGAGCATAGGTACGCACCAAAGAGCTGGTCCAAAAAGGGATGATAGTGAGTAACAGCGCCCATGCTTTGAGCTTTTGAGGCAAACGCGAAAGGACATAGGCAAAAGGCAAGGCAAGGATGAGCGTTAGCACACTGGTATTAAAAGAGAGGATAAAGGAGTTTAAAAACACTTCCAAATAGAGCGGGTCGAGGATGCGCCCGTAGTTTTCCAAGGTCAGAGGAAAGGCTAAAAAATCCTCCTCGCCCCGCGTGAAAAAACTCGCACTCACCACCAACACAAAGGGCGCAAGGGCAAAAAACGACAACCACGCAAACATCAGCCCGATGGAAGCCTTCCCAAAACTCCCGATGAAATTAGCTTTCAAGCAACACTTCCCACCCCTCTAGCCAGTAGAGGTAAAGGGTTTCGCCCTCTTTGTAAGTGAGCGCGTCGGAGTCTTCGTTGTAAAATTCGCTTACATGTAAGGTTTTTCCGCCCGCCACTTCGATGATGAGGTCGATGGTTACGCCTTTGTAAATCATCTGGTGCAAGGCGCCTTGGATGTAATGGGCCAAAGGCACATCCTCCAAACGCCGCTCCACGCGAAAATCCTCAGGGCGCACCACAACCGTAAGCGCGGGAGCATACTCGCGGGTTTGGGGCTTTTTAAGGGTCAGGGTTTTGCCCAACACTTCTAGCTCCAAATGGGTCGCAGTCTGGGAAAGGGTCGTGGCACTTAGCTTATTAATCTGCCCGATAAAATCCGCCACAAAGAGATTTTTGGGGTTTTCATACACCTCTTTTGGGGTGCCCACTTGCTCGATTTTGCCATGATTCATCACCACGATGCGGTCGGACATACTCAGTGCCTCTTCTTGGTCGTGGGTCACAAACACAAAGGTGATGCCAAGCTGGCGTTGCAGCTCTTTAAGCTCCACTTGCATGGCTTTGCGCAGTTTAAAATCCAGCGCACTAAGGCTCTCATCTAAAAGCAACAAGGTAGGCTTGTTCACCACCGCCCTAGCGATAGCCACGCGCTGTTGCTGGCCGCCGCTGAGTTCTTTGGGGTATTTTTTAGCAAAGGCTTCTAGCTTCACCACCCGCAACATTTCCTCTACTTTGGCGGTGATGTCGGCTTTGGAGAGGCCTTTCATTTTGAGGCCAAAAGCGACATTGTCAAACACGTTCATGTGAGGAAAGAGGGCGTAGCTTTGAAAGACGGTGTTGGTGCTACGCTTGTGGGGTGGAATGTGGGCGATGGAGTGGCCCTCCAAGGTAATCTTCCCCGTGTCAATCTCCTCAAACCCACCCAAAATCCGAAGCAAGGTCGTCTTCCCACAGCCGCTTGGCCCCAAGAGGGTCAAAAACTCACCATTGTAAATCTCTAAGTTGATGTCAAACAGCACCTGCGTGTCACGGTAGGATTTGTTCAAAGCGGAAATGGAAACAATACTGGGCACACGCACCTCACTTTTTAGCATCGCTTGAGTCGCTTGTGCGGTGCCGATGCTTAGGGGATTAAAGGGGGCATTATAACAAAAATTCGTTACGCTTTGGGCGTGTTTTTTTAGGCTTACATGTAAAGGTCTAGGGAGGGTTGGGCGTACCCGCGCGAGACAATTTGTCCCAATGGGTCAAAGCTTTAGCTTTGGGGTACCCATTGTGGACAACTCTTGTCGAGATAGGGTACGCCCAACCCTCCTTTACATGTAAAGCATTTCAAGGTAATTTTTAAGAACCTTTTTATCTTTTTTGCTCTAACATATGAACGTTAATTCATATGTTCATCTATAAACCAAGGAAGACCTATGCCTGAGCTTACATGTAAATGCACCATCATCCACGAAGATGTCATCCAAACGGTCAAAGCCAAACTCCCTAAAGATGAGGATTTATACGACTTAGCCGAGCTGTTTAAAGTCTTTGGCGACACCACCCGCATCAAAATCATCGGCGCGTTACTGGAAAATGAAATGTGTGTGTGCGACATCGCCGAACTTTTTGGCATGACCCATTCGGCCATCTCCCACCAACTGCGCGTCTTGCGCCACGCGCGTCTCGTTAAACCGCGCAAAGAGGGCAAAGTGGTCTATTATTCACTCGATGATGCGCATATTAAACTGCTTTTTGATACAGGCTTTGCCCACGTCACAGAAAAGGCCTAGCCATGTCTCACACGCAAAAATACCGCATCGAAGGCCTCAGCTGCGCCCATTGCGCCGCCAAAATCGAAACAAAAATAAACACCCTGGGTGGCGTAGAGCTTGCGCGCATTGATTTTGCACAAAGCATCTTTACCCTCCAAACCCCCACCCCGCCCACGCCCGCGTTTTTAGGAGAAGTCGAACACCTCATCCACGCCCAAGAGCCCCACGTTTCTCTCGCGCCCCTTGATGCGCCCCCTTCCAAACCCCAAGAAACGCCATGGAAAGAACACATGCTCCACCCACGTTTTTTTCTCTACGTGTTGGGTGTTTTCCTCTTTAGTGGCGCATTTTTCACGCCTACGCCTTTTGATTTTTGGCTCTTTTTGGCTGCTTATGTGCTCATTGGTGGGGAGATTGTCGCCAAAGCAGTGCGCAACCTCACCAAAGGCCAAGTGTTTGATGAAAACTTTCTCATGAGCATCGCCACGCTAGGTGCCTTTGCCATCGGCGAATACCCCGAAGGAGTGGCGGTGATGCTCTTTTACCGCATCGGAGAGTTTTTTCAAGACCTCGCCGTGGGACGTTCGCGCCGTTCTATCAGCGCACTCATGGACATCCGCCCCGACACGGCCACCTTGCTCACCCCCACAGGCGAACAACGCGTACCGCCCCAAGAGGTGCTTGTAGGCTCCAAGATTTTAGTGCGCGTGGGCGAAAAAATCCCCCTTGATGGCGTTGTATTAGAGGGGACTTCTGCCCTAGACACGGCCGCGCTCACGGGCGAATCCTTACCCCGCGAAGTGAGCAAAGGCGACACGGTGCTCTCAGGCAGCATCAACCAAACTGGCGTGCTTACCCTCCAAACCACCACGCTTTTTGCCGACTCCACCGTTGCTAAAATCCTCGACCTTGTGCAAAACGCGGGGGCGAAAAAAGCCAAAACTGAGCAGTTTATCACCTCTTTTGCCAAGGTGTACACGCCCGCCGTGGTAGGTGCTGCGGCACTTTTAGCCACCTTGCCGCCCTTGCTCTTAGAAGGCGCTACCTTTAGCGACTGGTTTGGGCGCGCCTTGGTGTTTTTGGTGGTTTCGTGCCCGTGCGCCCTTGTGGTTTCCATCCCTCTAAGCTTTTTTGGAGGCATCGGCGGGGCATCTAAGCGGGGCATCTTGGTCAAAGGGGGCAACTTCCTCGAAGCGTTAAAGAAAGTCGACACCATTGTCTTTGACAAAACAGGCACCCTCACCGAAGGTGTTTTTCGCCTCCAAAGCCTCCACCCCGCCAACGGCTTTGACGAAGCTTCCTTGCTTGCCCTTGCCGCCCAAGCCGAACGCCATTCGACCCACCCCATCGCCCGCTCCATCGTGCACGCCTTTGGCGCGGAGTTGGGCCAAGAAAACGGTGAGGTCGAAGAGTTGGCTGGCTTTGGAGTGAAGGCGCGGTTTGAGGGCAAAGAGGTGCTAGTGGGCAACTACGCCTTGTTGGAAAAAGAGGGCATCGCCGTCTCACCCCAAGAGAGCGAACAAAGCGTGGTGTATGTGGCACTCAATGGCATGTACGCGGGTGCGCTGTGCATCGCCGATACGCTCAAACGTGAGAGCGCCCAAGCCATTCAAGCCTTGAAAGAGTTGGGCATCACGCGCCTTGTGATGCTCACGGGTGACCGTGAAGAAGTAGCACGTGCCCAAGCACAAAAGCTAGGCATCACCGAAGTGTACGCAGGGCTCTTACCCCACCAAAAGGTGGAAAAACTCGAATCTCTCCTCGGCCAAGGCAAAGTCGCTTTTGTGGGGGATGGCATCAACGATGCGCCAGTATTAGCGCGCGCAGATGTAGGCATCGCCATGGGCGGCGTAGGCTCGGATGCTGCCATCGAAGCTTCTGATGTGGTCATCATGGATGATAACCTCGGCAAAATCCCCCTCGCCATCACTTTGGCGCGCAAAACCCACCGCATCGTCTGGCAAAACATCGTCTTTGCCCTTGGGGTCAAAGGAGTCATCTTGGTGCTTGGCGCCTTTGGCATCGCTGGTATGTGGGAAGCGGTCTTTGGAGACGTGGGCGTGGCGCTCATCGCTATCTTGAACGCATCGAGGGTATTGCGGTAAGTGAGTTTACATGTAAAGGTTTAATTGACAAAAAAGGGTTTATATGTAAATTTCTATTTACATATAAACCACTAGGATGGTCTTATGCATTTACAAACACTCTCTGAAAAACGAGTGAAACTGCTTCATAAAATAAAAACAGTCTCAACAGCCAAACAAGGGGAGCTTTTTAGTTGACAACACACGCCTTTGAGGTTGGCGGAAAGAACAAAGACTTTTCCCAGATAAGAGATGTGCAAAAAAGCTACCTTGCCCTTGATGACATAGAAGTAGGACATGGCGAAAAAGTAACCTCGCCGCTTTTTAAACTTTCAAAAGGAAACAACAATGTATACGCCCATCTCATGTGAATTTTACGACCAACTTATGGTTGCTATTCAAAGAAAGATACCCTCTACAATTGTCTACACAGAGGGCGAGCAGGAGAAGACTATCAAAGGCATCGTCACTACGCTAAGTATTATAGACGACAAAGAATTTTTGATTTTAAATGGCAAACAAGAGATACCTCTTCATTTGATTTTCTCTTTTAATGGCAAAAGATACAAAGAAATTTGATGCAGGGGAAATGGGAGCAGTTTCCGTTCCGTTTTACCCATTTTATATACGCTTACATGTAAGGGGTTTTGTGGAAAAGTAGGTTGTCTCCGACTGCCTTTTCGTTTAGACATATCGGACTATTTTTGTATATAATATTCGTTAAATAAACAGCTATAGAGCCAAACGGATTTAGGAGTAAATTTTTATGAATCAACAGATGTGGGATGAAGAATACAGCACGGAGAATTACGTTTACGGAAGAGAACCGAATGATTTTTTGAAGGAAAAGCACTCATCCATTCCAAAAGGAAAGGTACTTTTGCTAGCAGAAGGCGAAGGACGTAATGCTGTTTTTCTTGCATCAAAAGGCTACAAAGTCACGGCGGTAGATATTTCTTCTGTTGGCTTAGAAAAAGCAAGGAAACTCGCAAATGAAAATGGCGTCTCGATAGATACGGTATGTGCGGATTTAGAAACATTTGACCTGGGAGAAAAAACCTGGGATGGAGTTATTTCCATCTTTTGCCACCTTCCATCTAGTCTCAGACGAAATTTATATAAACGGATTGAAAGGGCACTAAAACCATCAGGCGTCTTCTTTCTAGAGGGCTATACTCCTGAACAATTAAAATATAAAACTGGTGGTCCCTCAGTAGCTGACGTGATGGTATCAAAAGATACCCTCATCAAAGAATTACCAAATATTAATTTTGACCATTTAGAAGAGTTAGAACGAGAAGTCCTAGAAGGCATTAACCATCATGGACTAGCTTCCGTGGTACAGGCAATAGGTACAATGAAGTAACGACCCTGCGACAAAAAATTCCAGCGAACGCCTACGGTACAGCTCAATTTTGCGCTGCACGTCCCTGCGCAAAAAGTAATGCCCAACGCCCATAAACACTTATAGAAAAAATGCGAACAGGCTACTTTTTGTGCAGCCATTGGTAGCGCAGATATATCAAAATACGTAGAGTACTCAAAAGACAATGGACCAAATCTTGAATAAAAAAGGGTTAATTTTGACAAAAACCATGGATGTCGTGTAAATTTTTGCGCTACATGTAAAGAATTTAATGAAAAAGTAGTCTATCTCTATCCTCCCCAACACTCCCAATTGAAATAAAATAGTAAATATTGCTATACTGTCGCGCTTGCACACAAAAATGTCTACTAGCCTTTTCAGGATAATAATGGATTCTATAAAAATAAGCTTTTTAAGAACAGTTAACGCGTTAAGAGCGGCATTTATCTCCTTGGTACCTTACTATATTTTATACTCTATCATTATCTTGTCTGTCGAAGTACTCAAACATTTCAGCTTCTTTAGCACCACACTTACACCAGAACAAATAGACAACATTGTAAGGCTGACAACCACCACCTTACTTCCGCTTCTGCTTAACATGAGCATTTCATACCACCTGGCAAGCATTTGCTATGTGACCATCAATAAATTTTTAGCAACCGTTTTATCGCTGATTGTCTATTTTAGTGTCGAAGTGATTGTGCATCAAGGGGACACTGCTCGTTTTTTTATGCCCCAATCTTTTATTTTGGCGATTCTCATACCACTATTATGCACCTATTTACTAGCAAAAACCATGCAAATGCTAGAGCAGTATCAGCACAAAATGAATACTTTACTCTCAAGCAACATTGCCACAATGGTCGTGTACATCGCCCCATTTTCACTCATCTATTTTGCGGCAACGTTTATATTTTCCGCTCTGGGCATACACCTACAAGTTGGCAGTAGCATTGTTCTGTTTCAAGAGACCCAAGAAGGGTTGCTGTTGTTGGCGCGAACGGTTGCTTCCACTGTTTTGTGGTTTTTTGGCATCCATGGCATCAACTTGTTTGACTCCATTGTCAACATAAAGATGTTAGACCATTTCATGCATCCAAACCTCACCTACAAGGATTTTTTCAATTACTTTGTCCTTCTTGGGGGCTTGGGCTCAGGACTTTCGCTGGCCATCGCTATTGTATTAGCATCAAAAGACAAACACACCACCTATGTAGGCAAGCTAGCGTTCCCTTTTGTGATGTTTAATATCAATGAAATTCTCATTTTTGGCATCCCTATCTTTATGAATTTTTCACTGATACTTCCCTTTATCTTAACCCCTATCGTCAATTTTTGCCTTGCGTATCTCTTCTTGTCCTACACCCACGTCGTCACCTTTAGCGACGTCTTTATCCCGTGGACGACCCCTGCTTTGGTCAATATGTATCTAGCAACGGGTGGAAATCTCATGGCAGTTACATTTCAGCTTTTTTTGATAGCCCTTGGGACACTCATCTACATCCCATTTATCAAAAAATACACCCATGCCCAAAGCTCAACCGTGTCGCTAGAGAACATGGCCAGAAAGTTTGATATTGCCACCTCTATCGAAGCAAAAAAAGATATCAAATTTCACGAAGCACAATCTTCGCTAATCAAATCCCATTACAAAATCAATAAAATCATTGAGAGCATTCATCAAAACAATTTAGTGCTTTACTATCAACCCAAAATTGATGTCCAAAACAACAGTTGCAACGCTTTTGAAGCACTCTTACGCGTTAAAAATAGCGACGGAAGTGTGCGTGGGCCTGACTTTATCATCGATATTGAAAATTCAGGATTGGCCTCTATTTTAGATGTTTGGGTGTGTCAAGAAGTTAAAAAAGATTTGGACTTATGGGCAGAACAAGGGTTTTATCCCTTTATTTCTATCAATCTTTTCCCCCACACGCTGGAGGATAAAAATTATGTCACTGAGATAATCAACATAGCCAAAGGCTACAACATTGACTTTGAAATCATCGAAAGACGCTCCTCGGTCAACAAAAAAATCCTCGAAAACATCAACAGCCTCAGGGAAAATAATTTCAGAATCGCTTTGGATGATTTTGGTATTGGCTATACCAACTTTTCCATGCTCTACGAAATACCCCTTGACCATGTCAAAATAGATAAAAAAATTATAGAATTTACCCGCACTGAAAAAGGGTTGATTTTATACAACAGCATTTGCCAACTCTGCGCCAATCTCCATTTGCAAATCGTCCTAGAAGGGGTAGAAACCCAAGAAGAACACGACAGGGTGATGCATAAAGATGTCCGCTTCATCCAAGGCTGGTACTACTCCAAAGCAATCCCTTTTGACGCAGTTGCACCTTTTTCTAAAAACTTTTACAGCAAGCACCACCAAGATCAAAACAGCGTCATTTAACTGCTAAGTTCTAAAGCGCAATCACCCATCCTACTGGCTCAAATAATCCTCTTTGGTCACCACCAAATAGCGGGGGTTTTTATCGCCCACTAATTCCTTGGCTTTTTCAACAAGTCTCTGTTTTACCCTCTCTTTGTTGAGAGTGTTTTGCCATTTGCATTCTACAAAGAGAATATTTTTTTCATCATACGCTACGATGTCTATCTCCTCTTTATTGTTCCACCAGCGACCTATTTTTGCGGGGACAAAGTTGCAGTATTTTTGTGTGTCCATCCTAATATCCTCAAGCACTGCATCCTCAAAAGCAAAAGAGACAAATGTGTCGTTGAAATTTAACGCCATCGCATCAAGCACAGGTTTGGTTTGTTCTATTTCGAGGGAGTTGTAGTTTTTGTACACATAAAAAAACCAAAAATGCAAAAATTTGTCTTTGATTTTGTAGAGTCCAAATTTTGATTTGGAAGGGTTTTTTTCTGTGATGGGTATCTCTTTTTCTATGATATCCAGCTCTATGAGTTTGAGCATGTACTTGCTAAGATAAGAAGAGTTTACCTCCAAAGAAGAAGCGATTGCGCCAATTTTTCTGTTTCCATTGGCAATGGATTTGAGGATACTAAAATAACTAGCACTGTCGCTTATCTCTTCCTTGAGTAAAAAATTGCCCTCACTGTAAAGATAGCTGTTTTTGTTGAGAATCTTTTTTTCTATGTTTGCTTCAAAAGAGAGTGTTTCATCGTACTCGTTTAGGTACTTTGGTATCGTTCCAAAGGAGCTAAAAACAAGCATCTGTGTGAGCTTATCTAGGGAGGGTAAAAACTCCTTGATGTGCCCAAATCTAAGAGGTTGGATGTGAAATTGGGATGTTCTCCTGCCATACAATGGGGCGGTATAATTTAGGACTTCTGTTTGCATCATCGAAAGCACAGAACCGCAAAGGATGAGGTGGATGTTTGCATGTTGTAGTTTCATGTCCCAAAGGCGTTGTAGCTTGGAAGAAAAAGCCTTATCTTTAAGGGCAAGGTATTGGTATTCGTCGATGACAAGTACGAGCTTTTGGTCGAGTTGTAATGTGCTTAAAAATTCTATCCCCTCTTCAAAGCTCTGGAAACTGAGGTACGCTTGCATGCTTACGGGCGCAAACTTTTTGATTTCATCACTAAAAGACGGTAACTGAGAGTCTAAATCACTCAGTGTTATATAGAGATAAATATGCGGTTTGTCTTGAATAAACTGAGAAATCAATGCGGTTTTGCCCACTCTTCTGCGCCCATAAACAACACTAAAAGAAGTATTTTTTTTGGCGTATTCTTCTTCTAAGGCATTGAGTTCATTTATTCTGTTTACAAACATACTGTTTTCCTACATAATAATTTAAAATAATTATAACTCGTTGAGTGCTTTGGTGTCAAGTGGGAGCAGTGCAGCCTTCCTTTGGATTTCTTTAGCCCAAAAACAAGCCCATTGCCTTAACGCGTTTTTTTATCTTCCTCTTCTACAATGGCCTTACATGTAACACCAAGGATAACACCATGCAGATTGCTTTTTCCAATACCTACGCCACTTTGCCTGAACGTTTTTTTACCCCACAACATCCCCAAAAAGTGGCGGTACCAAAGCTGTTTTGTTTCAACGACGACCTCGCACGCACCCTAGCAATTCCCCACGCAAACACAGAAAAGCTTGCGGAGTATTTTAGTGGCAACGCCCTTTTTGAGGGCTCTTTTCCTCTCGCCATGGCCTACGCAGGTCACCAGTTTGGGCACTTTACCATGCTTGGAGACGGGCGGGCTGTGCTCTTGGGCGAAGTGCTAGACCCCGCAGGAAAACGCCACGACATCCAACTTAAAGCCTCAGGCGTCACGCCTTACTCCCGCGGAGGTGATGGCAAGGGAACCCTGAGCGCCATGCTTAGAGAGTACCTCATCAGCGAAGCCATGCACTGGCTTGGCATCCCAACCACCCGCTCTCTCGCAGTCGTCGAAACAGGCGAAACGGTTGTGCGAGAAAGGCCCCACAAAGGCGCCGTACTCACCAGAGTCGCCAGTAGCCACCTCCGCGTAGGCACTTTTGAGTACGCAAGGCAATACGGCACTCCAGGCGACCTCGAAGCGCTCTTGGACTACACCATCACCCGCCTCTACCCACATCTCGAAGCCCATCCCAACAAAGCCCTAGCCTTTTTGCAAGCGGTCATGGAAGCCCAAGTAGCCCTCATCGTGGAGTGGATGCGCGTGGGGTTCATCCACGGGGTCATGAACACGGACAACATGAGCATCAGCGGCGAAACCATCGACTACGGGCCGTGCGCTTTTATGAACATCTATCACCCCAAAACGGTCTTTAGTTCCATCGACCGAGCAGGACGGTACCGTTTTGAAAACCAGCCCATCATCGGGGGTTGGAACCTGTCTGTTTTGGCGGGTGCCCTCTTGCCACTCATCGACAGCGACGAGGAAAAAGCGGTGGAAAAAGCCACCGAGTTGCTAGAGGAATACCTCCCTTCATACGAGCGCGCCTACGATGCTATGCTGTGCAAAAAACTAGGCCTAGAAACAGCGACCAAAGAAGGCAAAACCCTTGCCAACACACTACTTCGCATCATGGAACAACAAAGACTTGACTACACCAACACCTTTGCCTCCCTTGGTTTTGCAGACAACGCGAGTTTTCTCTCCTTGGATGACACCTTAAAAGCATGGCACGCACAATGGGAGCACGCCGTAGGCGACACCGCCAGTGCCAAAGCACGCATGAGCTCTTGCAATCCTTTGGTCATTCCTAGAAATCACTTGGTTGAAGAAGCCTTAGCAGAAGCTGAAATGGGCAATGTAGCACCTTTCTTCGCCCTCCTTGACGCACTCAAAACACCCTACAAGGGATATGAAAACGCGCAACTACAACACGTTCCTACTGGGATTGATGTGGGGTATAAAACCTTTTGCGGGACGTGAGGAAGCTTTACATGTAAAGAAGAAATTTTAGTTGAAAGCCAAGTCTTTATATGGTACTATTTTAAGACCGAAGGAGGGTGTGATGCAAATTGTCAACGACATTAAATCCGTTACTTATTTAAAAAGCAAAGCAGCCGATGTGCTTAAA
This sequence comes from Sulfurospirillum sp. HTRB-L1, assembly GCF_059415125.1. Classification (NCBI taxonomy): domain Bacteria; kingdom Pseudomonadati; phylum Campylobacterota; class Epsilonproteobacteria; order Campylobacterales; family Sulfurospirillaceae; genus Sulfurospirillum; species Sulfurospirillum sp. HTRB-L1. The sequence continues at coordinate 356,095 of NZ_JCAHZR010000002.1, forward strand.
CATATCAACGAGACCCATAGACCCATGATTATCACGCAAAATGGTGAAGCCAAAGCAGTGATACAAGACCCGCAAAGCTACGAAGATATGAGAAATGCAATCTCCCTCATGAAGCTCCTTTCTTTTGCCGAAGAAGATATTAAAAATGGCAACACCCACAGCGAAGAAGAGGTATTTCACGCCGTAGAAGAACTGCTTAGAAAATGAGCGAGGCACATAAGCTAGAGTGGACTTCAAGTGCTAAAAATGATCTTTTAGCCATCGTTGCTTACATCAAAAAAGAGCGTCCTGACACCGCAAGTGCTGTCTATCAGAAAATAAAAACATCTGCCAATTCAAGCAATTTTTTTCCTTTAAAAGGCCGCATTGTCCCCGAACTCCAAAAGGAAGGCATCACCTTGTATAGAGAGATTGTTGTAGCACCTTGGCGCATTATTTACAAAGTAGGAAAGGAAACCGTCTATATCATGGGGGTTATTGATTCAAGACAAAACGTTGAAGATGTTTTGCTGCAAAAACTGTTAAAAAGCTAGTGCCAAGAAAATTCTCTTCCCGTAAAACCCCCTTACATGTAAACCCAAAACCCTGTATAATACCCCTACTTTAACACAAGGGTTTCCCATTCTTCCTTTTCACACACCCCTAGCAGACCAGTTTCGTCTCTTTTGCCACCACAACGCCATCACCGACCCCGCTACGGCTCTTGAGCTTTTTGCCATTTTTGGCGGGCTTGATGATGTCATCGACCCAAGCAAGCCCCTTGAAGTGCTCATCGAAGAGCATATCTTGGTGCCTTACAAACAACTCCATTCGCTCATCACCCACTTTACAGGAAGTAACCCTTTATACCACAAAGTGCTCACGGGTGTGGCCCAAGGGGATGGCCGCACCGCGTTTAAGCGCGCCAATGTGAGTCCAGTTGAGGGCATGCGCGCCGTAGAAGCCATGAGTGAGGCGGGATTTTTACGTACCGAAGCGTGTTTTAAAAACCCAGACCAAGAACGCCTGAGCTTCACCTTGCCCTTTTTTCGGTTTTGGTTTGCCTTTGTTTCACCCCTGTTTAAGGGCATCGTCCAAGGCGACTACACAGAGTTTACCACGCACTTTGCCGAGCGAAAAGGCGAATTTACCCAACGCACCTTTGAACAGCTTTCCCAGCTTTTCATCCTCGAAAGCCTCCCCGAAGCCATGAGCGTACGCGCCTTTTGGAACAGCAACCTTTACATTCCCCTTATCGTTACATGTAAAGAAGGCACCACCCTTGTGGGCGCCTTTAAACACAGCGTCCAAAAGATGAAAAAAAGCGACCTTTCCACCCTCCAAACCCTCGCCCAAAACGCCAACATCCACGCCGATGGCTACGTCCTTGTGGCAAAAGGCGGGTTTTCAAGCGAACTCAAAAACCAACCAAACGTCCACCTCTTCACCCTAAAACACCTCAAACGGCTGATGTCCTAAGATACGCCCACGCTTCTTCAAGCTGGTTTTCGCTAAACACGGCGATGCCAGCTTCTCTTAGCGCGCTCGCACATACGCCCTCTCCTGCGACTTTCACGCCTCCAAAGGTGCCATCATAGATGCGCGCACTTCCGCACGAAGGGCTGCCTTCTTTTAAGATAGCCATTCGCGCGCCGTGGTGTTTTGCTAAAGCTACAACCTCGTGCGCGCCTTTAACAAACGCTTCACTCACCTCCTTGCCTTGCACGTCCACCACGCGTGCTTTACCCGCTAGCACCTGCGCACCACTTCCCTTAGGACTAATCTCCGCAGGCGGGCGCGGCGTGGGCAGTCCTCCAAGCATCTCAGGACACACTGCCACCACGCGCCCGTCTTTTTCCCACTGCTGTAAATACGGATGCACGCACCTGTTTTCACCCCCATCATACCGCACCCGTTCGCCTAAAAGACACGCACTGACTAGTATCATCCTGCCTTCTTTTTGCCAAGGTAAAGTGTGTTACATGTAAGGCACGTTTGGTACACCAAAGCTTCCACGCCTGCCTCACGGGCTTCTTCAAAGGCTTTGGCGTACGCAGGGTCGATTTCGTGCGCTAAACGAAAAGGCAGCGCCTCACTCCGCCCGATGACATACACCATCACCGCCCGATGTCCCGCGCGCTTCATGGCGGCAAGTTCGTGCAAATGTTTCGTCCCGCGCGCACTCACCGCGTCTGGAAAGGCAAAGGTATCGCCAAGGCGCAAGGTCACGCTTTTAACTTCCACGTAGCACATCTCCTCACCCCGTTGAAGCAAAATATCGATGCGCGAACGCTCCCCGTAACGCTGTTCGGGCGTGAGGCTCTCGTACCCTTGAAGTTCCTGAATCACACCGTTTTGGATGCCCTCAATAACAAGCTTATTGGCCCAGCCTGTGTTCACACAAATCAATCCACTGCCCACATCGCTGAGTTCCAAGGTGTAGGCCAATTTGCGTTTGGGGCTTTCGTGGTGGCTCACCCACACGGGACACCCTTGCGCGATGGTCGAGGTCATCGCACCCGAATTTGGCACATGGGCAGTGATGGTTTGTCCATCTTCTAGCACCACATCGGCCAAAAACCGCTTGTAGCGCTTCAGCAGCGTACCTTGAAACAAAGGAGGAAACATCACCGTTGCGAAGGAAGCCATTTTTCTTCCAAACATTGCCCAAACACGTCAAGCCCCTCCTTAATCCCTCTGCGTCCAAAGCCGATGCGAAAATGGTCCTTAGGCGTAGGCAAAAGCTCGGAGCGGTAGATGGAAGGAGGCAGCAACAAGACACCGTATTCTTGGATGAGCAGTTGACACAGCGCTTCCACTTCCCCTTTTCCTGTGTATTTAGGGTAAGCCACGCAGCTGCCATCAGGATGGTTCCACGTAAAAAGCGTCGGATACTGGGCAAAAAACGCATCCAGTTTAGCAATGTTTTCTGCCAATAACGCGCGGTTTGCTTCAAGAATTTTCGCGCGGTGATTCAAGGCGATGAGCGCCAACGCTTCACTGGGCGCACTGTTGCAAATGGAAAGGTAGTGTTTGTAGCGCTCAAAGGCCGCAAGGGCGTGGGTATCTTGGCTAGCCAACCAGCCGATGCGAAGCCCTGGAAGCCCGTACGCTTTTGACATGACATTTAGCGAAATCCCTTTTTCGTACACATCTGCAATCTGTGGAATCCGCTTGCGCTCATCCAATTCCAACAACCGATACACCTCATCGCTAAAAAGGTAAAGGTCGTGTTTGCGGCACAAAGCGATGAGCGTCGCCAAATTTTCATGGCTGATGATGGCCCCCGTGGGGTTGTTGGGAAAATTCATGGAAATCAGTTTCGTGTTGGGGCGAATGGCACGTTCAAGGGCTTCCATGTCAGGTTGCCACCCTTTCTCCTCCAACAACGCCACGCCGCTCACCTCACAACACTCCAAAGGAAGACTTTCGGCAGATTGGTAGTTAGGCACAAAAACAATCGCGTGGTCATCTTTAGTAAGTAAGGTGCGCATGGCAGTGTAAATGCCCTCTTGCGCTCCCGCAAAACAAAGAATATGCTCTTGGGTAAGCGTGTCGTACGTCTGAGCGATAGCCTGACGCAAACGCGGATCGCCCCATGGCTGCGTGTAACTTAGGGGCGTATGTTCAAACATCTCCCGCTCTTTAGGGGAAGCCAGACTAAGCAAGGTTTGAACAGACATGCTCTGCACATCCGAAGCGGTAAGGTGATGGGTAGCGTCAAACTCCCATTTGGAAAAAAAGACTTCTAAGGCAAAAGGGCGCATACTTTCCTCATTTAGCAAGGTGTTACATGTAACAGACTTCTTTTTATTAAGGAGGCTATTATACAAAAACCTTAGCGTGTACGCGTCAGTCCTTTAGGACACATTTCATACACCCCATCCACCACCGAGTCGATGAATTCTTGATGGTGAGAGACGATGATAATGCTTTTGTCGATTCCTCTCAAAATCTCCACCAAGCGTTGCTGCATGAGCGCGTCTAGTCCATTGGTCGGCTCATCCAACAAAAGCAACTTGGGTTCGGTAATCAAAACACCCGCTAACGCGACCAGTTTTTTCTCCCCGCCCGAGAGGTGGTACACGACCTTTTTAGCCAAGTGCGCGATGCCCAAATCTTCGAGCATCATCCGTGTTTTTAGGCGCGCTTCTTCCACACTAACGCCATTGACTAACAAGCCAAACGCCACGTCATCTTCCACGATGGGCGAGAGAAATTGGTTGTCCGAATCTTGAAACAAATACCCCACCACAAACCGCAAAGGCCCGTAGTCTTTCTCGCAGGTCATGGGTTGATGAAACAGCTCCAACGTTCCCCCTTGGGGTAAACGAAGTCCTACAAGGGTTTCTAACAAGGTGGTTTTACCGCACCCGTTTGGCCCAATGATGGCGATTTTCTCTTTGTGGGAAACGTCCAAGTTTATCCCCTCGCACAAGCAAACCCCATCGCGCCTCAGCGTCAGAGCACGAAGCGTCACCGAACAACTCATAACCACCCTCCTGCGTATAAGACCAAAGAAATACCACTCACCCCAAGCAATCCCCATTCACCCAGTCTTGGGCGCGGGGCGGCTTCAAGGGTATAGATGCGCCCTTGAAACTGGCGCACTTTCATGGTGTGCTGTAACTGCCCTGCACGTTCAAAGGCTTTGATGATGAGCATCCCCACAAATCCCGCTACAGTACGGTACGTGAGCAAGGTTGTTTTAGGGACAAATCCCCGCACCTTGGCGGTGTTTTTAAACTGCACGCATTCTCGCCGCAACAGTTCGATAAACTTAGCCGTGAAAAACACCATACTCACAAGCACATCTGGCAAACGCAACTGTTGCATCCCGCAAGCCAGTGCATTGGCATCTTTTTGGTCAAAACACAACAGCACAAAGGCCACCATGCAATTCGAACGCACCGCCACCAAAAGCGCCATGTCATGGGCACCTTGGAGCACAAGAGCGATGACCAAAACCGCCACTAACACATTCACTAACACTAAGGTTTTTAGCACGCGCCCTAGGGCATGGCGCTGGTACACCCCAAGCCACACAAGGGGCAAGAGCATCGCTAAAGAGAGGCTTTGCATGAGTGCCACACCACCACCATAAACCACCACCAACACCAAGGCAACAGCGGGATTCATTTGGGGCGCTTCATAAACCACAAGAGGCCAAAAAACACCCCAATGCCAAGCAAGGAAAGCAAGAACGGTAACGCCGTGCCCTCCTCTTCTTCAGGCACAGGATTTTCTAGCATGAGCTCTTGCTGGTGCCCCATGCCCCCTTCCACCACCACCCGCGATGCACCCGCGGGAAGGGTTAGCCACGCTTTGCCCTCTTCGTTGGTTTGGGTTTGCAAAAGCACCTTATCTAACGCCCCATACACAAAGACTTGGCATCCCTTGCAAGGGGCTGATTTACTAAAATACGCGCGCAGTTCTACCTTGCCTGCCTCTTCCTTAGCAAACACAGAAAGCTTGTGGGCGTACAAAGGTAAGACCAAACACCACAACACCACCACCAACCTTTTCACGAAGCGCGCTCCAAAAGGCGAGGGGAGACTTTTTGAACAAAAGCGAGGGCAAACAACGTGATGACACCCTCCATAACCATAAGGGGAAAATGGGCCACAAAAATCACTTTAGCCACCCCCACAAACGCCTCACCATTAAGGGCAAGTGCGAGAGAGAGCAACGAGGCCGAAACACCCAACGGGACAAACCCAACCAAAAACCACCACAAGGATTTGAACTTTTCCCTCTTTTTTGAAGCCTCAAAAAGCCCATAACCTAGCAAGGCAGGTGTGGCGATGTTAAAGACATTTACCCCAAGGGTGCTCACGCCCCCATAGCCAAACAACAATCCTTGAAGCAATAAGCCCACAAAGACCGCCACAAACACACGCATCCCTAAAAACGCCCCCACGATTCCCCCAAGCACCAAGTGCATGGAAGCGGGGCCAAGGGGAACATGAATAAACGAGGCGATGAAAAACAACGCACACAACACAGCCGTTTTAGGAATCTCTTCGTGGCGCAAGGTTTTAAAGGCCCAGCCTACTAATACCGTCGAAACCGCCGCGCCTGCTAGCAAGATTTCGGGGCGCAATACCCCTTCGCTGATGTGCATCTAGCGCATCTCTTCCGTTTTAAGCCACAGCACAGCACCCAGTTCTATGGGGTACTCTACCCCTTGATGCGCAAGGGTTTCATCATCTTCCAAAAGAGCGGCAAACCCCCACCATCCTGCTTTTGGCAAGGCCACATGAAAGATACCATTGGCATCTGCTTTGGTGACTTGGGTCACGTACATATCATTGGGCGCTTTGAGGCCTTTGGTGTTGTAAAACTCGATTTCGATTTCCGCAAAAGGCACAGGTTCGCCTTGGTAGAACACTTGGCCGCTAAAGAGATTGCCCGCGTACAACGAGTAAGGGCGCGAGAGAGGGATGATTTCTGCTTTAAAGCCCACGGGTTCGTCCCAGCCTTCGCCTGCTCCAAATGCGTCTACGATGGTTTTGGTCTGATGACGGATAAACTTTTCCTCCGCGGGTTCAAAGTAAGGCACAGGGTCTACGTAAAACTGGTACACCGCGGGTTCTTCCACCGTATAACTTGCTTCCCAATACTGCATGCCGTCTTTTTTCTTTGCGACCATTTTTTCCGCCAAGGAGATGCGCGCACCTTCCACAAACACACCCACGTCTTGAGGTTTTTCCATCTGCATAAGGCTTCGCTCAAAAGGGTGTGTAAACTCGTATTTAAGAGCTACTTTTGGGCTATCGCCTTGTTCTAAAACGCTTTTGTCCACGAGGACGGTTTGAAAATGCGCCAACAATGACGACACACAGGCTAGGACCAACACTGCGAACTTCATACGAACTCCTTGTATAAATATTATTCTTATTCATTCAGTGTTATTGTTACCATATGGAAGTAAAAAGGGGCTTAAAAAATCGTCATTTTGCACTATTTTTTTCACAAGGTTACCCTTTGAGTAGAACTCAAAGGCACGAACAGGTATAATCCCTTTTAAATCCCCCGAAGGAACCCCCAATGTCTTTTCACTCTCTTGGTCTTGATGCGCAGTTGTGCACGACCCTTGATGCCCTTGGCTATGCCACGCCCACGCCCATTCAAGCCAAAGTCATCCCCCTTGTGTTAGAAGGGCGCGACTTGATGGCTACGGCACAAACAGGCACGGGCAAAACCGCTGCGTACGTGTTGCCCCTGCTTCACGCACTCATGAACACACCCGCTTCCCCTGCCCTGCGCGGACTCATCCTTGTACCCACCCGCGAACTAGCCACCCAAGTGGAGCGAAGCGTACGCACCTACGGTCAACACGCAGGGTTTAAAAGTTGCGCTATTTACGGTGGAGCAAAACTTGCAACACAGGCCAAAAAACTCCAAGATGGGGTGCAGATTTTAGTAGCTACACCGGGGCGTTTGTTGGAGCACTTGAAACTGGGAAATGTCAGTTTAGAGAGCTTGCGCTTGGTGGTGTTTGATGAAGCAGACCGCATCTTAGACATGGGCTTTTGGGCCGACGTGCAAACCCTTGTTGCCCTTTTTCCCAAAAAACGCCAAACCTTGCTTTTTTCCGTCAACCTCAACAAATCCATCAAACGGTTTTCAGAGATTTGCCTTAAAAAACCCCTCACCATTGCCCTCACGCCCACCGTGCCAGATACCTCGCACATTGCCCAAACCTTTTACGGGTGCGACAAAGAGCAAAAAAACGACTTGCTCCCCTACCTCATCGGGTCGCGCAATTTTTCCCAAGTGCTCGTCTTTACTAGAACCAAAGGCAGTGCCGACGTTCTAGGTGCACACCTCAAAGAAAGCGGCCTAAAAACAGCTATTTTTCACGGCGACATCCCTTACGCCCACCGTGCCAAAGCACTCAATGCCTTTAAAGCAGGGTTGATTCGGGTGCTCGTCGCCACCGACATCGCTTCGCGCGGGCTAGACATTGAAAAATTGCCTGTGATTGTAAACTTCGACCTGCCACCTGATGCAGAAGATTACATCCACCGCATCGGACGCACAGGCAGAGCAGGAGAAAGCGGCGAAGCCTTTACGCTCGTCACACCTGAGGATAAAAGCAAACTCAAAGAGATTGAAGCCTTAGTAAAACGCACCTTTAAAATCGACTTTTTAGAAGGGTTTGAGGCCAAACGTTGGCACATCCCTAAACCCAAAAAGCAAGGCAAAAGGCCTGTCCAAAAAGGCAAAAAACCAGACGCCAAGCCCGGTAAAAAAACAAACCCAAGAACAGCAAAAACCGACACCAAACCCACCCAAAAATACTCCACCAAAAAGGCCAAACGATGAGCATCCCTTTAGAAAAACTCGACCACTTCAAGCGCTTTATCCAAGAAGAAACCAGTCCTCTTGGCACAAGCCCTTATGTGCTGATTTTAGTCGTTGAAGCGTATTATGAATTTGTCGCTGAAGCCCTTGTGCCCAACTCCTCGCGCAGTGTCACCCAGTTTAAACTCCTCGAAGAGCTTTTATCCCTTGGGCTTATTGACAAGCAAGCTTACACCATCATGAATGAAACACGAAAGCTAAAAAACGAACTCACCCATCGGTTGGACTATCGCGCTGGCGTGGCGTATTTGCATGATTTTTACAACAATTGCACCCTGCCTAACAAAAACGTCCCCAAGGACAAAAACGACCAAGAAGCCATCGATGCCGCTTTAAGTGAGGCGTTACGCAAGGGGTACAGTATCGTAGAAGCACTCCTAGGTGAAGCTGCGGTGAAAGAGCTAAGCACGCCCACCGCGTAAAACCGAGAATGAGCGAATGCATTGCTCTAGGGTTTTAAAATCCCCTGTGCGGCGCGGATGCCGCACGCCCATGCCGCGGTAATCCCTCGACTCGTCCCTGCGGCGTCACCGATGATGTACACATGGGGACGCACCGCAAAATGCCGGTTTAAAAAGGTGGGTTTATTGGAGTAGGTCTTAATCTCAGGGTAGTACAAAATCGTCGAAGGGTGCAACACGCCGGGGATGATGGTGTCAAGCATTTTCAAAGACTTCCAAATGTCCCGCAAGATTTTCGCGGGCATACTCAAAGACAAATCCGCCGCCACCGCATTTTTAAGGGTAGGCTCAAAGTCATAGAGGTCACTGTTAAAGGTCTCTTCTTTACTGCGTGAGCCCAAGCGAAAATCCCCCACCCGTTGCATAATGACCGAACCGCCGCTTAATTGCATGACCATTTCCCCTAAAATCTTCCCAAACTGCTGTCCGCTTACCACGGGTTCGGTAAGGCGAATGGTTTTAAGCATGGCAAAATTGACCAGGCCGTTAGGGGCGTGGTCGCGTGAAAGAGAGTGGCCATTGACCGAATAGTACCCTTTGTAGCTCTCCCGCACGATGTGGGCGCATCCTGAATTGGTACAAAAGGTGCGCACTTTACCCGGAAACAAAATCTTCGGGTCATAATAATCCCGCACGATGGGGTAGTTTTCTTCCTTGGTCTCCACCCGAATCCCAATGTCCACGATGTTGTCGCTATAGGGTACTCCCATGGCTTCCATTTGCTCTTGCAGCCATTCATAATCCCCGCGTCCAGGTGCTAACACCACGTCGCCAAACCCGACCCGTTCCCCAGAACCAAGCTCCACTTCTTTAGTCTCACCATGTACATGTAAGGCTTCGGTTTCTAAGGCTACTTCCACACCCAAGGTTTTAAGCTTTGCGATGAGCCCTTTAATGAGCGCGGAAGATTTATCCGTGCCCACATGGGCTTGGTCGATGCTCAAAATTTCCACGCCGATTTTTTGGGCGCGGGCTTGGTACGTAGCGATGCGCTGCTTGGTTTCAATAGCAGGGTTTAGGTGGGCTTTGACCTCTTCAAGCAAACCGTGGGCTTCTTCTTTGCCCCAATGCTCCAAGGGAAACCCCACGGGAAAGGTATAGTTTTGCTTACAATCGTTACGCAAGCCCCCTGAACTGATTTTTTTCTTTTCCAACAGCAAAACCGAACGGGTTGAGTTTTCCGCTAGCTTAAAGGCCGCGCCCAAGCCCGCAGGGCCCGAACCTACGATGATGACATCATAATAGGGCTTCATGAGGACTCCTTGAGTTTACGCGACACCAAGGCTTTCATGCTCTCTACGTCCTTGCACCCATTAAGTTCTTCTGCGCTAATCCAAGGGGTTACGCACGCACCCTCTTTGCGTAAAATGGCAGGCAAAGCAAGGTCTTTGAGGCCATAGCGCGCTTCAAGCTCGTCCGCGTGTAAAAATTCTTTCTCTACATGTACACTTTCCAAATACTCCTTCCACTCTTTGCGCATCCCCAAAGGGGTGTGGGTCACACCACACAAATTACACGCGTAAGTGCTTGGGGAAAAGAGCTTGTGGGCGATGTCGCCAAGGGTGTTAAACAACCCGCTGTTGGCGTTATAAACAAAGACGATGCTCATGAAATTCCTTTACATGTAAAGACGGCGCAAGAGCGCTTTTTCGGCTTCTACTATACCAAAAATCACCGCTCCGACACCCAAAGGAATGAGCCAATGGCGCAACAACAACTCTTCCGAACCAAACAAAACCTGCATAAACGGCGCGTACACAAACAGCAATTGCAACACCAAAAGCGCTCCCACGCATCCCCACGCAACAGGGTTGGAAAAAAGCCCTTGAAAGCTAAGGCTTGAAGTGCGCAAAAAGCGTGTGTTAAAAAGGTAAAAAATCTCCCCAAACACAAGGGTATTAACCGCGATGGTTCGCGCCACTTCCAAGCGCACCCCTTCGTGTATTTCATAAAAAAAGACGCCCATGGTCGCCCCGCCAATCAGCACAGAGACAAACCCGATGCGCCACACCAACACCCCATCCAAGATGCGCTCCCCGCTTTGACGCGGCGGACGGCGCATGATGTCGGGTTCTGAGGGTTCAAAAGAAAGGGCAAGGGCCAAGGTCACGGCCGTAACCATGTTGACCCACAAAATCTGCAAAGGGGTCAAGGGAAGGGCCAACCCAAACAACACCGCCACCAAAATCACCAACCCCTCCGCGCCATTGGTGGGCAAAATAAACACGATGGCTTTTTTGAGGTTATCGTAAATAGTACGCCCCTCTTTGACCGCCGCGGCAATGGAGCTAAAATTATCATCCGCAAGCACAATCTTCGCCGCCTCTTTGGTCGCTTCCGTGCCTTTGATGCCCATGGCTATGCCCACATCGGCCCGTTTAAGCGCAGGGGCATCATTGACCCCATCGCCCGTCATGGCCACGACTGCGCCACCCGCTTGAAAGGCCTTCACAAGACGGAGTTTGTGTTCGGGGCTGGTTCTGGCAAAAACGTTACATGTAAGGACTTTTTCACCCAAAGACGCCTCATCTGCCTTCTCAATCTCTTCGCCCGTGATAACCCTTTCGCTTGCAATGCCCATCTCTTTAGCAATCGCCATTGCCGTACCGCCGTGGTCTCCGGTAATCATCACTACCCTGATACCCGCACTATGGCACACGTTGATGGCTTCTATGGCTTCGGGTCGCGGTGGGTCTACGATGCCCGCCAATCCTAAAAACACCATCCCTTCTTGCACGTCTTCCATGCCCAATGTCTCTTGGTCCGCCGCTGCCTCTTTTGCGCACGCTGCTAACACCCGCAACCCTTGGGCACTTAAGGCTTCAATCTGCCCTTCCCAAAAAGCCTTATCCAAAGGCTCTAGCCCCGAAACACCCCATTGAAATGCGGCGCGTTCTAAAAGCCTATCGGGTGCGCCTTTCAGGAAAATCTCCCGCTTTTCACCCTCTACCAACGTCGCCATAAACTTATTTTCTGATTCAAAGGGAATGACCCCTAGGCGTTTGGCCTTTGGCGTCACGCCAAGTTTCATCCCAAATGCCCGCAGCGCCCCTTCGGTGGGTTCGCCCACTAGCTCCCATTTCTCCTCTTTTTGCACAATGTCCGCATCATTGCACAAGGCCATAGCACGGGCAAAATGCCCTAGCACGGGGTGGTCTTCAAGAACCACTGCCTCCCCTTCAAACTGCACCTCTCCCACGGGGGCATACCCTGTGCCGCTCACCCCATACATTCCCTTTGGTGTTACCACGTGGCGCACGGTCATTTCGTTACATGTAAGGGTGCCTGTTTTGTCTGAACAAATCACACTCACCGAACCCAATGTCTCCACGGCGGTCAGCTTTCGAGTGATAGCATTGCGTCTGGCCATGCGCTCTACCCCAAGGGCTAAGGTGATAGTCATGATGGCAGGAAGCCCCTCGGGAATGGCCGCCACTGCAAACCCGATGGCCGCTAAAAATACCTCTTCTAGCCCATAGCCGTGCAAGAGCCATCCCACCAAACCCAAAAAGACCGAAAACCCCACAATGGCAACAGAAAGCACTTTCCCAAAAGCTTCCATCTGAAGCGTTAAAGGCGTTTGCAGTGTTTCCACTTCTAGCATCATCGTTCCAATGCGCCCAATCTCACTGCGTGGGCCCGTGGCGGTAATGACCCCCACGCCACGCCCTGCCACCACGAGTGTGCTCGAATGGGCCATGCAAGAGCGATCCCCGATGCCCGCTTCCTTGGAGACAGGCTTGGTCTCTTTGGACACGGGGACGGATTCTCCTGTGAGCGCCGCTTCTTCGATGCGCAAACCCGTCACTTCCAAAAGACGCATGTCTGCGCTCACGCGGTCTCCTGAACGCAGGCGTACCACGTCTCCTTCCACCAAAAGTGCCGCGTCTATTTCACTCCATGCACCATCGCGCAATACCGTTGCTTTAGAAGCGAGCATTTGGCGCAGCCCTTCCAAGGCTTTTTCCGCTTTGCCTTCTTGCATAAATCCGATGAGGGCATTGGCTAACACCACCCCAATAATCACCCCTGTATCAATCCAGTGCTCCAGCACCGCCGTGAGCAGTGCCGCGCCCAAAAGCACGTAAATGAGCACATTGTGAAACTGGTAAATAAAACGCATCAACGCGCTCTCTTTGGGAGGTTCGCTTAGGCGGTTTGGGCCATCACGCTCAAGGCGCAAAGTGGCCTCTTGGGAACTTAACCCTTCAGGGGAACTCTTTACATGTAAAAGCGCCGCGTCCACCGTAAGGGCATGCAAGGGTGTGTCAATTTTTTTCATGGTGTACCGCTAGTGTGTTCGCATGGATGAGTGCTTGGTCAATGTGGTCAAAGATGTTTTCTTCCCCCACACGCCCGACAAATCCAAAGCGTTTTAAATCTTTAAGCAAGGGCGGTTGTACGCCTGAGAGCACCAAAACGGTTCCTTTGGTAACGCATTTTTCTTGAAATTCTTTGAGTGCATACATCCCCGTCGCGTCGATAAAAGGCACATGGCGCATCCGCAACACAAACACGCGGGGCGTCACCCCGATGGCATCTAGGACAAATTTTAAGCGATCGGCAATCCCAAAGAAAAAGGGGCCATTAATCTCATACACTTCCACCCCTTCTTTGATGGCTTTGTATTCAATCCCATCGGGGTCATTGAACGCTTCAGGCAAGGGTTCGTACGTGGCAATTTTGTTGTCCAAAATGGCACTGACGGAGATGATACGCTTGATAAACAAAATAGCCGCCAACACCACGCCCACTTGCACGGCAACCGTAAGGTCGATGAGCACCGTAAGCAAAAAGGTCGTCGCAAGAACAGCCACGTCGCTAGTGGGTGCTTTGAACAAGTGTTTGACATTCTCAATCTCCGACATATTCCACGCCACTACCATCAAAATCGCCGCCAATGCCGAAAGAGGAATCATGACAATATAAGGCGCCAAATAGAGCATGAACAGGATTAGCACTACCGCATGAATGATGCCAGAAAGGGGTGTTTTGCCCCCTGCTTTGATGTTGGTTGCTGTGCGGGCGATGGCTGCGGTAGCGGGAATGCCGCCAAAGGCGATGGAGCCTATGTTGGCAATCCCTTGGCCCAAGAGTTCGCTGTTGGAATTGTGGCGCGAGCCTATCATTCCATCGGCCACCACGGCGCACAACAGCGACTCAATAGCCGCCAAAAGGGCAATGGTCATGGCGGAGGGAAAAAGAAGTTTGATTTTTTCAAGGGAAATATCCATGGCAAAACTCGGGGTTGGAATAGTCGGTGAAATCTCCCCAAAACGGCTGTAAATGGTCTCCACCGGCAGGTTAAACACCTGTACCGCTACGGCCCCAAAAATGACCGCCACAATGGGTCCAGGCACTTTAGGAAACACCCGCTTTGTCCCCACAATCAACCCAATGCACGCAAGCCCCAACACCAAAGCAATCCCATTGGCTTGAAAAAGATGGGAAAAAATAACCTGCCATTTGGAGAGAAAATCTCCTGGCATTTGGTCAATCTTTAGCCCCAACATGTCGGCCACTTGGGAAGAAAAAATAAGCAAGGCAATCCCCGCGGTAAAGCCCGTGATGACAGGGTAAGGGATAAACTTAATAACTGCACCCAAACGAAACAAGCCCATCACGATTAACATCATGCCTGCCATCAGGGTCGCTAGGGCAAGTCCTTCGTACCCGTGCCGCAGCACAATGTCATAAATCACTACCACAAAAGCACCCGTCGGGCCGCTGATTTGCACCCGACTGCCGCCAAACAAGGAGGCCAGTATGCCCGCAACAATGGCGGTGATAATCCCTTTTTCTGGCCCCACACCACTTGCAATGGCAAAGGCCATCGCCAAAGGAAGCGCGACGATTGCGACGGTAATCCCTCCAAAAAGATCTCCACTAAGGTATTCTTTTTTATAGCCCGATCGCAGCACCAAAAACAGCTCTGGAACAAAGGATTTCAACAAAAGTTTCACGCTCTATTTCCTCTTGGTTTGAGTTCTTTAAGAACCCTTGACATGCCTTCAAAGCAACGCTTCAAAAGCTACGCTAAGCTCTGCTTGCAAAAATACATTTTCTACAAGCAGTTCATTTATGGGGTGGTTAACACCTTAATACCCAAGACACCAAGCGCCACACCAGCCACACGGTCTATGGCTGTTTTGAGTCTCACATACGCTTGTTGTGCCTTTGGGCGCGAAAAAAGCAACACCACGGTTGTGTACCATCCCACGTCGGTCACAAACCCCATAAGGGCTAAGAGCCACGGGGTGAGCGGGGGGATTTCTCGAGGTAAAAACGCCACAACAACGCTTCCAATAACAATGGCTGTTTTGGGATTGCTCAGCTGCACTGCCAGCCCGTACCCCACGTAGCCCAACCAGTGTTTTTCCTTGGCACGCTTGGCGGTGCTCAAAGGCGTTTTGGCGTGCTTGATAATCATCACCGCCAAATAGCACAGGTAAAGGCCGCCCGCGATTTTTAGCACCGTATACAACACCGGCACGGTTTCTAAAATAGCGTACAATCCAAAGGCCGCCAAGAGAAAAAAACACGCCGCGCCCAGTCCCATGCCAAGGGCCACGGCCAACCCTGCTTCTTTAGATTCTCCCAGTGCGGTCTTGGCCACGATGACAAAACTGGGCCCTGGACTCATGGCACCCAAGAGATTGACTGCTGCGAGGGGCAATAAAAACGCGTATTCGCTCACGGGTGTTTTGTTAATACAAAATCATACGCCACGCGCCCCACCACTTCGCCGCGATGGTTGGTGCGTTTGGGCGAATGAAAGCTCTCAAGAGCATCAAAGCCAACTTGAGACAACACCCCAAGTTGGTGCAACACGTGGATAATCAACCCTTCGCAAATAGCCACATTGCCATCTTCCACTTTACATGTAATGCCCCAACCCTTGCTAGGCACTCCTGCCATATAGTACCCATCTGCGCCTAATTTCACAAAGGCCTCCCCTTTGGCTTCTTCCATGAGGCGGGTGCACACCCGTCCCGAACCTGCCACCATGAAAGGATTTGCCATCATCGCTTTGGCAATGCGCTTAAGGTACGCTGCCCGCTTGGGCTCCAAAGCACTGGGGTCTGCCATCCGCGCAGTAGCCAACGCAAAAGAGCGCAACGGAAGGGCATGTACAGGCACCCCGCACCCATCTGTCGCTAAGCCAATGTGCTCTTTTGGCATGCCACTAAGCTGTGAGAGGACGTCCAAAATACGCTCTTGGTGCGGATGGGAAGGCTCCAAATAGGTCGTAATGTCTTCGCCCAACCACTGCGTGGTAATGAGCATACCCGTGTGTTTTCCCGAGCAATTAGAATAGGCGTTAGTAAGCACGGCGGGTTGGGTTTTGGCAACAGCAGGAGCCAAAGAAGGATGGGTACCACACTGCAACGCCCCTTCCCCTAAGCCCGCTTTTTCCAAAATCTCCACGACACGCTTTACATGTAAGGGTTCCCCATTGTGAGAAGCACACAACAAAGCCAGTGCTTCATCGCTCAACCCGCACCCCTCAACCGCGCCACTCTCGCACGCCACGAGGGCTTGAAAGGGTTTGGCGGAGGAGCGCACAAAGGTAAAGCGCTCAGGGTCGCCTAAGCTGTAGAGCAACTTGCCGTTTTTATCCACCACGGCTATGTGGGCTTGGTGGGTTAAATCGAGCCATTTTCCGCGGTACACGCGCGCGACGGTATTGCTCATGCTTGCAACTTTGCCAAAGTTTCGCGCACCGCTTTGGCGTGGTCTTTGACTTTGACATTCTCCCACACGTGGGCAATCTTGCCTTTAGGGTCGATGATAAAGGTGGTCCGCACGATGCCCATGTACTCTTTGCCACACATTTTTTTCATCTGCCATACGCCGTATTCTTGGGCCATTTGTGTGCTCTCATCGGACAACAACGTGATGGCAAGATCTTTTTTCTCAATAAAACTGCGGTGTTTTTTGGGGCTATCAGGGCTCACGCCAAGCACTACTGCATCAAGGGCGTCAAATTCAGGAAGGGCGGCGGTAAAATCGCACGCTTCGGTGGTGCATCCAGGCGTGTTGTCTTTGGGGTAGAAGTAAAGCACAATCCATCTTCCTTTAATGTCACGCAAACACACTTCAGCTTCGTCTTGGTTGGGCAGGCAAAATTCTGGGGCTAAATCTCCACATTTTGGCATAAGGTCTCCTTAAAATTTTTGTGTATTATAGCACTTCCCGCTTTTTACATGTAAGGGCCTAAAAAGGAGATTAAACCTCCTTTTAAAGATTTCTTAGTTAGACTATGTGTCCTTTATATCCCTTTATTTTCAAGCAAAGGCAAAACGATGAATAAAGCAGAATTTATTTGGATGGATGGCACATTTGTTCCTTGGGATGAGGCCAATGTTCACATCTTAACCCACACCCTTCACTACGGAAATGGTGTTTTTGAAGGCACGCGCGCCTACCAAACCGAAAAAGGCTTGGCCATCTTTAAATTGCGCGAACACACCAAGCGGCTGCTCAACTCCGCCAAAATTACGATGATTACCCCTAATTTTGACCTTGAAACCCTAGAGCAAGCCCAGATCGAACTTTTGCGTAAAAATCACTTTAAAAGCAATGTTTACTTACGTCCCCTTATCTTTTTGGGCTATGGCATCATGGGCTTGTACCATGTCAGCGCGCCTGTGCGCACGGCGATTGCCGCGTGGGAATGGGGCACGTATTTGGGCGAAGAAGGGCTAGAAAAAGGCATCCGTGTCAAGATTTCTTCCTTTGTGCGCAATCCTGCCAAATCCACCATGGGCAAGGCCAAAGCGGTGGCCAATTACCTCAACTCTCAAATGGCCAAATTTGAAGCCAAAGACGCGGGGTACGATGAAGCGCTACTCTTAGATGATGATGGTTTTATCGCTGAGGGAAGCGGGGAGTGCTTTTTCATCGTTCGCAATGGCGTCCTCATCTCTCCACCCAATGACAACTCACTAGAAAGCATCACCCAAGGCATGGTACTTGAACTCGCCCGCGCCAAAGGCATTCCAATTGAGCGCCGTCGGGTCACGCGCGACGAGGTCTATATGGCCGATGAAGCCTTTTTTACAGGCACAGCCGCTGAAGTCACGCCAATTCGCAACGTCGATGGTCGCGTCATCGGTGATGGCGCACGTGGCACCATGACCAAGGAGCTTCAAGAAGCCTATTTCGATGTCGTATACGGGCGAAACCCCGCGTATGAGCATCTTCTTACGTATATTTAACCCAAAGGATACACATGCCAGCAGATCTGAACGACTATTTTAAAAAACGCAACAACGCCAACAATGGTGGCGGAGGAAGCGGCGGGGGCGGGGGTCCAAGTTTTAACTTTGAACCACCTACCTTTTTCAAAGATTTTGGAAAAAAAGCAGGCTTTTTTTACGTCCTTTTGGCACTCATCGTCATCACCGTTATCGCCAAGCCTTTTGTGATTATCAACTCTGGCGAAGTGGGCATCAAAGCCACCGCGGGTAAATTTGACCCTATTCCAATGCAGCCAGGGTTTCACTTGTTTGTGCCTTTTATTCAACAAGTCATTGTTGTCGACACAAAAGCGCGCATCATTAACTACGCTTCCCAAGAAGACGTAGGTGAAACACTTTTGAGAGGCTCAGGGATCTCACGAAAAGCGTCTATCTCCATTTTGGATGCTAGGGGTCTTCCTGTTTCTATCGACATCACCGTTCAGTACCGACTAAACCCTGCCAATGCGCCACAAACCATCGCTGCTTGGGGTCTTTCATGGGAAGATAAAATCATCAACCCTGTTGCTCGTGAAGTGGTACGCTCGGTTGCCGGTAAATACGCGGCGGAAGAGCTTCCTATGAACCGTAACGAAATCGCCACACAAATTGAAGAGGGGATTCGTATTCGTATGGAAAGCCAACCCAATATGCCAGCAGAATTACTCTCTGTGCAATTGCGTGAGATTATCCTTCCTATTAAAATTAAAGAGCAAATTGAGCGGGTCCAAGTGGCACGTCAAGAAGTGGAACGTACCCGCTACGAAGTGGAACGCGCCAACCAAGAAGCCCTTAAACGTGCGGCTCTAGCCGAAGGTATGGCACAAGCGCGCATCATCGAATCACGCGGTGAAGCCGACGCCATTAAAATCGAAGCCGATGCTAATGCGTATGCCAACATGGAAATTGCCAAAAGCTTAACACCACGCCTTTTAGAGCTTCGCCAAATCGAAGTACAGGGCAAGTTTAACGACGCCTTGCGTGAAAACACCGACGCAAAACTCTTCCTCACTCCTGGTGGTGCTGTGCCTAATATTTGGATTGACAGCAAAGACACCAAAAAAACCACAAGCGTTTCCCAATAACCCATGGAAACGTCTTTCGTAGTGGACTGGAAGAAGGTTGAGGGCCTTCTTCCCGTGGTCGTTCAAGACACGCTCTCCAAAGAAGTCCTTATGCTCGCCTACATGAACGAAGAAGCGTACACCCTTACATGTAAGAGCGGGTATGCACACTATTATTCGCGCACCAAACAACGGTTGTGGAAAAAAGGCGAGAGCAGCGGCCATGTGCAAAAAATAAACGCCATCTTTTTAGACTGCGATAACGACACCTTGCTTTTACATGTAACCCAAACAGGCGTTGCGTGCCACACTGGACGGCCTTCGTGCTTTTTTAACCGCGTAGATACCGGCGAAGTTCTCGGACATGCCCACGCAGACACAGTGGCCATGTACGGCGTTGTTGACCACCTTTACCACGTTATCAATGAACGTAAACTTGCCGATCCTGAAACCTCTTATGTGGCTAAACTTTACGCCAAAGGCGAAAACACCCTGCTTAAAAAAGTGGCCGAAGAAGCGGCGGAGTTTTGTTTTGCCATCAAAGACAACAACACCCAAGAAGCTATTTATGAAGCAGCAGACTTGCTTTTTCACGCCCTTGTGGCCCTTGGGCACCGCGATATCCACCCCGATAGAGTCAAACAAGAACTGGCACGCCGCTTTGGACTAAGTGGCATTGAAGAGAAAAACGCACGGGGCCATGGAAACACCTAAACACCCTCTACTTATCTATATCAGCCATTTCCAAATGGCTGATTACATCGCCTTTGCGTGGCTTGTATTGCTTTTTTTCTTGTTTATTTTTCTGGCTATTCTTTTGGCAAAAAAACGCCCAATGGGTGCTATTGTGATTGTATTGCTTGATTTGATGTTGCTTTTTGGGGCACCCTTTGCCATAAAACACTACCTAGATGCCGCCTTGCGTGGCTCTTCTGTTGAACTCTTAGTGGTCAAACAACTTCTTTTTACAGACACGCTCTTGCTCCAAGGAACCCTTCACAATACCGCCACAAAAGACTTTGCATGGTGCCGTGTAACCTTGCAAATACTCCCTAAAAAAAAGGGTTCGGTGTTGGATTATGTGTCCATGCTTAAGCCCCTGTACCAAGAGTCGATATTCATTCAAGTCCCACCCGCCCGTGGTGAGATAGTGCATTTTGAAACAGCGGTTGAGCCTTTTAGGCTAGAGGATACCATGGAAGTCATGGCAAAGGCGGAGTGCTACTAATGGGATACTTTACTATTTTACACATCTTAGTGTTGCTCTTTCTCTTGGTGCTCTTTGTCCTGCTTACAGTGTTGGCACGCCGAGAAAAACGGCCCAAGATTTTTTGGTCCATTATTTTTTCAAACATTCTTGTGACCCTTGTGCTCATGGTCTTTGCCATGCTCGTGCTTGATAAATACACCAAAAGCGCGGTCATCGAAAACCTCACCCAAAAAAGAATCCTTATCTCAGAGCACATCACTTTTTCGGGTCAAATACGCAATGTGGGAAATTTTACCATTGGGAAGTGTTTTTTTGAAGTAAAGCTTGTCAACAACCCATTAAGCGCAGGGGGACTAAGTGGAACGCAGGTCTTTAAACCTACCAGAGGGTTCTCCTTTGGGTCTAACCAAGAAGAGCGCAGCTCTACGGTTGTCCAGACCTTTCTTATCGCCTCAGATTTACGGCCAAATGAACTTCGAAATTTTAGTGTCTCCATGGCTTATCCAAGCCATTTTCAACGCACCACTACCTTTCAAAAACTCCACTGCCGCTAGGGTCTAAAAAGCCTAATAGTACAACCCTGCTTTTTCCAAAGCCAATCGAATCTGTTTGCGCTGCTCTTTTAAATTGCCACACCATGCAGGGGCAATGAGCGTGTCATCGTCCACACCCGCCGTAATGCGCTGTACCACCACATTTTCTGGCAACATCTGCAATGTCTTTACTAACGTATCAAGGTAAACTTCTTCGTCCATGGGGGTGAATTTTCCCTTGGCATACTCCGCCGCAAGGGCCGTGCGTTTTGTCACATAAAGGGGGTGAATTTTGATGGCGTCTATGCCAAGCTCAACCGTTTTTTGTACACTCTCTAGCATCATTTTAGGGGTTTCATCGGGAAGCCCAAAGATGACGTGAGCACAAACTTTCAACCCACACGCTTTGCTTTTTTGAATCCACGTCGCCGCGTTGGCAAAATCATGGCCGCGGTTAATGCGCTTTAAGGTTGCATCATGGCACGATTGGACGCCAAATTCCACCCACACTTCATGGGTTTTTGCCAACGCGGCGAGGTAAGCCAAGGTCTCTTCTGTTAAAGCATCCGTGCGTGTCCCCACGCTAATCCCCACCACCCCTTCAAAACTCAAGGCTTTTTCGTACAAGGCTTTGAGGGTTTCAAAGGGTGCGTAGGTGTTGGTAAAAGATTGGAAATAGATGAGGAACTTTTTGGCTTTAAATTTATGTACCAATTTAGATTTGGTTTCAATCACCTGAGCTTCAAGTTGGAGTAGTTGCTCGTTTAAAAGAGGGTTTTCACTGGTCAGGTTAAGGCGAAAACGTTTGGGTTGCACGACACCACTAAGGTTGGGGCTAAAAGATTCATTTTCACAATAAATACACCCACCCTTAGCCACGGTGCCATCGATATTTGGACAGGTAAATCCCATGAGCGATACAGGCACTTTATACACGCTTGTCCCAAAGGTTTTACGAAAATACCGCCCCATGGTGAGCACCTCTTTTAAAGAGGTGCTTGGGTTATTGGATGAAGTAATCGCCGTCAAAACTCACCAACGAATAACGTCGATCGTCTCCGATGCTTTTCACTAACGCATCAATGGAAAGAAACGAGAGCGAATCCGCACCCACGTATTCACACACTTCCTCTACGGTGTGGTTTGCACTAATAAGCTCTTCGTAGCTAGGAGTATCAATCCCGTAACGGCAGGGGTGCTTAATAGGCGGTGCAGCGATCTTCAAGTGCACCTCTTTAGCACCCGCGCTTTTTAAAAGCCGTACGATTTGTTTACATGTAGTACCCCGCACGATACTATCATCAATCACCACCACGCTTTTTCCCTCTAAAACCGAGCGCATGGGGGAAAGCTTGAGTTTGACTTTTAAATCCCGCATTTTTTGAGTAGGTTCGATGAACGTACGGCCCACATAGTGGTTGCGCACAATCGCCATCTCAAAAGGCACGCCACTCTCTTTGGCATACCCAAGGGCTGCTGCAACGCCGCTGTCTGGTACAGGAATGACCAAATCCGCCTGCGTGGGGGATTCTTTTGCTAGGGCAATACCCATGCGCTGGCGCGCTTGGTAAACATTTTTACCTTCGATTGTACTATCAGGTCTAGCAAAATAGATAAATTCAAAGGCGCAAATGCGAGGGTCGGGTTCAAAGAGTTGAATGCTTTTGGGTGCTTTTTTTCCTTCTTCAAAAATCAACATTTCGCCCGGACGCACATCCCTTACAAATTCCGCGCCTACTAAATCAAAAGCGCAGGTTTCACTCGCCACGATAAACCCACCATCGGCAAGCTTCCCTAAGGCCAAAGGGCGCACCCCATAAGGGTCACGAATGGCAAACATCTTATGGCGTGATTGAATCAATAATGAATACGCCCCTTTAATGGCTCCCAGTGCCTCCACAATACGGTCTTGCAACCGTTCTTCTTGGCTACGGGCAATGAGGTGAATAATGTTTTCTGTGTCCATAGAGGATTGGAAAATCGCCCCTTCTTCAATCAACCTACTGCGCACTTCGTTTTTGTTGACCAAATTTCCATTGTGCACAATCGAAATTTGACCAAGCTGATAACTAGCTGCCACTGGTTGGGCATCCAAAACCGATGCACTGCCTGCTGTTGAATACCGGTTGTGCCCAACAGCCATGTGCCCTTGAAGAAGTTTAAAGGCTTCCTCGTCAAACACTTCTGTCACTAGCCCTCGCCGTTTCACGGTTTTAATACACGTCCCGTTGCTCGCACTAATCCCGGTGGCTTCTTGGCCCCGGTGTTGCATTGCAAAAAGTGCATAATAGGCGACTTTGGCCGCTTCTTTTGAATCAAATATCCCAACAACTGCGCACATTTTGCTATCCTTTAGTTGAGTCCGAGACAATCACTGATGTGATACAACCCGTTCTCTTGCGTCGCAATCCATTTTGCCGCGCGAATCGCGCCCTTGGCAAAGGTGTTGCGACTGGTGGCGGTGTGGTTCATCTCGATAAATTCACCGTCATTGTAAAACCCTACCGTATGCCGCCCAACGATGTCTCCACCGCGAAGTGCCATGATGGCAATCTCATCTTTAGTGCGCTCCCCAATCATGCCATTGCGCCCGCTAATACGCACTTCATTCAAGTCTAGTCCGCGACCGCGTGCCGCGTACTCACCCAAGGTCATCGCCGTACCACTGGGTGCGTCTTTTTTATAACGGTGGTGCTGTTCTACGATTTCAATATCAAATTCGCGCAAACTTTGAGAAGCCAGCTCCACCAAACGGTTCATCACTGCCACGCCCAAAGACATATTGGTCGAATACAAAATAGGCATTTGTGTCGCTGCTTCTTTGAGCAAATTTTGCTGATGTTCGCTCAACCCTGTTGTTCCAATCACAAGAGGGCGGGGCGATTTTATCACGGCTTCAAGCAAGGCTTCGGTGCCAACAGGCAGGGTAAAATCAATGATAACATCACTATGCTCGCACAACAAAGCGAGTGTATCTGTGACTATAGCCTCAGAAGGCGGCGTAAAAGAAAAGGCTTCAATGGCATGCAACACCGCGGCATTTGCCTCCAAGTCTTCTTCCAAATTTTCAATAATCATCCGACCCATGCGGCCTGTGGAGCCGTGGATTCCAATCTTTAGCATTATTTACTCTCCCAATGTTCAAGGTATCCCATGGCACTCAGTGCAGCTGTTGCCCCATCGCCCGCGGCGCACACCACTTGTTTGGGTGCTTCGATGCGAATGTCTCCTGCGGCAAACAATCCCGGGGTACTTGTTTTCATCGACAAATCAACTACCACTTCCCCTGCTTGGCTAAGTTCGCACAGCATCGCGCCATCTTCTTGGCGTAAAATGCCATTGTTGACATTCATGCCAACAAAGGTGAAAATGCCAGGTACCTTCAGGTCACGCTCATTGCCTGTTTTATCCACCACAATCACCCCATCAACACCCATAGGGCCGCCGTAAACTTTTTTGACACTCGCGTTTAAGACCAATTCAATATTGGCAGTTTTTTTCACTTTTTCAACCGTTACAGGCGAGGCACGAAAGGTATCTCTGCGGTGAATAAGGTAGATTTTACTCGAGGTTTTTGCTAAATGCAGGGCCTCTTCTAAGGCCGTATCGCCTCCGCCTAGCACAGCCACTTCCTTGCCTTTGTAAAAAAAGCCATCGCACGTGGCGCAGGTGCTAACACCCTTGCCAAAAAAAGCGTCCTCTCCTTCAAAACCCGCACGCTTTGGCGTACTTCCCGTGCACACGATGACACTTTTTGCCTGCACGGTTTTTCCACCTGCTAAGGCAAGTTCAAAGGTATTGTTAGCCTGTTTGCTCACGCGCAACACTTCTTGCATCTCATGTTTTAGCCCAAAGCGCATGGCTTGTTCGGTCCACGGTTCCATGAATTCCATGCCCGTGAGCACTTCAGGAGAACCTGGATAGTTTTCAATCTCACTGCTTTGGGTGATCTGGCCGCCTGGCATCCCTTTTTCAAACATCACAACATCGGCCAATCCACCCCGGGTGGCGTACAAACCCGCCGTTAATCCTGCGGGGCCTCCCCCGACAATCGCTAAATCCAACATATCTTCTCCTTAACGCATCGTCCGCATCGGACTGTTTTGTTTATAAAGCGTGCCTTGCTCTTTTGTGAGATCAAAGGCTGTAGGAATTTCATAAATTCCAAACCGTTGTACAAAGGGCAAAAGGGTATTCATCCCTGCACTCACATACTGCATCCCTTCGCGGGACGCTTCTCTTTTTTGGTACAAATCCACCACGAGCACGGGGTGTTTTGTCTTCATTTTTGGCAACAACATATCCACATCATCCATGTTTGAACTTAAAACAAGCACGGTATAGTTATCGGAAGTGGGTTGAAATAGTTCCGATTTTTGGTAAAAAATCCATTCGCTAAAATCAATGAATTTGTACTCAGAAAACCGGTAGTTGTAGTATGCAAACGCACTTGCAATCATCAATGCGCCGAAAAAAGAAGCAAAAAGGTAATTAAGGGAGAAGGGACTTCTCCCTCTAACATTTCTCATTAGAGCAATGAATTAAGCTTATCCGCCAAAACTTGTTTTGATGAAGCGCCGACCATTTGGTCTACCATCTCGCCGTCTTTAAAAAAGAGAATGGTGGGGATAGAGCGAATGCCAAACTGAATGGCAATGTCTTGCTCTTCGTCTGTGTTCACTTTGCAGATTTTTGCTTTTCCCTCAAACTCTTCTGCCAACTCTTCAATCACAGGAGCAATCATGCGACACGGTCCACACCAAGGGGCCCAAAAGTCAACTAACGCAACACCTTCTTTAGAAATATCAAAATTTGATGCGTTTAAATCAATGTATTTTCCCATTTTCTCTCCTTAGGTATTCAATAGGAGGCATTATACCGCCTCTAAGTTTAAAGAAACCATAGCGATGGGCATTACTCCTTTACCCCTTTAGTAGCTTATGTTTTCAAGCCATTCAAGACCATTTTTTGTCACAATTATTGCGTCAATTTGGTAGTTACATGTAAAGGCATGTTTGTACAAAAAGTAGTCGATTGTCTTTTGAATTTTTTGCATTTTTGCAGGAGTGATGCGCTCAAGGGCATCTTCGTGTTTGGTACTTTTGACTTCAATAAAATGAAGGGTTTTCGTGCTTTTGGCGACGATATCTATCTCACCAAAACGGGAATGAAAATTCGTCGCAATAATGGTTAAGCCTTGGTCAAGGAGAAAGGCACGCGCCTTTGCTTCTCCTTCTTGCCCAAGGCCCACGGCCTATTCCTCAATCCGAATCATATGGGGAATATCCGACACAAAATCCAAGGTTGAAATGGCCGCAATCGCTTTTTTTGCATTCGATTCTTTACATGTATGGGTGGCAAACAACAAGGTAACGTCTTTGCGACTTGAAACATCAGGTTTTTGCAAAAAGCTGTCAATGGAAATATCGCATTCGCCCAAGATGGTAGCAATCTTGGCAAGCACCCCTTTTTCATCCCTTACATGTAAGCGCAAATAATACTTGGTTTCAATCTCTTCTTTTGGCATCAAGGTCAAATGTACCTCTTCAAGAGGCTGTTTGAAGCCAAGCATCGGCGACCCCTGAGCGTCTCTGGCAATGTCAATCAAATCAGAAATCACCGCACTCGCTGTGGCATTTCCCCCCGCACCTGGGCCATAATACATGGTCTCGCCCACGGCATCGCCCACAACGCTAATGCCGTTCATCACGCCATCCACTTTGGCAATCATCTTTTCGCTAGGAACCAAGGCAGGGTGCACGCGCAATTCCACCTGAGTGCCACGACGTTTGGCAATGCCAAGGAGTTTAATGGTGTAATCAAACTCTTTAGCAAAATAAATATCCTCTTGGCTAATGTTTTCAATCCCTTCGATTAAAATATCCTCAGGGTCCCCGTGTACGCCATAGGCAATACTTGCAAGGATGAGCAGTTTGTGTGCCGCGTCAAAGCCACCCACATCAAACGTTGGGTCTGCTTCGGCGTACCCAAGGGCTTGGGCCTCTTTAAGTACGGTCTCAAAACTGACTTTTTCGTGCATCATTTTAGTCAAAATGTAATTGCTCGTGCCGTTCATAATGCCTTGAATGGATTCAATGTGGTTAGCACTCAGTCCTTCGCGCAAGGCTTTAATGATGGGAATTCCCCCTGCCACGCTAGCCTCAAACCCAATAGCCACACCGCCTGCCACTGCTTGCAAGTCGTAACGGTGGTATGCCAAAAGGGCCTTATTGGCCGTAACAACAGGTTTACCTTTAGCTAAGATGCGCTTCACAATACCGTGGGTTTGCGTAACCCCACCCATGAGCTCCACATAAATATCAATATCCTCACGCGCCAACACAGCTTCTAAGTCATCGGTGAGTGGCAATGGCGCATTGCGGGGTTTGTTGATGTCTTTCACCACCCCAATCACCGGCACAATCTCTTTGCCGCTGCGGGCTTTAATGATATTTTTGTTTTTCAGTAAAATAGTTGCAACGGCGGTGCCAACCGTGCCAACGCCTAAGATAGCTACCTTAATCATTCCCTACTTTCCTTCCTGCAACTCTTTGAGGTATTTTTTGACATTGCGTGCCGCTTGGCGGATACGGTTTTCGTTTTCAATGAGGGCAATACGCACATACCCGTCCCCTTGTTCGCCAAATCCAATCCCAGGACTCACTGCGACTTTGGCGCGCGTTAGCAATTGTTTTGAAAACTCCATGCTCCCCAAATGCTGCGCACATTCTGGCAATTTTGCCCAAATAAACATGGTAGATTTTGGCTTTGCCATCACCCATCCTGCGTTGGCGAAGCTCTCTAGCAACACATCCCGTCGCTTTTCGTACACCCCTTTAATCTCTTCCACGCACTCTTGGGGACCATCAAGGGCGATGGTTGCAGCCACTTGAATGGGCGTAAACATCCCATAATCAAACCACGATTTAATTTTTTTAAGAGCGGTGATAAGCTTGGCATTGCCCACCACAAAGCCCACGCGCCACCCTGCCATGTTGTAGCTTTTTGAGAGTGTGTAGTTCTCAACTGCCACATCCTTAGCCCCTTCCACTTCAAAAATCGAAGGTGTTTTGTAGCCATCAAAGGTCAACTCTGCGTAAGCGATGTCGCTGATAATATAAAAACGTTCTTTTTTAGCCATGGCCACCAAACGCTCGTAAAAACTCTTTTCCACTGTCACTGTCGTGGGATTATGGGGAAAGTTCACCACCACAAATTTAGGCTTAGGAATGGAGTCATGAAAGGTTTTTTGGAGCTTTTCAAAAAAGGCATTTTCGTCTAACTCAAAGGCGTCATTAAACTCAAGCCCCATTTTGTGCACATTCCCCCCTGCAATAATAAAAGCTTGGGTATGGATGGGATAAGCAGGTTCTGGCACCACGGCCACGTCGCCGGGGTTGATGATGGCATGCACCAAATGCACAAACCCTTCCTTACTTCCAAGGGCTACGACCGCTTCGGTGTCAGGGTCAAGCATGACATTGTATTTGCGTTTGTACCAATTACAAATGGCCAAGCGCAGCTTGAAAATGCCTTGACTGGCCGAATACCCGTGGGTTTTATCTTTTTGGGCAGACTCTACCAACTTGTCAATAATGTGTTGGGGCGTTCTTCCATCAGGATTGCCCATAGAAAAGTCGATGATATCTTCGCCTGCGCGTCTGGCGGCAAGTTTGATCGCATTTACTTCAGCAAATACATAATTGGGAAGGCGCTCAATGGTGTTAAACCTAATTTCATCAAACATGTGTTCATCTCCTCTCAAGGTAAAGGCTCAAGCCTCGCTTTATGTTGTCTAACGTATAACGGTCTTCAATGCGCGCATACACGGCATTTTCAGGGACACTCAGGCGTAATTGCGCTCGTGAATTTTCCTCTTGCACTTCTTCAATAAGCTGCAAGGTTTTATCAAAAAAAGCAATTCTTGGAAACCAACGGTCCGCTGCGTGTGCACGCAAGGTCATGCGGTCCGCCTCTGAAACATTCACCCAGTAAGGGTTAATGGGGTTTCCAAGGGGCACCGTTACCATCAAAGGATGAGGCTCCACTTTTGCCCTTGCCTCTTTGAGGTCAATCTCATAGCGCCATTGGCCTTGGGTATCTTTTGCGATAGCTTGAATACTTCCTCCACGCACCTCAATCTGGCGTGAGAGCAACACGGGGTCCACCACATGCTGGGTGTTCATCACAATCACCCACACAACACCTTCGCTGTTTTTTTCCATTTTTTGCGTGAGGTAAAAGGTGTAGCCCATGGCTTGCAACGACTCGTTGACAATGCGTATAAACAGCAAAGGGTTTTCTTTGGCATGAAAAGAAAGCTCCACTAAACGCGCTTCTGGGTAAATAAGCCGCAATAAGCCATTCTCTTTTAAGGTTTTCAAAATCTCTAGGGTATTGGGCGTCTGGGCGTTCATATAGCGCCCTTCGTTGGCAAACAAAATCCGCACCAAGTTACGCTGCGACTGGTAAGAAGCCTCTCCCATAAACTGGATAATAGTCTTTTCTAAAGAAGAAGCATGAAGCATGCTAGCAAAGCATACTATGGCGAAAAGTTTTGTTACCAAGCAGCGCCTTTATTGAGGGTTACAAATTCTTGATAACTGATTTCTCGAAGAACATTATCTTTGATGTGAAACCGTTTAGGAAGTTGTGAGGTGTACGCATGACGCTCCTCCCCTTCCACTAAAGTAAAGTTTCCATGTCCGGTGGTAATAATTTGCTCTCTGGAAAAATCTAGCGTTATCGCGTTGGAGGTTAAGTGGGAGGCACGCTTCATGGTGTCAAGGTACACGATGCCCACCCAAATATTAACATTGGGCACGATTGTGCCCTCTTGTACATGTACGGTAGTTGCTGGGTCTTCTTGGGTCAAAACTTCTTGAACAACAGCCTCTGTTGCTTCTGGAGCCTCAACGGCAGGCACCTCTAAAGAAGGGGGTGTTTCTGCGGAAGGGGAAGCGTCTTGTTCTATTGCCCCCACCTCTTCCATAGGGGCTTGTTGTACAAGTGCCAAGGATTCTTTTGCTTCTTCTATCACAGGGGCCACCGTAAAGGCAATGGGCGCTTCTTGTTCTTTGTCGCGTTCAAGATAAACACGGGCCTTTTCCCACGCATCAAAGTACCACAACGCCACGGCCACCAACGCCACAAAAAACAACACAAACCGCAAGGGTTTAAGGGGGCTATTGGGCGTGTTAATCATAAACACGGGGTCTTTGGAGTCGTCTTGGTCTTTGGTGCTTTTCCAGTATTCTTCAAACTCTTCTTGCCATTGGGTAAGGTCCAAGTGAAATTCTCGGCTTACAATTTTCAAAAAACCTAAGGTGTTGATACGTCCAAGCTTGTCAAATTGTTTATCCACCATGTACTGAAGGGTTTTCACTTCAATGTGTGTTTTTCTGGAAACTTCTTGCAAGCCTATTTCTTCGAGTGTTTTCATATCACGCATTGGCTATCCTATCACACAGCACTGCCGCAGCAGCACTTACGTTGAGAGAGTCAAAGGCTCTCGCCATGGGTATGGCCACTTTATGGTGGCATCGACGCAACGCTTTTTCAGGTATCCCTTCGCCCTCACTTCCAAGTATCAACACTTTTTTTTCGGCAAGCACAACACTTCGGATATCCTCACCGCTAGCGTCTGCCCCGTAGAGGGTAAAACCGCTTTGCACCAGTTCATTCATTACGCCCAAACCATCACTCCCGTGGGCGATAGGCATTTCAAACGCCGCGCCACTGCTTGTGCGAAGCACGCCTTCAAGGTTTAAGTGCTTGATATTGGCAACAATCACGCCATCAGCACCAAAAGCATAGGCACTGCGGCAAATCGCGCCGATGTTCCCCATGTCTGTTAGACCATACAGCAACACTAAAAACTTTCCTTGTTTGAGGGTTTCTAAAGGAGTGGGTTCCAAGGGCGTAATTTCCGCCAAAAACCCTTGATGGTTTCCTCCTTTTGCCAGTGCTTGCGCATGCTTGGCATCTAGCCTAACAATGGGAAGTTTTAGGGCCGCAATGCGTGAAAATTGCTTTTTATCGCACTCCTTGGCCAAGTAAATGGTACGCAACATTGCTGGGGCGTTGTCGAGGAGGTGAAAAAAGAGTTGTTTGCCATAGATTATCATGGGGAAGAGTGTAGCCAAATTCCCTTAAATATTGACTTATGGGCAGCTTACGCTTGCAATATTGCGTACCATTCCTTGACACTTTGTCCCGTCATTTTGGCTAAGAGTTTTGCTTTTTCTTTAGGGGGGAGGGAGAGAGTGATGATATCTTCGACAAGCAAAGGAGAGCTGGAGACTTGCGCGGGGGCAGCGTGAATAACCAATGCCCACTCCCCTTTTAAGTTAGCCTCTTGCATGCACGCCTTTACATGTAAGACGGTACCGCTAAAGCTTTTTTCGTGTTTTTTAGTGGCTTCTTTGATGGCAAAAAGGGCGCGTTGAGGGGCTTTTTGGGCCAATTCGTCCATGAGCAGTTCAATGCGATGGGGCGATTCGTAAAGAATCACATTAAGCGGGTGCGCCAACAAAGCTTCTAGGGCTAATTCGCGCGCTCTTCCTTTGTGGGGCAAAAATCCAAAAAAACTAAATGCTGTCTCCTCAAAGCCGCTTGCCGCGTACGCAAGCAAGGCCGCATTTGCACCAGGAACCACTTCGTAGGCAATCCCTTTTTCTTGGCAAAAACGCACCAAGGCGGCACCTGGGTCACTAATGCCAGGCATTCCCGCATCGCTTACGTACACACAGGGTTGTTCAAAAAGCGTGACATCAAGGGTTTTTAAGAGTGCTGTTTCATTGTGGGAATGCAAAGAGATGAA
Organism: Sulfurospirillum sp. HTRB-L1; assembly: GCF_059415125.1. Lineage (NCBI taxonomy): Bacteria > Pseudomonadati > Campylobacterota > Epsilonproteobacteria > Campylobacterales > Sulfurospirillaceae > Sulfurospirillum > Sulfurospirillum sp. HTRB-L1. The sequence continues at coordinate 387,776 of NZ_JCAHZR010000002.1, forward strand.
TGTTTTAGGAGCACTCTCAAGGCCATAGCGTTCGTTTAAAAGCATCAAAAGGCGTTTGGTAATGCGGGTGTCTTCACAAAAGAGGGTGGTGGCGCAGGCAAGGAGCCGAAGGCTCCTGTGCGAAATGTCTTCTAAATTTCCTATCGGTGTAGGAATAAAATATAACACGGAGTGTTACAACTGTACTTACTGAAGGTTATATTTTCGTTTAAACTTCTCAACCCGTCCCGCAGCATCGACAATCTTTTCACTACCTGTAAAAAACGGGTGGCAAGCGTTGCAAATATCGATTCGCATTTCTGGTTTGTTGGAGTTTGTCACAAAACTATTTCCACATGCACATGAAACCGTGCACTCTACGTATTCTGGATGAATCTCTTTCTTCATCGGTGATTCCTTCGTTCTATTCAAAATCAAATGCGGCAGGCTTTTGGGAGTCCACTGCTATCTAAGGGTATTAGGGAAGTGGAAGTATAACAGAAAGTTCAGCCTTTTTCAAGGTTTTTTTTAGCTCTTTTTTGCAAGAAGCCAAAGCGCCAAAGGTCGCGGGCTCTGCGCGCAACGGTGCCTAGGGTTAGCATGGCTTCAAAAGCCCATCAAGAGTTCCCCTAAAACGCGAAAAGAAAGGGGTGGCGTTTTTAGGTCAAAATCTTCGACGCCATGGCCACCACCGCGCTTTCGCTTCGTAAAATATACGGGCTCTCTAGCCCCACCACGGTGCGCTTTTCAAATAAAGCGCGCTCTTTAGGGCTAAAACCGCCCTCGCAGCCTACTAAAAAAGCACTGGGTTTTTGACTTCCTAGACGCTCAGGTGAAAAATCAACCACCACTCCATGGGGATTGGCCTCTAGCCACGCGGCCACACTGGGCGACTCTTCAAATACAAGCAAGTCACTGCGTCCACACTGTTGGCAAGAGCCAATGAGCAAACGCTCTAAGCGGGAAAAATCCATCTTAACATTGCCTTGGGCGTAGTCGCTTTTGACAAATACGATTTTACTTACACCCATTTCATTGAGCATGGGCAAGGCTTTTTCAACGGTTTTTTGCTCTACCATCGCCCATCCAACACGCAAAGGATGCAAAGAAGGCAACGCAAGAGGCGTGGTGGCTCTAAGCAAGGCACGGGCTTTGTTGCGGGAAATGCTTTCAAGTTGGTACACGTATTGTGTTGGCTCTTGCAAATTCCTTACATGTAAGGAATCTCCCCCGCGTAAACGGCGGGATTTGACAAGGTGTGCAAACACATCCCCCTCAAGCAAAAGCACCTCTTGACCTGCGCGCGCATCGTATACAAACTGCATAGCTCCTCCTAGGCAAGCACAAACAACAACGCCAACATCAGCGCGTCAAGGGCGTATTTCTTTTTTGCAAACCCTACAAAGTGTGCTTGCGTTTCTTGCGTATGTTGAAATTTTGTTTTTTTAAACAAACTGTAGGTTTTGATACTTCCCCCAAGCATCACCACCCACACCACAAGCATTATCCCAACCCAATGGGTGAGATGAAAATGCATCACTGCAAGGGCAATAAGTCCTGTAAAAAAGAGGCCGCTAAGCAAAAGGTAATACGCGGGAATAAGCATATGAATCTTTTTGCCAAGGCGCTGGGCGTCTTTGATTCCCACTAAAAGCCCAAGATGCAACAACGCCACGCTCCCCGTTCCAAAAACAAAAAAGAGGTGCAGCATAACGCTCATGCGTAATAATTCATCCATGGCTTTTCCTTGGTCTGTTTTGAAGTCGCTATAATACCAAAAATTAAAACACCCATTTGTAAACAATCTTTTAGGAGCAGGTGTGAAATTAAGCCTTAGTGACGCCATAACACAAATCTCTTCCCACATCATCCCCTTAAAAACCGTAGAAACGGTCCCTCTCATGAAAGCCTTTGGGCGCATCAGTGCGGTTCCTGTTCTTGCGCGCTTTAGTGTTCCCCCTTTTCCGATTTCCTTGCGGGATGGAAAAGTGGTTCCCTTAAGCGCTTTGCCCCTTACTTCCCTTGAGGGCCTTGCCTCCATCTCCACAGGAGGGCGTGTCCCTGAAAACACCGCGTGCATTGTGGAAAATGAAACCCTTCACGCGTGCGACCCTTCACAGGTCGTTCCTGATAGCAGTTTTATCAAAGCCCAAGGGGAAGACATCGTAGCGGGAGAATGTTTGGTGCATAAGGGGCAAAAAATAGGCCCTTTCGACATCACTAACCTTGCTAGCCAAGGGATGCACACCCTGCGTGTCATCAAAGAAGCGCGCATCGCTTATGTGGGGATTGGGGATGAACTTATCGACGTGCAAGAATCCCCTAAAGCTGGCCACATTTACAACTCCAACGCCTACACTATGGCCGCACGCGGTGAAATGATGGGCGCACGCACGGCCACCATCACCCACACCAGCGACACTCCTGAGGCCATTTTAGCAACCCTAGCCTCCTTGCAAAATGCTGATGCTATCATTACAAGTGGGGGAATGAGTGCGCAAGACGCCATGCATTCTTTACTAGGTTCCAGTCCTCTTCGCACCCTCTTTAAAGGGGTTGCCATGGCACCTGCAGGTTTGACGGCATTGAGTTTTTTAGGAACGGTTCCCGTGGTGCACCTTCCAGGACTTCCCATGTCTTCGTTGCTTGGGTTTGAGGTGATTGGCGCAGCACTGATTCGCCAACTTTATGGGATGGACGAGACGCAAGGCCTCATCAACACCTTCACCGCTAGCCCCATTAAAGCCCATCCCTATTCTCAAAGTATCGTGCCGGGCTTTTTTGATGGCAGTGCGTTTCACCCCAAGCACATCGCCGCGGGAATGATTAATGTACTAAACCGGTGCAATGGGTTTATCCTAACCGACACAAACCGTCCCCTCAAAAGCGGGGAGGCGGTCACGTTTCGGTCTTTTTTGGCGTGGAATTAAAGGTGTTTGCGTAAGGCTTTGTTTTGCAATCTGATGGCAAAGAGGTAGAAAAAAGGTGTATCTAAAAGGGCTAAGATGACCTTAACCAGATAATCCCCGATGATGAGTTTCACAAGCATGGAAAGGGGCATCGTGCCGCCAAAGGCAAGGGTGAAAAACAAGGCCGTGTCAAAGAGTTGAGAGGTGAGGGTACTGGCATTGTTACGTAGCCACCACAGCTTTTCATACTTGCGTTTGAGCGCATGGAAAATAACTACATCCAACTGTTGAATCACAAAAAAGGTGACGATGGAGGCAAAGGCGATTCTTCCATCGGCCACTAACAAGGTAGGCACGATGGCAAGCACCACCCCAACACGCACCACTTTCAGGGTTTCTTCTTTGCTGTAGCGTTCGGAGAGAATGTCAGACATCAAAAAGGTAAAAGGGTACAGCAATGCCCCATAGGTAATCCACGTGTTAATGGGAAACTGCACCGTGTAGTTAGCTAGGGCGATGAGCAGGGCAAAAACCGCCCCGTACATGTACGTCTGTTTTGCACTCATCTCTAGCCTTTTGACACAACCAAAGAGTCAATCTCAATGACCGTATGTACATTACCACGCGGGTTAAAATCGGCCACCACTTTGAGCCATTTTGGCGCAAGCTTGGCCATCAACACGTCATAGATTTCATTGGCGCTGTCTTCGTGGCTAATGGAGCGGGTCATAAAACTGTTGATGTAAAGCTTGATGGCTTTGAGCTCCACCACCAACGCATCAGGAGTGTATTCAAGCTTAATGGTTGCAAAATCAGGGTACCCACTGCGCGGACACAAGCAACAAAATTCTGGCAAGGTGATGTGAATCACATAGTTTTTTTGGTGCTTGTTAGGCCACACTTCCAAATCGTTTTCCACGTCAAAAGTGGTGATAATTTTCTCTCCGTATTTCACGTCTTTCCTTTTTTTATAATGCGTGTTTCAGGCTCTTCTTTTTTTCACATAAACACCACACAAACACCCAAAGCACCAAAGGTGCGCGAGCCTTCCGCTGAGGAAAACACAGCGTTAGCGTAGCTTTTAGAGCGTTGCTCTAAGGGCGTATCAAAATGAAAAAGCGCGCATTATAGCACACTAGCCGCCGGTTTGGTAAAAGGCGCGGTCACTGCTTTGGTTTTCGTTGTCTTCGCTCCAACGGTTTTTTTCAGGCTTGTTGGCAAGCACCGTGCGCAGCACTTCCGCCGCTCCTGCCACGTCGCCTTTGCGTACAGAATCTTTAATGCTCATCGCTTCATCAAAATACAAACAGGGGATGAGCATTCCCTCGGCTGTTAAGCGGATGCGGTTACAGGTTTCGCAAAAATCGTGCTTGTGCGGGTCGATGATGCCAAACACGTACCCGTCTTCCAAGCGGTAGAGTTGCGCAGGACTAGAACCTTGACGTCCCAAATCTTCAAAGGCGTATTTGGCGCCAATGATGGCTTTAATCTCTTCAGATTTAAGCCCTTTAAGATTAGGGTTGGCGTGGTGGTTTTCCATGTACTCGATAAACCGAATGGGCATGTTGCGCGCTTTAGCGTAGTCCATAATATCAAGCAATTCTGCGTCGTTGATACCCTTCATAGGTACGGTATTAATCTTTACATGTAAGCCTGCCAAACGGGCCGCTTCAATGCCTCCAAGCACACGCCCAAGCACCTCTTTTTGGGCTACCTGCTTTGCCACTTCAGGCTTCAGTGAATCCAGTGAAATATTGACCCGTCGTAATCCCGCATCGTAGAGTTTTTGCGCCACATCGGCAAGTAAAAACCCGTTGGTCGTCAGGGCGATATCTAGACCGCTCTTGTAGGCATTAATCATGCCAATAAACCCATCTAACCCGTGGCGTAAAAGGGGCTCGCCCCCGGTGATGCGGATTTTCGTAATGCCCTCATCAACAGCAACCTTAATAAACAAAAACAGTTCTTCAAAACTGAGTAACTTTTCTTTAGGAACCCACGAAAAAGGCTTTTCGGGCATGCAATACTGACACCGAAAATTACAGCGTTCGGTGACTGAAACCCTAAGGTAGCTGACCTCTCTTCCATGACCATCAATTAACATAATAACCCTTTTTTTGTCTTTTTTAGAAGTTTATCGCAATTTTCGTGCATTATACCTGAGGTTTCTGCCCTTTTTCTTTAGCCAAAGCACCTTTTAATCGCCCTAAGGCTACAATATAGCGTTGTTTATTTTTTACGCCAAAGGAACCCTTTCGCCATGAAACGCCCTACTCCAACACGTGTGGAGAGACAGGTCAGAGACGATGCATTTTTAGTATCAAAGACCGACACCAAAGGTCGCATCACCTATTGTAATCTCCCCTTTATTGACATCGTTGGCGCCACCGAGCAAGAGTTGCTAGGCAAGCCTCACAATATCGTCCGACATCCTGATATGCCCCGCTGTATCTTCAAACTCTTGTGGCATAACATTAGCGCTAAAGAAGAGATTTTTGCCTATGTAAAAAACATGAGTTTTGACGGTTCCTTTTATTGGGTCTTTGCCAATGTCACTGCTTCATTAGACCGTAACGGAAGCATTGTTGGTTTTTATTCGGTGCGACGAAAACCCAACCCTAAAGCCTTGCAAGTCATCATTCCCCTCTACGAACAATTACTTGCCAAAGAAAAAAACGGTGGTATCGAAGCTGCAGAAGCTTACTTCAAACACCTCTTAGACGAAAAAGGAGTGAGTTATGACGCATTTGTTAACGCGCTTCAGCGATCCTAGGCTCCTTGGCGCTCTCGCCCTTTTTGTTGCCTTAACCTTTGGTTTTGCCACAGATGCCCTCTTGGGCGGCACCTTGCTAGCAGGGGCGATTATGGGAGGATTTTTTGGCTCTTCGCGCAAAATGGAAGTGGACGTAGAGATTTACGAAAAAACCCTTGCAGTGGTGCAAGAGGCGGCCAATGGCAACCTTGAACCACGCATTGTTGATATCGACCCTAAAAACCCTCTAGGGAAGGTGGCGTGGGCCATCAATGACTTGCTAGACCAAGTGGAAGCCCTGCAGCGCGAAGCCAACACCTCCGTCAAAGCAGCAAGCCAGGGAAAAACGTACCGCAACTTGTTCAACGAAGGATTTCGCGGACTTTTTGCCACCAACGCCAAAGGGTTTATCCAAGGGGTTGAGGGGATTAAGGCGGGCCAAAAAGGCAAGGCTCGTGGCGTACTTTCGGAAAAATTTAGCGAACTTGGCAATGGCAATGCGGGCATTAATGCTGTACAAGCGGACTTAACCTACAGCATCCAAGAAATGGCACGCATCACCGAAACCGCTTCAGACACGGCACGCAAATCCAATGAAAGCCTCGAAACGGTAAATGCCTTAGCAAGCGATGTTAAAGAACTCACCCAACTGATTGCGCGCACGGATGACGCCATCAAAAGCCTCAGCGAACGCACCTCAGAAATCTCCTCCGTGGTCAGTCTCATTAAAGACATCGCCGACCAAACCAACCTGCTTGCCCTCAACGCGGCCATTGAAGCGGCGCGCGCAGGTGAGCATGGACGTGGGTTTGCCGTCGTGGCTGATGAAGTGCGAAAATTAGCCGAACGCACCCAAAAAGCCACCCAAGAGATTTCTATCACCATCCAAACCTTACAACAAGAAACCAACGAAATCAACGCCAACTCCGACCGCATCAACGGCATTGCTGAAACTGCGGGGGAAAATGTGGTCAATTTCGAACAAACCCTCAACCAGTTCAACACCAACGCCAACCGCACGGCAACCATCTCTTATAGCATGGAAAACAAAACCTTTACTATCCTTGCCAAGCTAGACCACATCGTTTACAAAACCAATGCGTACAATTGCGTCATTAACGAACGTTGTGACAAAGAAGGAGTCGAGGCTGATGCGTGCACCTTTGGAAAATGGTACATCGGTGCAGGAAAAGAGCGTTTTGAAAGCACTAAAGCTTACGGGCTCATCAATGAACCTCACCAAGCAGTACACGCCCACACCAACCAAAACACGCGCGATGCCTCCAAAGGGTACACCATGGAAAACATGCACACCTTTGTGGAGCGCTTCAAGAAAACCGAGGAAGCGAGCAAACAACTCTTTAGCCTACTCGACCAAATGGTGGAAGAGAAAAAAGCAGAAAAGATACGCCTCTAGGCTTTGTTTAGCAAGTCCTTGGGGCCAAAATACGCCTGCACCTTTGCATCATGGATAAATCCAATGTTGTAAGGGTGTTGGGTTTTAACTAGCGTGTAGGCGTGGCATGAGGGCAAAAGCTTTTCAATGTCTTTAGCCAAATTTCCAAACAAAATCAACTCTTTGTTCTCCTGCGAAAGTCCCTCTAAAAGGACTTGCATAAAAGGCTTAAATGCTTTGACATGGTATGGGGTTTCTTCTTTACATGTAAAGACTAGCGCGGTGTTTAACAGCAAAATACCTGCGCGTTCAAAGTTTGCACGAAGTTCTTCCATAGACCCAATCAATCCCCTTTTATCTACCTTGGAAATAGCCTCTTGCGAGAGTGTCTCAGGAGCCAATAAGCCCTGAGAGAGGAGTTGCATCTTTAGAAAATTGCGCAAACTGGTGGCGCGGTTGACAGGTTTTGAAAACCCAGAAGGCGAAAACAACCCTTCCACTGCCCCATCAATAAAGGCATACCCAATAGCACTTTCACGCCTAGGGTAAGGGTCTTGGCCAAACAAAATCGCCCGCGTGTCTTGGCGCGACAAGGAGCTAAAGGCGGCCAAAAAATGGGTAGGGAAATAGCCCTCTTGGGCTTCTAAAAATCCACGGTACTGAGGGGAAAGTGCCATGTAAGCCTCTTCAAGGAGTGGCTTCCACGAAGGGTGCGCACGGGTCATTTGAGGTAATTCATTTTTAAAATAAACTGCACTTCACCCAGCCCCAAGCGTAACTCTTTAGCAATCTCGTGCTCTTTTTTCCCTTCTTTAAACATGGCAATCACTTGTTTTTCATTGGAAGTAGCCGAAGGCGCGGCAAAACGGTTGATGGTTTTGGTGCGCTCTTCTAGGGAGCTTAACCTGTCTTGTTGTTCTTCTTGAAAACTTTGCATAATGCCCTCAATCTCTCGCAAAGAGTTAAGCAATGGCATCACGTTGGTGTTTATCTCTTCTTGGACGCGCTTGCGAAAATACTCTTCAAAGCTCGCATTTTTTGCCTTCATCTCTTTTTCTTGCGCAAGCATATCGCGCCGCAATTGGTGATTTTGTTGCATCAGCTCTTCTACCATGCGCTCAAATTTGATAAATTTCTGGTTCGCCTCACTGTCTTTAAAATAGACCATCAAAAACATGAGCACCAACAACACCCCGATACCCGCGTATACTAAAAGATCAAAATCCATCACGTTCTGCCTTCATTTGTCGAATCATCACGCGTTCTCGCGCCATCACGTAAGCGTTCCAATCGCTCTCATCGTTCTCATGCAACCGCACCATCTTGGCCAAATCTGGCCTTTCGGCTTCAAAAAAAAGGGGAAATTCGCGCTTGGGAAACACGGGCATCAAAATCCTACCATAGTACCGTTTCCCCACCTCTAACACAGGAGATTCCATGTGAAAATACTCAAACCCAATCTGGTCAATCTCTGCCGTGTGCGCCAAGGGCAAATACGCAGGCTGTTCGTTGCGCACATACGCCCCAAGGGCGTCTATCTTACGGTGAAGTTCCACCATTAAGGTCAACAGTACCGGGTCGCTCTCGCTAGCCTCCCCGCGTGCCTTAGCGATCTTCAACCACTGCCCCACGGGGTCTTCATCGCTTAAGCTCATTTTTTCAAACTCTTTTACATGTAAGCTTTCATTTTCCACTGCCTCAAAGGCGATTTTCAATGGGGCATTTACAAGGCGCGCCATCCTAAGCTCCTAGTCTGTCCATCAATACAAAACAAAAAAACAACAGGCCAAGGTACCCGTTGAGGGTAAAAAACGCACGGTCAATTTTGCTAAAATCCCGCGCCACAATGCGGTGTTCTTGGACCAAAACGGCCGCGCATGCGATGACGCCAAGCCACCCAAGCACCCCAAGTCCCACCGCCCATGCAAACAGTGCCCAAAACAGCACCGCTAGGGCATGAAAAAGTTTGGAGATGAAAAAGGTTGCTTCTTTGCCAAAATGAGAAGGGATAGAGTGCAGTTTGTTTTGCCTGTCGTATTCCATGTCTTGGAGCGAATAAAGCAAGTCAAACCCTGCCACCCAAAAGACAACACCTAGAGAGAGTAACGCTGCCCACAAGGGGATATGCGCACTCACCGCCACTACTCCAGCAATGGGCGCAAGACCCAACGAAAGTCCTAAGACCAAGTGTGCCAAGGGGCTAAAGCGTTTAAACAGCGAGTACCCGCCAAGCACGCACAAAATGGGCACACTAAGGTAAAAGGCTAGCGGGTTAATCAACCACGCGCTCCCTATAAAAATAAGCCCATTGATGGCGATAAACAGTTGCATGTTGCGCGTGCCAATACGTCCGTCCACACTTGGACGCGTCGCCGTACGGGGGTTGGCTTTGTCGATGTCGCGATCCGCGTAACGGTTAAAGCCCATGGCAAAGTTGCGCGCACTCACGGCTGCTACTAGCCCAAAGAAGAGGAGCTTCCACCCAAACCACACCGACCCACGCTCCCCATGGCTCGCCACAACCATCGCCACAAAAATAAACGGGAGCGCAAACACCGAATGCTTGAACATAATAAGCTCGTTAATATCCTTAAGCACCCTGACAAAACGTTCCACGCCACTCCTTTTTGAAAAACAATATGCCTTGATTTTACCTGATTTCTCATTAGAGTTAGATTACCAAAAAAAACACAAAGCTTGCTATAATACCCCTTACATGTAACGCAAAAAAGGAAAGCAATGTCCCAATCAGTTGTCATTATCGGCGGAGGCGTTGCGGGCCTCATGAGTGCCTACGCGCTCGTGCAAAAAGGGCATCGCGTCACCATCCTCGACCAAGGCACCATGAGCGGCACCCCTTCTTTTGGCAACGCAGGACTACTCTCCGCTTTTGAAAAAGCGCCCTTGGCTGCCCCAGGCGTCATCACCAAAACCCTCAGGCTCATGCTTCAAGGCAAAAGTCCCATTGTTTTGCGCCCCAACCTTGACCCTCATTTTTACCGCTGGCTCGTGCGCTTTATGGCGAGTACTACCCAAGCGCGCTTGAAAAAAACCCTCATTTTATTTGAACGCTACGGAGAACAAAGCACCCAAGCCTACCACCGCCTCACCCAAGAAGAAGGCCTTGATTTTGACTTTCACCATGATGGGGTGATGCTCGTTTTTACTGATGCCAAAAGTTACCGCGACAAGCTGCGCCACGCCAAAGACCCTACCAAATTCGACGTATTAGACTACGCCTCCGCCAAAGAGCGTTTGGGTTTTGTGAGCCCCAATATCGAAGGAGTCATACACCTCAAACGCAACGCCCGCCTCAACCCTGGGCAACTCATGGAACAACTTAAAGCCTTACTAGAACGCAAGGGGGTTACCTTTGTCTTTGAAGAAGAGATTGTAGATTTTGACGTGAGGGCTGGGCACATTATAAGCGCGCGTAGCAAAACCCGCACCTACGAAGCCGACACGTTCATTTTAGCCTCAGGGCACCAGAGCATGTTGGCCACAAAGCTAGGCACCCCGCTCATGCTGCTTCCTGCCAAAGGGTACAACATCACCTTTGAAATGGAAGAGCACATCAAGCCCAAACACTGTGTCATGTTTAACGACCTGTTTATCATCGCCACCCCGCGTCGACACGACATGCGCTTAACCTCTAAACTCGAAATTGGTGCTGTTGATGCCCATGTTGACAAGCGCCGCGTTGAGAGTATTCTCAAGAATCTTAAAGCCCACACGGTAGAGTTTGAACTCAAAAATCCCCGCTACTGGACAGGGTTTCGGCCTCTTACGCCTAATGACATGCCCCTTATTGGGCGCGATAGCACATACCGCAATATGGTCTATGCGATGGGTTATGGGTGGCTAGGGATGACCTTTGGGCCTGCCCTTGGGGAGATTATCGGGCGATTGATTGATGAGGATTTAGACAACCATCAAAGCGATGATGTGTTGTTGTTTTCAGGTTTCTACCAAGGGTGTTTGTGAAACAAGTGGCTATTCTTGGGCCTACTGCCTCAGGAAAAACGGCGTTAGCCCTAACGTTAGCGCGCCGTTATCACGGGGTTATTTTGTCTTTGGATTCTTTGGCGCTGTACCAAGAGATTGACATTGCTTCTGCCAAACCCACACCGCAAGAACGGGGCGATGTGCCCCATTTTGGCATCGATGTGATTAGCCCAGACACCCCCTTTAACGTGACACTCTTTTTTGACCTTTACCGCCAAGCAAAGGCTTTTGCGCACGAAAAAAGCAAACCACTCATCTTGGTGGGTGGCACAAGTTTTTACCTCAAAGCGATGCTTCAAGGCATGAGCGAAAAACCCCCGATTTCCGCCACAACCAAAGAGCGTGTTCAAGAAGCACTTCAAGATATTGCCTCGGTACAAACCCTTGCCCAAACCCTTGATCCCGTGTTTGCAAACCGCACCGAAAAGTTTGACCGTTACCGTTTGGAAAAATGGCTAGAACTCTACTACGAAACAAAAGAGATTCCCACGACCTTTCAAGCGCGTACCCTGCAAGCACCGCTGATTGACACTTTACCACTTTTTGAAATCGAGGTTGAGCGGGAATTGTTGCGTGAACGCATCAAACAGCGCACCCGTGCCATGTTAGCCCAAGGGTTAGTCACCGAAGTACAAACCCTTGAAGAACGTTATGGCAGGAAGCCTGCGTGCATGAAAGCCATTGGGATTAAAGAGGTGTTGGCTTATTTGGATGGGATGTGGAGTTATGAAAGAATGGAAGAAGCCATTAGCACACACACGGCGCAACTGGCAAAACGCCAGCGCACCTTTAATAAAACGCAGTTTCACCAACCGATTGTCAAAAAACCCGTTGATGCGCTTTTTGAGGCTATTGCCCCTTACATGTAAAGAAACTATTCGTTATCGCGACGTAAAATCTCCAAAACAGACTGAGAATACAACGCAGGGTCAATCGTAAAGAGTGAATGCCAGCGGTTTCGGTCGGGGTCTTTCCACTCTAAAAAATCCAACATTTCACTCTCGCCCCCTGTTGCTACGCGGAGCTTTGGTTTTTTATCAACGGTTTTTACTGTTGTTGGGCCAAGTTTTCGCAAATCCGAAATCTCTTGGGCTCTTAGCTTGCTTGTACTTAAAATCATTTCACGCAAACCTCGGCTTGCACCTCTCACGATATACATTTTCATGCATTACTCCTGTTTTACTTTGATACGCCCTTAAGGCAAAGCGCTACTACCTAAACCGCGCACCTTTTTTCACTCAAAAAGCTATCCAATGCTTTGCATCGCCCGCAAGAGAGACGTTATCCTAGTGGACCAAACCTTCTCGAAAAAGGGCGAAACAAAGTGTTCATTGTAACACGTTTTTTAAGGAATCAATTCAAGATGCTGCTCGCACACCCCTTTCCAAGAACTCTCCTCCACCGCTTCTGCACACTGTTTAAAATAGCCCTTTGCCTCGTCCATTCTTCCTAACTTAGCGCTGAGTTCTCCTGCATAATACTGGGAGCGGATTTTTTCTTGGGGTGAATGCACACGGGGAATGAGCCCCATCGTCACCTCTAAGGCTTCTTCTACTTTTCCTAAACGCTGAAGGGCTTGGATGGTTTCATACTCAAGCTCGGGGGTAAATAAAAAGACATTCATGCGCTCTTGGACCGCCAATGCTTCCTTGGCATAGATTTCCAGTAACAAATCATTGCCTTGGGCCTTCGCGTAACGCATCACCTCGAGGTACACTTCCACGCTTTTATACACCCCTGGTAGCGTGCGCATAATCTCTTGGGCTACCTCAAGCGCCCTTTGGTCCCCTAGGCGCGAAAGGGCAAAAAATTTCTCAAACAACGCTTCTTTTGCCTTGGGTTCTTTCACTAAAATCCCCAAGGCGATGATATCTTCACTTATCTTTACCACTTCGCGCCATCTGTCCACTTTCATCAGCGCTTGGTTAAGGCGCATCATCCATGCCAACCGTGTCCGCAAATCACGCACTTGCACATGGCGGTTAGCCTCCTCTACTGCCGCATCAAACCGCGAAAGGCGCATCAAACATTCAAAGAATTTTTCCCGCTCTTGCAACTGTGCTCCGATACCATACCGCTCAATCAGCATCACTGCCCCTTGGCATTGGTCCTCGCCTAAAAGCAATGTTGTTTGCGCAAAGGCGGACAAGGAGAGTGTTTGCAAGGCTTCTTCTGCCAAGTTCACGTCCCCAATGACACGAAGAGGACCATCCAACTCTAGTACTTGGGCGTATTTTGTCTCTTTGTGGAAAAGTTTTGCTTTTTCCACCAGAGCTTTTTCGGAAATCTCATTGTCATAGCGTTCCATAAGCGTGTCATAGTACGCGGTTAGTTTTGTGCTATTGGTCTCGGCCAATTCAAAAAAGAGGCGGTCTAACCCCTCTTGAACTTGCACAGCAAACTCCCCTTCTGGAAACTGAGTCTGGTAGCGTGTCAGGTATAAATGGCCTTTGGCTACTTCTCCAGACTCTCCGTACCACAACCCTGTGTCTTTCAATAGTACTTCATACAGCGGATGTCCACGGCTTTTGCTAGCAAGCAACGCTTCTGAAATTTGCGCGGCAATATCTTCAAGACGGTTGTGGGCTAACTTTTCTGCTAACTCATACGCAGTGGTTTCATCTTTGAGTAAAAACTCCGCATTGGCATTTAAAATCTTCACAAGGTATTCTTTGGCTTCGTTTACCTTCCCTAGGTCAATACTGTTTTGTGCCAATCGAATTGCCGCTTCTGAGGCCATATCTAAATCTTTGGCCGTGTACAACACGTCGTTATACAACCGTAAGGCTTCGGTACGCTTGGTGCCATTGTAAAGGGTGTCTGCGTAGAGCAAGATGGCCCACTTGGTAAAGCGATTTTCTGGGTACTCGGTAATGAGGATGTCTAAGAAATAATTGGCATCGCTTGAAAATCCCATTCTAAGATAATTTTTAGCCACCACCATGAGGACTTCGGCGATGTTTTCATCGGAGGAAAAGTTTTTCATCCACGCCTTTCCCTCGTTAACCACATCGTTACGGTCAAGGGTAGAAAAAGGATTGGCCTCGTCCACATCCAACAAATGGTCCATAGCGCGGATTTTATACAGGGCAAATTCACTTTTAAAAATGGTTTGAGGGTAGAGCATCATGGCCTCTTGGGCTTGTTCCATCACGTTTTCAAATCGCCCCGCCTCGTAGCTTCGCTTCATGTCCAAATAGGCGTTAATATCGCGACTTCGCACATACCCAATGGGGGCGCCATTTAAATCAAGGGCTCCCACACTGGGCCGTTGAAATTTCGGGTAGGCTACAGGAAAATTAATGCCATCTTCAATCACCGGATTAATAAAGGGCAACTCTTGGTAGATGAGAATTGCCCAATGCTTTGCCTTCCCTCTTGGCGCAAGAGGGGCTTCAATACCCTCATGAAGGGCCACATCCATGTTGTGCATTTTGGAATCAAACGTGGGGGTAATAATGATTTCAAAACTCTCGGCATGTTCCACAAACTCAATCTGCACCAAGGGAGTTTTTTGAGGAGCAATACGGTTGGTTAAAATCTTTTCAAACTGGCAGGTGTATTTTTTTTGGCCTAAAGGAAGGTCGGTAATGAAACATTCAATAGGCGCATCGTTCATCAAATGCAAGATAGCATAGGGGCGATTATTCTCCTGTGCACTGTTGAGCACCAACGTCACAGAGTGCACTGATGAAAGTAAGATAATGAGGGCAAGGAGGTGTTTCATGGGCATCATTATAGCACATGCCCATGAAAACAAAAACGCTTAAAAACCACTCGCGATAACATACTCCGCAATAAACCCAATGAGTGAATCCACGAATAACACCGCACAAAGGGTCATCACAAGAGCGAACCCGATGATGCTTTTTAGCGGCGTGGAAGCATTGATGGCGTAAATACTGCCATCTTTAGCCACAGGGTCTTTTAAGAACATAAACACCACAAGTTTCATGTAATAATACACCGCAAGGGCACTGTTGAGCGCCATCACAACAGCCAAGCCAATGTACCCCGCATTCACCGCAGCGCTCATCAAAAAAAGTTTACCCCAAAAGATAGAAAAGGGCGGAATGCCTGCGAGGGAGAACATAAACACCCCCATGATAGTCGCTGCCATCGGACTGACTTTAACCATCCCTGAAAACTTTGTAAAGGGGTGTTGATATCTAGCGTCCCACAGGTTTTGTTTGTTACGGGCAATCCAGAGCATGGAAAAGGCCCCAAGGTTGGTAAATAAAAACATCATCCAGTACAAAAAGAAGCCCACATTTGCTTGGGTGGTGCCAATCAAAATAGCCGCAAGCACAAAACCTGCGTGGGAAATGGAACTAAAGGCTAACATGCGTTTGACATCGGTTTGCACTAACGCCATTAAATTTGCCAAGGTCATGGTGAGCACAACTGCCACAAAAAGCACATCTTCAAGCCATGTTACGCCTGATTGGGCTAACATTTCAAACAAACGCATCGCCACCACAAAGCCAGCAACTTTAGGCACAATGGACATATACCCTGCTAACGCCGCACTTGAACCCTCATACACATCGGGTGTCCACGTGTGAAAGGGAATAATGGAAAGCTTAAACCCAAGAGCCGCTAACATAAACACCGTAGCCCCAAGGATGCCCACCATTGGGTCAAAACCGCGCTCATAAAGGACGTTAACAATCACGCCAATCTCTACACTTCCAGTAAGCGCGTAAAACAACAAGGCAGAAAAAGCATAAAACCCTGCCGCTAGTGCTCCCATGGTGAAATATTTGATAGCCGCTTCAATGGCTTTGAGGCGGTTATGCATCGCAATCATGGTGTACAGGGCTAATGAGGCTGTCTCCAAACCAATAAAAATCAAAATCAAGTTGTCGCTTGAGACCATGAACAAAAATCCTGCCACCATGAACAAAAAGAGGGCAAAAAATTCAGGCATGGTAAACTCATGAAAACGTTTAGAACTCAAGGCCAAAGGAATAAACAAGACCGAGGTTACCAAGATAATCAACCCCGAAAGCACCGCAATGCCGTCCATGAGCATCATGTCAAAAAAGCCACGCTCCGAACCACTAAGCCCTAAGGTTGCTCCGATGGAAAGCAGCATCACCAACACAGCAATCATGGTATAAAAACTGCGTGAGAGGTCGCGTTTAAACAAGTCAATACAAAGAATCGCAAGGGCACCGACCACCAAAATCAAGGTGGGCATCAAGGTTGCCATATTAAGCGTTGCTAGGTCAATGGAAATAGGCATTAGCGCACCTCCCCTACAGTATTTACTTCCTGGAGCAATAACTTAGTCTCTTGGCGTTCTGCTTTTTGCTCCATCAGTGAAATCATTTTTTTCACACTTGCATCCACGGGTCCTAAAATAGGCTTGGGGTAAACCCCCAAAAGCACCACCAAAACGACTAACGGCACCAAGGCAGTTAGTTCTCTACTGTTTAGGTCAGAGAGCCCACGGTTGGCCTCAT
Organism: Sulfurospirillum sp. HTRB-L1; assembly: GCF_059415125.1. Taxonomy (NCBI): domain Bacteria; kingdom Pseudomonadati; phylum Campylobacterota; class Epsilonproteobacteria; order Campylobacterales; family Sulfurospirillaceae; genus Sulfurospirillum; species Sulfurospirillum sp. HTRB-L1. The sequence continues at coordinate 404,285 of NZ_JCAHZR010000002.1, forward strand.
TGGTGATTACTCCAAAGAAAGAACGCTTGTACAGTGTTAGCATGTAAATGGCACCTAGAATGATGCCCGTACCCGCCAAAGCAGTTAGTACCATGCTCACCTTGAAAAAGCCCATCAAGGCCAAAAACTCGCCCACAAACCCAATGGTGAGCGGCAAGCCAACCGAACCCATAAGCATGATGCCAAAGACCGTTGCAAAGCCAGGCATTACCGAAGCTAAGCCCCCAAATTCGCTCATTAATTTGGTGTGGCGCCGTTCGTAAATGACCCCCACAAGCATAAACAGCGCACCGCTCACAATCCCATGGGAAATCATCAAGAAAATTGACCCCGTGATGCCCTCAGCATTCAAAGCGAAAGTGCCTAGTACGATAATCCCCATATGGGAGATAGAACTGTAGGCAATGACTTGTTTCATGTCTTCTTGGGCATACGCAATCATCGCCGCGTAAATGACCATCACAATGGCCACAATGGCAATAGGAATCATAAAGGTTACCGTTGCATCGGGAAACAACGGAAGGGAGAAGCGCACAAACCCATACGTTCCCATCTTTAAAAGTACGGCGGCTAAAATCACCGAACCAATGGTCGGTGCTTGCCCATGGGCATAGGGAAGCCACGTGTGAAAAGGCACCATGGGTACCTTGATGGCAAAACCCAAGAAAAAGGCGCCAAAGAGCCACAGCTGGAAGCCATAAGGCACTTGGAGCAAATGCCAATCAGGAAGCGCAAAACTCCACACGCCCGTGGTTTGAAAATACAAATAGGCCATAAACAAGATACCCACAAGCATAAACACAGACCCAAAAAAGGTGTAGAGGAAAAATTTTACCGCGGCATAAATGCGCTCTCCCGAACCCCATGCTCCAATGATATAAAGCATCGGCAAGAGAGACATTTCCCAAAAGACGTAAAACAAGATGACATCAAGGCTTAAAAACACACCCACCATGGTCATTTCCAAAAAGAGCACGGAAATCACAAGGTTTTTTACATCTTCTTTAATGCTAAGCCCGATGAGTGCAATGAGGGTCATAAAGGCACTTAGGATGACCAAAAAGAGTGAAATGCCATCCACTCCAAGGTAATAACTTACCCCAAACTGGGCGATGAGCGGCGCGTATTCCACAAACTGAAAGCCCGCGTTGGTGGTATCAAACCCAACCCACAGCCACAGCGTCAAACACAATTCAATGGCCGCCACACTAATGGCGTACGCCTTGGCACTTTCTTTGTGCACAACAAACCCAAGCAACCCCGCAAAGGCTGGAAAAAAGATAATAAGTGAAAGTATATGGTCCATCAAGCGGCTCCTTAAGGTCGGTAGAAAACGGCTAAGACTAACAAGGTCACCAAGCCCACAACCATCCAACGTAGCATCGTTGAAAGATTGCCAGTTTGCATGCCATTGGCACCTTTTCCAAGGCGCACCAAGGTGCCCGCAATCACATCCACCGTTTTATCCACAATCTTTTGATCCACGTTTTTCCACATGAACGTAGAAAGAGAGGTAAAAGGCTTCATGATGCCCTCTTTGTACAGTTGGGGAATGTAGTATTGGTTGGAAAGCAATTTATAGCAAAAGCGCTCTTCCATCCACACAGGAAACCCGCCTTTTTTGCCGTACATGTAAACCGCAAACCCAATCCCACTAAGGGCGATGAGCAAGGTTCCCCCGATGAGCAAATACGCTGTCGAATGAGGAATATGCATGGAATATTCAGGCAACAAGGTTGTCACGAAACGGTGGAAGCCTTTTTCAAAAAATCCTGCCACAACGGCCAAGACCCCAAGGGGTGCCATCGCCATAAGCACATAGGTGTAGGCTTCGTGGGGATGAATGCCGTGTTTTTCGTGCTCTTTTTTTCCAAAGAACACAAGCATCACCAAACGGAAGCTGTAAAATGCCGTGAGTCCCGCCCCGATAAACAAAGCGCCCCACAACACATACGCCCCTTCGTTAAAGGCCACTTCAAGGATTTTATCTTTAGAGAAAAAGCCCGCAAAGGGGTAAATCCCTGCTAAGGCAATGGAAGCTAAGACCATCAAAATAGCCGTGACTTTCATGCTTTCATACAAACCGCCCATTTTTTTAATGTTAAGCTCATCGTGCATGGCGTGCATGACATTGCCCGCACCCAAGAACAAGAGGGATTTAAAAAAGGCATGGGTCATGAGGTGAAACAGCGCAATCCAATACGCCCCAAGGCCTGCTGCTACAAACATGTAGCCCAGTTGCGACAAGGTTGAGTACGCGATGATGCGTTTGAGGTCATTGTTCACGAGCGCCATCGTCGCGGCAAAGACCGCCACAAACGCCCCCAATGAAGCGATAAAAAACCCAACTTGCGGGATGATTTCATAAATCGGGTGGGCGCGGATGACCAAATACACCCCCGCAGTCACCATGGTTGCGGCATGGATGAGCGCGGAGACTGGCGTGGGGCCTTCCATGGCATCAGCCAGCCAAGTATGTAGGGGGAATTGGGCCGATTTTCCCATCGCACCGATAAAGAGCAAGATGCCAATGAGTGCCACCACCGAAGGTGCTACAAATTCGATGCGTTCAAATACGGCATCGTACTGCAAGCTTCCCACGTGCCAGTAGATGAGAAAAAGGCCCATAAGCATGCCAAGATCGGCAATACGGTTCATGATAAAGGCTTCATTGGCCGCCCATGAGGCGGAATGCTTGTGGTACCAAAAGCCAATCAAGAGCCATGAACACAGACCTACTCCCTCCCAGCCGATGAACAAGCCCACGAAGTTATCACTCATGATTAAAATCATCATGGAAAACACAAAGGCAGAAAGGTAGGAAAAGTAGCGGTTAAATCCTTTGTCGTGGTCCATGTAGCCGATGGAGTACACATGCACGGCCGTAGAGACCACCGTGACGGTGACCATCATAATGACAGACACTTGGTCTACCACAAAACCAAAAGGAATACTAAAACTTCCCGCACTTATCCAATCAAAAAGCGTTACATGTACACGGGTAGAGGCATCCACATGGGAGAGTAAGACCAACGAAGCTACCATGGAAACCGCTAAGAGCAAGGAGGTAACGATGCCCGTTAAAAGCATCTTGGGGCGCGCACCAAAAAGTGCTGCAAACAACGAACCCACCAGTGGAGCAAACAGTGCGGTATAAAGTAGTTGTTCCATGGGCTATCCTTTCATGATTTGCAAGCTATCAAGGTCAATACTGCCCGTGCGCTTGTACCATAAGACTAACAGTCCTAATCCCACTGCCACTTCACTTGCGGCCACTGCGATGATAAAAAAGGCAAAGATTTGCCCTGTGATATCCCCGTAAAACTTTGACACGGCGGCAAAGCCAACATTGGCCGCATTTAAAAGAATTTCCGTGGAAAAGAAGAGCATCAAGAGGTTTTTGCGCCGCATAATCCCCACCAAACCAATGGCAAACATCGCGCCTGCCACCACAAGGTAATGTGTTAGGGTAATCATAATGCCTCCTCTTTTGGGTCTTCGTCATGGAGTGTGATGCTGTGGTCTAGTCGCTTGCTTACCAAGATAATCCCCGAAATCATCGCCACAAGCAGCATTACCGCCGCGAGTTCAAAGGGGGCAAGGTATTTGGTAAAGAGTACCAACCCAATGGTTTGGACGTTTCCAAGTTCTGCACTCACAGGGTAGGTTGCTTCAATGTTCGCCCCAAAAATTGGTGCGGCTACAATCACCACAATCAGTACAGCGCTAAACAAGGAGAGCGCGTAGAGGGTTTTTTTGCATTCGGTTTTTTCCCGGACTTCTTGAGTGGTGTCAAAAAACATCATCCCAAAGGCGTACAAGGCCATCACCGCCCCTGAGTAGACGATGATTTGCACTACGCCTAAAAACTCCGCGTCTAGGAGAAAAAAGAATCCTGAGATGAAAATCATCCCGCCCGCCAATGCGCTCATGGAATACAGCGCATTTTTGCTCAACACGGTGACGCTAAACATCCCCAGTGTCAAGGCTGAAAAAAGGTAAAAGGCTATTGCTTCATACATCGTAACCCCTAATATGCTAACGGTGTTTTTGTGACCCATTGGTCTGCTTCTTTTGAAAGCGCCCCAAAGCCATCGTATTCACGCTGTTTGTTTGCTCGAAATGTTTCTAACGGTGTAAGCATGTCTTCTTTGAGTGCAAAATGGGCCCGCTGTTCGCTGGCATTTTCGTACTCTCCCCCATGCACAATGGCAAGCTCTGGACACACCTCAGCGCAAAACCCGCAAAAGATACATCGCCCAAAATTAATGGTGTACTCGCTCACTTTTTTGCGCCCATCTTCGCCTAGTTTAGTGTCCATGCGAATGCAATTGGCGATGCAGATTTTTTCGCACAACCCACAGCCAATACAACGTTCATTCCCACTTTCTACCAATACCAAGAGTTTGTGAATCGCGCGGTAACGCGGGCTCATAGGAATCTTTTCAAGAGGGTATTGGATGGTTGCGCAATTGTCTTTTTTAATCATTTCTCGAAATACAATCCAAAGCCCCACAAAAAGCTCGCCCTTAAAGGTGCGCGCAATCACTTGTTTAAACTGTTCCCACGGCGTAGTGGGATGCACTTCTTCTTGGACGTACATGTAAGCGCTGTTTCGCGTGTTTAATGGTTTCATAACCCCTCCTAAAGTATCACAATGCCCGTGATAAGGATGTTAAGAAGCGCTAAAGGCATGAGCACTTTCCAACACAACCACATGAGCTGATCTGGGCGAATATGTGGCCACGCGGCCCGCACCCACATAAAAAAGAAAATCAAAAAACAGACTTTTAAGATAATCGCCAAAGCCCCAGGGATAAACCACATAGGGTTAAACCCGCCGAGGAAAATCAACGAAACCAAAAAAGAGGCCGTAAACATGTTGGCGTATTCTCCGATGAAGAACATCCCCCAACGCATCCCCGAATACTCGGTACCATACCCCGCTGTAATCTCTGTTTCATGCTCCAAAAGGTCAAAAGGCGTTCGGTTGGTTTCGGCAAAAATAGCGATGACAAACAGCACAAACGCCAAAGGCTGTTTCCAAATAATCCACTCCGCAACCCCGCCTATTTGGTAGTTGTTAATGTCAATGAGCGACAAGGACCCAATAATCATAATGGGTGCAAGCAAGGCAAATCCTGAAACCACTTCAAACGAAAGCAGTTGCACCACCGCTCTTGCCGAAGCTAACAATCCCCACTTATTGGCACTGCTCATCCCTGCAAGCAGTGGCGCATACATGCTCACCGAAGCCACACCCATAACGAACAACACGCCCACGCCCACGTCTGCTAAGATAGGACGCACCGTATGGCCAAAAAGGGTGAATTCGGGAAACAACGGCACGGCGGCCAAGGCTGTCATGGCCGCAATAGCGGCGATGAGTGGCGCGATGAGAAAGATGGGCTTGACCACATTTTTGGGCACCACGTCTTCTTTGGTAAAGAGCTTAATCATGTCCGCAACCAATTGCAACAACCCGTAAGGTCCGACCATCATTGGCCCCAAGCGGCGTTGCATAAAGGCCAAAATCTTTCGCTCCACATACGTCGCAAACCCTGCCAACGCCGAAAACAGCGCAATAATCACAAGGGCTTTTACGAGGGTTTCAATCACATAGGCCATCTCACTACTCATGGCTCACTCCTTCAAACGTTACCTGCGCAAAACGGTACCCTGTAAAAAACGGCGCCGTTTCAAGTTTGGTGTCAAAGGTGGGTAGGTAGGGAATCATGCCCTCCCATAAAGGGTCGACTTTCATCGCCACCACCAACGTGTGCCCCTCTTGCCCTATCAGTTTTACCATTTGCCCGTCTTTCCAGCCTTTGGCTTCCAAAAACGCCAAAGAGACATACAAAGCCCCTGCTTCGTTAAGCTGATGGGCTTTGTTGGTAAAGGGACTAAACTGGTGCACAGGGTTCGCACGGTACACCAAACTCTCATCAAAAACGCTTACATGTAAAGGTGCAAGCTCCTCTTGGGGTGTGCATGTGCTTACATGTAAGCTATACCCGCGAAGCTGTGTGCCATCATTTGCAAAGCAATTGGGCAAGGTGTCAAAGGGCCTTGCTTCATACCCTTTATCTTGAGGTAATTGCTCAGTGTAATCCACCGTTAATGCCGCCTTAACCCCAAGGGCATTGGCGATGTCATTGAGGCAATACCCCTCATAGGCAAGGGCCACATTGGTGGGCACAACACGCTTGTCCATGTTGGTAAAGGTCCCCTCTTGTTGGTTAAGGGCAGGCATGTCTAGGGTTCCTTTGCCTAGGGCGCTAAGCACCATGTCGCCTTTTTCGTTATAGCCAAGCACCTTACCCGCTGGCACTTCGTCTAATTCGCACAACAAAGCGACGCCTAACGTATTGGTTTGTGAAGGGATGAGTAGCACCTCAAAAGGGGTATACCTCGCGATAAGCCCCAAGAGTTTGCTCAGTTCTTTGGCGCGCGGATGGGCGTAAAGGTCTTCCCCTGCAATCAGGCTAAAGCGCTCTTTTTTTTCTAAAAGCTTTTGGATACTCTCATCCAAATCCTCCACCCCCATGGTTTCCCACAAGGTGTTTTGTGTCACTTCTACGGTTTTTGTCACGGTCTTAGTAACACTCTTTTCAACCTCTTTACTCTCGCCCGTTGCCTCATCAACCACCGTTTCTGTAACAACTTCTTTGACAACCTCGCTCACCTCTTTAGTGCCCTTTACTAAAAAGCCTTCTAGCATACTGGCTAGGGAGGCGGGCATCTCTTGTCTAAAACGGCCAAGCAACCACAACAGCACAGCTTCTTCGCTTCCGACCTTGTGTGTCACGCTTAGCATGTTTTTTGAATACCCCGACACCACCGCGTCAGGCACAGGGTGGAAATAGACCCCCGCTCCCTTGTTCATGGTCAAGGCATTATTAAAGGCGTACCCCGCATTGGGCGCGTCGGTTTTAAGGGCCGTTCCCAAGGCAACGATAAAATCGCTTTGGGTGAGGGTTTCAAGGGTGGCACCGTAAAGGCTTTTCCCACTCGTACTCGCAAACCCTGCTAAAAAATCTTGGTAGGCTTTGGCATCGGGATTCACGAGGCGAAGGCCCAGTTTTTCTTTGAGTTTTTGCAAGATAAAGGCTTCTTCATTGGTGATAAAGCTATTAAACCGTACGGTTTTTAATTCTCCACTTTGCAAGGCATGCACAACACTCTTAAAAGCCTCTTGGTCTTTTGCCGCCACCGTGTTTTCAAAATCATACCCGTAACGCGCTGCGCCGTTTAGGGTACCAAAATGAATGTCATTAGTGACGCGGTAAATGGTCTCTTTAGGCTGTTCAATATTTTTGTGCCGCACTTCATAATACAACAACGCGCAATCGCTGCTGTGGGGGTTAGACGCAGGGATTCTTCTTAACTCCCACGCATTAGCGCGGTACTGAAAGTCCGTTCCCACCAACGCTCCCACAGGACACACGGCCGTACACTCCCCACAAAACGTACACGAAAGGGTTTCGCCTTGCGTGGGTCCAATGAGGGATTTTTGCAGCTTGTTCCACATGGCAAAGGCGTCTTTGGGCACCTTCTCTTTCCACTCTTTATCCAGTGGCTCACCGCCGCGCGGAACGGTTTTTAGGGCCGCTTCTCCGATTTTATCTTTACACACGGTGATGCAGCGTTCGCACACGATGCACAAGGAAGGGTCGTAATGAATCTTTCCCCATGTTTTGGCAGGACGGTGGGTGTCTTGGATGGCAAAGGCTTGGTGGTCTACGCCCATTTCAAGGGTGTAATTTTGAAGCTCGCATTCCCCACTTTGGTCGCACACCCCACACTCAAGGGGATGATTGATGTCATACACTTGCATGATGGCTTTGCGTTCCGCCGCAATCTCTTCGGTTTTGGTCACAACACTCATGCCCTCTTTGGCCTTGGCGTTGCACGCGTAAGCACGTTTGCCGTCGATATCTACTAGGCATAGCCGACAGGCAAGCGTGGGTGAACATCCGCTGACGTAACACAGCGCAGGAATAAAAATGCGGTTGCGTCGCGCGACATTTAAAACAAACTCCCCTTCTGTTGCTTGACAAGGGATTTGGTCAATTGTAATTGTAATCATCGGCTATCCTACTTGCTTGATGGTAGAGTGTACGTAGCGAAATTGGGCAGGGACCTGAGCATAAGGCAACAAGGCCACGGTACCTTTCATGCCCTCATCCACACAAAATGTACGCACTTGCACACCTAAGGTGCTATGAACCTCCACGGTATCGCCGTGTTTTGCTTTAGCAGCAACCCCAAACTGTCGCGAACCCAACAGTTGCGAACTTTCTTCTTTGGTCAAGGCAGGGCATGCATAGGCAATTGTCCCGTCATAACTCTCTAAAGTTTCTGGTGGCGTGGGCAATGCAAGCGGGCGGGCAGGTGCGTCCATTGCACCTTGACCTGCCATCGTAAAAAAAACATTAGCGACATGGGCGAACACCCTTAGCCACTGGGCAAGGGCATGGGCATGAAAATGGTGCTCTAAATCTGCACCAAGCACGCACATCACCCGCCGTCCTTGCAATACCTCGGCCAATTCAAGGGCTTCTTCTTCACCTAGGTTGCACTCAGCACTCAAATACCCCTCATCCAGTGCATCAAAAAATGCCCCAAGGGAAGCATCTCCTCCTTGGTAGAGTGCTTTGGTGAGAATGCCAAGCACGCCCTCTTCGCTGCCTGCCTCGTATTTGTAAAAATGACCAAGGCGCGGGTCTTCTATGGCAGAGAGTGTGACAAAAGGAAGCTTTGAAGCCATAATCTCGCCAAGCAAAGGGGCATCGTCCCGCCCAATAAGCGTACCAAACAAGAGCACTGTGTCCACATCATGCAGCGCAAACGTTTCCAAAGGTACGCCCACGTGGTACAGTGCTTCAGAGAGTTTCATCATCTTCATCCTAGCTCGCTTTTTTCTTGACAACAATCGTCCAATCCACTTCGTTGAATTTCAACGAGTTCATGAGTTCATGCCCCAAAGATTTCACCACATCTGCACTTTTTTGCACAGGGGAAAAATCCCCCACTTCAAACATAAAAATAGCCACTTCCCCAGGGGCCATTTCGTCTAAAATCGCTTCCATACGCGGGTAAAAATCCGCTTTCAAGTGCCGTAAATCGTAGCGTTGCATTCCCTCTCCTATCGGTCGATTTCGCCCAAAATAATGTTTGAATTTCCAAGGATGGTGACCACATCCGCCAGGTATTGTCCCACCATCCACTCTTGGTAAAAGGCACAATGGTAAAAACTCGGAGCCCGCACTTTCAAACGGTACGGATAGGGGTCGCCTTGGGAGTTGATGTAAAAACCAAGTTCACCCTTGGGGGATTCGGTTGCCACATACACTTCCCCTTGGGGTGGGCGCATCCCTTGGGTGACAAGGACAAAGTGTTGCATAAGTGCATAGTTTTGGGTCATGATTTGCTCTTTGGGAGCGCTAATGTACTGGGGTGCGTGCGCCATGATGCCCGGTTCACTTTCGTGGTAGAGGCGAATGAGTTGCTTGAGCATGCTTGTGCTTTGGCGCATCTCTTCCATGTAGAGCAAATAGCGGGCATAACTATCACCCTCTTTGGCCACAGGCACGTCAAAGTCTAGTTCTTCGTACAGGGCATAGGGTTCTTCTTTTCGGATGTCCCATTCTACGCCAGACCCGCGTAAAATCACCCCCGTACAGCCCCAACTTTTGGCTTGTTCGGCGGTGACGACGCCTACGCCCTCAAGGCGCATTTTCCAGATGCGGTTCTTGGTCAAAAGCCCTTCATAATCGTCAATATCGCTAGGGAATTTTTCACAAAACGCGGCCAGTTTTGCTGTCCATCCCTCAGGCAAATCCAACGGAACCCCACCGATGCGAATAGCCGAATGGGTGAGGCGCGCGCCGCAGTAAGCTTCTATGAGGTCTAGGACATATTCGCGCTCTCTAAAGGCATACAAAAAGATGGTCATGGCGCCTACGTCCAAAGCGTGGGTGGCAAGCCACAACAAGTGAGAGGTGATGCGGTTGAGCTCTAAGAGTATGGTGCGGATGACTTCTGCGCGCCTTGGGGCTTGAATTTCCAAGAGTTTTTCTACCGCTAGGGCAAAGCCGTAGTTGTTAGAAGAAGCCGCCACGTAATCCATGCGGTCGGTGGTGGGGATGAACTCGTTGTAAATCATATTTTCAGCCATTTTTTCCATGCCCCGATGCATGTAACCCACACAGGGAACGGCTTTGGTAATCATTTCGCCATCGAGTTCCAAGATGAGCCGCAACTGCCCGTGGGCGGAGGGATGTTGGGGGCCCATATTGATAACCATGCGGTTGTCTTCGCGCTCAAAGGCAATGTTTTCAAAAAAAGGGCGGAGTCTGTTTGGGGATTGGTTTTCCATGCTTAGGGCCTCTCTTTCAAGGTCTTAGCACCCTCTTTGGTGATTTTACTCACCACGGTGATGCCGCCTTTTTCTTGGTATTCTTGGGTAGTAGGTGTCCCACTGTAAGGGGCACCCGCCTCCACTTCGTGGCCTATGCGAGAAAAGTCGGTGGTATTGCGCGCATCCACACGCGCAGGATCGCGCTGTTCGGGGCCAACGACCTCACGGTATTCTTTACCAAAGAGGGTATCAATCTCATACCATTGCGCCGCCTCATCCCCTTGCAAGGGATAGGTTTTAAGCAGTGGATGCCCTTGCCAATCATCGGGCATCAACAGGCGTTTCATGTAGGGATGGTTTTCGAGTAAAATCCCAAACATGTCGTACATTTCGCGCTCTGACCAGTTGGCACTTTTGTACACGGGAGTCACGCTGTGTAAGGTTTCTCCTTGGGGTAAAAAGCATTTCACCCTAGCACGTTCGTGTTTTTCCATGGACAAAAGTTGATAAAACACTTCAAAGCCGCCCTTTTGGGCGATAAAATCCACCGCGCTCATTTCACTCAGGTTTTCATACCCTGCTGCTTTAAAAGCCTCAAGGGCACTCACATTGGCCGTGGGTGCGACCCATACTACCAACTGTCCTGCTTCCACATACGCCTCCAACACGTCCACCAACCCCTTTACATGTAAGAGGGTGGCGTTAAAGGGAGAATCTTCCCCTACTTCAAGGCGCGCTAAGGAAGGTTGAATATTAAAACGGTCGGTGTAATACGCTTGTTTTTGCACATTGTGTTTGTCTTGATAGCGTCGCATTAGACCAACCTTTTGGGTGCTTGCTTGCGGTTAGCCCCTTGTCGACGAATCTTTTTTTGCAACAACATCAAGGCGTACTGCAAGGTTTCAGGGCGCGGGGCACATCCGGGCAGGTAAATATCCACAGGAATGATGCGGTCTACCCCTTGAACCGTAGAGTAGGTGTTAAACATGCCGCCTGTATTGGCACAGCTTCCCATACTAATAACCCATTTGGGCTCTGCCATTTGGTCGTACAAGCGTCTTGTAAATTCCGCGTGTTTTTTCGTGAGCGTCCCCGCGATAATCATGACGTCTGAGTGCCTAGGACTGGCACGAAAGATGGTGCCAAAACGGTCAAAGTCGTAGCGACTGCCTCCTGCGGCCATCATTTCAATGGCACAGCATGCAAGGCCGTAACTGAGTGCCCACACGGAGTTGCTGCGTCCCCATTGCACCAATTTATCTACCGATGTTAGCGCGAGGGGAAGCCCACCGCTGTTTAAATACTCTACTTGATGCTGTGCCATTCAAGTGCTCCTTTTTTCCATTCGTACAAAAAGCCGATAGTGAGTAATCCTAAAAAGAAAATCATGGCGACAAAGCCAAACCATCCGAGGACTTTAAAATTGACTGCCCACGGAAACATAAAAATAATCTCAATATCAAACAAGATAAACAACAAGGCAAAGGTGTAAAACTGAGCGGAGATGCGGTTAGGTTGCTTGGTGGGTTCAGGCCCACACTCGTAAATGGATAATTTTAATTTTTCCGTGTCTTTTCTGGCAAATTTATTGCCCACCGTGCGGGCTAAAAACACGATGCCAAAAAAGATGACCGTGGCAAAAACCAACATCACAAACACCCCAAAATAGGGGTGAGCAAAGTCCATATGCGTCATAAATATCCTTTTCAATGAAGGTACGGGGTAACTAATATACAAAAAAGATGGTTTAAGAAACCTTTGAAAAGTCTCATTTTTATCCCATCCTTTTAGATAGTCCTTACATGTAACACTTTTGGGGCGTTTATTGGGCAAATCCCATGGTTTTGCCTTCCCCAAAGGCACCGCTTGTTTCTCGACCGATGGCTTGAATAAAATCCTCCATGGTAAAAATTGGTTCTTCTTTGATGGCCACTTTGAGTGCCGTGTTTTTCAGCACTACCACAATTTGTCCACCGCTTAAAGGGTAGTTGGCCAAGATTTCAATGTTGAAATCCGCCTCATACACCGCGCTTTCTGGAAGCACCCTGCGCCACAAGTCAAGGCGTTGTTTGAAATCAGGCTTTTCAAAGGCGATTTTATAATCAAACCGTCTTGAAAAGGCCACATCTAAACTCTCCAAAAAGTTGGTCGTTGCAATCAAAATGCCTTCAAAGCGCTCAATTTGTTCGAGGAAAATATTTTGCATTTGGTTGTGCATCTTGTCCGCACCCGAACCCCCATCGGCACTTCTAGCGCTCAAAAACTGGTCCGCTTCGTTTAACAGCAACACCGGCTCGCTTTTGGTTTTGATGCACATCTCTTTGTACGTGTCAAAAATCTTGCGCACGTTTTGCTCGCTCTCGCCCACGTATTTGGAGAGAATCTTGGAGCAATCAAAGCTAAGCACCCGCTTTTTCAACGACTTTGCCAAGGAAACCGCCGTCATGGTTTTACCCGTGCCAGGAGGCCCATACAACAACACTTTTGCGTCAATCCCACGCCTGTTTTTCTTGATGCCCCACTCTTTTAAGCGCGCCACGACTGTGCGGTCTACTTGCTTTAAAAGGGTGTCCATGAGCTCTCTAGTTTTAGGGTGCATCACCACGTCATCAAGGGAGGTTTTGGGGTCGATGAGTTCGAAGATTTCTTGTTGTTCCACCAACATGTCGAGTTTAATTTTTTTGTTTTTTTTCTCTTTGTCGGGGTGCATGATTTTTTGCAAAATCTCTTCTTGAATGTAAAAACTACGCGCCACGCCCCCAAACGCCGTGAGCATTTCATCGTAATCAATCAACCCGCTCTCCACAAGTTTGGAGCCTTCTTCTAAAAGGGCGCGGTTTTTGATTTTTTCATAATCATCATAACTCACCAAAGAAATCAAGGTATTCATTTCGCGCAAGCTTTCAAATTCCCCTGCATACTCTTCTTTTAAAAGCGCTAAAAAGATGATTTGCTCTTTTTCTTCCAACAAATGCTCTTCAAACAACGCCTCGATGATGATTTCGTTTTTCGTCGCCTTAATGCGCTCGGCAATTTTCGCTTCTAGCATCACAAGGGTGGTTTGCAAGCGGTTAAAGCCGTGGGAAAATTCCGGGCCATTTTGGCGTGTCGCGCCCAGTTTTTGGTAAAGCTCAATGCGGAAAAATTGGTCTTTGAGGTACTCAAGGTGATCCGCATATGGCGTGGTTTCTGGCAAAATCATCTCCAGTGTTCCCTCTTCCAAGAGTTTCAAAAAGGTCGTGCTAAGGCACACGGAGGAGTTGAAAAGTTCCAAATTTGACACCTCTCCCATCTTAAGGCCTGCAAAACTGCTTTGAATCACCCACCCAGAATCCATCAAGCTCTTCACTACGGGCAAATGGTTAAGGTGGCTGTACGCTTTGGTACCAAAAAGCTCCATGAGCACTTCGCTCACCGAGAGGTCAATCGTACCCGCCACATACTGGGACGTCATGTAGCGCAGGGTGAGGGCTTCTTCTTTGGAGCATTTTAAGTGCGTAAACACATGGGTTTTTTCAATAGCATCGTTGTCTAAAAAATCAATTAAAAACTTCATGCACTTCCTTATGGATGCAAAATCATAGCGAAGAGGCATGATACTAAAATGATGCTTGTGTTTGGATGTGAAAATTAAGGTAACTCGCAGGGGCGTAAAGACCCCTAAGGGTCCTTACATGTAAGGCCTTGTTACGCCTTGCGGCGCGAGGCTAAAATCGTATTTAGGAGGCTAAAGAGGGTTTTGGAATCTTTTTCTGCTGCGTCAAACAAGCCTTTGATGGCAGCAGCCTCCTCAAGGGTTGCATCGTTTTTAATGATGTCTAACACCCGTTGAATGTTAGTATGCACCCCTTCGTGGGGCTTTTGGATGTTGATGAAGGCTTCGTGCGCACTAAAGGTTGCCCGGCCTTCGTTTTGGTACCATTTGCCAAAGCGGCAGGTGCTGCTGTTGCTCATCACTTTTTGCTTATCGTCCGTAAACACCGCCAAATAGCCGTTGGTTTTGTAGATGATGTGGTCGATTTTCGCCAAAGAGACAAACAATTCATGGGTAATGCTCTCGTTTTCTTGTTTGGTGTGGCGTGAAGATTCGATGAGCTCGTTGAGGGTTTGGGTAAAGGTTTGAAGCCGCGTGGAAGACGCACTGGTAAAGTGCTCAACGCGTTCGTTGTTTTCAAGCATGGCGTTGGAATTTTGACGCAATACGTTGATGTTCATCTCCACCTCTTGGGTTGCTTTTTGGGTGCGCTCCGCCAATTTGCGCACCTCATCGGCCACTACTGCAAACCCGCGTCCGTGCTCCCCTGCGCGCGCGGCTTCGATGGCGGCGTTGAGGGCCAAAAGGTTGGTTTGGTCAGAAATATCTTTAATAAGGGCCATCACATTGCTAATCTCATCCACGTTTTGATTGAGCTGTTCCGAACTTGTTCGCGCCCCATGGACCATTTGTACAATGTCATTGATATTTGCAACAATCGCCCCCGTGCTTTCTTGAACGCTATGGATAACACCCTCGGCAGTTTCGTTGATGGTATTGATGGTTTTAATGCTTTCAATATTGCCATTGATATTTTGCTGCAAATCTTCGCTATCGTAAATCACCCCGCCCACAAGGCGGTTAGCAAGGGAGGTAAAGAGGGTAGATTTTTGCAAATTATTTTGGGCTTCTTGGGTAGCTTCGTTGGCACGCTTTGCTTCTAGTTTGGCCTCTTCGGCAATCACTTGCACCTTATCCAAAAGCCCATCAAAACTATCTGCCGCTTGACCAATCTCATCATTGCTTTCAAAATTTAACCGTCTGGTTAAATTTTCAGAACCACTGGAAAGCTCTTTTGCAATACTGTCTAAACGTTTAATAGGCACCATCACCGTTTTGTGAATCGTCCACATCATAAACAAGACCACCAAAACCAACAAGGCCACAATAAACCCTAACTGGTACGCAAGGATGATTGAGGTGCTAGTGACTTCTGCTTGCACCAAAGCACTGGGCTTGGCAAGCAAGGCATGGCCAACCGTATTGCCTGCAACATCCGTGATAGGAAGTGCGACGGCGAAAAATTCTTCATCAATCACGTAAGGAGAAGTGATAGCCTTTTGGAGGCTAAAGGTTCCCCCAAACACATACGCTTCAAAGGCTTCATCAACGCGCTGTGTGCTCGAAAGGGGGTGGCCGTCTTTGGCTTTTTTAGCATTGGCAAACAAGGGTGCGTGGGCTTTGTCAAGAAAGTACAAAAAGTCCACCCCTGCGTTTTTAAGGGGTGCTGCAAAGTTATTAATCCCCCCATCAAAATCCAACAACCCAATCAATCGCCCTTCGTCGTACAAGGGAAAAACACTCTTAAACCGTAGGCCGTTGGCCGCTTCTTCAAAAGCCACCACGGGTTTTTTGGTCTTTAGCACTTCTTGGTACGTTTTGGAACTCGCGTAACTTTGCCCAAAACTTTGCGGGTTCCAGGATTTAAAATAAGAGACAAGTTCGGGTGTAAGCAAATGCACCGCTACGGCACGAAAAGGGGTATTGTCTTTGTACAGTTGGCCAATATTGGCGATAACACGCGCAAGCACTTCGCGGTCGTTAGTAGCAAAGGCACGCACAATGTCTTGGTTTTTAGCCAGTTGCATGGCATTGGTGAGCCACACATCATCTTTAGCTTGAATCTGCTCTTGGAGCATGATGGTTAGGGCGTGTTGCTCTTTGGCATACACCTCTTTTTTCATTTGATTCACAAAATATTGACCCGAAAACACCGAAGCAACAAAGCCAAAGGCACCTGCAAGTACAAAAGGGATGAAAATCTTTGACGCTAACGAACGGGTCCTTGCCATTTTAGTCTCCTTGGCACAGTTTTAATCTAGCACATTCTAAAATAAAGGAACTTAAAGGGGAATGTTTTTGGGATGAAATTTGACGAAAAAACAATAATTGTGCCACGTCTTCTTTTTTTATCATGCCCCTTGTTGCTCCACTACCGTTGCACAAAACGCCTCTTTGCTCATCGGCTTTCCAAACAAATAGCCTTGAAATTGCTTGCACCCGCTACGTTCCAAACGCTCCCGTTGCTCGGGCGTTTCCACCTGTTCAGCCACCACGTTCATGTTGGCGTTGCGCGAAAGGGTGAGGATTGTTTGCAAAATCAGCGCTGCGTCTTCTGAGGCTTCTTCCATCACCAAGCGTCCTACTTTTACCTCATCAAAAGGGAGGGTGCGCAACTGGCGAAAGGAGGTAAGACTGTCGCCATAACCATCAAGAGAAAACCGCACACCCAAGGCAAACAGGTGGTGCATGTTTCCTTCCATTTCGGGTCCATATTTTAAAAACGTTGCTTCTTGCACATCCAAACGTACCCGCTCAAGCCCTTCTTCAAAGCCTTCAAACGCTTTGGAAACTTGCGGTACAAGGTACTCGCTACACATTTGCTTTTCCCCTACATTGATGCTTACATGTAAGGGGGCAAGGGAGGTGTTTTTCCATCCTCGCATCTCTTTAGCCACCTCCTCAAAAATCCACGCCCCAATGGGTTCAATCAAACCCGTTTCTTCCGCAATCATCAAAAACTTTTTCGGCACCAAACACCCCAAAGAAGGGTGATGCCACCGCAAAAAAACTTCTGCCCCCACAATGAGATTTTGGGCATCAACCTTGGGCTGGTACAACAATTCAAATCCCTTCTTCTTTGCCACCCCATGGCGCAAATCCTCTTCGAGTTGCTCGCGCTCCCTTGTGAGTTGGTGTAAGGCATTATCGTACACATAGGTTTGGTCTCGCCCCGCATCTTTAGCCTCATACAGTGCGATGTCTGCGCGCTTTAACACTTCTTCTGTATCTTCCCCTTGAAACAACGTCGCCCCAATACTCACGGTGGCCTTGTACTCTTTTTCTTTGAGCATATAAGGGGCGTTTAACACGTCATGCAAATTTTTTGCCACCCGCTTTACATGTAAGGCTGCTTGCGCAAGGTCGGTGTCTAGGCTTTCTAAAATCACGACAAATTCATCGCCCCCAAAACGGGCAACCGTGTCACTTTCCCGCAAGGTGGCTTGGATGCGCCCAGCAACGTGTTGTAAAAACAGATCCCCACAATCGTGCCCCCGCGTGTCGTTGAGGAGTTTGAATTTATCCAAATCTAAAAACAACACCGCCGCATACTTTCTGTGGCGCTTAGCAACCAAGCGCGCACTTTTGAGGCGCTCTTCAAGCAAACGGCGGTTAGGAAGTCCCGTGAGCGCATCAAAAAAGGCGAGGGAATGAATCTTTTCTTCGTGCTCTTTGCGCGCGGTGATGTCTTGTTTGATGGCGATAAAATGTTCTATCTTTCCCAGGGTATTGACCATGGGTGTAATGCTTAACTCCTCGCAATACAGCGTCCCATCTTTTTTGCGGTTGATAAGCTCCCCGTGCCAAGGCACTCCCGATAAAATCGTGCTCCACATCGCCTCATAAAAGCTCTGCGCTTGTTTTCCCGAGTGCAACAACTCCTTAGGCTTTCGCCCCAACGCCTCCCCTGCACTAAATCCCGTCAACCGCTCAAAAGCAGGGTTCGCCCACTGAATCATCGCCTCTTGGTCCGTAATCACCACCGCATTGGCGCTGGATTCAAGGGCTTGGGTAAGAAGGCGCATGTGCTGTTCGTTTGCTTTGCGTGTCGTGATGTCGTAAAAGGTCACCACCATCACGGCTTCTTGCCCCTCTTGGGCTAAAGGTTTGGCTTGGATTTCGACAGCAATCTTTTTTCCATGCTTACATGTAAAGAATTCTTGGTCGCTTGCAAAGGCGGTGCGGCGGATGAGGGCAACGTATAAGGGATTTTCTTTTAAAGACCTCGTTCCTTTTTTATCATAGCTATAAAACAGGTGGTGCGCCTCTTTACCCAAAATCTCCTCTTTGGTGTAGCCTAGCAAGGTGCACGTTGCGGCATTGACATCCACAGCTATCCCTTTTTTATCCATCACAAAGACCCCTTCGGAGAGGGTATTGTAGAGGGTTTGGATTTTTTCATGTTGCGTGCGCGCCCGTTTGGCGTGGCGTTGCATCCCAAACAACAACACAAAAATCACCGCCCCCCACACACTGCTTAGCCCAAGCACCAATCCAAAATCTTTCCACAAGTGCACGGGGGTCATGTCGTATTGGTAGGAGAGAAAAAACCCTTCAACGCCCCGCTCTCCCCTTCCCAAGGGCAAAAGCGTCACCCCATAAAAGGCCTTCTCCACCTGCGCATAGGTGCTAAGAGAAACTCCTTTTTCAAGCCCTTTAAGAAAGGTTTTGTTGTGAGAAAGGGCCAAACCAAGGGCTTGGGCTAACTTCACCTCTTCTTCGGGTTGGTTTAAAAATGCGCCATGAAATACCTCCATCACAAAGCGCTCATGCAATGGGACAGGGGCGTATAAATGCTCTTGTTGTGTGCGCAACAAGGTGTCTGCCATCGTTGCATCCACCACAAACCCGTACCCGCGCGAGGGATCAAGTTGGTGCAGGGTGTCTAAAAAAGAAGCGGTTGGTACGCCCATCTCTACGGTTCCTAAAAACACTCCTTCGTGAAACAAGGGGTAAATAAACCGATACCCAAAAAAGGTGGAACTCACCTCAAACCCTTGAACTTTTTGCTGTGTTTCGTGCGCGTAGCGGAGCAAAGGGCGCGTTGGGAGTAAAATATCACCATGGTGCTGCGGGGCATGAAAACGCAATAAAGTGTGGCCACTTGGCAGGTGGATACACAACTGGGAAACGTTGTTCTTTTGCAGGGTTTCATACACATCGCCAAGGGCAAGCAAGAGTTCTTGACGCACTTCATCGTGTAGCTGACCCAAGGGGGCATTTGCGGCGCGGGCTAACCCCTCAAGGACCGCAGGCTTTTGAAAGGCTAAATCCAACACTTGTTCTATGGCAAACACGTATTTTTCAATGCTACCGCGGTACGCAAGTTCAAAGGTGCTTTGGCTTTTTTCCAATTGGCTTGTTTCTTGCACTACGCGATTATGGTTAAGCCAGCCAAGGGCCACAGCCCCTGCAAGTAAAACCAATACGACATAGGTTGCCCCTAAATACATTTTGCTCTTAAGCCAATTCACGCTTCGGTTTCCTTTGTTAGAGTTTTGAGAACTCCTGACACATCTTTACCCCTCACGGAGCAATACTGCACCCCCTAAAGGGGTATTATCCTTACATGTAAAGAAGAGATTAGTTTTATTAAAAGAAGAAAATATTCTGTATGCCGCCAAAAAATTCCGTTGATTTTAGCCAAAAACAACCTTACTCACACGCAAAAAGTCCCAAAAATATCCTTTCCTTGTGTAATTTTTACTAAAAGTGACATATTTTTTCCGCAACACCTACAGTATGGAGGCGGGAGACATTTTTAAAGCAGACATCCTCTCGTGTTTGGGTCAAAATTGGGTTATAATAAATACTCACTTTTCTCAAAAGGATTCGTGCGGTCCCTACAAGCGTCTTTTGCATTTTTTCCTCAAGTCTTTCATCTCTTGGACAAAGGAGTGGTGATGTTTGCCCAAAAGCTTTCTCGGTGGCATTTACTCAGTTCATGGCTCATTATCTTTACCATTGTTATCTTATTTGGTTCACAACTCGTTTTTACCCAATACCAAAACCTTGAGAGCGAAATCACCCAATTTAAAACCCAAGAGCTTCAATCCCGCGTTTTTCTCAACAAAAGTGCCATCACCCAAGCCATCACCTACATCGACCACAAACGCAACGAAACCCATGCCGCTTTTCGGCGCATACTTAAAGAACAAACCGAAGCCTTTGTTGCCCTTTTGTACGCTTCCAATGGCCCCATCACCCTTGAAGCGGCGAGGGAGCTAGCCCAAAGCTTTTCACGCCACCATGACATCCTTTTGCATTTTCACGCCACCACGCTCAATCACGACCTTGAAGGGTACCATGTCAGTAAGGAAGAAAACCAAGTGGGATACTTGCACTACATTCCTGAGCTTAATGCCTATGTTTTGGGGCACCAAAGCCTCTCTTACTTTGAAGAGCGAGTGAAAAAGCAGATTCTTGAAACCTTACGCTACATCCGTTTTGGCAAGGAAAACAGTGGGTATATTTTTATCATGGAGCTTTACAACATCGACGGGGGAAAGGGGTTTGCTAAAGAAATCCTTCTTCCTATCGACCCCATCAAAGAAGGGCTGTTAATCGACTCAGACACACAAGATGAACAGGGAAACCGCTACCGCGAAGACTACCTTAAACAACTCAAGGAAAAAAGTTTTGCCATCACCCGCTACATGTACCCCATTAGCGAAAGAGACACGGATGCACGCGAAAAAATCTCTTACCTTGAACTGTACCACCCGTGGAATTGGGTCATTGGCACGGGGGTTTACTTTGACCACCTCAATGAAAATATTGAAATCTACAAAAAACGCAGTCTGGAGCGTTTGAAACTCAATCTGTACTTTTTGGCACTTTTTTTAGTCATCTTTAGCGTTCTTGCTTACGGGATTTCTCGCTACTTCAACCGCCGCTTACTTGAAGAAGTCTCCCTTTACGAGGAGACCATCAAAAAACACCAAAGCGCTCTTTCCCAGTACAAACACGCCGTTATGGAAAGTACCATTTACTCCAAAACCGACCCCAAAGGCATCATCATTGATGTCAACCATGAATTTTGCCGCATCAGCGGGTACGCAAGAGAAGAGCTTATCGGAAAAACTCACGCACTCATCCGCCACCCCGAAGAACTCGACGCCACCTTTAAAGCCCTGTGGGAAACCATCACTGCCAAACGCATCTTTAAAGCGGTGCTTAAAAACCGTACCAAAAACGGTGCCACCTTTTACGCAAGCACCACCATCATGCCCATCCTTGACACCCGCGGCGACATCCAAGAATACATCGCCCTTCGCATTGACATCACCGATAAAATGGAGCAAGAACAGCGCATCCAACGGCAAATCACCGACCGCCTCACGGGCCTTTCCAGCATCGAACGCTTGCGCGAAGATATCCGCACCCACCTTGGGGACAAACTTGCCCTCATTAAGGTCACAGGACTCAAAGACGTGTCAAGTTTTTATGGACAAGACATCGCCGAAGCCCTCCTTAAACTTTGCGCTGCAGAGCTGCAAACCCTTACCCACAAAGACCCTTTAACCCTCTACCGTTTTGCGTTTGACACCTTTGCCCTGCTTGGAAGCACTCACAGTAAAAAAGAAGACTTTCTCCGCATTTTGCATCGGTGCGTGGAAAACCTCAAGACCTATTCCAAATCTGTAGGCCATGTCAACTTTGACGTGGGTGCCCACGCGGGTGTTGCTTTTGGCACAGACCACGCGTTTCAAGAAGCCCAAGCCGCCCTTGACCAAGCCCGTGCAAATAAACAAGAGTTGATTGTCTTTGATGCTAATCTGAGTATTTTACAAATCTATCAGCACAATATCGAGTGGACACGCATCATCAAAACCGCCCTTGAAAACAATAAAATCCTCGCCTATGCCCAAGGTATTTTTGACCTTACCACCAACAGTATTTCCCATTACGAGGTGCTGATGCGCCTTGAACAAGAGGACGGCACCGTTGTCTCCCCTTCTTTGTTCTTGCCCGTAGCCAAACGCTCTAACCTTTACTTAGAACTCACAAAACGCATTGTCGTGGCTTCGTTTAACCACTTTGGGCCCCTTAACCTTCCCTTTTCCATCAACCTCACCGCCCAAGATGTGTACAACACGGATTTTGTCACCTTTTTGGAAGAGTATATTGCGCGCCTTGGGGTTGGAAAATTGCTTACCCTTGAGATTGTAGAGACAGAAAGTGTGGATTCTTTTGAATGTATTTCACTCTTTATTGAGCGTATGAAACGCTTTGGGGTAAAAATCGCCATTGATGATTTTGGCACAGGGTATTCAAACTTTGAATACTTACTCAAAATCAATGCCGATTACATCAAAATCGACGGTTCGTTGATTCGCACCATCGACGTTGACGCCAACTGCCAAAAGGTTGTGGCGGCCATCGTGGCTTTTGCTAAAGACTCTTCCATGGAAGTCGTCGCGGAATTTGTACACTCAAAAGCGGTGTTGGAACAGGTGCAAGCCCTTGGCATCACCAAGTGTCAGGGGTATTATTTTCACACCCCTGAACCTTTACATGCAATACCGCCTAAGCCTTTAAAATAGCTAGAGCTTTTGCATCATCCACATCAAGCATGAAAGGAATGCCCGTTGCTTTGGCTGTTTCTTCGTTGGCAGAGAAAATATCCTCGCGGGTAATGTTGCCCACATTGAATTTACGCGCACCCGCTAGAAGTTGCTGAAGACCTGTGCTTAGCTTGTCCGCTAGGGTAAATGACGCAATAGCACCGTAAGGAATGTTGGCCATCTCGGCCTTACCCACTAGCTTTTGCACTTCATAGTATCCCGCAAAAATCTCTTCCGCACGGGTGCCTTTTTCGGTCACGCTTGCGGGGAGTTTTTCCCAGTGTCCAAACACTTTCTCTTTGTGTTCTGGCTTTAATGCCCCTTCGATATTTGAACCCAAAAAAGCAGGAATCATGAGGGAGCGGCCCATGCAAATAAGCTTGGTAAAAGGCGCACCAAGGGCAAGGGCTTTAAAGATGTGGTCTTCCCTCGCCAAACCGCCCGCAAAGGCCATATCCACTACTTTAACCCCTTGGGCTTCAAGGATTTTGGCGTAGCGGTACGCTTGGGCGTGAAGGTGCAAGGAAGGCACACCCCAGTTTTCCATCATATTCCACGGACTCATGCCCGTACCTCCCCCTGAACCATCGATGGTTAAGAGGTCAAGGCTGGCTTCGCTGGCGTATTTGATAGCCATGGCCAAGGCTTCGTTACCATAAGAACCCGTTTTTAGAGAGATGCGCTTAAAACCAATCTTTCGCAAGTACGCCACGCTCTCCATGAAGTCTTGTTTCACCGCCGCCTCGTCTTGCAAGTTAGTCCCGCCCAAACGGCTGTGGCGCGCAAAGGCTTTAATGGCACCGCTTTCAAAGGCTTCTTGGGCTTCAAGACAGGAGGGGTCTGGGTCGAGAAGGTAGCCACGGGCTTTGAGAAACAACGCGTACTCTAGGCTATTGACTTGGATTTCTCCGCCGATGTCTTTGGCTCCTTGGCCCCATTTAAGCTCAATCACCACGCTTTCGCCGTATTTTTCCACGACATATTCGGCCACACCATTGCGGGTGTCTTCAACATTGAGCTGAACAATAATAGCTCCATGGCCACTAAAATAACGCTGATAGGTCTGAATACGGCGATCAAGCTCCGGAGCTTTTTTGATTCTCCCTTTTTCAATAACCGCTTCTTTGTCAATGCCCACGACGTTTTCACCCACAACAATAGGGTACCCCGAAAGGGCCGCCCCGATACAAAACGAATCCCAATATTTACTCGCGATTGCCGTAGAACCCAGTGCACCTGTCATGATGGGTAGCTTAAATGTTGTTTTTTCTGTTGCGCCAAAAGAGCCCTCAAGGGAAACATTGGTAAAAAGACAATCATCAGGGTCGGTACTTAGGCCATTTTTTAGCCCAGAAGAGCCATAGTTGTACCCTTGAATACGCAAAGAGTTGTAACAGGCTCCCACGTGCGTCGTGTTGCGCGCCCCTGAAGTGGTAGCGCCAAAGTCTCTAGGATAGAGCAGTTTTCGCCCCACCATGCTTGACATCCATGTTTCACATTTGCCTTTACAATCTGAAGTGCACAGGGTGCACAGTCCTGATTCTGCGGCATTTCCACGGTTTGCCGTTCCAAGCGCGTCGTTATTTTTTGGCCATTCAATCATACCTATCCTTTAAGTAAATTTTATAACAATATAATCTAAGTGTACTTTTAAAAGAATTAACTGATTAAAAAATGTTCAGCATTACACTGTGATTTACCAATGTTTTGATTATTTTTTAATCAAAGAGGAATCCCCAGAACTTGGCGGTTAAGCTCTGGGAAAGGGTTATTTTAGAGGGAATTTACCTGTTAATACATGGTCTTTTAGCACGCGTTTAAGTACTTTTCCTGTTGCATTTTTAGGCAACTCTTCCACGGTATAAACATGCTTAGGTACTTTAAAATTTGCCAAATGGGCTTTTAGGTACTGCTTGAGTTGGATTTCAGGGATGCTCTCTACCCCTTCTTTGAGTTGGATAAAAGCTAACACTTCCTCGTCATTGGTACTGTCTTTAACCCCAATCACCGCGCACGCATCAATGCCTTCAAGTTTATAGAGCACTTCTTCGATTTCACGGGGGTAAATGTTGATACCCTTGGAGATAATGAGGTCTTTTTTGCGGTCTACGATATACAAAAAGCCTTCTGTGTCCATCTTGCCCAAATCCCCCGTGCGAAGCCAACCGTTCACAATAGTCTCATCCGTTGCGTCAGGGCGGTTGTAATAGCCCTTCATGACACAATCTCCCTTAACGATGATTTCACCCACTTCGCCTAGGGGAAGTTCCATCATCTCTTCGTTGACGATTTTGACTTCGTACCCTGGAAGCGCTGGGCCTACAGAAAGGGGTTTTTGTTTCTCAGAACGGTTGACAGCTACAGCGGGAGAACATTCACTCAGGCCGTACCCTTCTAACAAGGTAGCCCGCTTGAAGCGTTTGTTGAAATCTTCGAGCGCTTTCTCACTTAAAGGCGCACTGCCTGAGATAAACAGGCGCACTTTGTTGAACCACAGAAAATACCACGGGATTTTTGCCTTTAAAAGGGCGTTGTAAATGGTCGGCACGCCTAAAAAGATGGTCACGCGCCTCAGCAAGGTTTGCTTCATGACATTACTAAAAGGAAACACGGATTTAATAAGCACCATGGAACTGCCCGCGTACAACGGTAGTAACACCATGATGGTTAAGGTAAAGGAGTGAAACATGGGCAAATAGACAATAAACCTGTCTTTAGCGGTGATTTGAAACACCTCATCAGCACTCACCATGTTGGAAAACATATTGCGGTAGCTGAGCATGGCGCCCTTGGGTTTGCCTGTGGTGCCAGAGGTGTAGATGATGCACGCTAGGTCATCCAGTTTTGGTGCATTGGCAAGCTGTTCGTGGGTTTCCATACTGCCCGTGATTTCTACAAAGCTGTAATTACGCTCATCTAGCTTACCGTAGTGTCCTGTCCAAACGATTTTTTCCACGGGAGTCGCTTCCAACAACCCACTTGTCTCCCCCGCAAATTCGGGAGAGCAGATGAGCAATTTGGCTTGGGCGTCGCTGAGGATGTACTCAAATTCCTCGCGTTTTAAGAAGGTATTGATAGGCACCGCCACCGCCCCAATCTTGGTCACCGCCAAAAAAGAGACGATAAATTCTTCCGAATTGGCAATGATGAGCGCGACTTTGTCGCCATTTTTAATGGAGCTAAACTCCAAAAACCGTGCAAAGGTGTCCACCTTTTGCTTCAACCTCAAATGGTCAACCTTGCGCTCATCCACCAACAACACCGCCTCTTTAGGGCGGTGCTTAGCGTTATGTTCAACCATTTCGTAAAAATTGCGGTACTTGTAGGTTAACATCTTAGAACCTGTAGGTGATGCCCGTGGTGACAAGATGTGCGCCACTTCCGGTAAATTTGCCTTGGGTGTTAGTGTTGGTTACGCTACGCGTTTTTTTGTCACTGTAGAGGTACGCCATCCCTACGGTAATATCTTCACGTATTTTATAGCTAAAGCCAACAGAGTAAAGATTGGCATCAGAATCAGGAAGTTCAAATCCAAGGGTAGAATCAGGCACTGGAGTTTCATCGTACGCATACCCCGCCATTAAGGTGAGCGCATCACTGTATTCGTGGGTGATACCGATACGGTAGGTGTTGGTATCTTTCCAGTTTTTAGCAGAAGGATTGTCAAACATGGCAACCAAAACAGGATTTACAATAGTGCTTCCGTAATTAAAATCCAGATTTTTATACGCCGACCAATACACGCGCTCATACACCAATTCAACGGTTGTTTTATTGAATGTGTAAGCGGCAGCTAATGCTAATGTTGCAGGAAGAGGGATAGTGACACTTGCAGAGCCATCGTATTGCAATGCATTCATGTGATACAGTTTTGCATCCCCTTTAACCGTCAAATCCACCTTTGAACGGTAGGTTGCAGCCAGTTTAAGTTCGGGAGTAGGACGATAGGCTAACGCTAAGTTGTACCCATAGTCAATAGAATCTCCCGTTAAATCTCTTTTTGCCGCACCATAGCCAAGATTTCCATCACTCTTCACTACCCCATCCGTGTACACCATCCGCACCCCAAAACCAAGGGCCAGTTGGTCGTTGATTTTATACGCGGCCGTTGGGTTGGCTTCGATAATGCGCAGGGTAAACTCTTCTGCGAAAGCTTTTTGATAGGGGCTATTCCACCGCTTAGAAAGACCACCTGGGGCCACCGTAGAAAAACCAAAGCGCCAGTTTTCATAGTACTCGGGAGTTACTACATGTAAAGAAGGCATCAAGAAATGTTCCTCTTTGGATTCGCCATCTGCCCCTGTACCTGAATTGGCAAACTTTACTTTAGGGAGGTTAATGTAAGTTAACGCCCCTTCTACGTGGTAGACATTGTCCATCCACACCATATTGGCAGGGTTATAATAGTTGGCATCTGCCCCATTCGCCGCCGCCACGTTGGCTGCGCTCAACGCCGTTCCCTTTAGGGATTGCTCGGGAATCTTATACCCGCTTGCCTGAAGTGCCGCCACACAGGCCATACTCATGCCCACAACGCGCATCGTCTGTCTCATCTGTTTCCTTTGTAAAAATTTTAAGTGATTTTTTGTCTCACCCACGAGAGAAGTTTTATCCACAAGAGGTAAGGCAAAAAATCACTTATGTTGTGTGTATAAATCCCCTAAGCAGGGCAATCTCTTCAGCCCAAATAGCGGGGTCGATGGTTTCTAAAATGAAAGGAATATCCCCTATCCTTGGGTCGTTCATGATGCATTCAAACGCTTCAAGTCCAATCGTCCCCTTTCCCAAAGAGTGGTGCCTGTCCACCCTAGAGCCCAAAGCGGGCTTGGCATCGTTAAGGTGCATGCCCTTAAGGTAACAAAACCCTACAATGCTATCAAATTCTTTTGTAGTTTTAGCATAAGCTTCAGGCGTTCGTATGTCATAACCTGCTGTAAAAAGATGGCACGTATCGAGGCAAACCCCGATGCGCGCCTTATCTTCAACCCCTGCGATGAGGTGAGCCAAATGTTCCCATTTGTAACCCAGATTTGTCCCTTGACCCGCCGTATTTTCGATAACGAGTGTTACATTTTGTGTAAGCTCCAAGGTGCGGTTCAAATTTTCGACAATAGTATCCAAACATGCCGCTTCGGTGAGCTGGTTTAAATGGGACCCAGGATGAAAGTTAAGCTTATCTAACCCCAATTGGTCACACCGCTCTACTTCGTCAATAAACGCCTCTAAGGATTTTTCGCGCGCCTCTTTTTCGGGATGGCCTAAGTTTATCAAGTAGCTATCATGGGCAAGGACATGTTTGGGCAAAATTCCCACACGCGCAAGGTTGGCTTTAAAGGCTTCAATGGTTGCTTCGTCCAAAGGCTTTGCATGCCACTGGCGTTGGTTTTTCGTAAACAAGGCAAAGGCATTTGCGCCGATAGCCTGCGCGTTCAAGGGGGCGTTAAACACGCCGCCACTGGCACTCACATGGGCACCGATTGCTTTCATTCGTTCTCCTTCAACGATGCCATCCGCATCAAAATTCCCCGCTCACTGTCTCGAAACAGCGTGTAAACGGGGGTCACTTCATACACAATCTCGCGCCCGCGCAAGGAAAAATGTTGGCTAAACCCTTGCGCGTTTCTCTCCAAGCCTCTGCTTTCATAAATGGGCCGACCCGAAAGGATCTCTTCCAGAAGTTCAGGATAATGGGGGTCATTGAAAAAGTGGCGGTTAAAGGCGGTTTTATCATAGCAGGTACCATTAAGGCACAAAGAATCTCCCACCACAAGGTCTAAAACCACTTGTCCGGCGGTAAAGACTTGGATGTTAGTAAAGGTCGCACCCTGACGCACAAAGGCCATATCGGAGAGGCGAAGTTGGGGGGTTCTAAGGGTAAGATGGACGCTTGAAGTCTCGTAAATTGGGGCTTTTAACGCGCATCCTGCAAGGAAAAATATACTGCAAAAAAGTATCCATTGCCTCATGCTCGCCTCCATTTCAGGCGGTATTGTAGCATAGAAAAAATAAGGTGTTTTGGTTTGGGGAAAGTGGCCCCAAAAGCCTTACATGTAACGCTTTTGGGGAGACAAAAAAGGTTTTAAAAACCCTCATTATTTTATTCTTTTTTAAGTTTTACTGATGTACAATTCCATCCTCAACAAAAACGTGGCCCATTCGTCTAGCGGTTAGGACACCGCCCTTTCACGGCGGTAACACGAGTTCGAGTCTCGTATGGGTCACCACTTTTCTTCCGCTAAACCGCAACCTCATCGTTTACGAATCATTCCTCTACATTAGACTTTTTCACTGCCTATGACACGTTTTCTTCCCACGCCATCCCTAAGAGTGTTTTTAACTGAGCAAATGCTTCTTTTCCGAGTGTTTGGGCGATTGCTGTTTCAACTTTCTCCATCACCCCTTTTCGGCAGGCCAACAGTGCTTCTCCTTGGGGCGTCATGCAAATCACTTTTTCCCGCCTGTCTTGCCCTTCCCCCAAAAATAAAAAGCCTTTTTTTGCCAAAATCTGCACGCTTTTGTGTACCGCTTGACGGCTAATGCCCAACTTTTTTGCGATGGACGAAATGGTCACTACGCCATGATCCACAAAGGTGAGTATCCCCGAGGAAGAAAGAATATCGTGGTCTTCATACCCGTATGCTTTTGCCTCTTGGCGCGAAAATTCTTCGACCCACGCGAGTTTATCTAAAAGTAAAAATTTAATATCTTGATGGCCCTGCCACATTGTCAACCTCCTTGACAAATTATCTTCCGCACGCTAAACTGTCAACCTAGTTTACAATATGCGGGCTTAAACGCCACCCAAGGAGTTACCATGTCACAAACCCTTTCACTCAAAGAGGACTATTCGCCCCTTTATTTCCTCGCCGCCCTCGGCGCAGGAGGATTGGCGGTCTCATTTTTTATGTACCTTAATTTCCTCATCCCTCGGCCTGGCTTCCCTATGGCCACTGCTGACATTTTGCTAACGTGGGTTAGTGCCAACGCACGCTACGCGCCCTTGATTGTTCTTGCACTCATTGGGATTGTCTATTTTTCTTACAAACACATTGCCCTGTTAGTGTGGAACATCCGCCAATTTCGTCTGTTTAAACAAAGTCCGGACTATAAGGCCCTCAAATGCTCTAATGGTGAAGTCTCTTTGATGGCAATCCCCTTAACGTACGCCATGAGTATCAATGTTGGCTTCGTGCTAGGCGCCACTTTTGTGCCCGGCCTTTGGGGCGTCATCGAATGGCTTTTTCCTATGGCACTATTGGCGTTTTTGGCAGTGGGTGTGTATGCCCTTAAGCTTTACAGTACCTATTTTATGCGCTTGATGATTGAGGGAGATTTTAACCCAACCGCCAACAACAACTTTAGCCAATTGCTTGCCATTTTTGCCTTTAGCATGGTAGGGGTTGGGTTCGCCGCACCTGGCGCCATGAGCACGGTTCCTTTGGTGTCTGCTTTGGGTATTTTTGGTGCCGTGTTCTTTACGATTCTTGCCGTGACCTTAGCACTATTGAAGATTGTCTTTGCCATGCGTGATATTTTTGCTCAGGGGATTCACGCCGAAACAAGCGTGAGTTTGTGGGTGATGATTCCTATTTTAACCCTTTTGGGCATCACCGCCATCCGCGTTACTTTTGGCGTGGCACACAATTTTATGGGACTAACACATGGCGCTAACTGGTTACTCTTTTTACTGGGTTCTACCGTGCTTTCTTTGCAGCTCATGTTTGGATGGATTGGGTACAAAATCATGCAACGGGTCGATTATTTTAACACGTACATTCATGGCCCCACGCGATCTCCTGTGAGTTTTGCCATCATTTGCCCCGGGGTTGCCATGGTTGTGTTTGGCTTTTTCTTTTTAATCACTGGGCTTGTGGCTAACAATATTGTGAGCCTTTATTCACCGCTGTTTTTTGCTCTCGTAGCGCTTTTGGCGTGGGTACAGTGGCTAACTATACGTACGTTTTTTACCCTCAGTAAAAAACTTTTATAAGAGTGTGGCGTACATGTGCGCCACACTAAAACACTAACAAGACCATCTGCGAGTCAATCACATTTTCAACCATACCGTTTTCATCGGCACGTTTTTCAACCAAAACGCGGAGTGTTTCTGGATCAAAACGCACCTCGTTGATGCCCAAATGCCACGCGACATTTTCCACACTCTTTGTGACATCCATGTAGCTTGTGCGCGTTTCTTCCAAAACCTTACATGTAAAGAAAATTCCCTGAGCCTCTAACCACGCTTTGAGCTCAATCCCTCCTCGCGGGGCACGGTATTGGGTACCAAAAGCTTCAAAAATAGGGTCATGCAAGGAAGATTTGCGTTTACCGCCCCAGCCTAAAAAGATTTTTTCTTTAGCGCACGCGTGCATTTTTTCAAACATAGCAGGAGAGCTCACTGCAGGGCTCATGGAGCAAAACGCAAGGTCGTATTGGGCCTTACATGTAAAGGTGTCAAAGCGGTCATGAAGAGGTTGAATGTTATGTATTTCATTACTTTTTGCATCAGATTGTAGGATATTTAGCATTTCTTCCGAAAAATCAAGGGCGTCCACATGGGCCACTTTTTGCGCAAGGTGCAAGGTGTACACCCCCGTACCACAACCAATATCCAACAGTGTTTTGTCCGCAAACTCTACACCCCAAGTCTCCAAGGTGTCAAACACCCGCTGCCCAAAGGCATCAGGAGTGGTCGAGAACCGAACATAATTGGCCGCTTTTTCATCCCACTTGCTTTGGCTCATAGTATTAACCTTCTATGTTTTTCACGATAGTAACGTGCGGTGGGTTAAAAGGCGCTAAAGAAGCTGTAATGCACATTATCACTTTTAGGTATACTTACACTAAAAAGGAAGGTTATGCATCCTCGTTTTTACTACACCCTCACCATCCCCAAAAGTGCCATCGACATCAACGGTCACGTCAACAATGTCTTGTACGTTCAGTGGATGCAAGACGCCGCTACGGCGCACTCTCAAAGCGTGGGCGACACTATCTTGCGTCAGCAAGAAGAAGGCTCTACGTGGGTGGCCAAAACCCACACCATCGACTACCTCAAGCCCGCCTTTGAGGGCGAAACCTTGGTCATTCAAACCTGGGCGGAGAGTTTTCGTAAGGCGGCAAGTGTACGCTTGTATCGGTTTTTACGCGGGGAGGAAGAGATTGCCAAAGCAAGCACGGTGTGGGTTTACATCGACACACAAACCCTGCGCCCCAAGGCCATCCCAGACACGGTGGTTTCTCGTTACATGTAAGGCTACTGGCAGGCTTTGCATGTCCCTTTTAAAATAACACTTTTTACCGCATTGCCCTCACTGGCTTTTGGGATAGGCACGTTGGTACAACGCACTTCGTGACAGGTTTCACAGATGAAATGGGCGTGGTTTGCAGGAGAGAGTTCAAAATACCATTTGCGGTCATCTGATTCAAATTTAGTCACCAACCCCTCT
Organism: Sulfurospirillum sp. HTRB-L1; assembly: GCF_059415125.1. NCBI lineage: Bacteria > Pseudomonadati > Campylobacterota > Epsilonproteobacteria > Campylobacterales > Sulfurospirillaceae > Sulfurospirillum > Sulfurospirillum sp. HTRB-L1. The sequence goes on from NZ_JCAHZR010000002.1 coordinate 436,259, forward strand.
TTTTCAAAGATGCTAATGGCACGGTAGAAGGTGGCCTTGTTGATGGGCATTGGCATTTGTTGCGTGATTTGGTCGTAGTTAAGGGGGGCTTTGGCCTGTTGCAACACATCAAAAATCGCCACCCGCGCAGGCGTTGGTTTGATGTTATGGGTAGCAAGTTGCGTTGATACTTCGTTCATATGTTCCTCTTTTGTGCATCCAAAAATGCTTTTACATGTAAGGATTTTTCACTTTCAAACCCGCATCATAACGCATTTTTTGTTAAGGTGCAACTAAGTTGCTTTCACCTATACTTTTGCAACTTAGTCGCGCCAAAAGCGCACCATAACAAGGAGAAAAAATGATACGTTTGTTCGTAGCCCTTAGCCTTATTTTAGGTTTTTCGTATGCTAAACCTTTGGTGAGCGTGAGCATCTTGCCCCAGCACTATTTTGTAGAAAAAATTGCCGGAGACACCGTTGAGGTCAACGTCATGGTCCAACCTGGCCACAGCCCGCACACCTACGAGCCACGCCCAAGCCAAATGGCACAGTTGGAAAAAAGTGCGCTCTATTTTGCCATTGGTGTTAACTTTGAAGATGCATGGATTCCCCGCTTTAAAAGTGCAAATCCAGCGTTAGTGGTGGTTGAAACTGACCACGATGTGCCAAAACAACCCATCGCAAACCACACCCATGAAGAAGACGATCATGGACATGACCATGCGCACAAAGACGACCACAAGCATGACCACGAAGACGAACACGCGGCATACAGCCTCGACCCGCACATTTGGCTTGACCCCATGCTTGTCAAAATCCAAGCTAACGCCATCGCTAACGCCCTCATGAGCACTTTCCCTCAGCACAAAGCATTGTATGAGGCCAATCTTCGGGCTTTTGAAGCAGAATTAGACGCCTTGGATGCACAGATTCGCACCAAACTCGCGGGAATAACACACCGTAAGTTTATGATTTTTCACCCTAACATGGGCTACCTTGCCACGCGTTATGGCTTAGAGCAAGTTGCCATTGAAATCGAAGGAAAAGAGCCCAAACCCGCTGCTTTGGCTGCCTTAATTGAAGAAGCGAAGCGCGAACACGTGCACATTATTTTCGTCGCACCACAATTTTCCACCAAAAGTGCCCAAGTGATTGCCAAAGAAATCGGCGGAAGTGTCGTACCCCTAAACGCGTTATCTAAAGATTGGGAAAAGGAGTTACTTAAGAGTGTCAATGCTTTAGCCGCTGCCTTGCGCTAGGGCTTTTCGTTGGGATGTTTTTTCGCTACAATGATGCTTTTAAACGCGTAAGGAGCAGATGTGGCGGACGTGGAGAATCATCCCAACTTTACCTTCTCGGAGCTAAAGTTATTTTTGGAATTTAGCCCAAGCGTCTATTTTAAATGGGATAACGATTTCCTCCATTCTGTTTTGCTTGTTAGCCCCTCTGTTACCAAAACGCTCGGGTACGACCCCCACATGCTTGAATCCCAAGCCTTGCATTACAAAGACTTAGTCCACCCTGAAGACTTAAACCGTGTTACACAAGAGTTGCTTCAGCACAAAGAGGTTGATGTTTTCACCCACCAGCCCTATCGCTTGCGCAAAAACGATGGCAACTACGTGTGGGTAGAGGACACCACCCAAGTCTTGCGTGATGAAAGAGGGGAAGTGCTCTACTTTTTGGGAATTGTTTCAGATATCTCCTCCCATGTTTTTAACACCAAGGGCCTCATCAAAGTCACCGCATTTTTAGAAAACTATAAAAAAGCCCTCAACGAAAGCTCTATTATTACCAAAAGTGACCCCAGAGGAATCATCACCTATGTCAATAAAAACTTTTTAGAAATCACTGGCCACACCATCGAAAGCCTTATTGGCAAACCCCATAGCGTCAACCGCCATCCCGATACCCCCAAGGAAGTCTTTCGCCAAATGTGGGAAACGCTAAAAGCAAAAAAAGTGTGGAAAGGCATCTTGAAAAACCGCAAAAAAGACGGTTCGCCTTACTGGGTAGACATGACCATCTTGCCCATGCTAGATGACCAAGGGGAATTAGTGGAGTACATCGGTGTTCGCCACGACATCAGCCCTATCATGAAACAGCGCGAAACCATCTTGCGCCAAGCCTTCACACACCCCCTTACAAAACTTCCCAACCGTGAAAAACTGCTAAAAGACATTGCCGAAACTTCCCCGTGCGCTTTGGCGCTACTAGATGTGGATAAATTTAGCCAAATCAACAACCTATACGGATACAACAACGGCGACACTATTCTCACAACCCTTGCGCAAAAAATCCAAGCATTTTTGGCACCGTTTGGACGTTTTGCCCTCTACCATCTTAGTGCAGATGAATTTGCCATCACGGCAGACAAAGAGTGCCGCTTGGGCTTTGAGGCAGTAGCGCGCGGGCTTCTTGAGAGCATCGACCACACCCAGGTACAAGTGGAAAACATGTACGTGATGCTTGACATTAGTTGCGGCATCTCCTTTGAACCTTCCGCGCAGCTGTTGCAAACAGCCAATATCGCTATGAAAGAAGCCAAAACACAGCGGGAAGACATCGTTGTCTACAGCGTCGATTTATCGCGCCAAGCAGAATACGAGTCCAATATCGCGTGGGGTGCACGCTTGTACAGCGCGCTCAAAGACAACCGCGTCGTGCCCTACTACCAACCCATCATTAACAATAAAACCTTACGTTGGGAAAAATTTGAAGCCCTTGTGCGCCTCAAAGAGGGGGAGGACGCGGTCTATTCTCCTTTTTACTTTTTAGATATTGCCAAGCAAACCAAGCAATACAAAGCCCTCACCCGCGCCGTTGTCGAAAAAGCTTTTGAGGCCTTTAGCGTACGGCTTGAGGATTTTTCTATCAACCTTTCCATCGACGATATTTTAGATGTCAATACCCGCACTTTTTTGTTTGAATCCATCAAACGTTACCGCCTTGGGGAGCGTTTGGTGCTTGAGATTGTGGAGTCTGAGGGCATTGAAAACTTTGAAGAAGTCACCGCGTTTATCGATGATGCTAAAGAGCTTGGGTGTCGGATTGCTATCGATGATTTTGGCACAGGCTACTCCAACTTTGCCTACTTGCTTCGCCTAAAGGCCGATTACATCAAGATTGACGGTTCTATGATTGAAAACCTTGCAACAGACCGCAACAGCCGACTCATCGTACAAGCCATCGTCATCTTTGCAAAATCCATCGGCCTTAAAACCATCGCCGAATTTGTCAAGGACGAGGCCACGTTTAACGAAGTGGTCAAGCTTGGCATTGACTATTCCCAAGGGTATTATTTTAGCCCACCCCTCCAAGAACCCCCAAAAATGGCTTAAATCATGCGTATTTTGATTGTGTTTTGCATCAGTGTTGCCGTTGCTTTTGGTTGTGCCTTGTGTGCGCTGTACACCCCCACTTCGCACACTTTGGTGGCCTTTTCTGTGGAAGAAAACACCCTCAAAGAAATCAGCATCACGTGGGAGTTTTCCGAAACGTTTACAAGCCAAACCTTGCAAAATTACGACGCCAATGCCAATGAGCGTTTTGACCACTCAGAACTTGAAACCGTCAAAGAGGTGCTGCTTGATTACATTGGGCCAAGAAACCATGTGAGCGAACTCTCCTACTACACGGGCACCGAACACAACACGCGCATTCCTTTACATGTAAGCCATGACGCCCTTTATGTGCAGCACGAAAAGCTTTTTTACACCTACACCGTCCCTACAAACCTTCCTTTGCACGCTGGCCTTGTCCTCAAAGCCGAATTTTACGATGCGGGCGGGTTTTTTGACTTTCGGGTCGCACCCCAAAGTGCCTATAAAATCACGCCCCAACTTTGGGTTTCTGCCAACATCAACAACTTTGTTGTTTACTACGAATTCGACACCTCACCCACCCATTATGCCTACGCACCACCCCCTGAAAAGGTCGCCCCTGAGCGCTCGTCCTATCTGGCATTTTTAGAAACCAAGCTCCTTGCCTACACGGACCAACTCAAAACCTTGCTCAAAGAGGCAACCCAAAGCCCAAGCCTTAGCACGCTTTTTCCTTTGGTGTTCGTGGCGTTTTTGTACGGGTTTTTTCATGCGGCTGGACCAGGGCATGGCAAAACCTTGGTGGGGAGTTATTATGTGGCGCAAGGAGGACGCTGGCAAGAAGCCCTATGGCTAAGTGTGCGTATCGGTGTGGTGCACGTGTTAGGGGCGTTTTTGTTGGTGTTAGTGAGTTTTTATGGGATTCAAACCTTTGTGAGCAAACTCTTAAGCGACGTCACCCTCTACACCACACGCCTCAGCGCGACCTTTATTATCTTGATTGCCTTTTGGATGCTTGCCTCGCGACTTATCAAGCGTGACCACGAACACCACTGCGGCTGCCACGCCTGCCGTCCCAAATCGGGCTGGGGTATTGTCTTGGCTGCGGGGATGGTACCTTGTCCTGGAACGGTCGTGATTTTCATCCTCGCCTTTACCCTAGGCAGTTACACAGCAGGATTTTTGGGAGCACTGAGCATGGCACTGGGCATGAGTACGGTGATTTTTGCCGCAGCCCTTTTGGGCCAGTCCATCAACACCTCATCACGGTGGCAAGGGCTTTCTGTCGCGTTGGAGTGGGCCGCGATTGTGCTGCTTTTGGGATTGGGCATTTTGATGCTCGTTGCGTCTTTTTAATTTAGATACGCTTTTGGAGCAAAGCTCAAAAAGCGTATCTAACGCTAAGTTCCCTTCGGCAGGGGGCCCGCGCACCTTTGGTGCTTTTTCTATGCAACCAAGTTGCATTTTGGTATACTTCCACCCATGAATGCTTTACATGTAACCGACCTTTCCTTTGCTTATGGCGCACAATCTGTCTTAGAACATGTTTCACTCACCTATACATGTAAAGACTTCCTAGCCATCATCGGCCCCAATGGCGGGGGTAAGAGCACTTTGCTTAAACTCATTTTAGGACTCATTGAACCCCAAAGTGGCACCTTACAGGTCTTTGGCAAATCCCCTAAAGATGCCACAAGTGAACTTGCCTATGTCCCCCAAAACACTAACACTAACTTGCATTTTCCCATCACCGCCTTTGAAGTGGTTCTCATGGGATGCTTAAAACCGCGCAGTTTTGGGTTTTTTTCCAAAGCCGACAAAGACAAAGCCGCTGATGCGCTAGAGCGTGTGGGGATGCGTAGCTTTGGCAACGCCAAAATCGGTGAACTCTCAGGCGGCCAACGCCAACGGGTTTTTATCGCCCGTGCCTTGTGTGCCCAAGCAAAACTTCTGCTCCTTGATGAACCCACGGCAAGCGTGGACACCGAAGGCCAACGGCATATTTTTGAACTGCTACAAACCATCAACAAAACCATGGGTGTCATTGTCGTGAGTCATGACATCAACGTCGTATTGGGCTATGCCACTAAAATCGCCCATATCAACCGCCAACTCTACATGCACGATGCGCCCTCGCAAGCCACCAAAGAAGCCATTCTATCCACTCTGCATAACGCCCAAGGCCACCTGTGCCCCGTGGAACTTATCAGCGCGCACACGTGCACCCATCCTGATCACAAGGCGCCCCATGCTTGAGATGCTCTCTTACAGTTTTATGCAACACGCCCTCCTAGCAGGGGTGTTTGTGAGTATTTTATGCGGGGTGATTGGCACGCTAGTGGTGGTCAATCGCATGGTGTTTATCGCTGGGGGCATCGCCCATGGGGCGTATGGGGGCATTGGGATTGCCTTTTTTATGGGCCTTTCGCCCTTGCTTGGCGCGGGGGCATTTGCTTTTATTTTGGCACTCATTATTGCGGCGATTACCTTTAAAAACAAAGAGCGCATTGACGCGGTTATTGGGGCGTTGTGGGCCTTTGGGATGGCCGTTGGGATTGTCTTTATCGACCTCACCCAAGGGTACAATGTGGACTTGATGAGTTACTTATTTGGGAGTATCCTAAGCGTCCCTCAAAGTGACGTGTGGGCCATGGGTGGTATCACGTTATTGGTCGCAGGCGTGGTGGGCTTTTTTTACAAAGAACTCCAAGCCATGAGTTTTGACCCCGAATTTGCCCAACTTCGGGGCGTTCCTGTAAAGCTTTTGTATTACGTGTTAGTGGTGTTAGTCGCCCTGTGCGTGGTGGCAACCATCCGCGTGGTAGGCTTGGTATTGGTCATTGCCCTGCTCACCATCCCCCCTTACATCGCGGAGGGATTTTCCTCCAAATTAGGCGTGATGATGCTTCTTTCTGCTCTGATGGCAACCCTTTTTACCCTAGGAGGCCTGTGGCTCTCCGTCGCTTACGACCTCACCTCTGGCGCGTCTATCATCCTTGTGGCTTCCCTTTCGTTTTTCCTTGCCCTTGGGGCAAAACGTTTTAAAACATAGCCTTTTTAGTTTCGCGCTTGGTGCGTAGATACGTCCCCAACTCCGCTGTTAAAATCCCCGCCAAAATCAACGCCGCGCCAACAAGTTGCGCGCTATTAAGCACTTCGTTAACCCACAAATAGCCTGCAATGCCCGCGCTCACAGGCTCCATGGTAAAGATGATGGCCGTTTTTGCCGGCGTGGTGAAACGCTGCATGGCGGTTTGAACAAAAAAGGCGAACACCGTCGCAAACACGGCGGTGAGGATGATGGCTTCAAGGAAAATCCCCTCAAAAGCCGCAGGCAACAATTGCCCATCAAACACAAGAGCGCCCACCAATGACAAAAGAGTCACTACGCCAAACTGGATGACCACGAGCACGTAAATGTTGCAATGCTTGACATAATAGGCCGTGCAGGAGATTTGAAGGGCAAACATTAGTGCACAAATAAGTGCGTACACTTCACCAATGCCCAGCCCAATCTCCCCTTGGACGGAGAGCAAATACAACCCCACTGCGGCCACCACCGCACCGAGCGTAGAGTAAATAGTAGTGCGTTTTTTAAAAATCACGTAGACCAAAAAAGGGACAATCACCACATTAAGCCCCGTAATAAAAGCCACCGTGGAAGAGTACGTGTAGGTTAGGGCAAAGGTCTGAAAGGCAAAACCAAGAAACAAAAACGTCCCAAGCACCATCCCGCCCACCACGCTAGCACGGTCAATGGCACGCAAATGTTTTGCAGCCAAGAGCGCCATCAACCCCGTGGCACACAAAAAGCGCCAAAACAAAAATACATACACCGGAGTCTCTTCCACCGCTTGTTGCACGGGCACAAAGGTCAACCCCCACGCAATGGCCACCAACAACAACGAAAAGTCTGCACCAAACTCTCTTAGCTTCTCCACGCGCCACTCCTAGGTGTTTTAAAAGCGATATTGTAGCGCACAAACGCGAAAAAAGGATTATTTTAAAAGGGCTTTAGGGTTAATTTTTACGCATGCAACGCACGGTGTTTTGTTTACATGTAAAAGGGATGTAAGGATGTCAGCCGTTATTGCCAACACCCTTACATGTAAGGGTATTTGAGGGGTTAATGGGTTTTAAAAATCCCCAAAGGTTTGCCAAGGGGCAAAAACTCTTTTCCAAAATGGCGGTTGAGCACTATGGCACCTGACCCGTAAAAAGAGAGCAGCGCAATGCCAAGTTCCGCCCATGCCGCAAGGGTGTGGGCTCCTGCAAACAGACCAAAAACGTCGCCAATGAGTCCCAAGAAAAGCAGGTCAATGAGGATGAAGATTGCCAACAAGACTTTGTTGGTCTCCACCGCACCAATAGTCATAAAAAGGGTAAAGATAAGGTACCCCACAAAGGCAAAACCAAGTTGTTTGATGTCTGCTTGGGAAGCCAACACCTCGCCAAAGGCTCCCATTTTAATCATCCACGACAAGGCCACCCCAAACCAAAAAAAGCCGTAAGCCCCAAAGGCGGTAGCCCCAAAAACGTTGTTGTGTTTAAAATCAAAAATACACGCCATCAGCTGCACAAACGCACCTAAAAAAATAGCCCACGGCAGCACTAACGACACCCCCTCAGTAAGCCCCAATTTTTGAGAGGAAGCCACCAATGTAACCATCGCCAAACCAAAAAGCCCCAACGGTGTGGGATCAGCAACCACCGTTTTAGTGTAGTGAATATCTTGTACCACAAAATCTCCATGTGAAGGTAAAATAAACGGCGCATTATACTGCGTGTTACCAATATTTGCGTGATAAAGTCGCCATGATTACTAAGGCATACCACTAAAGAGGGGAGGCTTTCTTACATGTAAGGCCCTGCTTGTTTCAAAAGCGCCATTCCAGCCCGTGGTGTTTAAAAAATAGGCGGTCCTTTTGCCTTAGTTTTAGGAACTTTGGCTAGAATTAACTACTTTTTATGGAAAGGTAGCCATGAGTGAACCCATCATTCAGATGAAAAACGTTCAGAAATTTTTTGGAGATTTTCACGCCCTCAAAAACATTGATTTTCACGTCAACAAAGGCGAAATTGTCGTCATTTGCGGCCCAAGTGGAAGCGGAAAATCTACCCTGATTCGCTGTATTAACCGCCTCGAAGAGATTGACAGCGGTGAGATTACCCTTGATGGGCACGATATTTACAACAAAAAAAGCAACCTCAACCACATCCGCGCAGAAGCGGGAATGGTGTTTCAACATTTTAATTTATTTCCCCATTTGACCATCATCGAAAACATCTCTATCGCGCAAATGAAGGTGAAAAAAACCTCTAAAAAAGAAGCTAGAGCCACCTCTATGAAGCTCCTAGAACGCGTGGGCCTCGCCCACAAAGCGGATGGCTACCCTAACGAACTCTCGGGGGGTCAAAAACAGCGCGTTGCCATCGCACGCACGCTGGCCATGAAACCCAAAATCTTACTCTTTGATGAACCCACTTCTGCCCTAGACCCTGAGATGATTGGCGGTGTATTGGACGTGATGCGAGAACTGGCTAAAGAAAACTACACCATCGTGTGTGTCACCCATGAAATGGGCTTTGCCAAAGAAGTGTGTAACCGTGTGGTGTTTATGGATGAGGGAGTGATTTTAGAAGAAAACGACCCTGAGAGCTTTTTTGCCTCCCCGAAAACGGAGCGTGCGAAGAAATTTATTCAAGAAGTATTAGTCCATTAAAAGACACTGACTCAATGGGATTTTGAGCGGATTTTTGAGGCCTTGAAACGTTCAAGACGAACGTTGGCCGAGAATCCTCGGAGGTTTGTCAAGGATGGCAAACCAAGAATGAGTGAAAAAGCCCATTGGGTCAGTGCCCATTAAAAAATTTTCTAAAGGAGTTTGTATGAGAAAACTGTTAGCGATGCTTATGGTGTTTTTTGGCATCCAAGCAATGGCGGGTGATTTGGAGTTGTGGAAAAAATCTGCACTCAATAAAATCATCGAACGTGGTGAGTTGATTGTTGGTCTTGAACCTGGCTATATGCCCTTTGAAATGCGCGACAAACAAGGTAACATCATCGGGTTTGACGTGGACATGGCAAACGAAATGGCTAAGGCCATGGGTGTCAAACTTACCCTTGTCCCCACCGCGTGGGATGGCATCATCGCAGGATTACTCGCTGGCAAATACGACATCATCGTCTCAGGCATGACTGTTACCCAAGAGCGTAACTTGCGCATCAACTTTGCCAACCCGTACATCAGTGTAGGCCAAACCCTCTTAGTTGACAAAAAACACGCGGGCAAAAGCTGGCGCGACCTTGACACCCCTAACCACACCATCGTAACAAAACTTGGCGTGACGGGTGAAATCGCAACACGCCGTATGTTCCGCCGTGCCCAAATCCGCACCTTTGAAACCGAAGCGGATGGCGCCCAAGAGTTGCTCAATGGCAACGCAGACGCCTTTGTCTATGACAAACCTTACAACGCTATCTTTATGGCTGAAAAAGGCAAAGACCGCATCATTCACCTTGACGAAGAACTTACGTTTGAACCCCTTGGTTGGGCAATTCGCAAAGGCGACCCAGACTTTATCAACTGGCTCAACAACTTCCTCACACAGATGAAGGGTGATGGACGCTATGAGCGCATTTATGACCGCTGGTTTAACGACGACGCGTGGTTGAAACGAGTACTCTAGTTCATGGCCAAACAGCACACATCCTTGCTTAAAAACAAAACATTCGGACACCTTGTGTCCGTCTTGTTTTTTGTTGTGGTGGGGTACGCGTTCTTCACTTCCGCTTCCAATATGAATTACATTTGGAAGTGGAACAGCGTCCCTAAGTATTTTGCCCACGAAAAAACAAGCGTTATCGATGCTCCGTATGATGGCGTTGTGAGTGTAAAAGAAAATAAAGTCACCATTGAAGGCTTTGAAGGGGAGCGGACCATTGAGATACCTAGCGGGTATGACATCAAAGTTTATGATGGCGCCACACTCTTTGAATACGACATCATCGCTTCTTCGACACAATGGGAACCTGGACCTCTTCTTTTAGGCCTATGGGTCACCTTGGAAGTTTCCGTTATTTCCGCGATTTTAGCGTTGTTTATCGGAACCTTTGTGGCCTTTATGCGCATGTCTAGTTACCAATTTCTCAATGACATTGCCGCGGTGTACATCACGATCATCCGAGGCACGCCCCTTTTGGTGCAGATTTTTATATTTTACTTTATAATCGCAACCATCTTTGAACTCGACCGTTTCGTAGCAGGTGCGCTGAGCCTTGGGATTTTCTTTGGAGCGTACATTGCCGAAGTCTTACGCGGTGCCATTCAGTCTATCGACAAAGGCCAATACGAAGCGGCCAAATCTTTGGGGATGAATTATGGCCAAACCATGGCCTTTATCATCATGCCTCAAGCCCTTAAACGCGCCCTTCCTACCCTCGTAGGTGAGATGATTGCGCTGGTTAAAGACTCCTCCCTTGTGTCGGTCATCTCCATCACCGACCTGACTAAGGTAGGACGTGAGATTGTCGCTAACACCTTTTCACCCTTTGAAACGTGGCTAGTGATTGCGGGGATGTATTTTAGCATCACGGCAATCCTCTCTTACATTGGCCACCGCATCGAAAAAAAGATGAAAGAACAAGGCGGCATGTAACCTTACGCGTTGTACATGTAAGGATTTTTTCCTTACATGTACTCTTGCAACTCCCGTTTTAGCGTCTCAATCACCTCTTTTTCCCGCTCTTTGACAAACTGGGTAATGTGGGCCTTGCTGGTGGCGTCTGTTTGCAGTTTCATACAGTAACGGTACGCGCCGTTGTATTCAAACACATTCACCACGGTTGCCTTAACCGCAATCGCCACCTTTGCTTGGGTGGAAGGCATAATGACCTCAAAACTCACCTCTACGCTATCGTGGGCTTGGATGGTGTGGTTAAACATGCTCACCACGCCCACGCCACCCACCGAGAGGTCAAACAAAATCCCTTCAATGGCTTGGTTGCTTTTCGCATCCACCAAGGTCACTTTTGCTACCGTATTGGGGTGCACCCGAGAGGATTCCCGTTGCGCGGCGGGCATGTTGAGCAAGTAGACAAAATTGGTAAGTGTTACCTCATGTTGTACCATGTTGCAAAACACAATGTCCGCTTTCACCGGCTTGCTAAAAAACTGATTTTGCACGATGTAGGCTTTGTTGTCATGCTTCATCGCCAACTCTTGCAAGGGGTCCATTTTAAACACCACCTCTTCGTCTCCCACCTCTACAATGGTCGCCTCCGAGGCAATAGGAACGCCCTCATAGAGGTTCAAAAACGTGATGGTTTCGTGTTTGTTATGGATGTTAGCAAACACATCAAAGATGTTGTTATGGATGAAAAATCCCGCTTCTTCGCCAAAAGAAATACTCTTTACATGTAAGGGAAAATCGCAACATTCTTTGACATCAATCACAAACCGTGAGGAAGAAAGAAGTTCAATGAGTTCTAAAATCCACGATTCGTATTTTGCTTGGTTAATCAAATACAACCACGCGCGAGCTAAGACCAAGGAGGCCTCCATGGCGCTAATCTCTTGAAGGAGCTTTTCTTTTGAAGGAATGCTTGGAAGGTAAATTGCTTCGTAAAACGCCAAGAGCGCAGGGGTGAGTTCAGGGGTGGGCTCTTGCCTTAAAACGCTAAAGCACGCTTCTAAAAACCCTTGTTTTTGGGATTCAAAAAAGGATCTAACCTCAGCACTTTGAAGGGGATGCGACGTTTTCATGGTATTCCTTGGCACGGCTAGGTGGTAAAGTGCGTAAAGACGCAATTAAGGGCATTATAACGCATCTTTTTCATTTTTTGCTAGAACCTTCTCAAGGTGCAAACAGACCTGCGTACCCGTGTTTTCTTTTGAAACAAGAGTGATAAAAATTCCATACGCATCGCAATAAGCCTTCACCATACTCAGCCCCAAGCCATAGCCTACCCCGTGAGGATTTGCTTGATAGTAGCGGTCAAACACACGAAACCGTGTTCCCTCATCCATGCCCACGCCCCCATCTTCCACGCACAACTTTGCCCCCTCAAGGCGCACACGCACCCATCCTTGGGCATGGTTGTATTTGTAAGCATTGCTAAGCACATTAGAAACGCTTTGTTCAAACCCAATTCTGTCCGTGTGGATGATGGTCGGCACGAGGGTTGTGCTTAGCGTAATCTTTCCTTGCATTCCACTGCAACGAACCAAACACGCTTCAACCGCCATTTTTGCATCAAAGGTTTCTTCTTTTACCAACCGAATCTCACGCTTAATGTAATACTCCATTTGCTCATACAAGGCGTAAAGGTTGGTGCACGCTTGGGTGATACGCCCAAGGCGCGTGAGGGATTTTGCCTCTTGGGTGGTTTTTTCCAACAAATGCACGTTGGTTTTGATGGTCGCTAAAGGCGCGTTGAGCTCATGTAAGGTTTCACGCACAAGGCGTTCTAAGAGATGGTTGGTTTGAAACAAAGGAGAAAGGAGGTAAGAGGCAAGAAAAGGGCTCATCAGTGCCGCCACACCAAGCGCCACACCCCATCCCACCCAAATCCCCCACAACCAAGCGCTTCCTAATCCCGCACTTGCCACTACCGCCATAGCACTAAAAAGGACGCTTGCTTCCTTTAAAACACTACGCTTCAAAGCGGTATCCAAGCCCTCTCACATTGGTAATAGCTTCTTTGCCAAAGATTTTTTTGAGGTTATTCACATACACGCGCAAAGCCCCTTCACTGGGCTCTTTTGACACACTCCATAAGCGCTCTATAATCATCTCTTTGGTCACAACCTTGCCGCGGTATTCTAACAAAAGGGTTAAAAGCTCTATGTCTTTGGGGTTAACATTGAGCTCGTCGCCATTTTTTAGCACCCGCTTGTGGCGCGTGTCAAGGCAAAAGGTTTCGTTAATCACAAGGGGCGCGTGCGCAAAACCACTGCGCATAAGTAGCGCACCGATGCGGCATTTTAATTCTTCTAAATCAAAGGGTTTTTTTACATAATCATCCGCCCCTACCGCGTACCCCTTAAGTAAAGTGGGCGTATCTTTAGCGGAAGTAATGACCATCGCAGGGGTGGTGTCACCGCCTTCACGCAACAACCGCAAACACTCAAGGCCATTCATGTCGGGCAAATTAATATCCAACAAATACACATCAAACCGGGTGCGGTAACTCGCTTCGATGGCCTTTGCTCCCGTATGAAACACGTGCGCGTGGTAGCCGTAGCATTCCAAAAAATCCTGCAAGGTTTCGCCTAAAAGCACATCATCTTCCAAAACTAACACGTTAGCATTCATCGTGTTCCTTTTTAAAACGTGAGGATTTTCTCCATGATACGCGCCTTTTCAAAAGCAGACAAGACCTCGCCATGGGTGGTTTCTTGCAAGGTTACATGTAAGGCGAGGTGAGGAATCTTTTCCCTCAACGCTAACAGGTGTGGCCGAGGTGTTATGGTGTCTCCCTCAACTTCCACTAAAAACACGGATGCGCTCACATGGGGCATGTACTGGGTGGACTCAAAAGGATGCCGAATGAGCCAATCAATAGGAAAATACGGGTACGACGCTTTGGCAAGAGAACGGATGGAATCATAAGGCGTAATCAACACCAACTTTTGCACCGGACGATTGGCCGCAAGGTACGTAGCCACGCCTGTGCCAAGGCTTCGCCCCATCACAATCACGTCGCGCCCTTTAGCAAAGGCATCATACACACGCAACGCATCGGCAAACAAGGCTTCTTGGGAGGGCTTGCCCTCAGATTTTCCGTACCCACGGTAATTAAACGCTACCACTTCCACATCAGAATCAAGGTGCAACACAATGCGGGTAGCATCGTCCGCATTGCCGCCAAAATAGAGCAACACAGGCCCACTCTCATGGGCACGCCGTTTGCCCTCTAGCACAACATTTGGAGCAACCTCAAGGCGCACCACCTCGCACTCTGTGCACGAAAAATCCAACGGTGTTTGAATGGCTGCTGCGTTAAAAATCTGACGTTCTTGGGTAAGGTACATGTATACCAGCGCCCCAAGATACACCGCCAACGGAAGAATGAGCCATTTGAGCATCAGCCTTTCCCCTTAAATCGCCTCGTCGCCCTCTTCGTTTGTTCGGATGCGCACCACGCGCTCAATGGTACTTACGAAGATTTTTCCATCCCCAATCTTGCCCGTGCGGGCGGATTCGGTAATAGCATCAATCGCCACTTGCACATCGGCGTCTTTGACCACCACTTCAATTTTTACCTTGGGTAAAAAATCTACCACATACTCTGCCCCACGGTACAATTCCGAATGCCCTTGCTGGCGTCCATACCCCTTCACTTCACTCACGGTCATCCCCGTGATTTCAAGTTGCGTAAGGGCGTCTTTGACTTCTTCTAACTTAAACGGTTTGATAATAGCTTCGATTTTTTTCACGTAAACTCCTGCGTATTTTGGGTGATTGTAGCACGTTTTATGTAACGGGACTCTTATTTAATGGTAATACTAAGAATCGTCTGATTCTCCACAGGACGGTCGCCAGACCCTACCCTTGTGCGTTCGATTTTGCGCACCACGTCCATGCCTTCCACCACTTCTCCAAAGATAGTGTGGCGACCGTTAAGCCATGCTGTGGGAACGGTGGTGATGAAAAACTGGCTTCCATTTGTGTTAGGGCCCGCATTGGCCATGGCCAAGATACCGGGGCGATCAAACACAATATTGGGACGAAACTCATCCTCAAAAGGCTCGCCCCAAAGCGAAACACCCCCGCGCCCTGAAGCCGTTGGGTCACCCCCTTGAATCATAAAGCCTTTAATCACACGGTGAAAAACGGTGTTGTCGTAGTAGTTTTTCTTGGCCAAGCCTACAAAATTTTCTACCGTTTTGGGAGCAATTTCTGGAAACAATTCCACCACAATTTCCCCTTGGCTTGTTTGAAACACTGCCGTACGCTCTTGTGCCCACGCCCCCAATCCAAGCAACACCACCAATAGACCAATCTTAAACATTCTCATGCCTCTTCCTTTCCAATCAATTCACTTTGTTTAAAACGGTAGACTTTGTTTTTCACTTTTTCCAAAATCCCCGCCCCAATCATTTGTTTAAACATATTCACAACCGTCGGTTTGCTCACGCCCACCTCTTCCATGATTTCATAATAGGAGCCGTGAAAGACATTGTCTTTGTCTCGTCGGTCAATGATGAAGCGTAAGATGGCTATCTTTTTTCCGCCAATGAGCGCGGATAATGCCTCCACCACGTGAGCGCAGCCTTCAAGTTTTTTGCCTTGAATCTTAGGCAACAACGTCGTGTACAGTGTGCTAATAAGGTCTTTGATGTTAATGGGCTTGGTGATAAACCCTTCCACCCTTAGTTTGATGGCTTCTAGCAAGTAGTCTGTCTCTGTAAAGGCTGTTGTGATGATTACGGGTGTTGTTTTATGGTGTTCGTTGCGCAAGGCTTTTACCATCGCGATACCATCAAGCCCAGGCATCATGATGTCGGTGATGATGAGGTCAAACTCTCGCTCTAGGGCAAGGGCAAGGCCCTCTTTGCCGTCCTTTGCTACGGCAATTTCTTTCACAAAATCTGCAAGGATAAGCCGTGTTTGCTCTCGTACACTCGCTTCGTCTTCCACGTACAAAATCACACATTCTTTTAAACTGTTTAAATCCATTGTTACCCCTTTGTTGGCACTTCTTGTGTTGGAATTTTGATTTCTATTTTTGCACACGCTTCGTAGTCTTGGCCCTTAAATTGGTACGCCGTATTGAACGCGCGAATGGTCCCGTGCATCTGATTTTCGATGATTTGCTTGGACATATACAGCCCAATCCCTGTGCCGCTGGCTTGGTGTTTGGTGGTAAAATAAGGCTCAAACATCCGTTCTAACACCTTCGCGGGAATCCCCCCACCATTGTCAATCACACGCACGCAATTTACCTGTTCTGCTTGTTCAATCTCCACCACAATCCACCGCTCGCCTTGTACTTTTTCAAGGGCATCTTTGGCGTTGGAGAGCAGGTTCATCATCACTTGCGAAAACTCATTGGGGTACCCAAAGGCTTCACAATCACCCTTACATGTAAGGGTGATTTCGATGGCATCTTTGGCGTAAAAATTGCGCATCATCGCGACGGTTTGGTTAATGTTTTCACACAGGTTAAACACTTGCTTTTCCCGCCCCGTATGAAAATAATTGCGAAAATCATCGATGGTTTTTGACATGCTATTGGCAAGCATCAAGCCTTGTTCCACTTGCGCGTCTACAAAGGGTTCGTCCAATTTGCCATGCATTTGCTTGGTTTGAAAACTTTGGATGAGCAACGCAAGGGCATTAAGAGGCTGGCGCCACTGGTGGGCAATGTTGCCAATCATCTCTCCCATGGCCGCAAGACGCGACTGACGGTACATAATCTCATCTTTTTGGCGGCTTTGTTCAATCTCATAAGCCACCCGTTTTTCAAGGCCTTGATTTAGCGTCACCAATTCTTTGGTTTTTTCTTCGACGGTTTTTTCCAGATTGGCATACAAGGAGCGCATGTGCTGTAAAATGATGGCGGCAAACAGCGCTGCTACGATGATGGCCAACATCACTCCCATGATAATCCACTCAAAGGTACTAACATACACCCGTTCCGTACGGTACTTGCCCGCATTCGCCGCTTCAAGAGAAAAGTGAATGAGTTGGGAGAGGTGAATATTGACCGAGTGAATCGCGGGGTAGAGGGACTCGCGCAACAAGGTAAAGGCCTCTTCTGTTTCATACCCCTCAAAATGCTCAAACATCGCTTCCAAGATGGCGTTGACCCGCACAATACGCTCTTCAGTCCGCCCAATCAAATCTTCCTTAAGGGTTAGCGTGGCACTCTCTTTGTGCGCTTCGGGTGCCAGCCCCCAATTGCGAAATATCTGCACAATCCAATCGCTCTCATCAATCTCCAAACTTGCTTTATACTCCCGCCAACTTCGGTACACCAACTCTTGTGCTAGCTCAATCACCCGCTTGCCATCCCTCACCCCAACTTCGTTACCCTCAATCTCGCGCAAGGTGTCTAGGATATTGACCGTGTAAACGTCCTTGAGGCTCTCAAGTTGAATCATCGGCAAGGTGTATTTGCTATACAAGATATCAAATTCGTACTTCATGCGGCTTAGCCCCAAATGGGCAAAACTTCCCACAAATAACATCCCGCTCACCAATATCATGAACAAAAGCGTTGTTTTGCGCGGCACGCTCATGGCTTGTAAAGAAGCGAAGGTTTTCATGAACCACTTACTCATCGTTGTACACCCCAATGACTTCAAAGGCTTCATTACGGTACTGGGTAATGTACACTTCATCCAAGCATCCGCAATGGTTCTCTTCCTTGGTCAAAATCTGCTGCTTTGATGCTTGCAACGCCATAGCTTCCATGGCTTCTACAAAGTCTTCTTTGCGAAAGCGTGGGCCAAGGGATTCAAAGAGGTTTGTCACCATTTGGGCCGCAAGGTACCCCTCTAAAGAAGCAAACCCAATCGCTTCTTGCGAATAATGGTGGCGCATACTGCTGCGGTAACGCTCAAGCCCTTCCCCTTCTCCCCACGGCAAGGGAACCACTTGCGAAAAAATCAAATTAGACGCCACACATTGCAAGTCAATCATAATCGTCTGGGCCGAAGCAAAGGAGATAATGGCCTTGGTCGCGCGGCTAAGTGAGGTGGTAACAGAACGACGAATAAACTCCACCACAGGCCGTGCCGTACCGATCATAATCACCGCGTCAGGGTGGGTGGCTTCAAGCTCGTAGATGGCGTGGCCCACCGCCAAGGTGTTGCGTTTATAACTCCCCTCACCCACCAAACGCATCCCGCGCTCTTTGAGCAGTTCCTTCACCGAATGCAACCCCGTGTGCCCAAAACTGTCATTTTGGTAAAACACAGCGATGCGCCCGTAGCCTTTTTCATCAATCAAATGGGACAACAAGGCTTTGATTTCCAAGTGGTACCCTTTGCGCACGTTTAAGATCAAAGGTTCAAGAGGATCGCGTAAAAACGAAGCACCCGAAACAGGGGCGATAAGCGGGGTGTTGTGGGAACGCATCAATGGCAAAATCGCTTGGGTTGTGGGTGTGCCCACCAGTCCAAAAAGGGCAAACACCCGTTCTTCTTCAATCAACTCTTGGATATTCTCAAGGGTGATTTTAGGCTCATACTGGTCATCTTTTGCGATGAGCCGCACCGTGCGTCCGTGCACGCCGCCTCTGGCATTAAGGTCTTTAAAAAAGGCGTCCGCCCCTTGGTGAAAGCTCCTGCCAAGGCCACCAAGATCCCCCGAAAGGGCAGCGGACATGCCAAGGCGTATCTCATTTTCTTGGTAGGTATCGTAATGACGAAAGACCAACCATAAGGAAAAAAAGGCGAGGGTAAGGACGAAAATAAGCTGTTTCATGATGATGGTATAATAGCACCCAAAACGTATAAAATGACTTAATAGGTAAAGCAAAATGAAACTTTTTTCATGGAATGTTAACGGAATCCGCGCAATTGCAAAAAAAGATGCCCTTTTACATGTAGAGGCTTTGGAGCCCGATATCCTCT
This sequence comes from Sulfurospirillum sp. HTRB-L1, assembly GCF_059415125.1. Taxonomy (NCBI): domain Bacteria; kingdom Pseudomonadati; phylum Campylobacterota; class Epsilonproteobacteria; order Campylobacterales; family Sulfurospirillaceae; genus Sulfurospirillum; species Sulfurospirillum sp. HTRB-L1. The sequence continues at coordinate 455,150 of NZ_JCAHZR010000002.1, forward strand.
GTTTTCAAGAAATCAAAGCGGAAAAAGAGCAAATCCCACCCCTGTTTCGCGCGCCATTTTTGGAAACCCACATCAACCCCGCTCTTAAAAAAGGGTATTCTGGCACCATGACGCTCAGCAACCGCGCCTTTGCCAAAACCGACACCGCCTTGCACATCGACCACACCCACGAAGGGCGCATTTTAGAGCACCATTTTGACGATGTGGCACTGTTTAATGTCTACTTCCCCAACGGCCAACAAAGCGAAGAACGCCTTGCCCACAAGCTAAAGTTTTACCAAGACTTTCTCGCCTACTGCGAAGCCCTGCGCGCGCAGGGCAAAAGCATCATCATCTGCGGCGATGTAAACACGGCCCATCGGGAAATCGACCTCACCAATCCAAGGGCAAATGCGGGCACGTCTGGCTTTTTGCCCATCGAGCGGGCGTGGATTGACACCCTGCTAAGCCTTGGCTACATCGACACCTTTCGGCACGTGCACGGAGAGGTGAAAGAGGTCTACTCGTGGTGGTCGTACCGCTTTAGCGCGCGGATGAAAAACATCGGGTGGCGGATTGATTATTTTTTTATTTCGGAAGATTTAAAAGACGCCCTTGAGGATGCCTTTATCCTCGACCACATCACAGGCTCAGACCACTGCCCTGTGGGGATTTCCATTGACTTGTAGGTGTTGCGGGGGAGTCACAAAAGCGTTTTACGGGGACTATTTTCGCTGCCTTACATGTAAAGCCGTCTTGCTTCACCCCCGCCATCACCTCTCCTTTGAGGCTGAAAAAACCCACTATGCTTTTCATGAAAATAGCCTTGAAAACGAAGGGTATGTGCGTATGTTTGAGCAGTTTTTAACCTTTGTAGACGGCTTTGACCCTTACGACGAGCACGTGTTGGATTTTGGCTGTGGGCCTAGCCCTGTGCTAGCCCACTTGCTCCAAACACCCGCTAACACCGTGCGCTACTTTGACCCCTATTTTTTCCCAGATACTGCCTACACTTCCCACCAATACGACCTCATCACCTCCACGGAAGTGTTTGAACATCTCACTAACCCTCGCGCCGTGTTAGCCCACCTTGCCAATTTACTCGCCCCCAAGGGGCACCTTGCCTTGATGACCCATTTTCACTACGATGACCCTGAACGTTTTGCCGCGTGGTGGTACCCCAAAGACCCCACCCACATCACCTTTTACACACCCCACACTTTTGAAGTGATGGGAGCAAAAACAGGCTTACATGTAAAGGGCCATAACGGTAAAAATGTCATCGTTTTGACAAAATATTAGACAAAACGTCGATTTTTTACAAAATATCAACTTTTTCTCATGAAACTGTGCTAGGCTTTTGGTATTTATTGCCCAAGGAGTTTTCATGCATACTGTTGGAAAATTGACCATCCATCCCCTCCTTTACGCCTTTGCCGAACACGAACTCTTGCCAGACCTTGGCATCACCAGTGCGTGTTTTTGGGGAAATTTTGAAGTTTTATTGCACCAGTACACGTCTGCCAATGCCCTTCTCTTAGAAGAACGCGACGCCCTGCAAAAGAGCATCGACCAATGGCATATCGCCCATCCGCACCCCTCCTTTGAAGCCCAAAAAGAGTTTTTACAACGCCTTGGTTATTTGCTTCCGCCTCCTGCCCCCTTTTCCATCCAAACCCAAAATCTTGACCTTGAAGTCTCCGTACTCGCAGGGCCGCAGCTTGTGGTACCAGGGGACAATGCGCGCTACGTGCTCAACGCCGCCAACGCCCGGTGGACAAGCTTGCTTGATGCCCTTTATGGCACCGACATGCTACCAAACGAAGGGGAGCTTGCACAACAAACCTCCTACAATCCTCTGCGCGGAGACGCTGTTTTTCACCAAGTGTTTCAGTTTTTAGACACCACTTTTCCTTTGGAAAAAGGCTCTTTTGCCAACGCTACAGGGTTTTATGTTCACGAAGGCTCCCTGCGCATCACCCAAAGTAACGGCGCTGTTGCAACCCTCAAAAACACAGCCTCCTTTAGTGGATACCAAGGCTCCAAAGAGGCTCCCGCCTCTGTGCTTTTTTGCCACCACGGTTTACATGTAGAGCTCGTGCTAGATTCCACGCACCCCATCGGAAAAACCAACCCTGCGGGCATTTGCGACGTGGTGCTTGAAGGGGCGCTCAGCGCCATCGTAGATTTTGAAGACTCCGTAGCCGCAGTAGACGTGGAAGACAAAACCCATCTGTACCGCAACTACCTAGGGCTTATGCGTGGGGATTTGTCTGCTTCTTTTGAAGCCAAAGGTAAAACCCTCCACCGCACCCTCGCCAAAGATCGGCTTTTTTTAGCACCCGATGGCACGCCTTACTCCCTTAAAGGCCGCGCACTTTTGCTGGTGCGCAACGTAGGGCTACACATGCAAACCGACGCGGTGTTGTTCCAAGGAGCGCCGATTTTTGAAGGGATGCTAGATGGCTACATGAGTGTTGCGTGTGCCTTGCATGAGCGCAATACCCGCAACAATAGCGTGCACGGAAGCATGTATATCGTCAAGCCCAAATGCCACGGGCCTAAAGAGATTGCGCACGTGTGTGCGTTTTTTAGTGCAGTGGAAAAAATATTGGACCTTCCAGAACATACGGTCAAACTGGGCATCATGGATGAAGAACGGCGCACCAGTGTCAACCTTGGCCATTGCGTCAACGCAGCTAAAGAGCGGGTCTTTTTCATCAACACAGGCTTCCTTGACCGCACGGGCGATGAAATCCACACCTGCATGAAACGCGGCCCTGTGCTTTCCAAAGAGGGGCTAAAAAAAGCCTCTTGGCTAGGTGTCTATGAAGCGCAAAATGTCGCCATAGGCCTTGCTAGCGGCTTTGGAGGACGGGCGCAAATTGGCAAAGGCATGTGGACGCTGACTGAAAAAATGCGGCGCATGGTGGAAGAGAAGATTGCCCATGTCCAAAGCGGGGCCTCCACCGCGTGGGTGCCTTCCCCTGTGGCGGCTTGTTTGCACGCGCTCCATTACCACGCCGTAGAGGTATCGCACGTGCAAAAAACCCATAAACACGGTGGAGACTTTTTAGAAGCCTTGCTCACGCCGCCCCTATTGGAGAGCCCTTTAAGTGAGGAGGTTAAACAACATGAGTTAGAAAATGCCGTTCAAAGCATCCTAGGCTACGTGGTACGGTGGGTGGATCAGGGTATCGGGTGCTCCAAAGTTCTTGACCGCAATAACGAAGCCCTCATGGAAGACCGTGCCACCTTGCGCATCAGTTCCCAACTTCTTGCCAACTGGCTCCACCATGGGCTCATTTCCACATCCCAAACCGAAGAAGCCTTTGAGAAAATGGCAGTCGTCGTGGACGCACAAAACGCGAATGACCCCAAGTACCGCTCATTGCTTCGGCCCAACGCCTTTGCCATGCACGCGGCCAAAGCCTTGGTGTACGAGGGTGTCACTCAGCCCAATGGCTATACCGAGTTTATCTTGCACGCGTGGCGAAAACGGGCCAAGGGCGTCTAAAAGGGTTTATGGGTTGGATACCCTCTTCCAACCCAACCGTCCATCCCTTTATCGAGCACCAGGACGTGCTTAAACCCGTACTCTTTCAAGGTGGTTGCTACCAAAAAAGAGCGGATGCTGTTGCGGCACATCACCACCACCTCATCCTCCACATCCAACCCCAGCCCCACCAAGGCTAGCTCCAACCTTCCACGGCTTACATGTAAATACTTTTCCCATACTGGCGCCCCTGTGTATTCCACCTCTTCTTTATCGCGCACGTCCAAAAGGACGAAGGCTTCGTTGTGTTGCATTTTTTGAAATAAAGCGTCTGTGGAGAGGGTTGTTGCTTGGGCGCGGGCCTCTTTGAGTTTGGCTTGAAAGATGCGGTCAAAGGCCGTATCATCCGCTAGCACACCGCTAGTTGCCAACAACACCACTAGCATCATTATTATTTTGCCCATAGAGACTCCTTAAAATAGGATGCTTTCATGGTAATCTACTCCTCCTAAAAAGGGGTTAAAACGCACAGGCAATGCGTACAAATCACTCACTTTTTTGAAATTTTAGGCATTTCTCAAACAGGGGGTAAGTATATCAGGCGGTTATCATGATTTTCCTATACAATCTACCATATCACGCCAAAGGGGGACCACGATGAATGTTTACGAATATGCCATGAAAGTTGAAAAAGAGGGCGAAAAGTACTATCGAGATTTGGCCCAAAAAACAGAAGACATGGGGTTGAAACAGGTGCTGAGCATGCTAGCAGACGAGGAAGTAAAGCATTACGCGACTTTTGAGGCCATGCTAGGGCGCGCGCCACTGCCTTCCACACCCTCGGTAGACATCTTCAAAGGGGCAAAAACCATTTTTCAAAAGATGAAAGCCTCCAACCCTACGGTTGCCTTTACCAAAGAACAAGTTGACTTTTACACCCACGCTTTAGCGCTTGAAGAAAAAAGTTACGCGTTTTATGTCGAAAAGGCGGAGCTTTTAGAAGACGCCGAAGAAAAGGCGGCGTTTTTGCGTATTGCTGAAGAAGAAAAACAGCATGCCACGTTGCTTGAAAACCTCATCGACTACATCACCTATCCAGAACGCTGGATTGAAGATGCAGAGTTTAACCGTTTGAGTGAAACCCGTGCGCCCCTGTCCCTGTAGACACTAACACGGGAAACCCCGTGTTAGTTTTTTAACCCGACCACATACTCAGATACCGCTTGAATTTGCTCGTCTGAGTACGTGGCGATTTGGCCTTTCATGAGGGCTTTCATGGGGCCACCGTAGGTGCCGTCTTTGTAGCCTTTCAAGGCGGCCACATTTTTCTCAACACTCCAATTTGCAATCACTTCACTTTTTCCCAAGGCCTTCTTTTCCGCATTTGCCCCATGGCAAGAGATGCATTTTTGATACAACGCCGCGCCATCGGCCGCCATCAACGAAACACTTGCCAAAAGTCCTAATGTCATTATCCATCGTTTCATCGTTTCCTCCTTAGCGTTCAATAATAATCGTTTTACGTGTGTAGGGTTCGTAACGGTCGTAGTGGCGGTCATACCGACGCTCATTGTAACGGTCGTTAGCATAACGGCGTTTTTGCGGCGCACGCTCCACATACACCACCTCTTTGCGCACCACGGGCTCGTGATGCACTACGACGGGCTGGGTATTTTGCGCGCCAAACAGGTTTCCCATGTTTTGGCCAAGTGTTGGCAAGAGCAATAAAATGCCCGCCCCCATAAGGGCTCCTTGTTCGCGTTTTCCAATCGCATTGGCATTGACAACTGCCAAAGAACTCACTAATAACATCGCTAACGCGGGTTTGAAGAGTTTCATCGCTTCCTCCTTAGGTTTTGATTGTTCGCAGTCTAACACGCCATTGTGAAGTGATTGTGAAGTGGTTACGTAAAATTTACGCACACGCGGTAAAGTTACACCACTTTACATGTAAGGAGTGAAAATGGAGCTTATTATTGGATTGTATTCGGGAGGATTTGCAGGGCTTGTCATCGGCCAACGTCACGCGGTAGGGCTTGGTTTTTTGATGCTTAGTCTCGCGACTGCGCTAACCCTATTTTAACCGCCCCATAAAGGTGTAGGTTTCCCAGTAGGTATCAATCGCCTCTTCTAGGGCTGCTTCGCCAAGGGTCCACGGGGCTTTGATGCCGTATTTCTCCACCAAGCCTTCGGGCAAAAGGGTTTTCTCCTTCATGGGATACATGAGATAATCTTTGAGTGCTGCTTTCACTGACACTTCGGAACTAAACACCAACACATAGCGGTAGAAAAATTTATCAATCCCTACATCTAATTCTTGGTGGCACCCCACACACTCTTTTTCATACACGGTTGCCCCAAGGCTTACATGTAAGGCCAATAGGAGGCCTACCACAAAACGCGTACGCATGTTCCCTCTCCTTTGGTGGATTCAAGGGCAAGGGCAAGCCCGTACTCTTTAGCAATCATCCCCACAATATTTAGCCCGATGCCAAACCCGCCCGCACTCTCATGGCACCGCACGTAACGGTCAAACACACGCGCTAGTTTGGACGCGTCAATCCCAATACCCGTGTCTTTGATTTCCAACACACCCGGTGCAACCCTTACATGTAAGCTTCCGCCCACGCGGTTATATTTGATAGCGTTTGAAAGCAAGTTATCCACTAAACGCGTCAATGCCCCTTGGTCAATCCACAACACCGCAGGGGCTGCGTCCACCTCCCAAGTGATTTTTTTCGCCTCCAGACTAAGGGCAAAATACTCCACCCGCTCTTGCGCTACCACGTCTACTTGCACCTCGCTCTCATGGCGCGCTTGATAGTGTCCAAGGGTCAAATAGGTCAAATCTTGGTACAGGTGCGATACACTCTGCGCGCCCAAGCGAATGCGTTCAAGTTTGCGCGCGGTTTTGGGCTCTAGGGTCTGCAAAGGAATCATCTCGATGTTTGATAAAATGGCGTGAATAGGCGTGTTTAGCTCATGGGTGGTGTCTTTGATAAAGCGGTCCAAAAGCGCGATGGCCTCACGCATAGGACGCAACAACAAGCGCAATAAAAAATACCCTCCAACTGCCAAAAAGAGAAAAATCCCACCGCTAAACCACGCGATGTTCCGCAAGGCTTCGTGGTGCCACGCCCCATCATCTTCCACTTCCAAGACCAAGTATTGCGTCCCTAGATAGTGGGCTTCAGGCTCTTTGATGTAGTGAATCACCCCCTCTTTGAGGTAAATGATGCGCGAGAGCAAGGGGCTTACATGTAAGAGGGAAAAAATCTCCACTGCCGCTCCATCAAAAATCCCTGAGCGAAATGCCTCATGGCGCGGGTATTCTTGGGTTTTATCGAAGGCAACGTGCAAGGCGCGCAAGGCTTTGACGTGCTCATTTGCCAACGCATTAAGCTCACCCCGTTTGAGGCTTAGCATCGCTTCTTTTTGGAGGGCATAATACCCCGCGCCAAACAACCCCAAAATAGTACACGAGAGGGTTAAATACAGTGCCAAAAACGCCACAAGGGTGCGTCTTTCACGCCGTTGTAAGTTTGTATCCCAGTTTTTTGAAACTGACAATTTTTTCTTTTCCAATCAATTTTCGCAGGTTTTTGATGTAGGTGCGAAGGGCCGCCTCACTAGGCGTTTCCTCGTACGACCACAGGGCTTCTTGCAAAGCTTCGTGGCTTAGCACTTCCCCACGGCGTTTTAAAAAATAAGCCAACAATTGAGCTTCTTTGCGCCCAAGGGGATGGATCTGACCCTTTACATGTAAGGCATTTCCCACCGTGTCAAAAGCCACTTCTTCATCCAAAGCCACCACTGCACTGCCCACATGTCCAAATTCACGGCGCAACAAACTGCGAACCCGTAGCAACAACTCCTTAAGGGCAAAGGGTTTGCGAATATAGTCATCGCACCCACTAGCAAACCCGCTCTCCACATCCTCAAGCCCATCCCGCGAAGTGATAAAAATCGCAGGGGTAGCCACCGCGGCCTTTCTTGCTTCCTTTAGGAGGGCAAACCCGTTGATATTGGGCACATTCACATCCAACAACAACACATCAAACTGCTCTTCGTATAAGGCTTCTTGGGCCGCTTCGCCCTCGTACACGCACACCACCTCAAACCCCTCATCCTCCAAAAACTCGCACAAGGTTTGGGAGAGGTTCATGTCATCTTCTAGCAACAATAGCCGTGCCACTAACGCTTCTCTTTCATGGCGCGCTCAAATTGTTGGCGCTCATTGGGCGAAAAGGTGGGCTTGCGGCTTTCGAGTTCTTTTAAAAGCAAGGGGCGCTCATTTGGCTTGACGTACCCGATGAGGGCGATGAGCTCTTGGTTGCTAAGGGCCGAGAAATCTGTCCGCGCCCCAAGGCATCCTAACACCAAGAGGAGTGCTAAGAGGAGTTTACGCATCGTTTTTTAACTTTTTAAGGGGAATCACCGAACTCTCTTCGGCTTTAGCCGCCGCCGTTTCCCCACGGTAATCACTCAAAATCATCGCAATCCACCGCGTACGTGGGTTGGCATCAAGGGCGATTTTCACGCTCATGGTCAACGGAACCGCCAAAAACATCCCCGCTGGCCCCAAAACCCATCCCCAAAAGAGCAATGACATCACGACCACCAAGGTAGAAATCCCAAGTCCACGCCCCAAAAAACGCGGTTCGATGAAATTACCAATGGCAATATTGACCACCACAAACACCGAAAGCACCCACAATGCTGCGCCCACGTCCAATTCTACCAATGTCACCAACACCGCAGGAATCGCCGCTAAAATCGACCCAATGGTAGGGATGTAGTTGAGCAAAAAGGCCAGTAAGCCCCACAACAGTGCGTACTTCACGTCCATCACAGAAAGCACGCTCCCAATGAGCACTCCTGTGACAAAACTCGCCACGGTTTTAATGGCAAGGTAACGTTTGAGGTTTTGGATAAACGTCTCGGCAATGTGCAAGTTTTCAGGATTTTTTTGGGCAAAAAAGCTCACCTTTGCACGCATACTCACCGTCTCAAACAACATAAAAGTCACCATCAAGAAAATCAAAAAAGAGTTGGAAAGAATCTGACTCATAGAGCGCAAAAAGGCTCCCGCTGTCGTGATGGCGCTAGAGGGGTCAAACCCCTGCGGTGGCGCGCTCATGTCGATAGGAACGCCCATGCTCTTTAGCCACCCAATGCCATCATTGACCACAAAAGAGAGTTTGCGCTGAATCTCGGGCAAGGAACTTAAAAAGCCGTTCATGGAATTGCCCACAATCATCCCCACCCCCATCATAATCCCTACCACACCCGCAAGTACAATCAAAAAAGACAAGATGCGTGGCATCCCAAGTTTTTCAAGCAAAAGCAACAAAGGGGCACTAATGATGGCAATAAACACCGCCAATAAAAACGGCACCATAATCACCTGCGCCGCCTTCACCCCTGCAATCACAATCACAAATGCCGCCAACGCCATCAAAGCACTAGGACGCATGGGGTTCTCCTAAAGACGCTAACCATATTGTCAGTTCTCTCACCCACAGTTCAAAGGCACGGTTATACGCCTCCAGTGCACCCGTGGGTGTTTGAACAAGCACAGGCATTTCAATGCGAAACACCCGATGGGCAACCGAAGTATTTTCTGCAACATCCACCACCCGCGCCCTTACATGTAAGCGCACCACAGAGGTGCCATCTTGCAGTAAATACTGTTCAAAGGCGGATACACTGTTTTCCAATACACGCTGTGGGCGTACCTTACTTGTGGTACTCACCACATCTTCAAACAGTTCACTTTGGGCCAGTGCTAGCACCACTAAGCGTTGCATTTGCCTAGAAAGCGGCTCTTCCCAACGGTGATAAGCATACGCATGACGTAAGCCTTCTTGTGTTTGGTAGACCAATTGGGTGGAATCCACATTGCCCGCCATGGGGCGCACTTGGAGTACGTAGGGAAGAGGCTTGGCAAGCACACGCATCGCGTCCACTTCCCCAAGGCGCATTTGCGCCGTGGGCTGGGCAAGGGTGGGCTTTAACGCACAGCCTGTCATAAACAGCACGAGACTCAACACAACAATCCAACGCATGGTCACTCTCCTGGTCCTAGAGGTCTTGGGGCAGAACGGTAGAGCAAATCTGAGGGGCTTTCTTCTAGGCGCTGTGCCAATTGGCGCAACTGTACCATCACGAGTTCAAGTTCATACAAGGTGTGCTGGGCTGGCATGAGGGCATCTTTAACGATGCTTCCCACATCAAACATCCCCGCGCTGGCTTTTTGGTCGATTTTTTCCATCACACCTTGGACACTTTGGGCTGAAGTGCTCACTTTTTCCATCATTGCTACCCCTTGGTTTTCCACCACTTGCGCAAGGGCGTCTGATGCCATCCTTACCCCCTTGGCCGCGTCAATCACTTCTTCTTCAAGCACCACCCCTTGGCGAATCAAGGTGGCAAGATGCTCACGCTCTTTGGCCAACTCTTGCGTAATCGCCGCTAAGGCCTCGGTGCTCTTTGCACTGTTTTCAAGCATTTGTTGGATGTGGCGTATGTTTGTTTCATCAAGCAAAAGGTTGGTTTTTTCCGCTACGCTAGTGGCGTATTCTAAAATGGTTTCTACCTTTTCCATCACCCGCCCAAAAGATTGGTCCACCCGTGAAAACAACGAAGGTTTTGTCAAAATGACACCCATGGTTTTTTCTTCATTGCCCGTGGGTAAAATCGGTGCTTCGCGGGTGCCTCCCTCTAACTGCAAATAGCTAAGTCCCGTAATTCCCTGAGGCTCAATCAGCGCGTACGTATCTGTTTTAATGGGGGTATCGGCTTTGATTTTGATGATGATGCTTACTTCTTCGCTGTTTTGCGGGTTAATAAACAGCCGTTCCACTTCGCCCACATTTACCCCACGAAGCTTCACGGGAGCTTTGTCGTTTAACCCCGCAACAGACTCACGGGTATTGACTTTGTAGTGATCAAAGGCGTCGCCTTGGGCATATTTTCCTTGCCACAAGATAAACCAGACCCCAGCAATCCCTACGCCAAAAACAAACAATCCTAACAGCAAATAGCGTACGCGGTGTTCCATGATTACTCCATAAATCGTTGCATAAGGGCAGGATGCGTGTGCATAAGATCGGCATAGGACCCTTGCGCTTGCACTTTCCCTTCGCCCAAAATCACAAACCTATCTAACACGTGTTCAATCGTATCTTTATCGTGGGTCACCATCACAATCGTCACCCCCAAAAGTTCTCGAAGTTCCAACACCAACGCGTCAAACGCTCTGGCACTTGAGGGGTCTAGCCCCGAAGTTGGCTCATCCAAAAAGAGCAGCTTTGGGTCTAGCGCCAACGCCCGCGCAAGTCCCGCACGCTTTTTCATCCCGCCACTTAGTTCTGCGGGCCACAAGGAGGCGGCGTGCTCGGGCAATCCTACCATCCGAAGCTTCATCCGCGCCATCTCTTCGATGAACGCACGGGGCAGCGGGGTGTATTCTTGCAAAGGAATCATGACATTTTCAAGCACAGTAAGCGAACTAAATAAGGCGCCAAATTGAAACAACACCCCCCACTGAAGACGCAAGGCTTGCTTGGCCGCCTCATCAAGGGAGGCAAGCTCTTCCCCAAGGACACGGATTTGCCCGCTTTTAGGACGGTTGAGCAAAATCATTTCGCGCATCAAGACGGTTTTTCCACTTCCGCTTCCGCCCAAAAGTCCAAAGATTTCCCCTTTCTTTACATGTAAACTCACCCCATCGTGTACCACATGGCTTCCAAAGGCAGTGACCACGTTCTTTACCTCAACCATCATATCTCAAGCTCCGTTAAAAGCACTGAAAATAGGGCATTAAAGGCGATGACCCAAAAAATTGCATCCACAACGCTAATGGTTGTGTATTTTCCCACGCTTTCAGTAGAAGAGCTAATCTCAAACCCCCGATGGCACCCAATCAGCGCGATGATGATGCCAAAAATTGGTGCTTTAACAAGGCCAATGACAACGTGCTTGAGCGCAACCGTCTCTTGAAAACGGTCCACAAATTCTACAAAACTGATTCCAAGTTCTGCGCGCGCTACTAGCATGCCTCCAAAAATGGCCACCGCGTCCCCTAAAAGTACCAACAAAGGCAAGGCTATAATTAGGGCGATTACCCGAGGAAGAACCAAAAACTCCCAGGGGCCAAAGCCCATGGTTTTCATCGCATCCACCTCATCGGTGATTTTCATCACCCCAATTTGGGCCGTAAAGGCCGAAGCACTCCGTCCAGCAATGACAATGGCAACGATCATAGGCGCAAGCTCACGCGTAGCGGCGATACCCACCATCTCCACGATAAAAATATTGGCCCCAAATTTTTCTAACTGCACCGCCCCTTGGTAGGCGATTACCACACCAATAAGCAATGCGGTGATGATGATGATAGGAAGCGCGTTTAAGCCGCTTTGCTCCAAATGGTACAAGGTGGCACGAAAACGGATTTTCTTTGGCGCACGTAACGTTTGCACTAGAGCGTACATGGCGCCTCCTGCAAAGGAAGCAAAGAGTAAAAATGCCCTCCACATGCCCTCCACATGTTTTCCCAGCGCCACAAACGTTTCACTTAGCATGCCAAAAGAAGCCCTAGAAGGCGCCTCCTTATGGAAGTGCGTTTTGCACAAATCAATCAATTTTTCCATCGTGGTTTGCATGCCTACCACCTCGACATGTACCCCCGCCGCTTCAAGACGCGCCTTTACATGTAACCATGCCAAGGCCCCAGCCGTGTCCATGGAAACCACCTGTGAAAAATCAAAGGTTGCTTTTGCTCTCACATGCTTCCATGCCTGCGCGTCAAGCACCGAAGCCACAAACCCATGGGTCCACGCACCTTGACATGCAATACGGTAGCCTGAAGGGGTGGGATGTGAGACAAAAAGCTTTTGCATAAACCGTCTTTTTTGGGATTTGAAAGTATTTTAGCATATTTTAAATCCCGCCATACTATGATGCAAAAGGCTAACGCGTGCTTTTTGTGTAGGATGGTTGACTTTACCTAAAAGGACACTTCATGGATTGCGATGTTATCACCCTGGGGGGTGGCTGTTTTTGGTGCCTTGAGGCCGTTTACGAAGACGTGATTGGTGTCCATGAAGCGCTCAGCGGATACATGGGCGGTACCCAAGAAGAAGCCACCTACGCGCAAGTAAGCACGGGCCAAACGGGGCATGCAGAAGTGGTGCAAGTCTCCTTTAACCCTGATGTCATTTCCCTCGAAAAGATTCTCGCGATTTTTTGGAACATCCACGACCCCACCACACGCAACCAACAAGGGCACGATACAGGCCCGCAATACCGCTCCGTCATCTTCTACCACGACCCACGCCAATACGAATGCGCGCTACGCTCAAGAGAAAAGGCCCAAGGGAAATTTTCAGCGCCCATTGTCACAGACATCGTCCCTGCTATGCCTTTTTACGAGGCAGAAGCGTACCATCGGCACTATTTTAAAAACAATCCCGACGCAGGGTATTGCCGTGCTGTTGTTGTACCCAAAGTGAAAAAGTTTCAACAAACTTATCCCGATTTGCGGCGCTAAAGAGGTGTAATCTCCTCGTCGATAACACCCTTAACCTTAGCGGCTTCTCGACGCTTTTCTTTGCGCCACGCCTCATACTGCATATCGTGCACCAAAATATGCTCCACCAACCATACCCGCACAATCTTTCGCATGGAGGCTTGCATCTCTAAAAACGAGTGGCTTTGTTGCAAAAGGCCGTTCATGGCTTCAATAATGCTCCCGTGTAAAAGACAATGTTCTTCAAACCCCACATAGCCAATCTCTTGCATGTACGCTTCTTCTTCTTTAAAGTGTTTTTGCATGTACATGTAAAAATTTTTAAGCAAGGTACGTATGTTTTCTTTGGTAGCCCGCTGCGGACTAAGGGTGTACACATCCAATGCCAAACGAAACAATTCTTGGTGTTGGGCGTCGAGTTCGGAGTGGTTGACACTGTATTGGGGCTTCCAAGAGGGGAGCATGGGATTCCTTTTATTGGTGAGACATCCTAGAGTATTGTGGGTAAATTTCGCCTTAGAGAGATTATGCTACACTTGCTTGATTACACCCTCAAGGAGACTTCTATGCATAAAAAAAGTATTGAGTTACTCAACGCCGCCGTTGCGGATGAGCTAAGTGCTGTACACCAATACATGTACTTCCACTTCCACTGTGACGACCAAGGTTACACCCTGCTTTCTAACTTATTTAAACGCACTGCCATCGAAGAGATGCTACATGTTGAAAAGTTAGCAGATCGTATTTTATTTTTAAAAGGGGACGTTAGCATGGAGCCCAAAGACCCCGTAAAGCGCATCCAAGACGTTAAAGAGATGCTTGAAATGGCCGTTGTTATGGAAGAAGCCAGCGCGAAAGATTACAATAAAATGGCACAAGCCTGTGCCACGAACGCTGATTCGGTTTCAAAAAAGATTTTTGAAGAGTTGGTTGCCGATGAAGAGCGCCACTACGACGCATACGACCGCGAACTTGACAACCTCAAACGCTTTGGCGACAAATACCTTGCCCTCCAATCCATGGGCGGTGGCACCGAAGCCCCCACTGGACGTCCGCAATAAGCCCCTTGGGTGCCTTACATGTAAGGCACCCAAAAAGACCCAAACACAAATGTAACATAAAAAAAGATTGGTTTTAAAAAGAAGTTTTGTGGTCACCTTTTAAAAAAAGGTGGTGCGGATGAGAGGACTCGAACCTCCACACCGTCAGGCACCAGATCCTAAGTCTAGAATTTAAAGTAATTACAAGTAGCTACAACTACCTATAAAATCCCTATATATTGGGGTTTTATAGGCTTCTATTTATTTCCTCTAAGCTACAAATAGGTACAATTATTTATAAAAATGTGCACCCTAATGTGTACCCTAATTCACTTAGAGAAGGTTTCATATGGCTGACAAGTTTATTAAAGTCAATCTACCCAAAACCGACTGTAGAAATATATACTTCATAGACAATGATGACCTCTTTGGTGGAAGTGAAATTCAGAAAGCCCCTACTTATATTTCAAGAGACTTTAAGCTCGCTCTCCGTGTTACTCATGTGAACAGAAGCGGTGTTAGAATTCAAACCAAAAAGACATTCAATTTTTCTAAAAAAATTACTTTCCTTCAGGCGCTAAGAGAGGTTTCTTCAAAAAGAGAAAGCCTACTTAAAAATCTACAAGAAGGACTGCATAAAGAGACTAAAATCAAAATCCCCACACTTCAGCAAGCATGGGATGATTTTGTGGAAATAAAAAAGAATCAACTTTCTGCAAACACATTAGAGTCATATGTTCTTTCTGTCAACAAATGGATTTTATCAAAACCCGCCCTTGCAAAAGCCTCTATAGATAAAATCACAACTAAGCAACTTCAAAACATTGTTAACGAGATGTTGGACATCGGAAAAAGCCCTCGTACTGCGAAGTCCATCAAGGAGACAATGCGCCCTTTATTTAAGCGCTATGTGCTGGATGGCACTATTGCCATAAACCCTGCGGAGCTTATACAAATACCAAAGTTTGATAACCAGATGAGCATTGACCTTACGGATGAGCAGACAAAGAAACTATACGATGTGCTGTTTAGCTATCCTGTGGAGCCTTTTAGAAGTATATTTGTTTGGCTATCTCATGGTAGAAGGCTAAATGAGGTACTAAGCCTACAGTGGAGTGATATTAATATTGATAATCATACTTATACTATTAGATTTGAGAATAACAAAGTTAGAAAACCTATGACCTATAAACTTAGTGATGACTTGATAAAAACGCTCGAAACCATGGGTATCCAAAAAAGCGGCTTCATTTTTCACGGTTTAACAAATAAAGATAAAAAAATGAACAAAGGAACTGTGAGAAACCACTGGGAGAAAGTGTTAGAAAAAGTAGGAGTTCCTGTGCGAATTCACGACTTGCGCCACATTATAGGAGGGACACTTGTGTCTAATGGAAAAACTTTGGAGCAAGTGGCATCCGTGCTTGGCCACACCTCCATCGGTGTGACCAAGCGCTATTCTAAAGTCCGACAAGAAGTTGCCGCTGAGTCATTGGATGATTTTTTTAAGAGGGTTAGATAATATAAGTTGCGTAGCTGATTTTACTTGCTCAAGTCGATGGAAATTATTCTAGTTCAATTTTAAGCAATTCGCCTAATTCCTTCACCCATAGATGACAAGGCTCGTCAATGGGCGCAATATCTCGCCTTATCTGAGCCAACGACTCTGCATATGCTGTAAACCACTTTCTCCCAAAAACATCAACAGAGCCCCCAGACTTATTAGAAGCATTACAAAATCTATCTATCCAGTCTTTAAATGAAAGAAAACGCACTTCAACCCCGTGAAGCTCAGATATATCTTTGGCTCTGGTCACTATCTCAGAATTCACATCTGGCGATACCGAGGAAACAAATCCTATGAGATTTACCGAGTGATGCAGTAGTATCTTCTCGGCTATTTCCTCAAGCTCATCGCGAAGATAACTTTTTCCATACTTAGCATCCCAGGCCTCTACAATTTCATGTCCATCCAGCAGTTCAATATCTGCAATATTTCCATGCTTCTTATTTGCTGATCTCATTTGCGACAATTGCCTCAGTTCCAATCCAGCAAGTAGATTTTCTTCAATAGCTGCTTGACAAGCAGCATGCATAGCAACTTCGAATAATCTCGCAGAGTAATTTGACTTTGAAATGTGTTTTTCGATTAGTGAGTACACTTTCAAAAAATTGGGAGTGCTATCGTTAAATTGCCTTAACAATTCTAATAATAAATCAACGGAATTGGTGAAATCTTCTGCACTATTAATCAATAGCGAAAGAACATAAGATAGTGTACTCTTTGAATCAAAACCATCTGACTCCATGAGTTCAACTAGTTCTAGCCACTCATCTCTAGCTCCTCGCAATTGCGCCTTGTAAAGTTTTGAATACGGATAATTCTCCGCCAAGCTCCTTGTCATCATAAAACCGTCTGCATTTAGCCTAAGAAGTCCGTATTTTCTTAGAATAGGTGTGACAAAATTCTTGTCCAGCACTCTCATTGAAATACCATCTTTCCATGAAAAATGACCTCTCGAACTGCTCCCTTTGTGCAATCTTATGCTCTGTGCTGGCTCAATTGACTTGATGGTTAGCTGCATAACCGCCAGTGCCACCAATGCTCTGCCAACCTCGCTTGTAATGGAGCCAACGAGAGAATCTATAAGTCCCCTTGTATGGATATTTAACCGAGAGACTGTGACTCTGTTTAACAAAAGGTCATTAATTAGATTATCGAGGTATCCGGAGCTAAATGCATCCTTTATCGTTTTTGATCTAGCTCTAGCATCTTCATCAACAGCACCCTCTCTAAAAACTTCAGTTCTGTCGTTGCGGACAAGTTCCGATCTATCTTCAAATACCTTAAGAAAAATCAAATCATTACTCATTTTGCACCTTATAATAGTTTCGTCTTTCTCTGAAGACTTCTTTTATTGAGTGTCGGGAATACATAAGGGATAAGAAAATAACCCCTATTAATCTGTGGATTTGTGTTATTGCTTCTGATTTCAAAGGCAAGTGCTTTTAGCCTAACAAGTGTTAAATAAAGGCAATCCTTATTAACTTGAAAAATGGATGTAAGATCATCTTCATGAATCTGTTGGCCAACACCTAGCCCCTCAGATAGCCGTCTGACAATGCGCCAAAACACATCAGAATCGGACTCAAGGTGTTTGGAAATATTGCACTTAACAGAAAAACTTCCTCTGTGTTGATAATAACCGAATAGCTGCACCAAATCTTCTTTATACGCATGCTTACTAACAAGATATTCTAGCGACTTCCACAATAAAGTCAACACTTCTGAACGGTCGCACTTTGCTGATAAATAAATATTGTCAACACCAAGGATAGAGGCTATTTCTTTGGAAACAGAAATAACTAGTTCCAAATCGCAGTCCCCATTCTCAGTAGTTGAAATATACAACTTCTTCTTGTCTCGTCTGCAAAACATGGCAACAGAACCCTTGTACTCAGTATTGAGTACTTTAAAAGAAAAGTCATTGGCGAAAGAGACCCATAGAGTTTCTTTCTTAAAAGATGAAAGACTTTGTTCCACATCAAAGCGACCACTAGACTTTAGCTGCTCCAGCTTTTGTGCAGCTTTTTTAAAATAGAGTTTTGTTAAACTAGACTTTCTAGCCCTAAATCCGAGTTGTGTTCCTTCTGCAAGATATTCGATTTTAAACGGAAGTGGAACACTGAAGACTTGATTGAGAATTGACAATGCAAGAATTCTTCCAAATTGTGGCGGAACTGAGTTGCCAAGCTGGTGAATTGCCGTTTGTCGATTTCCAGATAATTCATAATCATCGGGAAATGTTTGGAGTCTCTTTAGCTCATCTAGTGAAAAATGTCTGTTCTTCCAGCTAAATGGGCCAGTATACTGACCGCCTTGAGCCTTGAGCGTGCGAATGGGCATTTTTGGATCAGCCTTATACAGATAATCAGAAAATTTTGTTCTCCAGCCAAAAATAGGATTCGGATGTCCAAGCTTTTCTGTATAGAAACTGTAGTTCAAGCCTGGCGGAATATCTTCCAGGAGATGACCATGTCTTCCATTAATCGCGGGTACTTTTCTCGGATTCGGAATATCCATGATAGCATCTCCAGCTGTATAGTATGGACGGTTGTCTTTTGAATCTGGGCCGTGTGTTGGATACGGGAACTTGTAGTCGCCATCCATGATGCCAACAATAATTAATCTTTCTCTATGTTGAGGAACACCAAAGTCTGCTGAGTCTAGAATCCTCCAAAATAAATTGTAACCAGCACCATTAAAAGCACTGCGAATTAGCTCCCATGGCTTCCCGCCCTGTGCCCCAACTATACGATAAACGTTTTCAAACAGAAAACCTTTTGGCTTGAGGGCCTTTAGTAACCTTACATACTCTTCAAACAGTGTTCCTCGATTGTCATCTAGGGCACACACACCCGCCGCTCTAGCACCCGCCGCAGAAAAAGTCTGGCAAGGCGGTCCGCCAATAATAAAATCGATATCGCCAGCATAGCAACTATAGTCACGAATATCTACACAATTTATGACACTACGACCAAGTCGACCACTCTCAACGTTTTTCTTCAGGGTCCTTACAAACTTCTCTTCTATTTCAACACATTCAACAATGGAAAACCCCATGTCATGAAAAGCGATGTCAAGGCCTCCACCACCGCTAAACAGACTTAAAGTCTTGATTTCTTTTTTGACCGAAGAAGAATACCAATTTCTAAATGCCTCTCCAAAAGCGTCAGGCCATCCGCTGCTCTCGGCGATGTTAAGATAGTCTAAAGCACTAGAGAACCAGCTCTTGTGGTCGCACTTAAACGGTATCGGACTTTCCCTATAGCTCATTAATACTACTCTTAATATATTTATTCAACTTCGTATAACTAATTTCTAATCCACTTACCTTAATAATTTTTCCTACATTAGCCGCATCTACCTCTGCTCCTAATAGCCTCATTTAAATACCTTTCATCTCTTTTATCTCCTCGACCATCTCGAGTCTCTTTATTAAAAATCAAGCGGGACTATTTAATAGGTCAATAAATTTTTGTAACAGTTATTCAAGATTCTCCACCTTCTGATGGCTATATAGATATTCCAGCTATTCTACTTAACTCTACATCTCTCATGCCGCAATACTAACTTATAAAATCCCAATAATATGTAATTTTGTTTTATGGTAACATATCTTTAATAAAATCTCTATTTTTGGACATTAAACCTTAAAGAATTTTTTACTTTTTATCGACCCAATTTTTTGGTTTAAATATTAGTCTTCTAAAAATATCTACAGCCATACTGCGCGCAAGAGTCATGCCCCAATATACTAATACCATCTATGAGCAAACGCTTCTAAATGAAATTATCTATCTTTTTTGTGTCTGATGAAGTCTACGGGTATTTCACTCCTGTCGCTCTCTTATTCTTCCTCGAAATAGCCCCTCGCACAAACGCTCTATCTTTCTCGCTCGTTTTTATCGGGTCAATGCTTTGCTCTTCTTTGCACAAGCAGAGTATAGCCTTCTCATAAAGAATATTTCGCTGAGCATTTATGCTTTACTTAGGATTTCAATAGCCGCCAGAATAAGCTTGGAATAGCCCATAGAAGACCTTATTTATAGGCTTTATTCCACTTTTATCAAATTTGTATTTTCTGTAAAATAGCCCACTTAAAGGCTATTTATAGAACATATTACTTGCCTCTTGGTCTTCCTGCTTTCTTCTTCTCCTTTGGCATAGTTCCTCTTACAAACGCCCTATCTCTACTGTTGCTTTTTACAGACTCAATACTTTGGTTTTCATCGTCTTTACAAAGATACGATAGTACATATTTATCTAAAACCTCTCGCTTTTGCACATCTGTGTGATTTAGCATACCCAATCCCTCATACTCGTATTTTTGGCGATTACAATTAAAGTAGCTGCCTTTGTCGTTCGTTAAGCCTCTCCAGTAATCACCAATCCTATCCCCTAAATAAGCATCCTTTTGCACTTTGTTACCATCGTACAAGAACACTGTATGGAAATGAATACCTTTATCTTCTGTTTGTTCTTTTAAGCACATATAGCCAACTTGATCCTCAAAGAGCAATGGCTTACCTCTTCGATTATTGAACATCCTGTTAAGATCCCTATTGGCCTCATCCAATGTAATACTATCGCTATATGGTTTTTTATAGCTTAAATCCACACGCAACACAAGCAGCTTTGAGTACTTAGCTTGTAGTGCTTCTAGGTACCCTTTTGTGCTTTCTAGTCTTTTATTAACCATTTTACTGTTTGACATTTCATATCCTTTTGTTTTATTTCAATAAAAGGTATGTATACAGATATTTTTATTTGAGCTATTCATGAATGAAGGTCTCAAGGCTATCTCTATGCAATACTCTAAAGAATATATCTACGATAAGTCATTGCTCTATATCTATGATTTATCTATTATTAATTATTTAATAATATTAATAACCTAAAATGGATGATTTTGAATATGGCCAATAAACTGTGTATACAGAATTTAAATAGTTCTGATTTTACGATGATTTATAGTGGGATAAGATATACAAAGTTAGGGAAAAAACAAACACACAGCTAGCCACCCTTGGCAAAGAATCACTTCTTCGCCAAGAGCAGTATGCGTTGTGCTTTTTTCCTAAGTTTTCTGCTAAGTCTTTCTTGAGAGAGCAAAAACTCCAACCCCTGTTCCGTCCATCCGTTGAAGTCCTTTTTTGCCTCTTGTGCAATGTAGTGATAAAAGGCTGTTTTAGTAGAGAGGGTATTCATGGGTGAGTGTGCTTAGATAAAAGAAGAGATAAGGGAGTGGGCGTAAAAGCGGTGTCGTACTCAACAGCCAAGCCAAACAGTCCTCTAACCCCGCCTATCTCTTTGAGGCTAAAATAGCCCAACTCATTTTCAAGTCCTTGCACATAGCCATAGCATGTGTCCATATCATCTTTAAAAAGCTCGATGATAAACCATGTCCAATTCCCATCAGGGGTAAAGAGCTTGACATGGCACAGGGGGTTTTCTTGGTCTTGGGTATCGTAAAGGTTTGGAATGGTGCTAAGGAGCGCTTGTGGTATGAACTCTTTCATCTTAGGCTGCTTGCTGTTCTTTGGGTTTATACCAAAGCCTAGAGACACCATCCCACTTAAACCCGCACGCTTTAATGGTGTCTCTTTTGCTAAAGATATCCTCTCCAATAACCACTAGGTTTTGTCCTTGCTCCATGACGGTTAAGCCAAGGTTGGTAAGCTTTGTGTGCTCTTGTGGGACAAGAGGGCGTGTGTGGTTGGAGGGTTGCGTTTGGGTGTGGTGGTGTTTGCTTTTATCGTAGAGGGAATTCCCAAACTGTGCGCCAAAGCTACGCAAGGCTCTTTTGATGGCATCGGTGACGGCTTCTTTGGCTCCGCCCTCGTGGGCATCACTGAGCATTTTGGCAATACCTGTACCAAACCCCACATCTTCCCTGTGGATGGATGCTACATGCTCTTCTTCCCATACGGTTACTCGCACCACTGCTTTGTAGCACACAACGGTGTTGGCATTAGCATTGGGTTCTTGGGAAACTTCCTCTAGGGATGTTATTTTATAGCTCCAGTTGCCATGGCCAAAGATTCTATTGGCAGTGTCTATGATGTCAAACCCCTCCAAATAGGAGAGGTCAACATTTCCTTTTGAGCGGGTTTTAATACGTGATGCATCAAGCTCTTGGCGCAAGATGCTGTGTTGGGACTGGGTAAACATCGATTCTCCTTTAGGCTGCTTGGGTAAGGCGCAACAGTTCGTCTGCTTGGGTGGTAGCACTGGTGCGTTTTACATTGACTTTAACACGAGCGGGTGTTGTGGCGGTGGTTGTCTCTACGGAGACATAAGCTCCTAGCTCTTCCATTCCTTCTTTTTCCATCACCGCTTTCTTTACTGCCTCTAAGTCTGGTTGGTACTTAATGTATCCAAGGCGCATGATTGCTTCTTGGTCAAGCACCTTGATAGAGGTTTCTGTTTTTACCGATTCTTTGGCAAGGGTGAGCGAGCTGATGATGTTGCCATCTATGCGGTCTATGCCGTTTTCCACAAAGAGGGTGGCAATGAGTTCTCTGGCGGTATCAAAGGAGTCTGATAGCCTCTTTTTGAGCTGTTGTAACTCTTTGATATCCTCTTGCAAGGCATCTATTTTTTCTTTTAGCTCCTGTAGCGACAACCCCACATAATCAGCCCTTCGGTAGTAAGGCTTGGAGGTGTCTTGGAGGATGGAGCGCACATAGTCGGTGAAGAACTGGGTGGACTTGCTTCCCGATAAGCTCTCAATGTGGGTTTGGAGTTGGTAGTTGACCAATTTCATATACGCCTCCTTATGCAGCCATCAAAGGCAGTGTTTTTAGATTAGCCATCATTTGCGCTGTGAGAAAGAGTTCTTTGTTGATTTTCAAATTAGCATCAATAGCGGTAATGGGCTTTGAGGTAAAGGGGCGACCTGTGGTCTTGTTGCTTCCTTTTACGCCACCTCTAATGACTGCCTCTTGAACACGGTTAAAGACACTCCACAAGGAAGGGTTATCATCCTCTTCCCGTTGTACACGCAACAGCTCCATGAAATCTACGGTGTGAATATCCCTATCAAAACGAATATCCACAGCAGCCTTTGCGAAAGAATGCTGTTCGGAATTGGAGAGTTCAATGGCTTTAAACTGGGCAATCTCTTTGTCCATGTGGGACATATGGGAAGTTACTTCCTCAATGGCAAGATGGACTTTTTCGAGGTTAAATCCTGCATGGATGATGGAGTGGTGGGAAAAAGTGTGTGAGGGCACGACCATCATATTAGCGCACACTATACGAAAAATAGCAAGATCAACAATGAATGAGGATGTTCTGTTGTGGGAATTGGTAAGCACTATATCTGCGTACTCTTCCTTGGCATCTGGTCGTAGGAGATTATCAAGGCTACGAAACTGCACGATGTGTTTTTGGTAGCCTTGGTTGAGGCTATTGCGCACTCGGCTTTGGCTTGCCATGATGGGGTAATAGCCCGCATTTCTGAATGTATCTAACACTGAATAGGTGGGTACAAAAGCATACCTGTCCGACACACCCTCAATGGGTGTCTCGGAGAAGATTGAAGGAGCGCAGCCATAGAGCTGTTCGTTTGTTAAGGGGGTAATTTGCATGGTTTAATCCTTTTGCATGGGGTGCAAAAACAGCTACTTGCCATTTTTTTCAAGGGCTTCTTTTAAGATAGCAACAACAGCCATTACCGCAGATAATATGACCGACATAGGAACCATTATGCCTCCTTGAGGGGACAGTAATCTGTGGTATTTGAAGGGGAGAGTGGGAGAGAGCGTTTGTCTTGAAGGGACATTTTAAACTCTTGCTCCATATACATAATCTCCTCTTCGCTAGGCGCATCAAGGGAGTCAAGCCAATCCTCAAGAGGAATATTCCTCTTGGGCTGGTTTACATGTAAGGGGTGGTGTAAGCAATTTTCCATCTTTAACGCCTCCAGTGGGTGAGCTTTGTTTGGAAGTACCTCACAAAACGAATCCACATAAACTTCCATGTAGGAACTCTAAAGGGAAGCTCATTACGGTGCTGTATTCTCTTTCTCCAATCCATTGTATTTCCTCCTGTGGGGATAGTCTAAAGCGGGGGAACTGCCTTAGCTATAGTTGTAATATGTGATTGAAAAAAGTTGGGATTAAAAGACGAAGGCGATGAGGAACTCTAGTCAAAGAATCGGGTAAATTTGTAAGCTTATCTTATATGCTGGCCTTAGAGTATGTGTCTTGGTGGCCCAGTTTTTCTTTTTAACTAGTTCAATCTTCTTTTTAACTAGTTAAAACAGACTTTTGGGTGATTTTATGAATGAGAAAAAAATCACCCCCTTTTTTTTCCTACTCGAAAATATGAGTCTTTGTATAATTCTTCCAGTAAACAGAAAAGGAGTTTGCAAATGAAATCAACATATGAAGAAATTATTCCTCAAGGCGTATTATTTAATTTAAAAGAAATTGAGGAGATGCGTTTAATAAAAGTAAGTACGGCTAAAAAACTAATATCTAGCAACAAGCTGGCAATTATTAAAATAGCATCGAAAATACATATTGCTAGAAATGAGCTTATTAGATATTTGGAAGCTAACACTATATCGAGCGTATTTAAAGAGAACTAAATTTATTAAAATCTATCTAGGGAGCATGAGCACATGAATGAATTGTGTAAAAAAATTTCAAATAAAGGCGAGTATGATTTAATGAAAAATTGGTTCACTACAATAAAAGAAAAGGAGTATAATCAAGTTATTCTACTATTTGCATTTCTTAAAACTACTGAGGTCTCTAAAATTGAGGAAGTTTTTTCATTGCTGAATTTCTCAGAAAAATGTTATAAAATCGCAAGAGTTGATAATTCCGCAGCTATTATTTCATCGGCAACTCAATCGCGCAGAAATCTAGTACTCTACACAAACAGTTTTTTATTGGATGTTGAGCAAATTGCTTGTGAGCACCCTATACTGTTGATCAATTGGATGGATATAACAGGAGAAAATGGTTTTAATTCAGAAAATTTTGTAAGTGATGTATCGAATCCCCCGGCCATAGACTATAATGAAATCCATGGGGCTTATGAAAATTATTTTTATATAAAAAGAAGGGACCCCTTGGAAATAATTAAAGAACCCAGCACTATAGAAATGTTTTTGCGCTTTGCCCTTCCTAGGAATAATTTAGCTCCTAGATATCGAAAAATAAATTCCTATAATAGTAGCAGAACCGATACTACTTATAACTACAAGAATGCCATAGTTTTTTTTATTAAAGAAAAAAAACTAACTGCGAGACTGGCTATTTTGATATATAAGGTCGCTTTTTTAAGGCCTAATGCATCTGATACTATGATTGGAAGATATTATGGTAAAGCATTTGGCTTTAAAGCAAAAAACACGCATGATAAACACAATAATATTATTATGGAAAAATGTTACGACCTGAGCAATGGCTTCAGGGTAGGTTTTTTGAAAGAAATTTGTACTTAGGTGGTGCGGCAGGTAGCATTGCCCAATGACTGGTGTCTTAATTAATAACCAAGGTTTTATACTTCAAGTCTTCAATAAACACCTTCATGAGCGCAAGTCTACTTTCAATTGTTTTAATGCTATAAAATGGTTTATGGTCAACACGACTAGTGTTGTAGATTGTATCGATACATTTTCCATTTTTAAACTCAGGATTCTTTTCACGAAATTCTGAGTATGAGATAACTTTAAACTTAGAATTATCACCCTTGTTCTTATCCTTTTTTATCTCAGTGTCTTCTTTTAAAACTTTTACACCATTGTATTCTGTTAAAATTTCTTGTATTTTTTGCATCGTTGTAGCTTTCTGCTCATCTTTGCTTTCTGAAAAATAGTCATAAATAAAAAAACAATCGGCCCACTCTTTCTGAGTCATGTCCTTAAATTCTTGAAAATCAAGATCATACTCTTGGCTTAAGAGTTCATATGGATTTTTGATTCCAGTTTTTTTGGCGTCATGATCATCTTTAACTTTGCTAACAAATTCTAAAATCTCTTTTTTAGGCAGTGAGATATTTATGACTATTTGCATTTGATTAACTTCGCGCATTCTTCTTTTAAAATTAGTCATAACTTTATTTATTGCAAAATAATCAGTATCTTCATAGCCTGCTTGATATAAAGCATAGCCATCATTGTTTGTAATAAAATTCTCTTTATATCGAGGAGAATCATCCCTTTGTTTTACACTTTCAAGAAAAATTTTGTTGGATATAAAGCTATTTACTTCTGTGTCAGTGCTAAAGAAAAAAGATTCATCATTTATGTATTCTTGCAGGTCAGGAGGCACAACGCATCCATTGTGGTGATACATGTAGTACCCCTCTTCCAGTAGTAGAGAAAAAGAAGCGAGATATGTCATTGATATTCCCCTCATGCTTGTAAAAGGGGATGAATTTTTAAAGTGCGAAAAATAGTCGTACTCGTCGAGTTTTTTTCTGGAAAACAAGAGTATATTTATCAAGTGTTTCCAAGAAGGGGAATTAGTTTTTACTGAAGATTCATCAGTCGAAAGTAATTTATGAATTTTGCCGAGAGCGTCCATTAAATGTAATATCATCTGAACTTCAGCATTTCTCATTCCCATCTCATATGCTATGCAATGAGTAAGTTCATACCCCTTAAAATTTTCTATTTCCTTGTAGGCTTCTGAGTCTCGCAAAATATTTTTCAAAATATTATCCAATCACTATTTGTTTAAAATAAATCAATTTCCGAATAATGCATTTTAATAAAATAAACTTGAGAAGATGTTGATTATGGCATTAATATTTTAAATGTGTACCCTAATGTGTACTTTTGAAGAGTATGAAGATAAAGAGAAAGATTTTGAAATCTCAGTGAAGCCCCTAAAATAGGGGTGGTGCGGATGAGAGGACTCGAACCTCCACACCGTCAGGCACCAGATCCTAAGTCTGGCGTGTCTACCAATTTCACCACATCCGCACATAAAAAAGAAGAACATTTCAGTGGTACGCCCGTCAGGATTCGAACCTGAGACCTACGGCTTAGAAGGCCGTTGCTCTATCCAACTGAGCTACGAGCGCATCTTTCGACTGAAGCGTTAAAATGGTGCGCCCGATAGGAGTCGAACCTATAACCTACAGATCCGAAGTCTGTTGCTCTATCCAATTGAGCTACGAACGCAAACGCGCTTTAGAAAAAATGGGGTGAGTGATGGGGATCGAACCCACGACCCTCAGAACCACAACCTGATGCTCTAACCGACTGAGCTACACTCACCATCTCAAAAAGCCTTAACGAATGGTCGGGGTGAAAGGATTCGAACCTTCGGCCCCTTGGTCCCAAACCAAGTGCGCTAACCAGGCTGCGCTACACCCCGAAAATCGGGACGACATTTCCCGCAGACGTTTTGAGGACGTAATTTTAGACAAATTAAATTTTTTTGTCAAGGATTTTAGTAGCTGACGAAAATATCTTACTATTTTAGTCTATCTTTCGCCAAAAAGCACGATTATTTTGACGAATTAACTTTTTAGATTAAGAATTTACGCTCAGTTTACGCAGCTAGTCTACTATGCCACCATCATATCTTAGAAAAGGATGAAAAATGACTCAAACGCTTAGTAGAAGAGGCTTTTTAAAGCTCTCTTCCGGAGCAGCGGCTGCGGTTGGTCTCTCGACCATTCCAGGGACGCTTGGCGCACTCAGCAAGGACCAAAAAGCCGTCACTGGGAGTGCTAAATTTGTACCCAGTATCTGCGAAATGTGTACCAGTTCTTGCACCATCGAAGCACGCGTAGAAGATGGAAAAGGTGTCTTTATTCGCGGCAATCCCAACGACAGGAGTCGCGGGGGAAGGGTGTGCGCTAGAGGAGGCTCAGGCTTTAATCAGCTGTACGATCCAATGCGCTTAGTGAACCCTATTATGCGTGTAGGTGAGCGGGGCGAAGGAAAGTGGAAGGAAGTCAGTTGGGACGAAGCTTACACTTTTATTGCAAAAAAAATGGACGAAATAAAAGAAAAATATGGGGCCCACACCATGGCATTTACTGCGCGCAGTGGATGGACAAAAGTTTGGTTTCACCACTTGGCGCAAGCTTATGGCTCACCCAATATTTTTGGCCATGAAGCAACCTGTCCATTAGCCTATGGCATGTCAGGTAAAGATGTTTATGGCAGCGGTGTTAACCGCGACTTCTCTAACGCCAAATACATCATCAACATGGGCCACAACGTCTTTGAAGGCATTGTTATCTCCTACGCTCGCCAATACATGAGTGCGATGCAAAAGGGAGCCAAGGTTGTAACCTTTGAACCTAGGCTTTCTGTTATGGCTGCTAAAGCAAGCGAATGGCATGCCATTAAACCAGGGCATGATTATCCGTTTGTGCTAGCGTTTATCAATGTACTTATTAGTGAAAACCTGTACGACAAAAAATTCGTAGAGAAAAACTGCGTAGGCTTTGAAGAACTTAAAGCGTCTGTGGCTGAATATACCCCTGAAAAAATGGCTTCTGAGTGCGACATTCCAGCAGATACCATTCGCCGTATTGCCCGTGAGTTTGCTGCGGCTGCTCCTAGGGCTATCTTTGATTATGGCCACCGTGTTACCCTTTCAGCCCAAGAGCTTGAATTGCGTCGCGCCATGATGATGGTCAACGCACTTGTGGGTGCTGTGGAAAAAGACGGCGGCTACTACTTCCCTAAAAGTGCAAGCCTTTACAACTCTTTCTTGGGCGAAGAAGACCCCAAAGCACCAGGGCTCAAGAAACCAAAATCACCGGCGTATCCCAAGATTGAAATGCCACGCATTGACCGCATTGGCGAAGAAGATTCTGAATTTTTCTTAGCCAGTAAAGGACAGGGGATTACGACATTGGTTCCCAAGGCAGCCTTAGAAGAACTTCCTGGCGTTCCTTATAAAATCCATGGATGGTTCATTGCGCGTAATAACCCTGTCATGAACTATTCAAACCTAGACACCGTTTTAAAGGGTATGAAGGCGATGGATTTGATTGTGGCAGTAGACTATCAAGTTTCTGACACCGCATGGTTTGCTGATGTTGTTCTTCCAGACACTACTTACCTTGAGCGCGATCAAGAACTCACAGCAGGCGGAGGCAAGAACCCAAGCTACAGCATTGGCCGCCAAAAAGTGGTTGACCCTGTTGGAAACTCTAAGCCCACATGGATGATTGCCAAAGAACTTGCCGCCAAAATGAATCTTAGTGACTACTTCCAATGGAAAGACATCGAGGATTACCGCTTGCAACAAGTAGGTGACAACGTTGATCTTTTAGCAGAGCTAAAACTCAAAGGCTTAAAAGGCTACGGCGTTCCGTTGATGCTTCAGGAAAAAGAGAGTGTTGCTAAGTTTGTCAAGCAATTCCCAGGAGCTGCTGCCAAAGTCAACGAAGAGGGCACCTTTGACCTTCCTAAGAAGATTCAACTTTTTAGCCCAAAACTTGAAAAAGTTTCTGGCACAGGCGGGTTAAAATACAACCCCTACAAATACAAAGAGTCTGACGAATTGTATTTCATCAATGGAAAGTCTGCTGTGCGCACCAATGGTGCAGGCGGCAACAACGTATGGCTTAACAACCTCCAAAGCGACGCTGGTGCATGGATTCACCCCAATACTGCCAAAAAATTTGGCATCAAAGATGGTGATGATATCGAACTGTACAACAAATACTCTGCACAGCGCGGCAAAGCGTTGGTCACAGAAGGTATTCGTGAAGACACCGTGTTTGCCTATATGGGATTTGGGCACATAAGCAAAAATTTACGTCACCATAGCAAGGGAATTCATAGCAACGCGCTATACCCCTCCTTTACTGGACAAAATTCCGGTATGGACTTGCATGTTGTTGGCGTCAAAATTAGAAAAGTATAAGGGAGGGAACAGTCATGGCTAAAAAATATGGAATGATTCACGATGAAAATCTGTGCATCGGTTGCCAAGCATGTAATATCGCGTGTCGGTCAGAAAACGACATCCCTGAGAGCGTCTATCGTTTGCAAGTATGGGTCAATGGGCCCAAAAAGCTTGCCAATGGGAATATGTTGTTTGAATTTCACCGCCAATCCTGTGTCCATTGTGATGACACACCTTGTGTAAAAGTGTGCCCTACTGGCGCCTCTTACATTGATGAAAATGGGATTTCTTTGGTCAATATTGATAAATGTGTGGGCTGTTTATACTGTAACGCGGCGTGCCCTTATGATGCCCGTTATGTACATCCTGGACACAAGGCACCTGATAAGTGTACCTTTTGTAAAGAGACACGCCTTGGACGCGGCGAAGAGCCTGCGTGTGTGACCGTATGTCCCACCGACGCGCTTGTCTTTGGTGATATCAATGACCCAACAAGCAAGATCAGCAAAACCCTCTCTGAGCGCGTTACATACCGCCAAAAAGAGAGCCTTGGCACGAAGCCAAAAATGTTTATCGTACCTAATAAGAAGGGAGGAATTCAGTCATGAGTCCAATGTGGGGATCTACCGTACAATACGGCGGCATCGTTTGGCCTTGGCCAATCGCAGTGTACCTCTTTTTAGCAGGTCTTTCAGCAGGTGCGATTATTTCAGCAATCGTTATTAAATGGATGAAAGGGAACGACAGTTCTCCTTGGGATGGTATCATTAAAGCGGGTGCGATTCTTGCGCCCGTGACTATCGGTGCGGGCTTAGTGCTTTTGATTGCTGACCTTACCCGCCCACTTCATTTTTGGAAATTGCTCATTAACTACAACTTTGGTTCCATGATGACTATCGGGGTGTTGGCTTTGTTTGCTTACTTTCCTGTCATCATCGTCTTTTTCTTGGGTATTTTCCGAAAACCGCTCATCGATGAGGGCCCTTTTGGCTTCTTGGCTCCTTTGGCGGATATTGCCAAAAATCAAGCTAAGCTTCTTGAGGTGATTACGCTCATCCTAGCAGTAGGTGTTGGTGCATATACGGGCTTCTTGCTCTCAGCGATGAATGCCTATCCGTTACTTAATACACCGACTTTGCCACTGCTTTTCTTGGCATCGGGTATTTCAGCGGGCATTTCAGCCAACCTTATCGTAGGGCTTATATTCTTCAAAAGCACTACCGGTGAAGAAAATGTTAGCTACTTACACGGGCTAGACTTTAAAGTCATTCTAGCCGAAATGTTCATCCTGGTTGCCCTTTTTAGTGGCATGTACTACCAAGGTGGCGCGGCGGCAAGTGTCGCGGCGGCGGCACTAACAACGGGTGGCTTTGCAACCTTATTTTGGGTAGGTGTTTTTGGGGTTGGTCTTGCGGCTCCAGTAGGACTAAATATCGTCATGCCTCACAGCGTGAAACACTCTACTGCCTTCATCATCTTCAACGCTTTCTTGGTGCTTGCAGGGGTTATGGCACTACGTTTTTACATCCTCTACGCTGGCCAGACATTCGTCGGCTAGCTTCTTAGGAGCCTCCAAGCGAGGCTCCTTTTTCCTCTTTTAAGCTTCTTTCAAAATCAAAACTTCTTAACTTCTTCCAAACTCGATGAGGCCTTCTGTGGGCGAGCTTGCGGTGGCGAAGGGTTTTTTCAAAATGCGTCCGGCTAAAAAGCTTTCGCGCCCTGCAATAACCGCGTGCTTCATGGCGCGTGCCATACGGATGGGGTCCCCAGCTTGGGCAATGGCGGTGTTGGTGAGCACACCATCCGCGCCAATCTCCATCGCAATCGCCGCGTCACTAGCACACCCAATCCCCGCGTCCACAATCACAGGCACCTTGACTGCTTCTTTGATAAACAGCACGTTGTACCTGTTTTGGATGCCCAAACCGCTTCCGATGGGTGCGGCCAATGGCATAACCGCGTGAGAGCCCGCATCTTCAAGGCGTTTGGCCATGATAGGGTCGTCGTTGGTGTAAGTCATGATGGTAAAGCCATCGCGCGCTAACACTTCGCAGGCTTTGAGGGTTTCCATTACATCGGGGTAGAGGGTTTTGGCCGTGTCGCCGATGACTTCGAGTTTAATAAGGTCGATGCCCGTAGCTTCACGCACCATGCGAAACAAGGTGATGGCCTCTTCGGCCGTCGTACATCCTGCGGAATTTGGTAAAAGCTTGATATTGGTATCTTTAAAATAGTCCAACAAATTCTCTTCATTGGGGTTGGTGATATTCACACGGCGCACCGCTACGGTGATGAGTTCTGACCCACTGGCTAACGTCGCGTCTCGCGTGGTTTGAAAGTCGGGGTATTTGCCACTGCCTACGATTAACCGGCTACCTAGCGTCACATTTCCAACCTTTAAGGTATCGTTCATTTTACATCCTTTGTGTTATCTTTACATGTAAGGGATTTTTATACCACACGGGCACTTAAAGCCCTATATGTCACCCACCCCATAAACGCAGCCGCCGAATAGACAATAAAAAAGAACCCAATCCAAATGGCCACATAAGGCATCTGTAGCCACGAAACGATGATGGAAAAAAGGGCGATTTTAGCAAAGATTTGGCGGTACAGTCCCACCGCGACGATGACTTTGGGCTGTTTGATGCCTTGCATGGTCGAAACGCAGGTAAACAAGATGACGTACCCAAAGAAGATAAACACCTCGATGTACAAGTAGGTCATAGCATACTCCACCACCGCTGGCGTGGCATCAAATCGGGAAACCACCCACTCGCCCACCGTGTAGCCTAGCACGACGCCAAGGGCACAGATGGCAAAGCCGTATTTTATGGCCAACACGACGGTTTCTTTCACCCGCGCGTACTGTTTGGCCCCAAAGTTGTTGGACACCAACGAAAGCACTGCGGAGCTGATGCCAAGGGCGGGTAAGAGCATGATTTGTTCCACCCGAAACGCAATCCCATACCCCGCGACCGCTTGGTAGCCGTACTGGGCCACGTAGTAAATGGTAATGACCGAGCCCATGGACATGGTGAGCATATTAAGGCTTGGCGGAAGCCCTTGGGATAAAAAAGTGCGGTAGATGCGAACATCGGGCAAAAACAACCGTGGGCACTGCCACTGAAACATTCCCACTTGGCGCACCTTAACCCCCAAGTACACCACACTCACCCCTTGAATGCACACCGTCGCTAGCGCAATCCCTCCAATGCCAAGGGCAGGCAAAGGACCAAAACCGTAGATAAACAGGGGGTTAAGCATGAGGTTCAAGAAAAACCCCGCGATAAGCATGTTACGGTAGGTTTTCGTGTCGCCAAGGGCCACCAAAATGGCATTAAGCGCGTAGGTTCCCATGAACAACGGCGTGGCCACCAAAATGGTTTGAATATACGTCAGTGCCAAAGGCAAGTAGTTCTCCTGTGCCCCCAACGCGCGCAACACCCACGGTGCACTCCACGCGCCCAACAGGGCTAACACAGAACCTAACACTACCACAAACACCAACCCCTTATGGGCGTACAAAGTGGCTAAAAAAGGGCGTTTTTTCCCTAACGCATTGCCAATGAGCGCCGTGATGGCCGAGCCAAATCCAAAACCCACACCCACGACCGCAAAGTAAAGAAAAAAGCTTACCGAAAGCCCCGCCACCGCTTCTGTGGAAATGAGGCCCGCGTAAAAGGTATCCACCACGTTATAAAGGGTGTTAAATAAAATCCCCGTACTCGCAGGGATAGCAAGCTCTTTGAGCAGTTTGGGGATGGGTTCTGTGATTAAACGATTATCGCGCATGGGGGCTTACATGTAAGGGGTTAACATAAGAGTTTCACCACCGCTTTTGGCAACAGTCGGTGTTCGAGTGAGCGAATCTTTGCTTCAAAGGCTTCGTAAGACATCTCCGCTTCTTTAGCAAACGCTTCTTGCAAGATTATCTCCCCGCCATCAAGCTCTTCACTCACAAAATGCACGCTCACGCCCGCTTCTTTAACCTTCGCTTCGTAGCTTTCCTTGATAGCATTGGCGCCTTTAAACAAAGGCAAGAGCGAAGGGTGCAGGTTGATGGCTTTGACATTTTGGGTAAACACGGGGCTTAGGATGCGCATAAAGCCCGCCAACACCACCAAATCTACATGTGCGTTTTGAATCACCTCCACCACCGCTCCATCAAAGGCCTCGCGGCTTTCAAACAAGGTATGGTCAATCACCACAGGTTCGATGCCGTAGTGGCGAGATTTTTCAATACCCCCCGCGTTGGGTTTGTTTGTTAGCGTGAGCACAACCTTTAACGTTGTGCCACTAAAATTATGCCCATGCAAGGTTCTAAGCAACGACTCAAGATTGCTCCCCTTTCCACTAAACAACACCGCTAGCCGTTTTTCAGGCATGCCACTCCTTCAATCAAACGCTCAGGGGTGAGCGCGTATGTATTTCCCTCATAGGCTTGCGCGGCTAACGCATGGGCTAACACTGCGGTGATAGCGGCTTCTTTAGGCCCATAACCTTGTGCCAAAAGTGCTCCTATCATGCCCGCTAGCACATCACCACTTCCCCCTTTAGAAAGAGCAGGAGAGCCAAAAGGACAGAGGTAAACTTCCCCCTTATAGGCGACTAACGTATGCACTCCTTTGAGCACTAACACGCTCTTGGTTCCAAGGGAAAACTGGCGCGCAAGGGAAATGCGGTTTGCCTGGACTTTCTCCACGTCTACTACTCCTAACCCAACGCGCTTCATTAACGCGCAAAATTCTTTAGGATGGGGAGTAAACACCACTGGCTTTGTGTGGTGGTACAGTGCTTTTACCATGGCCCTATCGCATACGTCTGCATCGGCCACTACCGCGCACGCACTTTCCACAAGTAAGGTCTTAAGGGTTGCTTCTTCAAGTGCCTCTCCAAGGCCCATTCCTGCAACAATTGCTGTGGCTTTAGGGGGTAGTGTGGCAGTTTTCATGAGACGAGGAGGCAAGGAGGCTTCGCCCAAATAACTCGCCAACCCCGCCCCAAAAGAAAATGCAGCCATGGCCGCCAAGATGCCCGCCCCTTCTTTTTCGCCGCCCACGACCAGCACGTGACCAAAATCTCCTTTGTGAGACACGGGATTGGTGCGGTGGGGTAAGTGCATGTCTTGGGCACTTAAGACCTGTGTTTGGCTTGGAACTTCGTACATGTAACGGGGCACACCAAGTTCGGCCACCACTATCTTACCCACCACGCCTTTGGCATTTTCTAAAAACAACACTTCTTTGAGCGCGCCCATTGTCACGGTCACATCTGCTTGAAACACACCCACACCCAGTCCCAGTCCCGTGGGGATATCGCAAGCAATCTTGCGGGCATCTTGCGCGTTGAGGGCTTCTATTAATGCCACCATGGGCGCATCTAGGGGGCGGGTTTGACCGCTTCCAAAAAGTGCATCCACCACCACATCTGCGGCTTCTACCTTCTCAATAACCTTTACATGTAAGGCTTTTGCACGAGCATATTGCAGCTTTGCTAGTGGGGATTTCACGCCAAGGGGAAGCATCACGCTAACCTCGCACGCCCCACACAAAAGCCGTGCACACGCTAAGCCATCCGCACCGTTGTTCCCAGGGCCACACACGATGAGCACTGAGGCGTGGGGTTGTTCCAAGACTGCGTTGCAAAGCGCGAGGGCAGCGTGTTCCATCAGTACTTCTTCGCTCAATCCAAACACTTCACCACACCGCTTATCTAACGCTTCGACGTGTTCATAAAGAGGGTACATGGGTTTCCTTTTAACGTTGACGAAAGCTAAGTGCCTCTAAAATATGGGCATCCATGAGCTCCCCACTTCCCTCCAAATCTGCAATCGTGCGTGCGACTTTAAGGGTTTTATTGATGGCGCGATGGCTAAGACCATAACGTGAAGCCGCTTTTTCCAAGACGGCTTTTGCCGCTGGGGCGAGCAAACAAACACGCACCAACTCCTGATCATTAAGTTTACCATTAAGTTCTTGTTGTCCACGCGCTTTTTGCCGAGTAAACGCTTCAAGCACGTGTTGGTGTAAGGTTGCCGAAGAGACCGATGTGCTTCCACGCTCCTCGTCCATTTGCACGTACAAATCAATGCGATCCAAAAGCGGACCAGAAAGGCGCGCTTTGTAGCGGGCTATTTCCACCTCCGAGCATCGGCACGGTTTTGCCAAGCTAAAGCGATGGCCACACGGGCAGGGGTTTTGAGCGGCCACAAACAGGAACTTTGTTGGGTACGTCACCTTAGTGTTGACGCGCGAAATAAGCACCTTCCCATCTTCCAAAGGTTCGCGCAAACTCTCCAACACCTGCTTCGTAAAATGGGGGAATTCATCAAAAAACAAAATCCCATGATGGGCTAGTGCCACCTCGCCTATCCTGGCTTGGCCGCTTCCACCCCCAAAAATCGAAGGGCGCGAGGAGGTGTGATGGGGGCTTCTAAAGGGGCGCAAGGTGTCAAACTCTGCATCTTCCCCGTCCAAAGAGCGGTGCGCTGTTGTTTCAAGCACCTCGCTCACACTCATGGGTGGTAAAATGTAGCGCAACCGCTTAGCGCTCATGCTTTTACCACATCCTGGACTCCCCTCAAACAAGATGTTATGCATCCCCGCAGCGGCAATGAGTGCGGCGCGCTTGGCACGTTCTTGACCTCGAATGTCGGCAAAGTCCAGGAGGTATTGGGTATTGTGCACATAAGGCGCACCTTCAATCCACACAGGGTTTGCAAAAAGCGGATGGGTGTTTACATGTAAGGCATTTTCTTGGGTGTTTGGGTCTTGAAAAAACCCCATAGCCTCACTTAAGGAACCCACGGCATACACTTCAAGTCCGGGGATTTGCGAGGCACGCTTGGCGATGCTTAGAGGCACGAGTACTTTTGCGTTTTCCACCGCCGAAGCAAGAGAGAGGAGAAGGGAGAACAAGGTTGCTGTGGATTTAACTACCCCATCAAGCCCAAGCTCCCCAAAGACAAAAAAATCTCCAAAATCGACCCGCTCTTTTTGCAACACAATTAATAAGGCGATGCCAAGGTCAAAATGGCTACCTTCTTTGCGCAAATCCGAAGGCGAAAGGTTGATGGTAATTTTTTGGGCAGGAAAGGCAAACCCCACGCCCAAAAGGGCGGATTTAATGCGGTCTTTGCTTTCTTGAATGGCTTGCGAAGGAAGGCCTACGATGGAAAACCCGGGCAACGCGCGCACAAAGGCGGATTCCACCTCTACCACATGCGCCGTGTTGGCATCTAGCGTGGCACACCCAAGGCGTTTCACGTTTACACCTTTTCGCGTTGGCGTTTTTTAAACTCTTTGTCAAATTTTTTACGCTTGAGATAGGAAATCTTTTCAATAAATAATTTTCCCGCCAAATGGTCCATCTCGTGCTGCATCGCAATGGCCCACAAATCTTCCAAGGCTTCTTCAATCACTTCGCCAAAACGGTTTTGGTAGCGCACGGTAATCGCCTTAGCACGCTCCACTTCCTCATAAAACTCAGGCACACTCAAGCACCCTTCTTTGTACACCGTTGTTCCACTTTTCTCGACAATAACAGGGTTGATGACCTCTTTAAGCTCGGCCTTGTCTTGAAAACCTTCTTCGTTGACAAGGTTGATAATGAGCACATTCAACGGCACCGCTACTTGGATGGCCGCAAGACCGATGCCATCTTTTGCCAACATGGTTTCGTACATATTATCAAGCAACATGTGCAAGGAGGCATCAAACGCTTCCACGGGGCGAGAAATTTCCCATAAACGCTTATCAGGGTACGTAATCACTTCCAAAACCACTATGCCGTCCTTTACAGTGTGCCCACAGCGTATGCTTCTTGGTCGCGTCCACTCAAAGGCAGGGCATCCAGTGCCGCAATCAAGCTCTCATCAACGCCCTTATCGCCTTGAAGTTCTACAATCGCTAGTTCAATATCAATATCCAATTCCATTTCTCCAATAAAAAAACTGGTCGCATAAATCAACTCCGCAATGCGTTCGCAAGCTTTTTTACCACTTTCAATATTGGTGTGTTTCATCACCATAGCAAAAACACCCTCGCCATAATGGGCCACAACGTCGCTTCGTCTGGATGTTTTGAGCAACAGCTTTGAAATATTGCGCAACAACACCGCGCGGTCTTTTGAGTTAATAATGCGACTAAGCGCTGCATCTTTGACTTTAAGAAGCATCAAGGTGCTTGAGTAGCCATACTTTTTGATGCTTTCTTTTTCGCTCTCAAGGGTTTTAATCAAATAGCGTTTGTTATAAATCCCATAGCGCGTGTCAAAAATTGCTTCTTGTTCGATGGATTTTAGGGTTGCGCCCGCTTTTTCATAGCCGTCTTTCAATCCCGCAAGTTGGCGCTCCATCAAAGAGCTCAACTTGCTTAAATCCCCGCCAAACGTAGTGATAACATTCTGAACAGAAAGTTGGCTCGTATTGATTGCCAACTCATCTTGACGTTTTTTTACCAAACCTTTCATGACAGTCAGGTTCTTGTAAATCGTCGCGATTCCTTGGAGCATTCCTTTGATTTGAGAAAACCCTTCTTTGATTTCCCGCTCAATCTTGGCGCGTTGCTCATCGTCATTGGCCGTATCTGCTTCTAGTAACTCGTTAATCCGTTTACGAAAAGAGAGGGGTTTTTGCTCAAGCAGTTTTTCAAAATAAATCTGAAAATTTGCAGGAGTGGGAGGAACATTTTCTTCAATGAGTTGCTTTAAAACATAGTGGGAAAACTTCTCCAAGTCACTTCCCTCAGGAGAAGCGGGGACAGGAGCGGTGGTTTCGGCTGGCTTTACGGGCTCTGGGTCTTTTACTGTTGCTCTTGTGAGCGTGCCACGAATCTTATTTTTATCCAATCGAACCATCGCTTCTCTCTCCTTAAGTGCCTATTTAAAGCTTTTTTCCAACACTTTATCAATCAATCCATACTCTTTGGCTTCTTTGGCGCTCATGAAAAAGTCACGATCGGTATCTTTGGCAATCTTCGCCACACGTTGATTTGTATTTTTTGCCAAAATATCATTAAGCGTGCTTTTAAGACGCAAAATCTCACGGGTTTGAATCTCAATATCCGTCGCCTGCCCTTGCGCACCGCCTAAAGGCTGGTGAATCATGATGCGTGCATTGGGAAGCCCATAGCGCTTACCCTTGGCGCCGCAACTAAGCAAAAAGGCGCCCATAGACGCCGCTTGACCGATGCAAATCGTACAAACATCGGGCTTGATATAATTCATCGTGTCGTAGATGCTAAACCCGCTGGTGACAACGCCACCTGGAGAGTTGATGTACAAGTAGATGTCTTTATCAGGATCCTCTGCTTCCAAAAAAAGCAGTTGCGCCACGATGCTAGAAGCGACAGGATCGTTGATTTCGCCACTGAGCATAATGATGCGGTCTTTTAAAAGCCGAGAATAAATATCGTAACTACGCTCGCCACGTCCTGTTTTTTCAACAACATAAGGAATGTAGCTCATTACTTCGCCTTGCTCTCTTTGTCAAAGAGTTTTGTAAAGAGTTTGTCTTCAATCATGGCCATCTTCACTGCAGGAAGCACGCCTTGGTTTTTGTACATCTCTACATACTGCTTGGGGTCTTGGCCTTGTTGCATTGCTTCGTAATAAAGGGTTTGAAGCACTTCTTGGTCGGCTACAGAAATGTCATTGATTTTTGCAAGTTCATCGACAATAAAGGTCAACTTAACACTTTTTGTCGCCTCAACACGGAAGGTTTCGCGTTTTTCTTGTACTTTATCTGGGTTGCTTCGGAACTCTTCTAGCTCCTCTTCGGTAAAGTTTTGCCATTGGCTTCTAAACTGCAAGTCAATCTCTTGCTCAACAATATTTTCAGGAAGGTCAAAAACAAGTTTTTCAACGACGGCTTCAATAAATTTTGGCTTAAGTTCGTCGCCAATGAGTTTAGAGATTTTTTCGTTCTTGATTTGGTCTTTGATGCGCTGCTCCAACACCTCAACCGTTACATTTTCTTCACCAGGAAGTAAGCGTTTTAGGGTTTCTTCATCGGGGGTTTTGGAAACGACTTTACCCTGAATCTCGTGAAGTTTCACTTTAAACACCGCCTCTTTTCCAGCCAAGTGTTTTGCACCGTACTCAGCAGGAAAATTAACAACCACATCACGCGCTTCGCCTGCTTTTAATCCCACCATGCCTTCTTCAAACCCAGGGATGAATTGGTTGCTGCCAATATCAAGCAAGTACCCTTCGGCTTTTCCGCCCTCAAAGGCTTCGCCGTCGATAAATCCTTCAAAATCAAACAAGGCTGTGTCACCTTTTTCAAGGGCACGGTCTTCTTCGATTTTTTTCAAAGGCGCTACCATTTCAAGCAATTTTTCCACACGCTCACCAATCTCTTTTTTGGTCACTTTAGGCGTGGCGTACTCAGGGATACACGCTTCGTAGCCTTCCACCGCAACTTCGGGTCTAAAGGAGATTTTAATCTCCACATCAAGACCATCTTCAGCGCGTTCAAATTTGCTCACTTGAGGTTCGCCTACGATGTTTTTAGCGTCTTTTTCCAATGTTTTGAGGCTTTCATCAAGCAATCTTTGAAGCGCTTCTTGTTCTGCGTCTTGTTGAATTTTATCACCAAAGCGCTTCATCACGACAGCCATCGGTACTTTTCCTGCTCTAAATCCGTCAACTTTTGCATCTTTAGCGACTGATTTGGCGATTTTCTCTTGCTTTTTCGCAAGCTGTTCTTTGCTAATCTTTGCCGCAGCAATTGCATTCGCACCGTCTGTCATTTTCGCTGTAACTTCCATAGAGTCCCTTTTTTTCAAAAAAATTTTTTATAATATAGCAGATTTTTGCTTATCGTTGGATAATTCCAGTTATCCTCTCTCTTGGCCCTGTAGATTCCACGCGTTCACACTCTTTTTTGCCACCGCGAACACCAAGGCGGTAAAAAGCATGGTTGGAAGCACTGCACCAATGCTTAAATCCATTCCCTTAAACCCATAATACGCCCCAACGCCCACTATCCAAACCACTAACGCGTTTACATGTAAGACCAAGTTTGGATTAACAACCCGTGTTTGAAAAAAGAAATAATCACACAGCACAATCGCGAACAAAGGCCCAAACACCGACCCAATGGCGTACAAAAAATGCTCATACTGATGCATGGGCACCCACAAGGCCAAACACATCCCCACAAACGCCATGGCCAAAGCCGCGTAACGCTCATTGATACGGGGAAAAATGGCCGTGGTACTCACCCCCGCAGAATAAGCATCCAAAAAGGTGGTTGTCACGGTTGAGAGCACCACGATACCCAAGGCAAACAGTCCCAAATTTGCCGCAAGCATCATCGCGGAAGGATCCGCACTGCCAGCGTACAATGCGGCGCCCAAGCCAATAACATACATCAACGTGCTTCCCAGAAAATACCCCGTCGTAGCACTCCAAACCCCTTTGGTTTTATCCTTTGCAAAACGGGTGTAATCGGCAATGAGCGGAAGCCAAGAAAGAGGCATAATAATGCTAAGTTCTAACGCTATTCCCATGGAAAAAGGGGCAGAAGCCACAGAAGAGGCTGTGCCATCAATAGCCTTACCAAAAACCACATAAGCGAGCACTAACGTGAGGGCAAACAACAAAACAACCGCGAGAACATTGAGTTTTGTAAATCCTTGTGCCCCTAGCCAAATCCACGCCATAATCGCCACACCAAGGGCTAAAGACCATGCCAAAGGGCTACTAACGTCTAACAATAACACACCAATTTCATTGGCTGCATTTGCGCCGGCGATAATCATGATTGCCGTCCAACCGATGAGCTGCAAGATGTTCAGTACCGCAAAAAGCCAAGAGCCTGCAAGCCCAAAACTCATGCGCGTGCTAACCATGGAAGCAAGCCCGCTTTGCGCGCCGATTGTGCCGCCAAGGTAGAGCAGCCCCGCTCCGATTAAATGGCCCACCACAATCCCCATGAGCGCGGAGGAAAACCCCAGAGGAGCCAACAACCCTCCCGTCATAATCTCTGCAATCGAAACAGAAGCGCCAAACCACAATACCAACAATGTAAAATTGCCAAATTTTTCACGTTTTGGGTGCATTATTTTCCTTTGGATTCCTTACATGTAAAGAGGAGGATTATACTCTTTTTAGAAACTAAAAAGGAAGCATCCGCTACAATAATGCTCTTTTCAATCCAAGGACCCTCATGGACACCCAAGCCAAATTTGAAGAAGCCGTTCGTACGATTTTAACCCTTGTGGGCGAAGATATTTCCCGCGAAGGGCTAGAAAAAACACCCACACGTGTCTTTAAAGCCTTTGAATTCATGACCCAAGGGTACGCCCAAGACCCCAAACAAGTCCTTGGCGATGCCCTCTTTGAAAGCAGCAACGACGAAATGGTACTTATCCGCGATATCGAATTTTACTCCATGTGTGAACACCACCTACTGCCCATCATCGGAAGAGCGCACGTGGCGTACATTCCCAATGGCAAAGTGGTAGGGCTTTCTAAGATTCCTCGCATGGTAGACATTTTTGCCAGACGCCTGCAAATCCAAGAGCAACTCACCGAACAAATCGCTGGGGCTATTCACGATGTCATCAAACCCAAAGGGGTTGGCGTGGTGCTCCAAGCACGGCACATGTG
The DNA here is from genome assembly GCF_059415125.1 of Sulfurospirillum sp. HTRB-L1. NCBI lineage: Bacteria > Pseudomonadati > Campylobacterota > Epsilonproteobacteria > Campylobacterales > Sulfurospirillaceae > Sulfurospirillum > Sulfurospirillum sp. HTRB-L1. The sequence continues at coordinate 497,220 of NZ_JCAHZR010000002.1, forward strand.
CATGGAAATGCGCGGGGTTGAGAAAATCAACTCCACCACCACCACCTCCGCCTTACGTGGCTCTTTTTTAAAAAACCCCGACACCCGCCGCGAATTTTTCTCCCTTATCAATTCCCCTCAAGGGATTCGCTACTAAATGAGCCTTTTAAACCTCAAATCCAAACTCCAAAACTGCGCTTCCCTTTCGCCTATCTTTGGCACCATTACCAACATCAGTGCCACCACCATTGAAGTGGCGGGGCTGCGCCCAAGCATCGGCGATATTGTACGCTTGGTCTCACGGGATGGCTTACGCAGGGAGCTTGGCATGGTCACGGAGATTAAAAGTAACCGTTTTTTTATCTCCCCTTTTGGCTTTGTGGAAGGGTTTAAGACAGGTGACAAGGTTTTTATCAGCGAACAAGGGATGATGATTCCTGTAGGGGAAGGACTACTAGGACGCGTAGTAGACCCTTTTGTCAACCCCAAAGACAGCAAAGGGCCCATCCAAAGCGCAACCTATGCTTCGATTATCAAACCGCCGCTAGAAGCCATGAAGCGTGGGCTGATTGATGAGCCTTTTGAAGTGGGAGTAAAAACCATCGACGGGCTTTTAACCTGTGGAAAGGGCCAAAAAGTAGGCATTTTCGCAGGCAGTGGCGTGGGCAAATCTACCCTTATGGGAATGATTGTGCGCGGATCCAAGGCGCCCGTTAAGGTTGTCGCACTCATCGGAGAGCGGGGACGCGAGGTGCCTGAATTTATCCAAAAAAGCCTTGGGGGTGACCTCACCAACACGGTGATTGTGGTGGCCACCAGTGATGATTCCCCTCTCATGCGCAAATACGGCGCCTTTTCTGCCATGACCATTGCGGAGTATTTTAAAGACCAAGGGCACGATGTCCTGTTTTTGATGGATTCTGTAACCCGTTTTGCCATGGCCCAGCGGGAGATTGGCCTTGCCCTTGGGGAACCTCCTACCTCTAAAGGTTACCCGCCTTCTGTACTCACCCTCCTCCCCCAGCTCATGGAGCGGGCAGGCAAAGAAGAGGGCAAGGGGTCTATTACCGCATTTTTTACCGTCCTTGTGGAGGGCGATGACATGAGTGACCCCATCGCCGACCAAAGCCGTAGTATTTTAGATGGGCACATTGTGCTCAGTCGGGAACTTGCAGATCTTGGCATTTACCCGCCGATTAACATTCAAAATAGCGCCTCACGCGTTATGGGAGATGTGATTACCCCCGAACACCAACGCCATGCCACGCGCTTTCGTCGCTTGAGCTCCTTGATTAAAGAAAATGAGATTCTCATACGTATTGGAGCCTACCAAAAGGGAGCAGATAAAGACCTTGATAGCGCTATTGAAAAACGCACCTTCATGGAACAGTTTATGCAACAAAACCCTAAAGACGCTGTCCCTTTTGGTACGATGATTCAAGAGTTACAAAAGATTGGCTCTCAGGCCAATGGGTCCACTTAAAGAGTTTTTAATGAAGAGTATTCTACCATTCGGAAAAGATTAATAAGATAAAAAATATCCTATTTAGGTAAATAGGTTTTTAGGAGTAATTTTGATGAGAGTCTATCTTGACAACAACGCTACTACGATGGTCGACCCGCTCGTCTTTGACGCGATGAAGCCTTATTTTTGTGATATTTATGGCAATCCAAACTCCTTGCATGCCTTTGGAAGCGACTCGCACCCTGCTTTGCGCAAAGCAATGAACCAACTCTATGCGGGCATCAACGCCAAAGACAGTGACGATGTGGTGGTCACCTCTTGCGCTACGGAGAGTATTAACTGGGTGATTAAGGGTGTCTATTATGATTACATTCTCAACGGCCCCAAAGACACCATTATCACAAGCGAAGTAGAGCACCCTGCGGTGATTTCAGCCTGTAAATTTTTAGAAAGCTTGGGTGTTAACATCGTTTACTTACCCGTCAACAACCAAGGCGTCGTTGAGGTTGCCTCCCTTAAAGAACACATCACCGACACCACAGCACTTGTTTCCATCATGTGGGCTAACAACGAAACGGGCATGATTTTCCCCATCCAAGAAATGGCCGCCATTGCCCACGAGCACGGGGCTTTGTTTCACACAGATGGAGTACAAGCCATCGGAAAGATTCCCGTGGACGTGCAAGCAAGCGGGGTAGATTTCTTGAGCTTTTCTGCCCACAAATTTCATGGCCCAAAGGGCGTGGGCGGCTTGTACCTTAAAGACGGACAAAAGCTCACAAGCTTGATGCACGGAGGCGAACATATGGGTGGACGCCGCAGTGGGACCCTTAATGTTCCTGGCATCATCGGCATGGGCGAAGCCATGGAGCTTGCCAACGCCCACCTTGATGTTGAAAATGGCACCGTGCGCAAACTCCGCGACACCCTCGAAGATGCTATTTTAAAACTCCCTGATGTTTTTGTTGTGGGAGAAAGAAATGAGCGCACACCCAATACTATCTTGGTCAGTGTTAAGGGAATCGAAGGCGAGGCCATGTTATGGGATTTGAACCAAAAAGGCATCGCCGCAAGCACAGGAAGTGCGTGTGCGAGTGAGAACTTAGAATCCAACCCTGTCATGGAAGCCATCGGCGCGGAAGCGGACTTGGCACACACGGCCCTTCGGCTCTCTCTTTCACGGTTTACTACACAAGAAGATATTGATTACACGATTGACGTGCTCAAAGCTGCCGTTGTTCGGCTTCGCGCGATTTCTAGCACTTACTCTTACGCGCCTTCATGGCATAAAAGCGGATTATAAAGGATATATTATGGCAAAAAACAGTTTGATTGGCGGCTCCATCTGGGAAGAATACAGCCAAAAAGTACAAGACTTGATGAACAACCCTAAGAACATGGGACAAGTCACCGAAGAAGAAGCGGCGGCAATGGGTGGGAAGCTCATTGTGGCGGACTTTGGTGCAGAATCCTGTGGGGACGCGGTGCGCCTTTACTGGGTTGTAAATGAAACAACCAATGTCATCATGGAGGCAAAATTCAAAAGCTTTGGCTGTGGTACAGCGATTGCAAGTTCTGACACCATGGCAGAACTGTGCAAAGGAAAGACCGTAGATGAGGCAGTTAAAATCACCAATATTGACGTGGAAAAATCCATGCGTGATGACCCCAATATCCCTGCCGTTCCGCCTCAAAAAATGCACTGCTCGGTCATGGCCTATGATGTCATCAAAGCCGCGGCCGCTTCCTACAAGGGGATTAATCCTGAAGATTTTGAAGATGAAATCATCGTGTGCGAGTGCGCGCGCGTAAGCCTTGGCACCATCAAAGAAGTCATCAAGCTCAACGACCTTAAAACCGTTGAAGACATCACCAATTACACCAAGGCAGGGGCATTTTGCAAATCTTGCATCAAGCCTGGCGGCCACGAAGACCGTGAGCATTACCTTGTAGACATCCTTAAAGACACACGTGCTGAGATGGAACATGACAAACTCAAAGCCCAAGCGGATGCAAAAGTCTCAGGAACGGGTGAGATGGTTCTTTTTGACCAACTCACCGTCGTAGGACAACTCAAGGCGGTTGAAACCATCATTGATGCGGACATTCGCCCTATGCTAATGATGGACGGGGGCAACTTGGAGATTATCGACATCAAATCTGCCGAGGAAAACATCGACATTTACATTCGTTATTTAGGCGCTTGTAGCGGATGCGCAAGCAGTTCCTCTGGAACCTTGTATGCGATAGAGTCCGTCTTGCGTGATAAGCTCTCTCCCGCCATTCGCGTCATGCCCATCTAAGGAACTCGCATCAAGCCTTTGTTGCGTTTTATCTTTACATGTAGCACTGTTTTCATCGTCTTGTTGGTACTGTACACAGGGTATCAGTACCAACAAGAACTCACCCACAACGGTGCCAAACGCTACCTTAATCATCAGATTTTACTCTTTTCCAAAACCCTTGAGGAAGAAAAAAGCCTCGCCCTTTCCATGGCCGTGCTGCTTTCTCAAAACCCTTTGGTTGTCGAGTGTATTAAAACAAAAGACAAAGAAGGGTGCTTGTCTATCGTCAACGACACCTTGCGCTCTTTAGCCCCCCTCACCCACTACACCATCCGTATCCACATGCACACGGCGGATTTTAAAAGTTTGTTGCGTGCTTGGAATTTAGAACGCAGTGGTGATAGTCTGGAATCGTTTCGCCACTCTTTGCTACAGGCAAAGGAAACCAAAGGGCCACTTTCAGGCATCGAAGCAGGAAGGGAGGGGCTTTTCTTGCGGGGCGTTTCGCCCATCTTTGAAAACGAAGACTACGTTGGGTCCATTGAAGTGATTTTTGACTTCAAACATATCACCAACTTTTTAGGCCATCAAGGTGTGGATTTTTACGTCTTGCTGGATAAAAAAACCGCCAGCCTTTCCAATGTTTTTCACCCGCATCAAATGAATCTTTTGGAACAGTTTATCATCATCAACAAAGAAGCAAATTTCAACAAAGCCTACCTCATCAATACCCTAGACCTCACCCGCACCTCCATCACCCAGCGGCATGATCACTATTTTGCCTCTTTGCCTATTCATGACATTTCAGGAAAAGAAGTGGGGTATTATGTCCTAAGCCTCAACACAGAACGTCAAGCAGAATGGGGAAAAGTTACCCAACGCTTTTAGGCAAGGGGTGCTTCTTTGGATTCGAGTTTATCTAGCCAACGCTCTTCGTACAAAGGCAAAAGGTACAAAAAGGTGCTTCCCCGTGCTAGCACCGAACTGACGTGGTAGGTAATGCCGTATTTTTGACAAATATTTTTGACAATACTCAAACCCAGTCCAAATCCCCCTTGCACCAAATCTTCTCGCTCAAAGCGTTCAAAAATTCGCTTGGTGTCTTTGATGCCTTTGCCAAAATCTTCCACCCGAAACGAAGCCTTGCCCTCTTTTTCTTCCAACTCAATCAGCACGCTTGAGGCAGGGTTGGAGTATTTGATGGCATTGGAAATGGTGTTGTCAATCACCCGTTGCAGTTCGATTTTATTCATAAAAACAATCAATTTTGGCGCAATCGTCGCCTTGAGTAAAATCTGTTTTGCCTTGGCAATATCCTCAAAAAAGCGCACCCGCTCAAAAAGGTAATGGGACAAATCCACCACTTCAGGATTGAAGCTAGAGCGTGTATGTTTGATGTAGTACTCCACGTCTTCGTAGGTCATTTGCATCTGTTTTGTCGCTGCTTTCATGCGCCCAATGTACTTGGATTCTGGCTGGGTTGCTTCTAGTAATTCCAAGTTAATATGAATCACCCCTAGCGGCGTTTTAAGCTCATGCATGGCGTCGTTAAAAAACGTATTCATGTAATTTTGGGTCTCTTGGTAGGGCTTAATACTGTGTAAAATCATAAAATGCGCCGTCACATACAACACGCACAAGGTCAGCAGTAAAATAATCGTGCCCATAAGGATAATCTTTGTGTTGCTCACAGGCATCGCCACAATCAAATACAAGGCATTTACAGGGTTATTGTCTAAAACCGTTTGGTAGTAAAAAAATCCCCCTTCGCTTCGCGTCGTAAACGCAAAGGTGGAAGGCTCTTGGGTGAGGGTCGAATACAAAATATTGCGCGAAGTATCGTAAAGGCCAAAGGTATACACCACAGAACTTGGAACCTTTACATGTAAGGGTTTTTGGCCCTCGTAAGTTTCAATGGCATTGCGAATCAACGTGGACCATTGCATCAATTCGATACTGTTGTTGGTGTGTTGCTCTTTAAGGGTGAGCTGCAACACTTGAAAGCCGGGCACACAAAAAAGTAGCCCAATGAGCAACGTGTACATCAGGGGGGATTTAAGACTCTGTTTTAACATGGATCTTGTACCCTAGCCCCCGAAATGATTCAATAAATTCTGGCGTGGTTTTTTGGCGGATTTTGCGCACGTGCATCCGAATGTCTGCGTGGTGAATCGCCTTGCCTTCCCACACCTCTTCGCGCAACATTTCGATGCTCGCATACGCGTTTTTGTTGCGCACAAGGTACAAAATAAGCTCTTTCTCTTTGGCTGTTAGGCTTACTTCTTTCCCTGATTTATACAACACACCTTCCACAATGTCGAAGGTGTATTCCTTGTCAATCTCCACGCAATTTTTATTGTTCGTGGGGTAAAACGTGTTAATCAGCCCAAGCACACGGTATTTAAGCTCTACCAAGTCAAAGGGTTTTTTGAGGTACTCGTTACAGCCAAGCTCATAGCCAATCGCCACATTATCAATATCCACAAGCGAGGTAATAATCATAATCGGCACTTTAATCTGTGACTCTTTCACATAGCGGATAATCTCATGGCCACTGACCTCAGGCACCTTGATGTCTAAAATCAGCAAGTAATAGGTTTTTTCATAAATGCTATCAAGGGCATCGGCGCCATTGTCAAAATCATCCACCTCAAAACCTAGCATTTCAAGGTATTCTTTGATACTTTCACGGTAGTTGTAATCGTCTTCAAGCAGAAGAATCTTCATTGGCTTTTTCCTAAGGTGTTGTATCGATTTTTTAGACGCCAGTAAAGGTTTGGCCTGCGTAAACTATGTAGTATCGTAGCAGAAAAACGCCCAAAAGCACAATCATCGAATTAGCGACAATAAACCCCATGCGGTACGCATGGTTACGCAGTGCTGTAAAGGCGATGGTGAGGGGTGTTAGCAATCCAATCCCCAATACGCCACACCAAAAAATCCACGCCAAATACCCCTGTGTCAGTGCCGATTTTGCAGCAATAACGCCCGCCTCGCCGCTGTAGAGCATTCCGATAAACAGCATGATAAGCAAAGGAATTTCGCTCATCACCGCGCGCATGTCAAGCACAAGGAGGTATTTGACACTTTCAGGATTTAACGAACTTTTGAAAAACAAAAGGCCCACCAAGATGTTAGAAGCGATGCCCGCCGAAATGCCTGAGGTTAGAAACAAAATTGGTAAGATAGGATTGTTCCACATGGGTAGCGCCTGGATGGCCGAGAGCAAAAACCCCGTGTACGCCCCCACAGCCAAAGCAAAGGCAAACAAAAAATACTCCAACTCCTTCGCGCGATGGGAAAACGAACGAATAAAGGTAATCAGCGGCAAAAACACGCGCAACGGCTGGATTTGCTTCACATTTTCTTCAAAAATCATAAGGGTAAAGAGCAAGGTAAGTGGGGTATAACACAGTAAAATAATCACCCCAAGAGACATGACCGAAGTGGGATTGTAATACACCAAAAGCCAAAAAAACGACAGAGGTTTTCCAAGGTCAAACACCAACAAAACCAACCCAAGGATAATCGCACAAGGAGCAATCAATGCGCCCGCCTTGACCATCGCATCCCAAATAGAGTTTGTACTGTGTTCGTGCCGATTCCACTTAACTAACAGCGCCACGAGCATCGACCCCGCGCTTAAGCCTGCTAAAAACAGATACACCGCGATGGGCCATGGCCAGTGGACAACTTCATGCTGGGCCATACTTCCCCACACACTATTCATGGCGCACCCCTTTGTGGTTAGGAATCATCACCACCTTGGGTTTGGTGCCAAGGTGTGCCTTGGGATACACGCTAACGTTGCGCCGTAACTTCTGAGCGGGCGCGCTTTGAGGGTCGTTGATGTCACCAAAGGCCAAAGCGTCAGTGGGGCACACTTCCACACAAGCGGGCAATTCACCCTTTAAAATACGCGAAGAATAACAAAAATCACATTTTTGTAAGGCTTTGGTTAGGGGGTCGGTATAGCGCGCGCCATAAGGGCAAGCAAGCGCGCAGTACTTGCACGAAACACACCGTTTCTCATCCACAAGAACGATGCCATCGCGCATTTGAAAGGTAGCGTGGGTTGGACACACTTCCACGCAAGGGGCATTGTCACACATCACGCAAGAGCGTCTTGTAAAATCCATCGTGTGGTCTTGTGCTCTCATGGAAACAACCACTTGCAGCCTGTACACATCTTCGGGGATTTTGTTTTCAGCCCTACACGCCACACTGCACGCTTGGCACCCGATACACAGGTTTTCATCATGCACAAGTCGGTAGGCTTTTTTCATGGGTTACTCCATTTTACAACTACAGGTTCACGATCTTTTCCAATGCTGCTTGAGGGCGAAACATGGCACGCACACGGTCCATTCCTGAGTAAAACTCTCGCATCAATACCAAACACACATACGCCCCAAATTCGGTGGGGACAATCACGCCATTAGAAACCTCAATCGCCCCTGCGAGTTTTAGCATCGCAATCTCTTTACCCATCACGCGCTCAAGATTGGTGTGCAAGGTGTGATTGAAGGTGTCAATATGCACCATCCCATCAAACAAAGAGGTCATAAACTGGTATTGCACCCGTTGTTTTGGTGTAAATGGACACGAGGCGATGACCGCACTTTCTTCGTTGGCAATCTTTTGCATGTATTGGTCCAAGTCAAAGGCGTTTACATGTAACGTCCCATCTAAAAAGCTAAAAGAGCCGCTTCCTACGCCCACGTATTCGCTGTGGCTTCCTACGTATTCGTCACTTAATTGCTCTTCTTGGCGCGAAAACGCCCATCCGTTAATGGGGCGGTATTGGTTCATGGCGCCACGAATCAGCTCAAAAAAGCGGTATTCATTGTCACTTTTTTGGCCATCAAAGGCTTTTGAGATAGATTTTTTCATCAAGCTTGACTGCATGAGCGGATAGGTTGTGATTTGGTCAATATCAAGGGCTTGGGCGGTAATGACATCGCGCAAAACGATTTCTTCTGTTTGCCCAGGAAAATTAAAAATAAGGTCAATGCTTGTGGTAGGTAAAACCCCTCCTATGCGCAGAAGTTTTTCTTGAATCTCATCCCCTGAGCCAAACTTTTCGTACCGTCCAATGCGCTTTAAAATCCCATCATCAAAACTTTGAACACCAATAGACAAGCGATCAATCAAGCCACGAAAACGCCGCAAGCTGTTAGGTGCGATGTGGTTAGGGTCACTTTCGCATGAGACCTCTTTGATGCTAAATAAACTTTTCGCATATTCAAGGGTCTTAATCAATTCTGCCTCGTTAATGAGTGTCGTACCCCCGCCCACGTATAAGGTTTCAAAATCATACCCTTGCTCTTTGACTTTTCGCAATTCGTGGCGCACAAAGGAAAAATACTGCAGGGCTTTTTCTTCATTGTAATAAAACTTATGAAAGGAGCAATAGGAGCAAAACGTATGGCAAAAAGGAATGTGGATATAGAGCATATAGGTATGTCCAGGTTTTGCCTTGCGTTTAACTTCTTCTTTAACGGGTGTAATGACCAAGTGATTTGCGAGGGATTTTCGCATGATTTTTTCAGCCCAAAATACGGTGGATGATTGAACAAAATTTAATGACATTGTCTTTGTCTCCTTTGTTTGCCGTCATTGTAACGAGCCTGTGTAAATTGAGTGTAAATTTCAGTTCCTATAAGAGCCTAAAGTGCGCAAATAACACCAAGCCCCGCAAAAACTCTATTTCATAAAAAACGTTTTCGAAAATCACACCGCTGACACAGGGCCTCTACTGCTTTTTTTTCGCTAAAACCGTGACGGATTGCTTGGGCTTTGGGGCTGTGCAACACCGCCTCCAAAGGCGTGGTCAATACGTTGCCAAGGGCCAACACGCCCTCGCCATCCAAACAACAAGGCACCACGGTGCCATCGCTTAAAATCCCAATGTGTGAGCGCAATCCATGGCAAGGCCCATCGGGAACTTCGGGTGCATCCAAAGCAGGCCATGTAAAATACTTGTCTACATGTAAACGGATTTTTTCATCAAGACGGTACGTACCTTCTTGCAAGGCCTGTGCGTCTAATTTTACCTGAAGCGTATGATAAAAAGAGTGAGAAATAAACGCATAAAGTTCTTGCGTAAAACGATGGTCTTTAGCGTCCCCTTGCTGGTTCCACAGCCGCAAATTCACAAAAGGCTTAGGAGCGTGATGGCGCTTATACGTGCACCATGCCAACACTTCGTCCATGTATTTTTTGAAAGCCAAAGGCTTTTGGCGTGAGGCACTGTTGAGGGAAATATTAAGTTGGCGCAGTGCGGGGTGGCATAACAAGGTTGGCGAATGTTTGTGCAAATGAAAGCCGCTTGTCACAAGGTCTACCCCAAACCCGTACTGTTGCGCGATGTCCATATAGCGGGGCAAGGCTTCGAGGGTTAAAGGGTCACCCAAAACATGAAAGGCAAGATTTTTCGTGTAAGGAACTAACTGCACTAACACACGTTCCATGTCCGCACATTCCATCACACGGATTTTTTTGGGGCGTGAGGGACAAAAGTGGCAGGCTAATCCGCACCCGTTTGTGAGTTCAATATAGACTTTTTGGAAACGCATCACGCATCACAGCACAAAGAACGCGCCACATACCACCGTGCAATTTCATGGGAAGAAAAAGAAATCTCTTGCTGGTCTTTAGGGATGCTCGCTTGCCGCATTTTACTGCTAATAACACCCGTTAGCAAATACCCAAACACGCCAAAAAGTACTCCAAAACTCCAGTGAAATTGCCACCAACCCCACGCAACAAGAGCCCAAGGGCCCGCCAAAAGGGCTACGGTAATGCCAAGAACTGCGGCTTTACATGTAAGGCGTTTTGGCGTGGGGGTGGGCTCAAGGATGTGCATTAGGCGAAGTTTGTAAAAGAAAGCGGAAGGTCTAGCTCCATGCCTTTAACCACACGGATGCACTCTTGCAAATCATCCAATGACTTGCCCGTAATGCGCAGTTCTTCTCCGCGAATAGCCGCTTGGACTTTGAGTTTTTGTGTTTTAATCTCTTTGGTGATTTTTTTGGCATCTTCACTAGAGATGGTGTCGATAATCTGCAAGGTGAGTTTTGTGTTGCCACCACCCACGGTTTCGCGCTTCAGCTCTTTAATGGCTTGGGCCACAATGCCACGCTTGATGAGCTTTGAAATCACAATCTCCTTCATGGCCTCAGCCTTGGAGTCGCTTGTGCTCACTAGCGCAATCACCTTACCTTTTTCGTTATAGTCAATCTCCGCCAAAAGGCCTTTAAAATCGTACCGGTTTGCCACTTCTTTCTTTGCTTGTTCGAGGGCATTTTTTAACTCTTGTTTGTCCACTTCTGCGGTAATGTCAAAACTGTGTTCTTTCGCCATGAAAACTCCTTAAAAATGTTTCTATGTTTTTTGCCACCAGCCCCAACAAGGTGGTGCGCGCTTCTACGCTTGCCCATGCCACATGGGGCGTGAGCACCAAACGTTCTTTACATGTAAGGCTTCGCAAAGGCGCCTCAGGGTCCATGGGTTCAACAGCCAACACATCAAACCCTGCGTAAATCTTTTGCGCCTCAAGGGCTTCTTTGAGCGCCACCTCATCCACAATCCCCCCGCGTCCTACGTTAATCAAAAGTGCGTCTTGGCGCATGCATGCCAACTCTTTTTTGCCTATCAAACCCTTTGTATGGGCATTAAAAGGGGCATGAATGCTCACGATGTCGCACTCTCTAAGCAAGGCTTCAAGCGCAAGGTGCGGGTATGGACCTTGGGTATTTTTCCCCGAAGCGGAGTGGTAACACACCGTTGCCCCAAAGGCTTCTGCGATGCGCGCCACTTGCCGCCCAATTTCCCCAAGGCCAATAATGCCCCAGATTTTGCCATGAATCTCGCGAATCGGATTGTCGATGTGGGTAAAAATAGGGCTTTGCACCCAACCGTCTTGTTTGACAAATCCATCATAATAACTCACGTGTGTTAGGAGTTCTAACACTAACGCAAAGGTGTGTTGGGCTACCGAGTGGGTCGAATACCCCGCCACATTTTTTACCTCGATACCCAACTCTTTGGCCGCTTCCAGGTCGATGTTGTCCGTGCCTGTTGCAGTGATACAAATGAGTTTTAGCATTGGGCACGCTTCCATCACCGCCTTGCCAATTTTCACCTTGTTTGTGATGGCAATCGTTGCGCCTTGAAGGTGCGACGCGCACTCTTGGGGCAAGGTGGTCTCATAACGCACCATTTCCCCAAAGGGTTCAAAAATCTTTAAATCCGCGTCTTTTCCTAATGTTTTTGCGTCGAGTAAAACCAATTTCATGCGTGCTCCTTGATGATGTGCCCAACAAATTTGGAATAATTATCCAAAATCTCTCCGCCACGACGAAAGCCTAGCCCGCACCCTTCGTAGGCAAAAAATACCCCCGCTTGGTAACACTGCCCTTGCGCGTCTTTTGCAAAGGGTTCGTACGCTTGGTAGATGACAGGATGGTGCCCGTAAATGCCCTCTTTTCCCTCTAACCGCTTCCCTTTTGCATCTAGTATTTCCACGTTTGCTCCCTCACGCCCAAACATAGGTTTTTTCACTTGTTTGACACCTAAGGGCTCAAAGGAGGTTTCTAACAACAAGGGGTGATTGGGAAACAAATCCCACAAAATCTTGAGTATTCCCTTACTTTGAAATAACAATGTGTATGCGGGGTTTAAAATGATGGCCTTTTGGTTTGCCATAATGGCTTCGAGGCTCAGTGCCAAATCGCCCTCATCTTGAGCAATATTTTCCCAAGGAATGAGCTTAAACCAATACTCAAAGGCTTCATCGCCCTTAAAAATTCCCTCTTCATCGTTAAAGCCAACCGCGTCAACAAAGGCAAAGTCCGTATGAAACCCCGCTTCTTTAGCCGCAGCTTGGAGCAGTTTTGTGGTCACCTCATCTTCAATACTTCCACCTATGCACGAAAAGAGGATTTTCCACCCCTCGTAATACTTCCCAAACTCCGCAGTCTCGCCCTCAAGAACAACAAGGCGTTTGAAATTTTCTTTAAGGGCTTCATAGAGCGTGTTAAACTGGGCCGCCTCATCAAGGCCATTGTATTTTAGGTGCGCCCATTGGATAATAGCAGTTTCATACAGTGCCGTAGGCGTATCGGCGTTGAATTCGATGAGTTTAAGGGGAACACCCCCCACTCCGCCACACAGGTCAAAACGGCCGTACAAATGCCAATGTACAGCATTTTCCCACGAACGCTTAATGGTGGTAACAAGGTTAAAAGGAATGCCAAGTTCGTGAAACAATTCATGCGCAATCACATACTCCGCAGCTTCGCTCATCATCCCATGCAACGTGTTGACCGCGTCATAATACGCTTCCGCCTCAGCCTTACTCACACACACAAGGGTATCGGTGAGGTACGCTGTATCATCAGGGTCTTTGTGCCACCAAAAGCCAATAGACTCTAAAAAGGCTTTCTCTAGAGGCTTTACACGGCAGGTTTCAACCACCCTACCCTCCACTTACGGAACCTGTTTGGCTTGTACTGCCGCTTGCACCAAAAAAACCCGTGCGTTTTGGCACGGCACTAGCAGTGCTAGTGGCGCGTGCTTTTTGAAAGCTATTCACGCTGCGGCTGTACGTTTGTGGGTTTTTGTAGGCACTTTGGCGCCTTTGCTGGTAGGCAGGAGTGTTAAACAACCGTCCCCCAATCCAACTTCCAATCATCGCCCCCGCCATGCTTGCTAACACAATTTCGCCAAGTCCCATGGAACCAGAACTTAACTTCTCGTTTGTTAGTGCCGAGGTACCCGCGTCAATCTTCTTGGCTTCTTGTGCCACCAACGCTTCAAGTTCTGCATCGCTCAAGATGCGTTCATTCCCATCCAAAGTGCGCAAAATCACCCGCGTCACATCACTGGGATACTCATCTAAAATAGTATACCCACCATCAGGTTCTTCGCCAATCACCACAAACGCACCTTGGGCTTGGCTTGCTTGCGTAAACGCTGCTTCGTCTTTTTTTTGCTCACACCCTTGCAAGCCCATCACCACTAACGCACCCACACCGCCGGCAATGGCGTAGTCTGAAACCTTCCGAATAAATTTCATGCTTTTCCTAAAATCTCTTTAAGTTTTTTTCCACGTCTGATAAACAAGGTTCCCTTATCTTCCCTCACGTCATCGCAAAAGCCTACCTTTTCAAGAATAGCCATGCTGATTTTTTTCTGCTTTTTTTCAGACATCCCTTTTTTTTCCATAGAAAGAGTCAGGTTAACCCACTCCTGAGGCGCAGGCTGACCTAACATCTCTTTTTCATAGGGTGTTAGTTCTTCAAAATCTGCGTCAATGGTTTCATTTTTCATCATCGGCAAGGCTTTTTCAAGCAAGGGACGGGTGGCAAGGGAGAGAATGGCTTTGAGCTGTTTATCGCGCTCTTTGTAAATACGCTCCACCTCTTCTTTGGAGTGCACTAACAAGGCTTCTTTTTCCGCAATCAAGCGTTCTTTATCTTCTTCAAGCTTTTTAACAAGGGTTTTGAATTCGCCCACTTGTTCCTTCAAGAGTTCCACGTAGCGATCTTCTTGAGGGGAAGGTTTAGGGGAGGCGGACCTAGAAGGAGACGCAACAGGTTTTGCTTCGTCTTCAAGGAGCACCTGCTTCACACCTGCTTCGCTCACGCTTTTTAACGTGCCTCGCCGAATGCGATTATAGATTGCTTCTTTGGTGATACCTAGAATCTCTGAAGCTTCTGCAACCGTGAATTTCGCCATGGAGTCTCCTTTGTGTCGTTCAAAACCATCGCCTAACGCGTTAGGAGGTTATTATACGCAAGAAGTCTAAAAAAGGGTTAAAAGAAGGGTATTTGGAACTAACAGAAGTGTTATGGGGCCGTGATGGCCCCATACGTTGATTAGAGTCGTGACTCGTAACGTCGTAGCATGTACAATCGTTTTAGCATTTTCTTGCGCGCGCTGATTTTCTGTTTCTTGCGAATTTCTGTCATCGGCTCAAAAAACTGTCGTGCTCGTGTTTCTGTAACCACAAGATTGCGATCAGTTTGCTTTTTAAACTTTCGGTATGCTTCGTCAAACGAATCATTTGGATGCACTTTGATTCCTGGCATCTGGCTCTCACCACCTTTCAAATGATTTTGGAGGCGTATTGTACCCAAAAAGCATGTTTTACGCAACCGCTTTTTTTGCGCACACAGATTTGATATTATTTTCGCCAAAATGGCGAGAATTTAGTAGAATTACTTGACTTTATACGCCATCTCTAGGTATACTTCTTCACTTGTGATAAAAAGGTGACATCATGGCTATTGCACTTCTTAAAAATATGACCCAAAAGGTCAATATCGTTGAACAGCAGCAAAGCGTTTTAAAGTATGCGGCCGCCCATGGGATTCCGATTCATTCTACGGAAATCGAAACATCCGATGCGTCTTTGGCCCTGGAAGAGCGCAAAGAGTTTAAAGGGTTTTTACGTTCACTTAACAACAATGAAACCCTTCTTGTGTACGATGTTTGGGCCCTAACCACCAAGGTAGACGAACTTGCCAAGGTCTTTGAATGCCTCATCAAGCGCGACATCGTCTTACATGTATGTAATACAGACGAGGTTATCTCAAGCACCCTGCCCGCACTCAATGCACTTTCTGTTCTTGCACGCATCCGCGAAGAGGGCATCAACCCCCAAGAGCAAACTTCCCAAGGGCGACCAAAAGGGCGCATGTCCCAGTCAAAATTTGACACCTACCGCGCCAAAGTCATTGAATTTCTCGAAGAGGGTATTTCCGTCAGCGAAATCGCCAAACTCTTACATGTAAGCCGTAGCTCTTTAAAAGATTATATCAATTCACGTGGCCTTAAAGAATTGGCAAAAACGAAAAAAAAGCTTCTGCACGCCCTACCTACCAAGCTACCCATTAAAGAAAAAAAGACAGAAAAAGAGTGTGAACTTATTGCCCAATTATCCCAAGGAGTAGCCTCATGAACCCCTCTTGCACCACAGATTGCAATACTGTATTTTATAACAAAAAACGTTATGTCACCTTTGGCATCATCTCCCTTATTGCGCTGACACTGCCTTTTATCACCATCAAGGGAAACCATCTCTTTTTGCTGAGTTTTGATAAAAAGCAGTTGCATTTATTTTTTACCACCTTTGACATGCAAGAGCTTTATTTGATGCCGTTCATTCTTATATTGCTATTTCTGGGTGTCTTCCTTGTCACAACCCTTGGTGGAAGGGTGTGGTGCGGATGGGCATGTCCTCAAACGATTTTTCGCACCCTTTACCGCGATTTGATTGAAACAAAACTTCTGGGGATTCGTCAAAATATTGCCAACAAGCAAAAAGGGTTAGCTAAAGGACAGGTGGCTAAAAAAACCGTGGCGCTTTTACTGTGGGTCTGTCTTGCTTTTATTGCGGCTTCGAACTTTATGTGGTATTTCATTCCCCCTGAAGATTTTTTCCTTTACCTTCAATCCCCTGCTGAGCACCCTGTTTTATTTGGGTTCATTTTTGCTATTGCGGGATTTTTGATTTACGATATTCTCTTGCTTAAAGAAGGGTTTTGTATCTATGTTTGCCCTTATGCGCGCATCCAATCGGTCATGTACGATGATGATACGATTCAGACGATTTACGATGCTAGGCGTGGGGGCGTTGTGTTTGACGCCAAAGGTAAAAAACTGTGGAGTAAACCCCCAGGTGAAATGGATGAGTGCACGGGGTGCGAAGCCTGTGTGCGCATTTGCCCAACCCACATTGATATTCGTAAAGGAATGCAACTTGAGTGCATCAACTGCCTTGAATGTGCCGACGCCTGTACGAAGGTAATGAACAAATTAGGAAAGCCCACGTTGATTTCTTGGACAAGTCCAAACGCCATTAGTTCTGGAGGAAAAACAAAATTCTTACGCTTCCGCACCCTTGCTTATGGGGTTGTCTTGACGATTGCCTTTGCGTTGCTTCTCTTTATGGGAACAAAAAAAGAGTACATGCTTCTTAATATTAACCGCACGACAGAACTCTACAAGGTTCAAGAAGCAAGCGTTGAGAATGCGTATACCTTCTTATTTCAAAACACAGACAGAGTGGACCACACGTATTATTTTGAGGTGAATGACCCTGCGATTACAATCGAGCGTCCCACTGAGCCTTTCTTGCTCCAAGCAGGGCAAAAGGCAAAGCGCATTGTTATTCTCTCCACCACCCAAGAATTGGCCCGTGATGATCGAAAAGACACGCCTATTCCCATCGTTATCACCGCTTACGCAACCGACCAAAAAGACAAAATCATCATCACGCGCGATGCGGTTTTTGTCTACCCAAGACAAAGTGTCATCGAACACGCACGTACCCGCTAGCCTCCTACTGCCGCATGGCCTCTTCGCCTGCGGCAGCCTCTCTTCTTTATTGCCCTAAAACATCCTTACATGTAAGAAATACAAGAGAAATCTCTCCAATGGAACTATTGGGCGGTGCTTACATGTAGAGGTATCGCGGGAGGAAGAGTGAAAAATAGAGGAAGGGGAAAGGAAAGAAGGAGCAAGGAAGTTTCCTCACTCCTGAAAAATTAAAGGGCGGCTTTGGCTTTGGCTGCAACCAACGCAAAGGCTTCAGGATCGTTCATTGCCATGTCTGCTAGAATCTTACGATCAAGCACGATATTGGCTTTATTAAGACCATTGATAAACCGTGAATAGCTCACATCATTTAATCGGCACGCTGCATTAATACGCGTAATCCAAAGGCGTCTAAAATCTCGTTTTTTCTGTCGTCTGTCGCGGTATGCGTAAACTAAACTACGCTCAAGTTGCTCTTTTGCTTTTCTAAAATGTTTGCGACGTCCGCTAAAAAAGCCTCGTGCTAATTTTAATAGTTTTTTGTGCCGTCGTCGTCTGACAACCCCAGTTTTTACTCTTGCCATAGTGTCTCCTTGACCTTATTGGTGCCTACTGCTAGGACTTTCCCTACTCTCTAGGGGGATAGCAATCTTCAAATGGCGCAACCGCCAAAACCTTGTTTCTAGCGCGCTTATTTTTGGCAAAGCATGAGTTTCACACCGTTAACATTGGTGCTATCCACATACTGAGATTCTTTAAGTCCGCGCATACGCTTCGTGGGCTTTTTGGTCAAGATGTGGCTACGAAATGCTGAACCACGTTTAATCTTGTTTTTTGTCGCTTTAAAGCGCTTTGCCGCACCACGTACCGTTTTCATTTTCGGCATAGTAGTCTCCTTGCTGTGTCTCTTGAAAAATAAAGGGGAACCCCTAAGCATTTTTCAAAGCCAAACATGTTAGCCAAAAAATACTTAGAGGTGCGTTAAATTACTTGGAGTTGTCTTTTTTGGGGAAGGTCATCATGTTCACAAAGCGCCCCTCAAGGGCAGGTTCTTTGTCACGGTCTGCGATGTCTTCTACAAGGGGCCACACACGCTCAAGCACGTCAATGCCAGCTTGGGGGTTTGCCATTTCTCGTCCTCGCAAGAAAACACGAAATTTGACATGTTTGCCCTCTTCTAAAAATTCGCGGGCATGCTTAATTTTGTAATTCACATCATTTTGTGCGATTTTGACAGAAAGCTTAATCTCTTTAACCTCGATACTTTTTTGCTTCTTTTTTGCTTCTTTGAGCTTTTTGTCCTGTTGGTATTTGAACTTACCGTAGTCCATCACCTTACACACAGGTGGCGTGGCCTCAGGTGCTATGAGTACCAAATCCAAGCCCATTTTCTCAGCAATTAAGAGTGCTTCATTGCGGGAGATAATCCCATACTGGGTACCGTCGTCCCCAATACACCTCACTTCATGTGCTCGTATCTCGTCGTTAAGCATGACGTCTTTTTGTTTACTCAAAAGCGTACCTCACTCATTTTCTCCTTCATATGTTGTAATAGCTCCTCTAAAGACAACGTGGATTGTGTTCGCTCACGTCTGTCCCTTAGGGCAACACTTTGGTTTTTGACCTCTTCTTCGCCTACGACTAAAATCATCGGAACCCGCTGTTTTTCAGCAGTACGAATGCGCTTGTTGAGGCTTTCGTTCTTTGCTGAAACTTCTGCATCGATGCCAAGTTCAAGCAACTTACGTGCCAACTCTTTGGCATACCCGTGGTGTTCTTCACCAATAGGCACAATTACCGCTTGTGTTGGGGCGATAAAGAAGGGAAATTCCCCGCCGGTGTGTTCAATCAAAATCCCAATAAAGCGTTCAAATGACCCCAAGATAGCGCGGTGAATCATCACAGGCTGAGCGCGTTCGTTGTGTTGGTCAATATAACCAAGGTCAAAACGGCTAGGTAAATTGAAATCCACCTGTATGGTACCACACTGCCACTTACGTTTCAAGGCGTCAGTGATTTTGATGTCGATTTTTGGGCCATAAAAAGCGCCACCACCCTCATCAATCCCATAAACAAACCCGTGCTCATCTAGCGCGTCTTTGAGCCCTTGGGTGGCTTTTTCCCAGACCGCGTCCTCGCCAATGGCCTTAGCTGGTTTGGTGGAAATCTCCATCTCATAGGTAAAGCCGAAACTTTTCATGATTTGGTCAACAAATTCTAAGATTTCGATGACGTTTTCTTTGATTTGTTCGGGGGTACAGAAAATATGGGCATCATCTTGGGTAAACTCGCGCACACGAAACAAGCCGTGCAAGACGCCGCTTTTCTCATGGCGATGCACCACGCCGTATTCGAAAAATTTTAAAGGCAAATCACGGTAAGAGCGCACATCACTTTGAAAGACTTTCAAATGGCCCACGCAGTTCATGGGCTTGATGCCATACTCCATCTCATCAATCACCGTAAAATACATATTTTCGCCATAATTGTCGTAATGGCCGCTCACTTTCCAGGCATCTGCTTTGAGAATTTCAGGGCCCCGCACGGGTTGATAGCCTCGTTTACGGTGCGCAGCAAACAATAAATGCTCCAATTTGGAGCGCAATCTGCTGCCATTGGGAAGCCAAATGGGCAATCCCGAGCCGATTTCATCGTCAAAGGTAAAGAGTTTCAGTTCATTGCCAAGTTTGCGATGATCACGTTTTTTGGCTTCTTCGATCATGGCCAAATGCTCTTTGAGGGTTTCTTTATCAGCAAAGGCAGTACCGTAGATGCGTGTAAGCATCTCTTTGGTTTCATCGCCGCCCAAATACGCACCCGCAACGCGCATCAATTTAAAAAAGCGCAAGATGCTTACATTGGGCACATGGGGGCCACGGCAAATGTCTTCAAAGTCCCCTTGTTTATAAATAGAAACACTTCCCTCGGGAATGCGTTTTAGCACTTCTTGTTTTAAATCGTCGTGGGCAAATTTTTCCGCGACCTCCGCCTTGGTAAGCGCGTAGCGCTCAATAGGATGTTTTTCTTTGAGAATGTCGAGCATCGTTTTTTCGATGGTTTTTAATTCTGCCTCGGTGATCTTAACTTCTGTGCGAAAATCATAATAAAAGCCATCCTCAATCACCGGTCCTACGAAAAATTTCGCCTCGGGGTACAAACGTTTGATAGCATGTGCCATCAAATGGGCCGTGGAGTGACGAATTAGTTCAAGTGATGCTTCGGAATTGTCAAAAAAAAGGGGTGAGCCTTGGAGGGATTTTGCGGCAACGGTTTGTGTATCGACGGGCATGCCGTCCACGAGGTATGCGATAGGTTCGCTCATAGCTGTCTTTCCTTTTACCTGCTGAACTCCCATACGGGCGGGAGAACAAAAAATGGTGATCACGATTGGACTTGAACCAACGGCCCCTACCATGTCAAGGTAGTGCTCTACCAACTGAGCTACGCGATCCCACAATTTAAAGAGTTGAGATTATAGCTCTCAAAGGTTTTAATTTGGCTTAAATGCCGCTTTTTAGGCCTTACATGTAAGGCCTAGGTTGGCTCATTGGGGTGCTTTTTTAAACAGCACAAAGGTTTGCAATAAAATAATGGCTACGGCAACATTAATCACCACATCGGCAACATTAAACACCGCAAACTCAAACCAACGGTGCCAAAATACATAATCCACCACGCCCCCGTGCACAAAGCGGTCAAATACATTACTACTGCCCGCGCCCAAGAGCATCCCCAAAGGAATATGGTGGTCTTGCACCATGGTTTTGTTTTGCACCAAGTACCCTAAAATTCCCGCAATCAGTCCCACCTGAATCACCTTAAGCCACGGCCCCAACGAAGCAAACATGGAAAAAGCGACACCTTTGTTATAGGTTAAAATGAGGGAAAAATACTCCCCGTGCCACCGAAACCCGCTCTCAATAAAAAAGCCTTTTATCCACTGATCCAAAAGAAAAACAACACCAAAACTGACTGCAAAAATGGCCCAAACCTTAACCATTAAGTGCCTTTTTAAGGAAGGTTTCCAAGGTTTCCATGTGCTCGTGTAAACGTTGTGCGTCTTCCCCCTCGAGCAATAGACGCAGTAAATTTTCCGTCCCCGAATAGCGTACCAACACGCGAATTTTTTCCGCTTGAATACTTTGCTCTAGGGCTTCGTAGCCCTCGATTTTTTCCAAAGGTACCTTGGTGCCTACGGTGATATTGTGCAAAAGCTGGGGGTAAAGCTCAAAAGGAGAAAGTAGCACGCTCGCTTTTTTCTTGGAAACCAACAAATATGCCATCACTTGCATGGCCGCCACAAGGGCATCCCCTGTTTTAGCAAAATCAGAGAAAATGATGTGCCCGCTTTGTTCTCCTCCAAAATTCATCCCTTTTTCCCGCAGGGTTTCAAGAACGTATTTATCACCCACATTGCATCGGTGCAACACCATATCGTGTTTTAGGGCAAAATCTTCCAAGGCTTGGTTGCTCATGACGGTGGTAACCAAGCCTCCTCCTTGCAACATGCCTGCGTGTTTTAGGTGCAACGCCAACGCACCCAAAAGTTTATCACCCTGCACTACCGCGCCCGTCTCATCTACCACCACTAACCTATCCGCGTCCCCATCAAACCCAAACCCAATATCTGCGCGCAGTTTTCGCACTTGGTCGCTAAGTGCTTCAGGATGGAGCGCGCCGCAGTTGAGGTTAATATTGCTCCCATCGGGGTCATCGTTAATCACAAAGGTCTCCGCACCCAGTTCGTTAAAAATCGTCGGTGCCACTTTATACGCCGCTCCGTTAGCCACATCAAGCACCACACGCATTCCACTTAGAGTCAACGCTTTTGGAAAAGAGTTTTTAATCTGCACAATATACCGACCAATCACATCATCAATCCGCTTGGCACTGCCAATCTCTAGCTCTTCTTTTTGGTTTTTCTCAATTAAGGCATCGTTAAAAAAGATTTTCTCAATAGCCGCTTCGGCTTTTTCGTCTAGCTTATTGCCTTGGTGGTCAAAAAATTTAATCCCATTGTCGTAGTACGCATTGTGCGAAGCACTAATCATAATCCCCGCGTCACACCGCATATCTTCAGTTAAAAAAGCGATGGCAGGGGTGGGCATCGGGCCAATTTGCCGCACGTTGTACCCCACTGCTGTGAGTCCCGCGACAATCGCTGTTTCAATCATATACCCGCTACGTCTGGTGTCTTTGCCGATGATAATTTTATTGGTTCTGGAGTGTTTTCTAAAATAAATCCCTGCCGCCATGGCCAGCCGCATCGCGGTGGTTGCATCCAGTTTTCGCCCTGCTTTGCCCCGCACGCCATCGGTTCCAAAAAGTTTCATACCATAACCTTTACATGTAAGCTAAAAATCATGGCGGTATTGTAACACAAACTCTTTCAAAGCTTTTAGGGGTACTAAAGCGGGAAAAAGAGCCTTTTTTTCTTTAAATCTTACTGAAAATAAGTTTTGTTTAATTTTTAATTCTGTATAATCCAAGACTAAAATTTTACACGAAAAGGCATTTGAAATGGCGAATCATAAGTCCGCTGAAAAACGCGCGCGACAAACCATCGTAAGAACTGAACGCAACCGATTTTATCGCACCAGAATGAAAAATCTTACCAAGGCAGTGCACGCTGCTATTGCTGCTGGCGATGTTGACGCAGCACAAACTGCATTTAAAGCTGCAAACAAAAGTCTTCACAGCTACGTAAGCCGCGGGTTCTTAAAGAAAAACAGCGCTGCTCGCAAAGTTAGCCGTCTTTCTAAAGCAGTTAGTACCCTCAACAGTGCCGCAGAATAATTTCGCGGCCCTCTCTTTTTTTTGCACACTTACCACTAGTTTACCGCCATGTTAAGAGAAAAACTTCTTCCGTTTTTGAATCGTTACAATGAAATCACGAGGCTCTTAAGCGACCCAGGGATTGTCACAGACATCAAACGCATGACGGCACTCTCCAAAGAACAGTCCAGTCTTGAAGGCATCAAAGATGCGGCGACTTCGTATTTGGATACGTGCGAACAGCTGGCGCAAAATAAGCTCTTGCTTGACGATGCGGAACTGTGGGAATTGGCCAAAGAAGAGATAAAAGAGCTCGAACCCCGCAAAGAGGCCTTGGAAGAAGAGATTAAGATTCTCCTTTTGCCCAAAGACCCCAACGACGACCGCAATACCTTTTTAGAACTTCGCGCGGGCACAGGTGGCGATGAGGCTGCGTTGTTTGTCGCAGACCTTTTTAAAGCCTATCTGCGCTACGCCGAAGTGCGAAACTGGAAAGTGGAAATGGTTAGTCAAAGCGAAGGGGTGATGGGCGGCTACAAAGAGGTGATTGTTGTCATCAAGGGGCAGGGGGCGTATAGTCGTATGAAATACGAAGGGGGCGTTCACCGCGTCCAGCGTGTTCCAGCCACTGAGTCTCAAGGGCGCGTTCATACTTCTGCCATCACCGTAGCGGTCATGCCTGAAGTGGACGACATTGAGATTGACATCAACGCAAGCGACCTAAAAATCGACGTGATGCGCAGTTCCGGTAACGGCGGTCAGTCTGTTAACACCACCGACAGTGCCGTGCGCATTACCCACCTTCCCACAGGCTTGGTGGTTGTCAACCAAGACGGCAAATCCCAGCACAAAAACAAAGATGCGGCAATGCGTGTACTAAAAGCACGATTGTACGATTTGCAAGAGCAAGAGCGCATGGCCAAAGAGATGCAAGAGCGTAAGCTTCAAGTGGGGACAGGGGATAGGAGTGCGCGCATTCGCACCTACAACTACCCTCAAAATCGCATCACTGACCACCGCGCGAACCTCACTCTTTACCGCCTTGATGCCATCATGGAAGGCGGCTTTTTTGATGAGATTATTGACCCAGTAATAGCCCACTTTCAAGCGGAAGCAATGAAGCTAGCGGGGCTCTAGGCGTATCGTAAAGATGAAAGTTATTTTCCTGCATCGCTTTTTTTAGCATCTCCACGTACCGCTCTCTAATCTCCGAATAATAAATCATCGTCTTGGCGGCCTCTGTGCCGCCAAAGGCTTTTTGTTTTTGATGGGCTTGGGCCCTCTCTTTGCGAAACATTTCATAAGCATAATGACGGTTTAGGTTAAGCGCGTACGCTTCCACGGATTCTTTCAACGAGTCAAAAATGCGAATCCGATGGGTCATGCCCTCCGTGCGGTTTAACGGCACCAACCCTTTTTCACCCCACGTCCAGTGGCCAAAAATGTTATTGGCTTCTCGCACAAAACGGCTCTTTCCCCAGCCGCTCTCAATGGCTCCTTGCGCAAGTGCTAACGAAATAGGAATAATATCAATACGCCTCAAATACTCCGCACGATCGTACAAAGCCTCTACGCGGTACTTTTTTCGCAATGCGGCAAGTTTTAAAAGGTCATGGTCGGGCACCTCGCGAAAGGCGTGGGGCAAATAGGTCTGAAAAAATCGCTTTACAAAGGCGCGCTCGCTTAAAATCTCTTGGTTGGTTTTTTCCACCAAAGGACGCAAGATTTTCCCAAAAGCTTGGCGTTGTTCGTTGCTTTTTTGGATGGCATAGTACTCCTGCGGAAACCCTGCTCCATTCATCCACAGCACCGTCACCATGAGGCCTAGCCATAGCCGCATCATACGCTCTGCACCTGAGCAGTAAACGCGAGCTTTACAGCGCCTTTAAGAAAAAGGGTTTCGCCGCTTATACGCACTTGCAACCGTTCGCCACTGGTGGGAATGACTTCCAAGCATGCTGGACCATTTTGGTAGCGATAAACACTTAAAAAAGCAGCGACCATTCCCGTCCCACACGCTTGTGTTTCCCCCTCAACACCCCGTTCGTATGTCCTTACATGTAAGGCCTTGTCGTAGGTGCAAAAATTCACATTGGCATTGTACGTTTCCCGCATTGTTTTAGCCAAGGCAAGGTCAAAAGGCAGGTCAAACGTCACCACGTGGGGTACGCCCGTGTCAAAGAAAAACCACCGCGCGCCCTTGGCTTCAAAGGGGGCCAATACTTCCGAGGCAAGGGTAAGTTCACTCTCCACCACGTTTCCCTCTACCACCGCGCCAATTTCGCCCGCGCCACTCATGAACCGCATAGAAGAGGGTGCTAGTCCGTTAGCTAACGCGTAGTGCGCACAGGCCCTTGAGCCGTTGCCGCACATGGCAGGTTGCGAGCCATCACTGTTGTAAAATTCCCATTCAAAATCGCACCGCTCGTGGGGGATAAGGACTATCATCCCATCCGCACCCACGCCTTCATGGCGATCACACAGCTGTCGCGCCAAGGCGGAGCGGTTTTGTTTTGCTAAGGTGTGAAAAATGACAAAATCATTGCCACTCGCACTGTATTTACTCACTTGCATTGCATTCCTTTAACCAGCGGTAAAACCGCAAAATCTCCTCTTCGAGATGCGCTTCATCACGCGAATTATCAATCACATACTCCGCCCATTGGCGCTTATGTTCACTGTCTATTTGTGCTTCCAAGCGGGCTTTAATGGCCGCATCGCTTAGCCCATCTCGCTGCTTTACGCGGGCGTATTGCGCCGCTTTTGGCGCGTACACCAAGGCAACTTTAAAGCCCGCATACACACTCTTTGTTTCGTAGTACAAAGGGACGTCTAACACGCACAGTTGGCCGCTTTGGCGGCACGCTTCCCACGCTTCCATCATCGCGCGGTGGATTTTGGGGTGCAACAAGGCTTCAAGTTGCTTGCGCGCCTTGGGGTCAGAAAAGACAATCTCTCCCAAGACCTTGCGGTTTACAATCCCCTCTTCAACGCACGCTTTTGTGAACAATTGTTCGATTTCTTGATGGTGTTCTTGCAATAAGGCATGGGCAATACTGTCCGCGTCAATCACTTCTACGCCAAGGGCACGCAAACGGCGACACACGGTACTTTTTCCTGTGCCAATGCCTCCTGTAATGACCACCCCTTGCACCGTCTTAAATCCTTTGCTTCGTGCCTTGTATTAACCCCGATTTTAACATGTTTTAGCTAAAATCACCTAAAATTTTGCGTGCAAGAGTTTGTCTTGTGTGCGTAGAGCACCTTGGGCAACTCATGATGGCTTTCGTATTGGGGCTGATTTTATTCCTAGCGTGGAGTGATTTTGTATAATTTGCGGTGATCTTGCACCCCTTTGTGGGCGCAATGATTTTAATCTGGGCGGTAACAAACGTTTGTCCTTCAACCAGGACAGTACGCAAACGTGTGCCGCCATGCCAATGGGAAAAATAAATGAAACAGAGTGTGAGCTATAAAGAAGCGGGTGTAGATATTGATGCAGGAAATGCCTTTGTTGAGGCCATTAAACCTCTTGTAAAAGCAACATTTAGCCCCAATGTCATGGGTGGCATCGGGTCATTTGCGGGAGCCTACGAACTCCCCAAAGGCTTTCAAGAGCCTGTCTTAATGGGCGCGACTGATGGGGTAGGGACCAAGTTAAAACTGGCTATTGATTCCCACCGCTTTGACACCGTTGGGATTGACTTGGTGGCCATGTGCGTCAACGACCTCATCTGTAACTTTGCCACGCCACTCTTTTTTCTTGACTATTACGCCACGGGCAAATTGGAACTTGACGCGTCTATCGATGTGGTCAAAGGTATTGCCGAGGGATGTAAGCGGGCGCAAACAAGCTTGATTGGTGGCGAAACAGCCGAAATGCCGGGCATGTACCATGGGGGAGATTTTGACCTTGCGGGCTTTGCGGTGGGCATTGCAGAAAAAAGCGAAATGGACCGCGCCTTACATGTAAAGGACGGGGACGTGTTAGTGGCTCTTCCAAGTTCGGGCATTCACTCCAACGGCTATTCCCTTGTGCGCAAACTCTTTTTTGACAAACTAGGCTACAGTTTTGAGAATGAAATTGCAGGAAAACCCCTCATCGACATCTTGCTTGAACCTACGCGCATCTATGTTCATGAATTTAAAACCCTCAAACCCTACATCAACGCCCTTGCGCATATCACAGGTGGTGGCATCGTAGAAAACCTTCCTCGCGTCTTTCCTGAGGGCCTTGGGGCCGAAGTGGAAAAAGCCTCCATTCGCACCTTGCCGGTGTTCAATTTCATGAGCGACTACGTGGAAGAAGCAGAAATGTACCGCACCTTTAACATGGGTGTGGGCATGGTGCTAGTGGTGAGTCCTGAAAATCTAGATACCGTCCTAGAAGGCTCTGATGGCTATGTTATTGGCACCATGAAGGCGGGAATTTCGGGTGTTCGCCTCCTTTAATGTTTGTCCTTTCTAAACTTTTTACCGCTTTTGTGCTGCCCCCTGGGATGTTCATCCTAGTGCTTTTAGGGGCAGCCGTGTGGGCCAAGCGTTTTCGTTTTTTCTTCTTTTGTTGCGCTTTAGCGCTTTATGGCCTTTCTACCCCTTTTTTGGCCGCAAAGCTCCTCTCCCCTTTGGAAACTCCTTATCGTGTCTTTAATGCCCCATTGCAAGCACCTGATGCGGTGATTGTGTTAGGAGGTGGCGTGATTCAAGGACAACCCTTATCCCTTACCAGTGATGGCCTCAAACGCGCTCTTGCAGGCCTAGGACTTGCTAAAACTTATGACGTTCCGTTGGTGTACACTGGGGGTGGCGACAAACAACTTACCGAAGCCCAAGGGTTTGCAAACTCCCTTGAAGCCATTTTCTTGCCTTTTGGGATTGCATTTTCTGAAACAGGGGAGGGGTTTAGGGTTATTTTGGAAGACAGAAGCCGCGATACTTACGAAAACGCAGTGTTAACGCGCGCGTTGTTTGGGGAAACACCGCGCATCGTGCTTGTTACCTCTGCATACCACATGAAGCGCAGTGTGCGCTTGTTTGAACACGTAGGGTTTGAGGTAGTGCCTTACGCAACGGATTTTAAACTCGATGCGCCTCGTGAGGGCTCTTGGCAAGACTATTTTCCCTCTTTTGGAAATTTATCACGCAGTTACTTGGCTCTGCATGAGTATGCAGGGATACTAAGTCTCATTCGTCTGTGGAAGCCTTTTTAGGCGCGTCTTTCGTGCGGATTTTATGGAGCCACTCATCCAACGTTTTTTCAAACCCGACCCCACTGGAAGTGTAAAATTGCACAGGCTTGCTCGTGTACGCTTGTTTTACCCAACCCCCAAACGTGTGCGGGTAAAGGTACCCTTGACGGGTGGGCTCTTTAAGGTGGGCAGGCACCTCTAGGCGCGGCTTGTTTGTCACATAAGCTTGGGCTTTATTGATGGCATCATAAGCGCTATTAGATTTGGGTGAAGAGGCCAGATAGACCACACACTGGGCAAGAATGATGCGCGATTCGGGATAGCCTATCATTTTCACCGCCTGCATGGTACTCACTGCGAGATTAAGCGCGTTTGGATTAGCATTGCCCACATCTTCGCTCGCTAAAATCACCAAGCGTCTTGCGATAAACTCAGGCGTCTCAGCCCCGTCAATCAACCGTGCCAAATAATACAACGCCGCGTCCACATCTGAGCCTCGAATGCTTTTAATAAGCGCACTGGCAAGTTGATAATGGGTGTCGTCGCTACTTACGCCATCTTTAAGTGGGGCAGGGCGTAAGGATTTGAGCAAAGGCAAGTCAATGTGCGCGTTTACATGTAAGGCGTATTCAAGCAAGTTTAGCATGGCCCGCGTGTCTCCTGCACTTGAATCCACCACATAATCGGCAGCTTCAGGCGTGATGGTAAACCCAAGGGCGTTTTGAACCCGCACCAAAAGGGTGTGCAAATCCCCTGCTTCTAGGGGCTTGAATTCAAACAACATGGAGCGGGAGCGAATGCCATTACTTAGGGCGAAGTAGGGGTTTTCTGTGGAAGCGCCAATGACGGTGGCTTCGTGGTTTTCCATGGGCAAGAGTAGCACTTCTTGCTGGGTTTTGCTCAAACGGTGCACCTCATCCACAAAAATAAGCGGCTTGACAAGGGCGTGTTGATGGGAAGCGAAAATCTTGCGAAAGGATTCCACTTTCAAGCTCGTGGCATCCAACTCATAAAAAGGCGCATCAAGCATGCTTGCCACAATGCGCGCAAGGGTGGTTTTACCCGTTCCTGGAGGGCCAAAAAACATGGCGTGGGGCATTTTGCCCCCTTTTAAAAGAGCGCGAAGGGGGCTTCCCTCACCCACAAGGTGCCCTTGCCCCACCATCTCTTCGAGGGTTTTAGGGCGAAAGCGTAACGCCAAGGCGTCCATTAGTAGCGGATGCCTCGCTCTTTAAGGAAGCTACGCAAATCTTCGTACTCGCTGTTTTCCAAAAAGCGGTGCTTGCCAGGTTTTAGCATGTCTAGGCTCACGCGTCCGTAACTTACCCGTTTTAGCTCCACCACATCGGCATCAAAATAG
Organism: Sulfurospirillum sp. HTRB-L1; assembly: GCF_059415125.1. Taxonomy (NCBI): domain Bacteria; kingdom Pseudomonadati; phylum Campylobacterota; class Epsilonproteobacteria; order Campylobacterales; family Sulfurospirillaceae; genus Sulfurospirillum; species Sulfurospirillum sp. HTRB-L1. The sequence continues at coordinate 526,599 of NZ_JCAHZR010000002.1, forward strand.
CCAAAAAAGCGGCGTAACTCTCGGTTTTTACCTTCGCTAATAACCACTTTGAGCCGCGTATAGCCTCCTGTGCTGTTTAAAACACCATAAGCCAAAAAAGGTGCGAATGTCATAGACCTAATCTCACTTTTTTCATGCCCACCCTTGGTGGCATCGGCGGCAACCAGGCCATTGCGCATGGCTTCAATCATCGCTGGCGTCACGTCACCTTTGATTTTTAGGTAATACATCCGTTCCAAGTCACTGTGCATGAGGGCAGAAGCGATGACGGGAGAGTCCGTAAGGAGCAACAACCCCTCACTGGCAAAGTCCAAACGCCCCACACTGAGGTAGTTGGCATAGCGTTTGGGCAAGGTGTCGTAGATGGTTTTGCGTCCACGGTCATCCTTTTTACTCACCAATTCACCCTTTTGTTTGTGGTATACCAAAACGGTAAAATCTTCCTTGGGGTGAATAGGGCGCTCATTGATTTTCACCTTGTCACCCTCTTTAATCTGGATCGAAAGGTCAGTGGCAATGTGGTTATTTACCCGCACTTTGCCCTCTTGGATGAGCTTGTCCGCTTCGCGCCGCGAATACTTGGTGTTATGGGAAATAAATTTGTTAAGCCGTTTGGTTTCGGGGTTCATTGAATGCCTGCTTCCACGAGGTCGTGAATGTGTAACACCCCAAGGGGGCGCGAATGGGAATCCGTGATGACCACCAATTGAATCTTATAAGACTCAATCAAGGCTAACGCATCACTGGCTAACATGTTTTCGTTAGTAAACGTTTTGGGGTTTTTAGTGGCGTAACAAAGGGAGGCATTTTCCAGTGAAAAATCCTGATGCATCAAAGCCCTTCGCAAGTCGCCATCGCTTAAAATTGCGGTGAGCTTGCCCTCAGAATCCACTAACAGCACGCTTCCTAAGCGCCCTTCGCTCATCACCGTAATCGCATCTTTTAGCAAGGTAGTTTCGCTAATGATGGGTAGATTATCCTTGCGCATCACGTCACTAACACGCACAAACAACCGCTTTCCAAGTGTGCCACCAGGGTGGAAGGAAGCAAAATCTTCTTTTTGGAAATTACGGTGCTTCATGAGGCACACCGCCAGTGCGTCGCCAAGGGCCAACGTAAGAGTCGTAGAACACGTCGGTGCCGCGTCTAGTGGACAAGCTTCTTTTTCTACATGTACGGGCAAAAAAACGTCGCTGTAGCGTCCTAGTGTGGTATTTTTGGCGCGTGCCATCCCAATGAGCGAAATATTAAGACGCTTAATGTGTGGCAAAATACGCACCAACTCTTCACTTTCACCACTGTAGCTGATGGCTAAGACTGCGTCATCTTTGCCAATCATCCCTAAATCTCCGTGCATCGCCTCCGTGGGGTGGAGAAAAAAACTGCTCGTGCCTGTACTGGCCAACGTCGCAGCAATCTTCGCTCCCACAAGTCCGCTTTTTCCCACACCCGTAACAATCAATTTGCCCTTAGTGTTTGCCACAAGCATGACGGCGGCTTCCATCTCTTCACCAAGGGTTTGTGCTGTATTGAGAAGTTCTTTGGCTTCAAGCATCAGCACTTCCTTGGCGATTTGTTGGTAGTTGTTCATCTTTCCACCTTACATTACAAAAATAGTTGGCACGATGGTTGGATATTTTTTAAGGGAACGGAAAATATGTTTTCGCACCACTTGACGCACTTCGTTTTCAAGGGCACGTTGGTTTTGCAACAGCTCTTTTTTGGCATTAGTAATAAACTGAATCAGCACCTCTTCAAGCTCTTTTGAAAAGGCTTTGTCTTCACGATCAGGCACCAATCCATAGCTCACCACGCGCGGTTTACCTGCAAGCTTGTGGTCGTCTTTGTTAATTTGTGCAATCAACATCACCACCCCTGCTTCTGCCAATTTTTGGCGGTCGATAACCACATCATCGGCAATTTGTTTGTTGATTTGATTGTCGATAAACACCTTGCCTGTTTTGACGGTTTTGACTTTTTTGATGTACTTTGTGCACACTTCAATTTGATCACCATCGGACATAGTAAGGGTATTTCGTGCTTCTACGCCACACTTAATCGCCGTTTCTTGGTGTTTTAGCGTGTGGTTTAATTCCCCGTGCACAGGGATGAAAAACTGAGGTTTAACCAAGCGAATCATGAGCTTTTGCTCTTCTTGGGCAGCATGGCCACTCACGTGGATTTCACTAAAGTCTTGGTAGGCAACGCTCGCACCGCTTTTGAGCAAAAAGTTAAGCACTGTAGAGACGCTGTTTTCATTGCCCGGAATGGCCTTAGAAGAGATAATAATCTGGTCAGTAGGCTTGATTTTGATGTGACGGTGCTCGTCTGTTGCCATGCGATAAAGGGCCGCCATGGTTTCCCCTTGGCTTCCCGTGGTGACGATAAGCACCTCATTGTCGGGGTATTTGTGCACCTCATTGGCATCAATAAAAATACTCTTATCAAGGTCAATGTAGCCAAGCTCGCGCGCCATATCTAAGTTGCGCTCCATAGAGCGTCCAATGACCGCAACCTTGCGTCCGTAAATCAACCCGTGCTCAATCGCCTGATACACACGGTGGATGTTGGAGGAAAAGGTGGACATAATGACACGTCCTTTGGCTTTGGAAAAAATGGCATCAAAGGTTTTACCCACAGAACTTTCAGAGCGCGTAAAGCCTTCTTTGTGGGAATTGGTGCTGTCGCTTAACATACACAAAACGCCTTTTTCTCCATACTCCGCGAAACGGTTCAAGTCGCTCACATAGCCATCGATTGGCGTGTGGTCGATTTTAAAATCGCCCGTGTGGAAGATGGTGCCGGCTTTACATGTAATAGCCAACGCGGAAGCATCGATGATAGAGTGGGTGATGTGCATCCACTCTACATCAAACTCCCCAATCTGATAAATTTTGCGTTTTTCCACAGGACGAAACAGTTTTTTAGCTTGCTTTAGACCATGCTCGTCAAATTTATTGGAGAGCATTCCCAGAGGAAGTGGGGTAGCGTAAATGGGGAATTGCATCTCTTTAAAGAGGTAAGGAACCGCCCCGATGTGATCTTCGTGGGCATGGGTAATAACAATGCCTTTAACCTTGTCTTTGATTTTGCGAACGTAGTCAAAATCGGGCACCAAGATATCCACTCCGTGCATATCTTCGCTAGGAAAACTCATCCCTACGTCGATGATAATCGCACTGGTTTCTGTCTCAATTACCGTCATGTTTCCACCGATTTCCCCAAGACCACCCAAAGGTGTGATGCGTACTTTTGCAGTAGATGTATTTTTAGAAAACATGTTTAAGCGCTCATGGTGGGCTTTTTTGTTAGCTTCGATGACCCGCGCAATGTCTTTTTGCCATGGCTCATTACCCACAATAGGAGTAGGAGCGTTTTTGCGTCGGTTTTTATTGCCCTGGGCTGGTCTGCTTGGTTTGCCCTCAGACGTGTGTGCTACTGTCGCCTCAGGCGCGTCTGCTGATTCTACGGAAGGGGTTAGGGTAGCATCTTGAGGAACTGGTTTTTGTCCTTGAGGTTTTCGAGGACGTCTGCGTCTGCGTGGTTTTGCGGGTGCCTCAGAAGAGGTTGGGCTAGGGTTGTTACTGGAGTCGTTGTTGTTGCTGTTCATTTCTGACATAATCATTCACCTTTGTTAGTTGTTTAAAGAGGTGATGATGTGTCGCAGTGTCGATTTCATGGGCTCGAACGTCTAACGAGAGAGAGTGCGTTTCTAACAAAGAAGCAAGCAGTGTTTTATCATACTGAGCACTTAGGTTTTTCAACCAACGCTTGCGGGGAGCACAAAAAGCACTCTTGAGGTACTGTTCAAATGCGTGGTGCATTTGTCTGTTCTCAAAAACGCCATTTTCCCCCACAAACTCACGTTGCTTTTGTATCCACAATACCGATGAAACCACCTTAGGCGGTGGCTCAAAGGCACTCGGAGGGACATCGAACAAAATCTCTACCGTTCCTAACGTATGCGCTAAAATCCCCAACGAACCAAAGTTTTTTTCCTTTGGCTTGGCGGCAAATTTTTGCGCGACTTCCCGTTGAACCATCACCCGAAGGCTTTGGCATTGGGTGTCATTAAGGGCACGTAAAATGATCGCTGTTGCAATATAGTAAGGTAGGTTAGCGACCACGTCGTAACGTGTTGCACTAAGGCTTCCTTGCTGGTCCCAGATGGCTAATACATCGCCTTGATGCAAGGTAAAGTGTTTCGCCTTGCACTCTTTTGCAAATCTCTCGTTTAAATAGGCGCACAAGTCTCTATCGACTTCGTAGGCTACTACACCTCTTTTTTGGAGTAGCCACTGCGTCAAATCACCTAATCCAGGGCCGATTTCAATCAATTCGCGGGTTGAATCTTCGGGCATCGATTGGATGATTCGATGTAACACGGAGGTGTCTTTGAGAAAATTCTGTCCAAACATTTTTTTGGCTTTCACACTCATGCACGCTCCTAAAGGCGCACATTATAGCCGATTAATTCTGTAAAGTCTATGAAGCCCTTTTTCTGTTTGCCTTATTTTCTTTCAAAGAGGCATTTGATGGGCTTTTTTAGGCCTATTTTTTCACGCCTCTTGCTTTGGCTTAAGTAGTTTTTAGCCCCTTTTTAGCTAGACTTTGCCCACTAAACGCTGCAACCACGCACCGTTCAATGCTTGCTTAAAGGAATTCCATGGAAGAGTTTGCCAAACGCATCATCCCCTGCCTCGATGTAGACAATGGCCGCGTCGTCAAGGGCGTCAATTTTGTCGGGCTCAAAGATGCAGGCGACCCCGTGGAAGTTGCTAAACGCTACAACGAAGAGGGGGCGGATGAGCTGACATTTTTGGACATCACCGCTTCTCACGAAGGACGCGATACTATTGTTGACATTGTCGCTAAGGTTGCTAAGGAAGTGTTTATTCCCCTCACAGTTGGCGGGGGAATTCGCAAATTAGAAGACATTTACAGGCTCTTACATGTAGGGTGTGACAAGGTGAGCATCAATTCTGCGGCCATTCATCATCCTGAATTTATCAACGAAGCGGCCCAACGTTTTGGCACCCAGTGCATTGTCGTCGCAATCGACGCCAAACGCACAGGCGACGCGTGGCACGTGTACATCAATGGTGGGCGTATCGACACTGGAAAAGACGCGCTGACGTGGGCTAAAGAACTACAAGAACGCGGCGCTGGAGAGATTTTACTCACGTCTATGGATTGCGATGGGACGAAAAATGGCTACGACATCCCGCTGACTTCTCAAATGAGCCAAATGCTTGATATTCCTGTCATCGCCAGTGGCGGGGCAGGGACGATGGAGCACATCAAAGAGGCTTTTGAGAACCACGCTGACGCAGCCCTTGCTGCTTCTATTTTTCATTTTAAAGAGATTGACATCATGGATTTGAAGCGTTATTTGCATAATCAAGGCATTGCGGTGCGCCTATGATTGTCTGCGCGGGCAAAAGCGAAAGCTTCTCCTTTGCCAAACCTGTTGGCATTGGGCTTGTAGAAAGTGCTATAGCATTAACACGTTTGTGCCTTCAAGAATCCCCCAAACACTTACTTTTTGTGGGAAGTGCAGGGAGCTATGGCGGGGTACCTTTGCTGGATGTTTGCGTGAGCACCCATGCGCTCAACCTCGAAATGAGTGGATTATTGGGGCAGGCGTATTCGCCCATTTCCCCCGAGATTTCACACCACTCACCATTTGTTTCACGTGAAACATTTCCACAGGTTTCTGTGAATTCAAGCAATTACATCACCGCCAATTCTACCATTTCAAAACGCTATCTTGAAGCAAATTGCGACGTTGAAAATATGGAATTTTTTGCTGTGCTAAGTGTTGCAAAATACTTCAATATCCCTGCATTTGGTCTTTTTGTTGTTACCAACTACTGTTTTGAAGATGCCCATACTTCTTTTGTAGCCCACCACGAAGAAGCCAAAAAACGCTTGCATACTTTGGTTGTAGACCACTGGAGAGAATTATGTTAAAACCGTGCTTACTGGACTTTACCAAAGAGGAACTTGGTCTCGTTTTTTCTCCTGCTTTTCGTGCAAAACAGATTTTCAAATGGCTCTACCAAGGTTACGTGGATGACGCAGAAGCCATGAGCAACCTCCCCAAAGCTATGCGCGATACCCTTGCGCAAACCTATGATTTCACCCCGCTTACTGTTGCACACGAAGAGGCCAGTAAAGACGGAAGTATCAAAACCTTGTTTCGTTTGCGTGATGGACACACCATCGAATCTGTCCTTTTACCCATGAAAGAAGAAGTGGTAGACGAAGAAGGGCGGCGCGTAAGCCATCCTAAGTTTACCATTTGCATCTCTTCGCAAGTAGGCTGCAAGATTGGCTGCACCTTTTGCCTCACCGCCAAAGGGGGCTTTGTGCGTAACCTCAGTGCGGGTGAGATTGTCGGACAAGTCTTAGCTCTTAAAAAACGTCACGGCATCTCCCCTGAACGTCGGGTCAATATCGTCTACATGGGCATGGGTGAACCTCTTGATAATCTTGACGCGGTAGCCAAAGCGGTGAAAATTTTTGCGGATTTGGACGGCCTTTCCATCTCCCCTAAACGCCAAACTATTTCTACTAGTGGGTTGAGTCATCAGATTAAAAAACTCGGAGAGATGGATTTGGGTATTTTACTCGCTATTTCTTTGCACGCGGTGGATGACGCCTTGCGTCAAGAGCTCATGCCTATCAATAAAGCCTATAACATTGCCTCCATCATTGAAGCGGTAAAAGCCTTTCCTATTGATGAACGCAAACGCATTATGTTTGAGTACCTTGTCATCAGAGGACGAAACGATGATTTAGGAAGTGCGAAAAAGCTCGTAGCCTTGCTTCATGGGATTAAATCAAAAGTGAATCTCATCTACTTTAATCCTCACGAAGGCAGCCCCTACACCCGTCCTCATGTGCGAGAAATGGAAGCCTTTCGTGACTACCTTAATGCGCACGGCATCGTGTGTACTATTCGCCAATCCAAAGGCCTTGACATCAGTGCTGCCTGTGGACAACTCAAAGAAAGGAATGCCAATGTCAATGCTTGATTGGGGGCAGGTTATCTTTTTAGCAATCGTTGCACTTGTTAGTATCGGTGCAATGATTAAAGTTATTTTTATCGATAAAGACTAACACACCCGCCACGTTTGTTCTACTAACAGCTGCTCTTTTTCAAAGAGCTTCCCCACGAACACTTCGCCCACACGGCAGACTCCAACACCCTTTGGAGTCCCTGTAAAAACCAAGTCATTTTCCCTAACATCCACAAAACTTTCCAACTCCAAAAGAACTGATTGGGGAGGGTAAATCATCTGACTAACACCTCCTTCTTGCACTAACACATCATCAATCCACAGTTCCAAACGCAAATCTTCCATACATGTAAAACCAACGCAAGGACTGACCAAAGCAGCACCACGAAAAGATTTAGCACGCTCCCAAGGAAGACCTTTGGCTTTTAACGTGCTTTGCAATTCTCTTTTTGTCAAATCAAGCCCAACACCAACCCCCTTGTAACCACTTTCGCCCACCACAAAAACCAGTTCCGTTTCATAATGAATGGCTTCTTCCCACTTGCTTACATGTAAGGTTTCGGCCAAAACACTGTTGGGCTTGAAAAAAAGAACAGGGGACTCAGGGGCTTCATTGCCAAGCTCTTTAATGTGTTCAACATAATTTCTTCCCACACAAAAAAGTGTGCTAGGCGCTACGGTTTCCTCATTACATACAATTGTTCGCATATTTTTCCTTTCCAAAGGTGTAAAAAAGCGTTTCTATTTCCAAGGGTGACTGGTAGGTGTAGGCTATTTCTCCTACGCTAAAGGCTAACGTGTTAGCGTGCAAGAGCAATCTACTCGCGCCCATCCACTCTAACCGCTCCGCTAACGTGAGTGTTTCATCCAGATACTGCTCACTCACCCACGTGGGCACGCCGTACAATGGGTCGCCGAGGATAGGATGTTTCACGTGAAACAAATGGGCGCGAATTTGATGCTGTCTGCCCGTGTGGGGGGTTGCTTTTACAAGCGTCGCATCAATATCTGCAAAATACCGCAACGGTTCAAACTCTGTCTGAGAAGGTTTCCCTGCTGGGTCCACCACCATACGCAATTTAATATCGCTGTAGTCTTGGTTATTTAACAAGGGGGCATCCACATGCATGGGTTTTTGAAAATGGCCACGCACAAGTGCCACATAGGTTTTGTCCACACGTCGCTTTTCAAAAAGCTGCTTTAGAGTCACTTCCCACGGTTTGTTTTTCGCCACCAAAATCAACCCGCTCGTCTCGCGGTCAAGGCGGTGCACAATCTTGGCTTCTTCACCAAAATGGTGTAAGATTTCATCATGCAAAGAGTACTGTGTTTTGCGGCTAGTCGGATGCACAAGCAAACCGCTTGGCTTGTCAAAAAGTGCGAAGTTTTCCTCTTCAAACACGGGGCGAAGTCCTTGAGAAACGGGGGCGTATACCACCACCTCAATGGCACCCTTGAGCCGTTGGTTTTTTTCGGTAACAACCACATCGTTTTGGTACACACGCCCACGGTCGACGAACCGTTGGGATTCTTTGATACTAAGCCCCATGGCTTCCATCAAAAAAGCGTAAATAGGGGTTGGTTTGGGGATGAGAAATGGTTTTTTTATATAAGGCAATCTTTACTCACATTTCGATAAAATTCACCCTTTACATGTAACAGTTTTCTTACACGAAAAGAGAGAAAATATTATATCCAAAGAGGAGCTTTTTAAAGCTTTTCTCATAAAAAGGTAAGCCAATGGTAGAACGATACGCCCGTGAAGTGATGAAGGAAAAATGGACTGTTCAAGCAAAGTATGATGCATGGTTAAAGGTAGAAAAAGCCGCCGTCAAAGCATGGAATACCCTCGGACTTATTCCCGATGAAGATTGCCAAAAGATTTTGACCCATGCCGCTTTTGACATCGCGCGCATTGACGAAATCGAACAAGAAACCAAACACGACGTCATCGCCTTTCTCACAAGCGTTTCGGAGAGTCTTGGAGAGGAGAGCCGCTGGGTGCATTATGGCATGACCAGTAGCGACTGCATCGACACCGCTGTGGCCTTGCAAATGCGCGACTCTTTGGAGCTTATCCTTGAAGACGTAAAGGCGTTAATGGCAGCCCTAAAAACCCGCGCCATGGAACACAAAATGACTTTGATGGTCGGACGCAGCCACGGCATTCATGGCGAGCCCATCACCTTCGGACTCGTGCTTGCCATTTGGCACGATGAAATCAAACGCTCTTTAGAAAACCTCGAACATGTCATGAAAACCATCAGCGTTGGACAAATCAGTGGCGCCATGGGCAACTTCGCCCACGCGCCTTTAGAACTTGAAGAGTTTGTCTGCCAAGAACTTGGCCTCACCTGCGCCCCCGCTTCCAATCAAATCATCCAACGGGATCGCTACGCAGCACTCATGAACGCACTCGCGCTATTGGCGTCTAGTTGCGAAAAAATCGCCATTGCGGTGCGCCACTACCAACGCACCGAAGTCTACGAAGCGGAAGAGTTTTTTAGCAAAGGGCAAAAAGGCAGCTCTGCCATGCCCCACAAACGCAATCCTGTGCTCACCGAGAACATCACTGGCCTGTGCCGCATGATTCGCTCCTACGCCATGCCAGCCATGGAAAACGTCGCCCTTTGGCACGAGCGCGACATCTCCCACAGCTCCGTAGAACGGTTCATCTTGCCTGATGGCTTCATCACCACCGATTTTATGCTTACACGCCTCACGGGGGTTATTGAAAAACTGGTGGTCTACCCCCAAAACATGATGCGCAACCTCAACCTCACCGGCGGCCTTGTCTTTTCCCAACGCATTTTATTGGAACTTCCTGCCCTCAACGTTTCCCGCGAAGACGCGTATAAAATCGTCCAACGCAACGCCATGAAAGTGTGGGCCGACCTCCAACAAGGCAAACCCGCCCTTAACGCCCAAGGGGAAAGCCTCTTCTTGCAAAACCTTCTTGAGGATGCGGACTTGCGCGAAAAACTGGACGAAGCTCACATCCGCGCTTGTTTTGACTACAGTTATTACACTAAAAATGTCGATAAAATCTTTGCCCGTGTCTTTGGAGAACCCACATGCTAACCGTTCGAAAACGCAATGGCCGCACTGAGCCTTTGGATATTTCCAAAATCAAAAAATACACCTCCTCTGCCGTAGCAGGCTTGGACAATGTCAACCAAAGCGAACTGGAAGTAGACGCTAAGATTCAGTTTCGCGACCAAATCTCCACCGAAGAGATTCAAAAAACCCTCATCAAAACCGCTGTGGAAAAGATTGACATCGACCGTCCCAACTGGACCTTTGTGGCGGCACGTCTTTTCTTGTATGACCTTTACCATAAAGTCAATGGCCACTCCGATTATGGCCACCTTAAAGAGTACTTTGAGCGGGGTGAAAAAGAGGGGCGGCTCCTCATGGGCTTGCGAGAAAAGTACGACCTAGATGACCTCAACGCCTACATTCGCCCTGAGCGGGACTTGCAATTTACCTATCTGGGTGTCAAGACCTTGCATGACCGCTACCTCATCAAAGACCGCCAAGGTAAGAACATCGAACTGCCCCAGCACATGTTTATGGCCATTGCCATGTTCTTGGCCCAACACGAATTTAACTGCCAAGATTGGGCAAAGAAATTTTACGACCTTATTAGCAAATTTGAAGTGATGCTCGCCACCCCAACCCTCTCCAATGCCCGCACCACACGCCACCAACTAAGCTCATGCTACATCGGCTCCACGCCTGATAATATCGAAGGGATTTTTGACAGCTACAAAGAGATGAGTTTGCTAAGCAAATTTGGCGGAGGGATTGGCTGGGACTGGAACTTGGTGCGCGCCATGGGCGGCAGCATCGATGGCCACAAAAATGCCGCAGGAGGCATCATCCCTTTCTTGAAAATCACCAACGACATCGCCATCGCCGTAGACCAACTGGGCACGCGCAAAGGAGCCATCGCGGTTTATCTTGAGCCTTGGCACATGGACGTGTCTGACTTTTTAGATTTGAAGAAAAACTCTGGCGAAGAGCGCCGCCGTACCCATGAACTGTTTCCTGCTTTGTGGATTAATGACGTGTTTATGAAGCGGGTTAAAGAAGATGGCATGTGGACGCTGTTTGACCCGGCGGAAACCGCGGACTTGTGTGAGCTTCACGGAGAAGCCTTTGAAGCACGCTATGAGGCGTACGAAAAAGATGAGTCGGTGAGCAAAGAGCGCATGAAAGCCAAAGAGTTGTGGAAGAAAATCTTGCTCAACTACTTTGAAAGCGGCAGTCCTTTCTTGTGCTTTAAAGACCACGCCAACCGTGTCAACCCCAATGGCCACACGGGTATCATCCGAAGCTCAAACCTCTGCACGGAAATCTTCCAAAACACCCAACCCAACCACTACCTCATCAAAGTGGTTTACGAAGATGAGAGCGTGGAGCTCTTTGAAGAAGACGTAGACGTACGGGTTGATAGTGGTATTACTAAAAAAGCAAAAAAGATTACAGCCTTAGATTCCCTTGGAGGTAAGGCCATTTACATCGTCGAAAAAGAAAAATGCGAAGGTAAAACCGCCGTGTGTAACCTAGCAAGCATCAACCTCTCCAAGGTCAACACCAAAGAGGAGATTGAACGGTGCGTGCCCATTGCGATTCGCATGCTCGATAACGTCATCGGCCTCAACTTTTACCCCCACGCCAAAGTCAAGCGCACCAACCTTGCCTCACGCGCCATCGGCCTTGGTGTTATGGGAGAAGCCCAAATGCTCGCCGAACAAGGCATTGTTTGGGGTAGCTACGAACACCTCGCCAAAGTGGATGAAATCATGGAAGCGGTGAGCTACAACGCCATTTACGCCTCTTCTAACCTTGCGGTAGAAAAAGGGGTCTACCCCGAATTTCAAGGCTCCAAATGGTCGCAGGGGATTTTCCCTATCGACATGGCCAACGAAAACGCCAAAGCCCTTGTGAAGCGTGGCGGGCTCTTTGATGGCACCACCTACGACTGGGAAAAACTTCGCACCAAGGTTAAAGAACATGGGATGCGCAACGGCTATTTGATGGCCATCGCCCCCACCAGTTCTATCTCCATCCTCGTGGGCACCACCCAGACTATCGAGCCTGTGTACAAGCGCAAGTGGTTTGAAGAAAACCTCTCAGGGATGATTCCCGTGGTTGTGCCCAACCTCTCGCCCAATACGTGGAACTTTTACACCCCTGCGTACGAGCTTGACCAACGCTTGCTCATCAAAGCCGGAGCCGTGCGCCAAAAGTGGATTGACCAAGGGCAAAGCCTCAATATTTTTATCACCCTTGATAAAGCCAGCGGCAAATACCTCAACGACATTTACATGCTCGCGTGGGAACTTGGCATCAAGTCGACCTATTACCTACGCTCACAAAGCCCCGAAAACGCCCTAGACGTGGCAGATCGCAGCATCGAGTGCGAGGGATGTCAGTAAAGATATGCACCCATGATGGACGAAGCGTTTCACGTTTTTTTAAAAGACCATCATGTGCTAAACTTGGCTACATGTAAAGGAAACCAACCCTATACATGTAGCTGTTTTTACGCCTTTGACGCACCAAACGGGTGTTTTATCTTTGCCTCTGACCCCAAGACCCGCCACATACAAGAAGCCCTTGAAAACCCAAACGTTGCGGGTACCGTGACCTTAGAAACCAAATCTGTCGGCCTCATTCAAGGAATGCAATGCACAGGGCATCTCACCCAAAGTGATAAAACCGCTTACAAGCTCTACTACAAAGCGTACCCCTTTGCGCGCGCCATGCGTCCGACCCTATGGACACTGCGCATCGACTACGCTAAACTGACGGATAACCGCTTGGGTTTTGGAAAAAAGCTGGAGTTTTGGCGTTAGGAATCCTTACATGTAAGGCCTCTTGGCGCCGCCACCAAATACCCTTACATGTAAGGGTGTGATACAGGAGTGACAATGCAAAGTATCGGACTAATCGGCGGCATGAGTTGGGAATCTACAAGCCATTATTACACCAAGCTAAACCGCGCCATTGGTGCGGCTAAGGGCGGGTTACACAGTGCGCCTCTTTGGTTGCATTCGGTGGATTTTGCCCCCATAGAAGTGTTGCAGCGGGAGGGAAAATGGGAAGAAGCTGGACAGCAACTCGCCACTGCTGCGGCCGCACTTGAGCGCGCAGGCGCCCAAGGCATCGCCCTTTGCACCAACACCATGCACAAAATCGCCCCCATGATTAGCGCGGCGATTTCGGTTCCTTTTTTGCACATCGCCCAGGCTACCGCGCGTGCACTTTTGGATAAAAACGTTAAAGAGGTTTTATTATTAGGAACCCGTTTTACCATGCAAGAGGCCTTTTACAAGGACATTTTAATAGAACACGGCATTTGCGTGCATATTCCTAAAGAAACAGCAGAAATTGACCGTATCATTTTTGAAGAATTGTGCAAAGGAAAGGTGTGTGCGCCTTCCAAAACGTACTACGTTCGTACCATTCAAGAGCACTTACGCGCACACCCTTCAACCCAAGGCGTCGTGCTTGGATGCACAGAAATAGGGATGTTGCTAGAGGCTAATGATGTTGAAATTTCCTTGTTTGACACCACCGATATCCACGTCAACGCCCTTAAAGATTTCATCCTTGCGTAATTTTTTATTTTAAAAGTTTGAGTTAATTTTTAGTATTAAGTAAAACTTTTAAATGTCACAGAGAAAAAATTTAATTCTCTCAGTAAAGTCCTAAAAATAGGGAATGTTGAGAAGTAAAATTGATTTTTAAATTTTAATTTGTTTCATCTTTTTCCCTCTTTTTTAGGGAATTTCACCCATGTCACGGCCTTGTAACAAAATTAATTAAGTTTCAAACTACATCCTTTGTACTATAATAAAACCCTCAAATCTGATGCTATCGTTAGGACGCCCATGCTCACAACATTACTCAAACGCGACGGAACCACCCAAGAATTTCACCCTTATAAAATTGAAGATGCCATTAAAAAAGCGTTTAAAAGCGAAAACACCCTTTATGACCGTATGATTTTCCTCAACGTCATGGAAAAACTCAACGCCAAGCGCCTTGCCGCGGTGGAAGACATTCAAGACCTTATCGAACAAGAACTCTACCGTGGGCGCTATTTTGAAGTGATGCGCTCCTTTATGATTTACCGTCACACCCACAAAATGCAGCGTGAGCACGTGCTGGGGCTCTCAGAAGACACCACCTTCATCAATTCCACCCAGACCATCGAAGAGTACATCAACGGCAACGACTGGCGCATTAAAGCCAACTCCAACACGGGCTACTCCAACGCAGGACTCATCAACAACACCGCAGGCAAAGTCATCGCCAACTACTGGCTCGATAAAATCTACTCCAAAGAAGAGGGCATCGCCCACCGCAACGGCGACTACCACATCCACGACCTTGACTGCCTTACAGGTTACTGCGCAGGCTGGAGTTTGCGCAACCTTTTAAACGAAGGCTTTAACGGCGTGCGCGGACGGGTAGAGAGTCGCGCACCTAGACACTTCCGCGAAGCGTTAGGCCAAATGGCCAACTTTTTAGGCATCTTGCAAAGCGAGTGGGCGGGCGCCCAAGCCTTTAGCTCCTTTGACACCTACCTTGCCCCTTACGTCTTTAAAGACCAACTCAGCTACAAAGAAGTGAAAAAAGCAGTACGTAGCTTCATCTACAACCTCAACGTCCCTGCACGCTGGGGCCAAAGTCCTTTCACGAACGTCACCATCGACTGGAGCGTGCCAGAGGATTTGCGCAACCAAACCCCTACCTCACAAGACATTCATCTTTTCAAAAACATCCAAGACCCCTTCCTCCTAGAAGAAGCCAAAACCCGTGGGGTCACTAGCCTTGACGCGCTCACTTATGGCCATTTTCAACCCGAAATGAACCTCATCAACCGCGCCTTTTACGAAGTCATGACCGAGGGCGATAAAACAGGGCAACCCTTCACCTTTCCTATTCCTACGGTGAACATCACGGAAGAGTTTGATTGGTACGGGGAAAACACCGACTTACTCTTTGAAAACACCGCCAAAATTGGCTCTTCTTATTTTCAAAACTTCATCGGAAGCCAATACCTGCGCGACCCTGAATCAGGTCAATTGGTCGAAAACCCCAAAGCTTACAAACCCGGCCATGTGCGCAGCATGTGTTGCCGTTTGCAGTTAGACTTACGCGAACTCTTAAAACGCGGAGGCGGACTCTTTGGAAGTGCGGAAATGACAGGAAGCATCGGGGTCGTCACCCTTAACCTTGCGCGCCTTGGGTACTTACACAAAGGGGACAAAGAGGGCCTATACCTACGCCTTAATGAACTTTTAGAGATGGCTAAATCCACCTTAGAAAAAAAACGCGTCTTTGTGCAAACCATGTACGACCGCGGCCTCTACCCTTACACCGCGCGCTATTTGCCAGGCTTTAACAACCACTTTTCCACCATCGGCATTAACGGCATGAACGAAATGATTCGCAACTTTACCCACGGTGAGCATGACATCACAAGCCGTTTTGGCGACACCTTTGCCCTAGAGATGCTTGAATACCTACGCGATAAAATCCGTGGCTACCAAGAAGAAACAGGAAACCTTTACAACCTTGAAGCCACGCCAGCCGAGGGAACCACGTACCGTTTTGCCAAAGAAGACAAAAAACGCTACGCCGACATTATCCAAGCGGGCAATGGGAAGAATGTGTATTACACCAACTCCTCTCAACTTCCCGCGGATTATACCGATGATCCCTTTGAAGCACTGGACATGCAAGATGAACTCCAATGCGCTTACACGGGAGGAACGGTTTTACACCTCTACATGAAAGAGCGCATCAGCTCCGCCGAGGCGTGCCGGCGATTGATTAAAAACGTGATTAGCAACTACCGTATGCCCTACATCACCATCACCCCTGTCTTTTCCGTGTGCGAAAAGCACGGGTACATCAGTGGTGAGCATGAATTTTGCCCTATGTGCGACGAAGAACTGTTAAAAGAACATCAAGAAACCCAAAGGAGAGAACATGAACAAGCAACTGCCTAAAGAGTTGGAAGAAAAACGTACACGTTGCATGGTTTACACCCGTGTCATGGGCTACCACCGCCCTGTCGAGAGTTTTAACATCGGCAAAAAAGGGGAACACCGCCAACGAGTGAAGTTTGCCGAACCTGCCAAATAAACCCATCTTCGACATCACCCGCTTTACCACCACCGACTTTCCAGACCGCCTTGCTTGCGTGGTCTGGTTTAGTGGGTGCAATATGCGCTGTCCTTATTGCTACAATCCCACTATCGTATGTGAAAAAGGGACCCTGTGTGCATCAGACCTGTTTGATTTTTTGCGTTTGCGCCAA
This sequence comes from Sulfurospirillum sp. HTRB-L1, assembly GCF_059415125.1. Taxonomy (NCBI): domain Bacteria; kingdom Pseudomonadati; phylum Campylobacterota; class Epsilonproteobacteria; order Campylobacterales; family Sulfurospirillaceae; genus Sulfurospirillum; species Sulfurospirillum sp. HTRB-L1. The sequence goes on from NZ_JCAHZR010000002.1 coordinate 542,967, forward strand.
GGGAAGATTGATGGTGTTGTGTTAAGCGGTGGCGAATGCACTTTGTATCCCCACCTTCACGACCTTTGTGAAACCATCAAAACCATGGGCTTTGAAATCAAACTCGACACCAATGGCACCCAACCCTCAGTCATTCGCACCCTTGTGGAAGAGGGACTTGTAGACTACGTCGCGCTGGATTTTAAAGCACCTCAACACCTCTTCAAATCCCTCACAGGCTCGGGAGAATACGACGCTTTTCATGAAAGCCTTACCTACCTCATTGGCGCTGATGTAAGTTTTGAAGTGCGCACCACCGTGCATCCTGACCTCTTACATGTAAAGGAGGTAAATGCCATGATTGAAGAACTTCACGCCCTAGGATACGAGGGAACCTATTACCTCCAACACTATTTACATGTAGAGCCCACCCTTGGCAAAATAGCACCGCCCTCTAAAGCCTTTGCACTCGAATCTCTCACCCACCTCATTCCTGTTCGTTTACGCAATTTTTAACCCAAATTTCGCTACCCTTCGCTAAATTTGTGCGCGTTTTTACGCCAAGGAATTCTTATGAACCAACCCATCCTTCACCTGGCTTCTAGCTGTCTTGAATGCAAAAAACCCAAATGCCGCCCTGGCTGTCCCATCAATACGCCTATCCCACAGATGATTCGCCTCTTCTTGGATGGCAACATTCAAGAGGCAGGGCAATTGCTCTTTAAAAACAACCCCCTTTCCATCATCTGCTCCCTCGTTTGCCCCCATGAAAAACACTGTGAAGGACACTGCATTCTCAACAAAAAAGGCTCGCCGGTGAGCGTTGGTGCCATCGAACACTACATTTCAAGCAATTTTCTTGCCCGCACAACCTTGGAAAAACCTCGCCCTAACGGACGCCATGTGGCCATCATCGGCAGTGGGCCCGCGGGGATGGGGCTAGCGTTTTTGCTCGCCCTTAAAGGCTACGGGATTACTATTTACGACAAAAACGACAAAGTTGGCGGCGTCCTTCGCTATGGAATCCCTGATTTTAGACTTGATAAAACCCTCATTGACACACTCGTAGAGAAACTCAAATCCTTAGGCGTCAAGATTCGCCCCAACACCACCGTGGGCAAAAACCTCACCATCGACAACCTCTTTCGCGACGGCTTTGACGCGGTGTTCATCGGCACAGGCGTGTGGGCTCCCAAAGCGCTCAACATCAAAGGTGAAAGCTTGGGGCACGTGCATTTTGCCATTGACTACCTCAAAAACCCTGACGTGCACGACTTGGGTGAAAAGGTCATTGTCTTAGGAGCAGGAAACGTGGCCATGGACGTGGCCCGTACAGCGGTACGCAAAGGGGTTAAAGAAGTGCACATCATGTACCGCAAAGGGGAAGAAGAGATGCCCGCGTCCAAACATGAGATTCAATGCACCAAACTTGATGGGGTGATATTTGACTTTTACCGCACCCCCGAGGAAATCACTCCCGAGGGCGTACGCTTTACATGTAAGGGCGAAGAGGGTTTTGAACGTGCGACGAGCGTGCTAGTGGCCATCAGCCAAAACCCGCGGGATGTGATTGTCAGTAACAACAAAGGCATCGACGTTGACCCGCGCGGGCTCATCGTCACAGATGATAGCGGACACACCACCCATGCAGGTGTTTTTGCCTCAGGCGACGTGGTCACGGGTGCGCGCACCGTGGTTGAGGCGGTGGCGTTTTCCAAGCGAGTGGCCGAAGCGATTGAAGAGTATATTGCCCAAAAAGAGCAAGGAGAATAGCCCCCGCATGTGCGGGGGAGGGGGTTATTGCTTGCTAAGGTCGTATTGCAAATAGACTACTTTAGTTTGTAAAAACTCCTCCAGTCCGTGCTTTCCATCGGCCCCACCGATACCCGACTTACGCCATCCTGCGTGAAACCCTTGCATGGCTTCAAAGTTTTCGCGGTTGATGTACGTCTCGCCAAATTTAATCTCCTTGCACGCGCGCATGGCTACATCAATGTTTTGGGTGTAAAAAGACGAGGTGAGTCCGTATTGGCAATCATTTGCCAACGCAATAGCCTCATCAAGGGTTTCAAAGGTGAGGATGGGCAACACTGGGCCAAAAATCTCCTCTTGAACAATCTCCATCTCTTGCTTCACGCCGACCAACACCGTAGGTTCATAATAAAACCCCTCTTTCTTGTTCGCACGCTTTCCGCCGGTTGTCACCGTTGCGCCCGCTTTGACCGCGCTATCGACAAGGGCTTGAACGTGAGTGATGGCGGCCTCATTGATGAGTGGGCCCATGTCGCATGTTTCTGTTAAGGGGTTGCCGTACGTGGTTGCGGCCATGGCTTTGGTGATTTTTTCCGTGAACTCTTTGGCGATACTGCTGTGCACGTATACCCGTTCTGCGCAGTTGCACACTTGGCCGTTGTTGATGACCCGTGAGTTTTTGATGGCTTCCACGGCAAGGTCAATGTTGGCATCGCCCATGACAATTGCTGGGGCTTTGCCACCAAGTTCTAAAGAGACCTTCGTGACATTTTTCGCAGCCGCTTCCATGATTTTCACGCCCGCGGACACGCTTCCTGTAAAGCTCACAATACCTACATCTTCATGGCCTGCCAAGGCATTTCCCACCACAGACCCTGCGCCCGAGACTAGGTTAAAAACGCCTTTTGGTAAGCCCACTTCATCGACAAGCTTGGCAAACTCAAAGGCATTGTTGGGCGTGTCAGAACTTGGTTTAATGACAATAGTATTGCCCGTCACAAGGGCAGGGGCCATCTTGCGTGCGATGAGAAAAAAGGGGAAATTCCACGGCAAAATCCCCGCAGCAACCCCGATGGGAAGCTTAAACAAAAAAATGTTTTCATTGGGACGGTCACTTTGGATGATTTCTCCCTCGTAGCGGCGGGCCCATTCGGCCATGTAGTCCATATAATCCGCTGTAAAATTCACCTCAACTTCCGCCAAGCCCAAGACCTTGCCTTGTTCTTGCGTGATAGTGCGTGCGAGCATGGTAGCGTTGTCGCGAATCTTTTGGGCGATTTTACGCAAATAGGCTGCGCGCGCAATAGCAGGAAGCTTCTCCCACGAGAGTTGGGCAACCCTCGCTGCTTCCACCGCAGCATCCACGTCTTCTTGGGTTCCTTCAGGGATGTATGAAACCACTTGCCCATCGGCGGGATTGGTGACGGGTTTGGTTGCCCCAGGAGCAACAAAGGCCCCATTGATATACATGCGGTACACGGTAGGTTCTGCCATGGTAATCCTCCTTCAAAATATAATGATTGTCATTATAAAACGTTGAAGTAAACGGGACATAAACTTGCCCCGCGGAGGAAAAGAGGGAAAAAAATAGCCTTACATGTAAGGCTATAAAACGGAACTGAGCATTTTAAGACTCAAAACCATGAGCAAGAGGGCAAAAATCTTTTTGAGTTTTCCCACGGGAAGAGTGTGGGCCATTTTGGCGCCAAGGGGAGCGGTAAAATAACTCACAAGGGAAATCAGCACCACCGCAGGAAGGTAGACAAAGCCTGCGGTCATGGCAGCATCACTGGGATGTAAAAGGCCATTGACCACATACCCCAATGTCCCCGCAAGTGAAAGAGGAAGCCCGATGGCCGCAGACGTGGCGATGGCTTTTTTCACATCCACATTTTGCCACACTAAAAAAGGTACGCTTAGCGACCCGCCACCAATGGAAACCAGCGCCGAGACAACACCGATAAACGTCCCGCCGCCAAAAAGGGCAGGAGAGGGCAACAGTACACGACTGGGTTTTGGTTTTTTATCAATAGCCATCTGAATAGAAACATACCCCATAAACACGGCAAAAAAGAGGGCAAGGTGGGCCGAGGCCATCCATGTGGCTAAAAATGTCGCGGCAAAAGTGCCTAAAATAACCCCGCCAGCCATAAGCTTAACAATATCCCACTGCACGGCACCCCGTTTGTGGTGGGCGCGCATGCTAGCAAATGAGGTGAAGACGATGGACGCCATGGAGGTGCCAAGAGCCAAATGTACCACGTTCTCTACGGGCACCCCTTGGGCAAGAAAAATGGCTGTGAGTACTGGCACCATAATACCGCCCCCGCCAATCCCTAAAAGTCCTGCCATAAAACCCACCACCGCGCCTAAAATTAAAAAGGCAATTATCCATTCAATGCCCACGGAAATCCTTTACATGTAAAGAATAAAAGCATTATTGTAACGCAAATCACTCCAAAGTGCAGAAATGCTACAATATAAAAAATTTCACCAAAGGGCAATCCTATGGCGCTTTTGAAAAAAAATATATGGTCAATTTTTTATATTTTAACGGCGCTTTTTACTCTTTATTTTGGCTTTGTTTCCTATGTCCAATGGCAAAGGCTTTTTGCTAATGCCACAAGCTCCCAAGAAAACACCCTAAGACTCATCGCCAACTCCACCCAAGCGCTCTATAGAACCAACGAAGTGATGCTAGACATCCTTGGGCATCGGTTTTTAGAAGACGGCTCCTATCAGGATAACCAAAGCGCCATGGCTATTCTTGATGCGGCCCTTGAAAAAAGTCCTGCCATTATCGCCATCGCGTTGGTCAACCCCCAGGGCAACATGCTGTTTGCCACCAACAACCTTGATGTCTCAGGCTTCCCCAATCTTTTAAAGCAACCCGAATCTCGTGACTCTTTTATCAAAACCATGGAAACAGACGGAATGGTTTTTGGGCGTACCTATTTTTTCAAGCCTTTTCAAGACTGGATTGTTCCCATTCGCAAAGCCATGCGCAACCCTGATGGAAGCGTCCACCACGTCATTACGGCCGCCTTGCGCTTGGAGGATTCCTTTGGACATTTGGTCAAAAACATTGACCACGAGAACCGCTATCTCTCCTTGATTGTGCGCGAAGACATGCACGTGCAATACGCCAGTAACGGTCAAGAGCATGGTTATGACATCTACCAAGACGCGCTTTCACGCAGCAAACAAGAGGCAATGAAAGAAGCGATAGAAAAAGCCCATGGAGGCGCGCTGGATAGTTTTTGGCATTCGCGCCACCCTCTCTCTTTTGTCTACGACGCAGAAGGCACCCCTCAGCTAGTTTCCCTTCAATACGATGCAACCTACAAGCTCTGGTTTGTTCTCATGACGCAGATGAAGCTTCTTTGGATGGATTTTGCCAAGCTACTGGGAACTTATTTTCTCATTTTTATGTGCGTGGAGGGGTTGCTTTACTTTCTCTTTCGCATCATTGCTGCCGCTGAAGCCAAACGCAGGGCCGAGTTGCTACACCAAGCCACCCACGACCAACTCACAGGCCTTTTAAACCGAAGTTATCTCAAAGACGATGCTTGGCGATGGGTACACCCCAAAGCGCCCCCTTTTGGATTGCTTTATGTGGATTTGGATAATTTCAAAAACGTCAATGACAGTTTCGGGCACCACCACGGCGATATGCTCCTCGTGGAGCTTGCCCAGCGCTTGCGCGCCATTTTGCCCCAAGATGCGGTTTTGCTACGGCACGGGGGCGATGAATTTATCCTACTAACACCCACGCACGACGAGAGCAGTTTGTTAGCTTTAGCAAAAAAACTCATCAAAACTGCCTCGGCACCCTACCACATCAACGCCATGCGTTTACATGTAGGGGCAAGTGTCGGAGTTGCCAAATACCCCGAACATGGCCAAAGTATCGATGAACTCCTGCGGGCAGCGGACATTGCCATGTACGAATCCAAGCGCCTTAAAAACAGTGCCAGTTTATTTAAAAACACCATGCAAGAAGGGTACTTGCGCAATGTCAACATCGAACAAGCCCTTCGCAGCGCCATCGAAAACCGTGAATTCTTCATGGTATACCAACCTCAAATAACCACCCAAGGCGCCTTTTACGGCGTGGAAGCCTTAGCCCGCTGGAACAGTCCGATTTTAGGCAATGTGCCTCCCGATGCCTTTATCCCTGTGGCGGAGGCTTCTGGGCAGATGCCCGCCCTTGGCCGGTGCATTATTGAAGCCAGTTTTGCCGATATTAAAGGGGTGCAACAGGCCCTTGGCGGCACTTTTTACACCTCCATCAACCTTTCCGCCCGCCAACTGTTAGAGCCTGATTTTGCGGCCTATTTTATTGGCAAAATGCGCGAAGAGGGCATCCAAGGGGTGTGGGCGGCGTTGGAAATTACTGAGAGTTTACTGATTGAAGATGTTCAAAGTATTTTACCCCTACTCCAAGAGCTCAAAGCCCATGGTATCAAGCTTTCTATGGATGATTTTGGCACGGGGTACTCTTCGTTGAGCATGTTGCGGATGCTTCCCATTGATGAGCTTAAAATCGACAAAAGCTTTATCGATGCGGCCTTAACAGACAAGGGCGCCCAACAAATGGTGCAAAGCATCATCACCATTGGCAAAAACCTCGAAATGGACGTGGTTGCGGAAGGCATTGAGACCAAAGAACAGCTAGACATGCTGACCCATTTTGGGTGTGATAGGTTCCAAGGTTACCACTTTGCGCGTCCCCTTAGCAAAGAAGCATTGGCTGATTTTATCCAAAAAAACCACCCTTACATGTAAAGGTTTTTTTCTTCCCTCTTAGCAAACTTCGTGTACAATACCACGAAAATATCACAGGGAGTTTTTATGGAACGCAAACGTATTTATAACCCAAACTCTAACGAAAGCCTAGGTGATCGCAAAATTTTTGGCGGAAATCCCCATGGCATCTTGAACTTCACCAAAGCCAAATACACGTGGGCACTGAAACTCTGGGACTACATGGAAGGCAACACGTGGTTTCCCAAAGAAGTCGACACCACCAAAGACGTACTTGACTACAACCGCAACCTCACGGACGCCGAAAAACGCATGTATGACCTTGTCTGGTCGCAGCTTATTAGCATGGACAGTTTCCAGACCAACAACCTCGCGGACAACATCAACCCCTACATTACCGCTCCCGAGATTAACGCGTGCCTTGCCCGTCAAGCCTACGAAGAAGCCAACCACTCCAAATCCTACGCGGTGATGGTGGAAGCCATTTGCGACAACACCGACCTCATTTACGAAATGGAAAAACACGACGAAGTGTTGCGCCGCAAAAACGACTACATCTCAAGCGTCTACGAAGAACTTGCTGGCGATGTGACCGACGAAAAACTCGTCCTTGCCATGTTTGCCAACCAAATTTTAGAGGGCATCTACTTTTACTCGGGCTTCACAGCCATCTACGCCCTAGCGCGCGCAGGACGGATGCTAGGAAGTGCGCAGATGATTCGCTTTATCCAACGGGATGAAATCACCCACTTGTTGCTCTTTCAAAACATGATTAACTCCGTGCAAAAAGAACGCCCCGACCTTTTCACCCCGCAGCTCAAAGCCAAAGTCGTCGAGATGTTCAAAAAAGCAGGGGATTTGGAAATCGAATGGGGCAAGTACATCACCCAAAACCAAATCATGGGCTTCACCGATGACATCATCGAAGAATACATCCACTACCTCATCGACGACCGCTTGCGCGCGGTGGGATTTGAAAAAATCTACGGCGCCCAACACCCCATCAAATGGGTGGATGATTTCTCCAAATTCAACGACCAAAAGACCAACTTCTTTGAAGGCAATGTGACCAACTACAGCAAAGGAAGCTTGTCCTTTGATGATTTCTAGTCTGCCTCTACACGCGCTAAGTTTTCCTTACCAAGAACGGCCTTGGGAGGAAAACTTAGCCACCCTTTTCGCCCTGCTCGAACACGCCCAGCCAGACTCCTTGTGCCTTGCCCCCGAACTGTGCCTCACCGGCTACAGCTACGACAAGATGGAAGCAGCCGCACGCTTTAGCCAAGAAGCCCTCAGCAAGCTCGCCAGCGCCACTTGCGACAAAGCCCTTGGCCTTACATGTATCGTGCAAACACCCCAGGGCTTTGCCAACCGTTTTTACCTGCTTGAAAAAGGGGAAATAGTCCACACCCAAGACAAGGCCAAGCTCTTTCCTTTAGGCAATGAACCTGCCCATTTCACCCCAGGCGACACAACCGCTATTGCCCCTTTTTTGTGGCGCGGTATGCACGTGGGCGTGCTCATTTGTTTTGAATTGCGCTTCCCTGTTTTATGGGAACAGCTCAAAGGTGCGGAGATACTCTTAGTGCCCGCTCTGTGGGGGAAAGAGCGTAAAAGCCATTACGAGACCCTGTGCGACGCCCTTGCCATCACCAACCAATGTTACGTCATTGCCGCCAATGCCAGCGACGAAGCCGCAGGAAGTGGGCTCATCGACCCTTTTGGCGTAAGCGTGCGCGATGACGCCAAAGCCTTGCTTACATGTAAGGCCACTGCCAAAACCCTTCACACCATGCGACGCTATATCAATACAGGACGCTCATGCCCTTCCACCAAAAACTAAGGCTGCACAAAAGCCACAACCTTGCCACCTCCCTTGCGGACCACATTCTCCTTGACCCGCCCATTTTTGACGCCTTTGCCTCCACAGAGCGAGAGCTGTTTGTGCCCCAAGGCATGCGCCACAATGCCTACACGCTCGACGCCCTGCCATTGGCGGGCAACCAGTGGATAAGCTCCCCGCTCACGGTTGCTAAAATGACCCAAGCCCTTAACCCCTTAGGTGTTGATGCGGTGCTAGAGATTGGCTGTGGGAGTGGCTACCAAGCGGCGATTTTAAGCAAGATTGTGCGGCGGGTGTTTACTATTGAGCGCATTGAAAAACTCTTGCGCGAGGCCAAGGTGCGGTTTGAAACACTAGGCATTCGCAACATTCATGCGCGTTTTGATGATGGGCAACGGGGATGGCGTGATTATGCACCCTTTGAACGCATCTTGTTTTCAGCTTCGACACCCAAGGTGCCTGAGATTTTGTTTGACCAACTCAAAGAGGGTGGGCTACTTGTCGCCCCTATCGAAGAAGGGGAGAAGCAAATCATTACGCGGTTTGTGAAACGCGAGGGGAATATTTGTGAAGAGAGGGTGGGGGAGTGTTGGTTTGTCCCCGTCCAAGACGGGGTGATTCGCTAAGCGCGCCGAAAGGGGCGCACCGCCAAGGAAAGCACAAACCGAAAAATAACCAGTACCATGTAAAAGACAAAGGTGTACACAATCGGATGCCACGGCATCCCATGACTTCCAAGGTTTGCTAAGTGTGCCAGTGGCGCACTTAGCCACTTGTCCATATGCATCCCTAAAGCCAAAACCCCAAACAAACCGAAAAAAAAGAGCACCTCGCGGACGATGTGTCGCATTTCACCACCTTGCGTTTTTGGTTATATTCTTGTCTCAATCTTTAGGGAGAAAGATTGAAAAAATAATACGTTTTTTAACACGGGTCATTTTAACCAAGAAAAGTAAGGGATCGGTAAACGACCCCTTCTTTTTTGTGTTATTTTTTCGCATCCTTGTTGTAATGAAAATAAATATGGGCCGCCATATCTTTAGGGTGGTAAAACATCCCTTTGTTTTCAATACGTTTCAAGGTTTCACTCATGACCTCGTGGTGTCCTCCTGAGGATTGAAAGCCTTCGCGCAAGGAGAGCAATTCCATCTCTAGCTCTTGCAAACTGTAGGTGTTGAGGGGTGGGCCTTTTTTCTCAGCATTACCCTCAGCCATGGCACCGTGGCACTTGGCGCACATGTGTTCGTACACTTGGGCGGTGCTGTATTTTCGGTACCCTTTTTCATCCACTTCCACCCCTGCAGCAGGGTTGAAGCTAACAAAGATATACCGCGCCATGTCATCAGGATGGTAGCGTATCCCTTTTTCAACAATCTTTTTTTGATTGTGCTCCATAATCTCATGGTCACTGCCCGAAGACTGGTTTGTAGCCGTGAGGTTAAACAACTCATAGGAAAGAGCGTTTACTGGCATCGTATTAAGAGGGGGTGCTTTTTTATCTGGCATCCCTTGGGCTTTTTCCCCGTGACAGTGGGCGCAGGTTTGCTGGTAGATTTCCTCCATGCTCACCATCTGCCCCCACGCCAAAGAACTCCCCAAAAAGAGTCCGACAAGTGCTGCTTTCACCAACGGAGAGGTTCCGTTTCGCGTCATTTTAGATGTTTTCATGGCGTTACGCTCGCCCTTTGAGCATGCCGTGGAAATACATAGGCTTGAGCATGTACACCTTCATCACCCACCACAGCCAACGCTCTTTAGCGGGGTCAAGAAGAGGGAAAGAGGGGGTTGGTTTGCCACTCCAGTCAAATTCTGCCATCATCACCGTACCAATCCCTGTCACCAAAGGGCACACGGTGTAGCCATCGTACTTAGCCTTGGGTTCTTTACCGTTCATGACCGCAATGAGGTTATCGGCACACACAGTATACTGCTTGCGCACAGAACCCCCCGTTTTGCCCATGGGAATCCCTGCCACGTCGCCTAGGGCAAAGACATTGGGGTAGCGGTAGTGTTGCAGGGTCTCTTTTTCTACTTCCACCCAGCCTCCCGCAGCTGCACTGCCCCGCTGCCATGCAAGAGAAGAGTTCCTCACCGCATCTGGGGCGGTCATAGGGGGCGTTACATGTAAGAAGTCATAGGGCACTTCCACGTGTTTCATTTCTGGAATCATCTCAAATTCTTCCAAATCCTCATCCCACGCGCCTTTAACAAGGTAGTGGTGGTCAAAGGTGGCGATTTTTTTACTTGCATCCACAGCAACCAGATTGTGTCGGTAGTTCCATTCCATGCCACGGGCTTCGTACTGCTTAATGATAGCATCGTGGTATTCGGGCACATCGAACATCAACCCGCCATTGGGGTAGAAGGTTAGGGTGGCATTTTCGCGCGCCTTAGCTTCTTTTAAACGGTCATGGGTAAGGTACATGATTTTTTTAGGGGCACCGCCACATTTAATAGGTGTATTGGGGTGGGAAAAAACACCTGCTACCTTTTGGCCCGATTTGGCCTTGGCAACAAACTCCTGAAGCACACCCCATGTCTTGAGCGCGCCTTGAGGGGTGTAAATAGACCCGATGCCTTCTGTGCCAATCATCTCCTTGGTTAGCCCGTCTATGGTCTCATAATGCAGCTGCAACCCCGTGGCCACTACTAAAAAATCATAGCGAATTTGACCATTGGCGGTTGTTTCTACTGTGTTGTTTTCGGGATCAAAGGAAACCACACTGTCTTGAATCCACTTCACTTCTTTGGGCAAAAAGTCCTCCGTTTGGGCCACAATATCCTCAAGCTTGTAAATCCCTGTGGCCACAAAGGTTTGGCCAGGTTGGTACGTTACACTTTGGGGATTGGGCTCAATAAGGGTAATGTCTGGGGAAGAAATCTTTTTTACCAAGGCATTGGCAAGAGAACATCCCGCTGCCCCGCCACCGACGATAAGGATTTTTCCAGTGACGCTGCTTGCTGCTGCCAAGGTTGCACCCACCGATGCACTCGGGTTTAGCAAAAAAGCTGCAGAACTAAGGCCCGCGAGCTTCAGCGCATCCCTGCGCGATAATCCCTGACGTTTTAGCTCTGTGTCTAACACTTCACAAAGCGTGTCTAACTCCTTCTTCTCCATAGCTTCTCCTTGTAATATTTGGGACAAGGAGAAGGATAACACAGGGGGTTTTAGGTGTAGCTTAAAATCTGCTTTATAAGTAATTGCGGTGTTACTAATCCGCGATAACTGTTTTTTTGGACGGAAAAAATAATGTCAATCTTGTCACCTTTTTTGACGCGCGTATCAAAATTAAAAAAGAGAGACTCTAGGGTTCGTGTCGGAGTTTGCAAAATAAGCTTCAAATGGTTGTTTTCCTTGCCAATGGTGCGGTCAATTTTTACCTCAACCCCTTTGATTAAAAAAGAGGGGCGCGGGTTTTTTTGGCCATAAGGTTCGTAAAATTCCAAAATCTCCAACAGCTCAAAGTCAATCTCATCAGGGTCCACTTCTCCTAAAATATCCTCTTCCATAGCAAGTTCATGGTGTGCGATGTCTTTACATGTAGCCTCTAGCGCCACTTTAAATGCTGGTAAATTCGCCGGGTCGATAGCCATCCCAGCAGCCCCTTTGTGTCCACCAAAGCCCAGCAACAATCCCTCATGTTGCGCCACGATAGACAAAATATCGACCCGCCCCACGCTTCTTGCACTCCCCTTGGCACGCCCTGCGTCCACAGAAAAGACGATGGCAGGCTTGTGAAAGCGCTTAGCAAGGCGCGAAGCAACAATCCCAATCACCCCCTCGTGCCACGCCTCGCCCCACACGATGATGACATGTTCGTCTTCTTTGATTGCCTTTAAAGAAGCCTCAAACAGCTGTTGTTCTTCTTCTTTGCGCAAATTATTAAACGTAACAATCTCTTCCAAAAGCGCCGTAGCCTCGCGCACAGAAGGGGCTTTTAAAAATCGATAAGAGACCATCGCGTCGTCCATGCGACCAGAACTGTTAATGAGGGGTGCGAGCAAAAAGGAAATATCATCACTTTCAAATTGCTCTTTTTTAAAAAAACTTTTGACCGCCTCAAAGGCAGGGCGCGCGGAACAATTAAGCGCGCGGATACCGCTTTTGACCATGGTGCGGTTCATGTTTTTAAGCTCCATCATGTCTGCCATGATGGCAATGGCAAGCAAGTCAAGGCATTTGCCCAAGTCGTACTCCACCTCGCACACGTCTTTGAGCGCGGCAACAAGGTACCACGCCACTTGTGCCCCGCAAATCTCACTGTGGGGAAAGTCGCAATCCTCTTGCTTGGGGTTGATGATAGCATACGCTTCGGGAAGAATTTCAGTAGGAGTGTGGTGGTCAGTAATGATGAGGTCGATGCCCCGCTTCAAACAACACTGGGCAGCTTCGTACGCCGAGATACCATTATCTACTGTGATAATCAAGGCTACATCCAGGGTTTCTACAATCTTGGGGTTTAGCCCGTACCCATCGGTAAAACGGTTAGGGATTTTGAGGGTATAAGGCACCATCAACGCGTCAAAAAATTCGCTTAAAATGACCGATGAAACCACGCCATCTACGTCATAATCCCCCACAATAGCAATGGATTCTTGACGTTCGATGGCGCGCTTAATACGCTGTGCCGCCTTATCAATGTCTTTAAACTGGTGCGGAGGAGGAATCATGGAGAGCTTGGTGCACACGTCTTCTTCAAACCGTGCCGCCAAAATCTCCCGAATAGCCTCTTTGGTGAGCCGCCTAACCATGTTGTGCGGTAAGTGCAGCCTGAGCAAACCCTAAAATCACTTTATTGGGGTTTGTTAACCGTGAAGTAAACTCTGGGTGAAACTGCACGCCAATAAACCACGGATGCCCCTTAAGCTCCACCGCTTCAATCAACCCGCTTGACTCGCCACTCACGCTCAGTCCCGCAGCCTCGAAAGCTTCGCGGTATTTGGGGTTGGCTTCGTAGCGGTGGCGGTGGCGTTCTTTGATCGTGGCCTTGCCTTGATACACCTCACGCAACAAAGAACCTTTTTTGGTTTGACATTCGTACGCCCCAAGACGCATCGTGCCCCCCAGCGGGCTTTGGTAGGTGCGCAGTTGTTTTTGACCACTCGTATCCAAAAAGGTGTCGATGAGGTAAATAATCGGGTTCTTACATGTAGCGTTAAATTCTACCGAATTAGCATCCTCAATCTTTAACACGTTGCGGGCAAATTCAATCATGGCCAACTGCATCCCAAGGCAAATGCCAAGGTAAGGGATGCCGTTTTCTCGCGCGTAACGGATGGCACGCATTTTTCCCTCCACCCCGCGCTCTCCAAAGCCTCCTGGCACCAAAATGCCATCCACATCCCCTAGCAAACTCTTTTCTCCTTGTTCTTCCAAGGTTTCGCTATCAACCCACTTAATGGTGACGCGCGCATTAAGGTGTGCACCCGCATGAATGAGGGATTCGGTGAGGGATTTATAAGACTCTTTCAGGCCCAAATACTTGCCCACAAACGCAACGACAATCTCATCTTTTGGCGCAATCACCCGTTTTACCAAGGTGTCCCAGTGGTCCATATTGGGCTTAAGTTCTCCCAAATCTAGCACTTCGGAGATAGGCACAAGAATGTTGTCTTTGAGAAAATTTAACGGCACTTGGTAAATAGTCGGTGCGTCCGCAGACTCAATCACGCTGTTGCGCTCCACCCCGCACGAAGAGGCAAGTTTGTTGCGAAGCTCTCTAGGCAACGGACGCTCTGCGCGGCAAATGAGCATATCGGGCGTGATGCCGATACGGCGTAATTCTTGCACGGAGTGTTGGGTGGGTTTGGTTTTAAGCTCCCCTGCTACGGTGATGTAGGGAACAAGGGTGAGGTGAATATTCATGGCATTTTTTTTGCCCACTTCTGAGCGCAACTCGCGAATGGCTTCTAGAAAAGGGAGTCCTTCGATGTCCCCTACCGTCCCGCCAATCTCTACAATCAAAATATCCTGCCCCTTGGCGGCTTCTTTCATGCGTCTCGTGATCTCGCCCACGATGTGCGGAATCACTTGAATGGTTTCGCCCAGATAATCCCCACGCCGTTCTTTTTCAATGACCGTTGAGTACACCTTGCCCGTGGTAAAATTGTTGGTTTGCAACAAATCCACATCTAAAAAACGCTCGTAATGCCCAAGGTCAAGGTCCGTCTCCGCCCCATCATCGGTAACAAACACTTCGCCGTGCTCCAAAGGACTCATGGTGCCAGGATCGACATTGATATAGGGATCTGCTTTTAAAATACTAACCTTGAATCCAACATTTTTAAGAAGTGTTGCAATACTCGCTGCGGCAATGCCTTTGCCCAAAGAGCTAAGTACGCCACCCGTGACGAAGATATATTTAGTAGGGGAAGTGGGCATGAATATCCTTGTTTTTTTGGACTAAATTATAACCAATGTAAGGTTATAAAGGGTTTACATGTAAGGCAAAGAGGTGTGCTACAATATCTTTCACAGTTTACTTACCCAGGAGGACAACCATGCGTTTTTTAGCCCCCTTACTTCTTTCTAGTCTCCCTTTGATGGCCAACACCGCCTTGCTTGAAATTTACACCAACAAAGCCTTTCTGACCCAGCGGTTTGATGTGGGAAGCGGGGTGTTTGAAACAACCCTTCCAGAATTTGTCCACAACGACACCCTCTTTATCCGCACGCCATGTTCGACTAAAGACATTAGCATTGGCACGCCCACCAAAGCCAACACACCCCTAGAAGCACAAATCGAAGCAGCAACCCAAACCCTGCAAAACGCACGCCAACAGCTTTTAGCCCTTGAAGCAAAAGCGCGGCTTTTGGAGCGGGTGAGCTTTACCAACAGCTCTTTTGGGGAGTTGCAAAAAAACGCCGAAGGGTTCGCTACCCTTGCCCTTGAAACCCTAAACGCCCAAAAAGACCAAGAAGCGGCTGTAAGCCGCGCCCAAGAAGCGTTGGATTTGCTCACCGCCAAACGCACTACGAGCAAGGTCAAACCTCTCTCTCTTTCCCTTACATGTAACGCGCCGAGCATGCTAGAGATTCGCTTTGAAATCCCCAATTTGCAAGCCAACCGCGTCAACACCTTTACGGGCGAGAGTGTTGAGGGACGGCTTGCAATCACCCAATCCCTCTTCGTCTCCCACGCCCTTGGGGAAGATTTAAACAACATCGTTTTGCGCCTTTATTCTTTTGGTTACAACCACGCCCTCACACCCGTGCCTTTTTATCCCCAGTATGTGGGTTTGCCAGAAGCACTGCCCATGATGCGCACCATGGCGCTTAAATCCATGAATGAATCCACCCAAGATGTGGCGGGTGCACCTGTGGAGCTTGAGAGCAAAGAGATGTGGGAAGCCTCGGGCGTCACCTTGCCAAGCGGGGAACGCACGCAAGTCGTCTTTCACCAACAGAAGGTTTTTGCCCAGTATGGCGTAGAAATAGACGGGTACGGTACGGCCATGCCTTACATGCGTGCTAGCTTTACCCCGGAAACAACCATCGAGCCAGCCATGGCTAATTTTGTCCTTGATGGAATGCTTCTGGGAGAACGCAGCAATCTTCAATTTCTTGCCGCGGAAAACGCGCACGTTTATTTTGGCAAACACGATTTGATTGGGGTTGAAAAAAAGCTTGTGCGCAACTTTACCACCGAGTCAGGATTTGGCTCCACCAAAACCACCGAACGTATGTGGCGCTACACCTTGTCTAACCGCTCTTCCAAATTACAGCAAATTGATTTTTTAGAAAGACTGCCGCTTTCTAGCCATGAAAAAGTGGTGATTAAACGCTTAGGAGATGCGCCCGATTCCCTCGACGCAGAAGGAAAGGCGCGTTGGAGCTTTACGCTAACAGCGGGAGAGCAACGCACCCTAGAGTTTGGCTACACTCAAAGCGAGCCTATTTCCAAATAGGGGGATTAAAGCCCTGTACTCCACAGGGCGGAAACCCCGCCTACGACAAATTGCACCGCGATGGCCCCCACAATGAGGCCCATCAAACGGCTGATGATCTTTTGGCCCGTAATGCCTAAAAGTTTGCGGATTTTAAGGGAGTTGCGAAAGCAAACATAGGTTAGCACCGCCACCACTAAAAATGCCAAGGTTAACGCTAGCAAGTCAAGGTAACTCGTGGCACTGGCTTTAAAAATGACGATGGTGGCAAAGATGCCTGGCCCAAAGGTGATGGGAATTCCTAAAGGAATCACCGCAAACTCGTGGCTATGTTTGGCCTCTTCGCGCTCTTCGGGGGTTTGGTTTTTAGGCTCCAAACTCCCCTCGACCATCTTAATGGCCATCAGCAACAACACAAGCCCGCCCATCACTTTGAGGGCGTCTAGTTCAATGCCAAAAAGATTGAGCACAAACTTTCCTGTAAGCAATACCACAAAAAAGGCGATGATGATGGTCAGTGTGGATTTTTTGGCGATGCCATTCATCTGCTCTTGCGTCGTAGAGGCAGGAAGCATGGAGAGTAAAATGGCACTGACCCCCAAGGGGTCAATGATGGCAAAAAGGGTAATGGTCTGCTGTAGAAACAGGGCAAAAAATTCGTTCACTCAAGCTCCGTCTTTAACATCGCACCGTTGCTCGCGTTGGTGACAAGTTGGCGGTATTGTTTGAGCCACGAACCTTTGACGGTTTTGACCTTTGGTGTGAAATGCGCCTGACGGGTTTGGATTTCGATTTCGTCCAAATGGGCATGGATTTCATAACTATCTACATCAATTGTAATGGTATCCCCATCTTTAAGGAGTCCAATCAATCCGCCCTCAGCCGCCTCAGGGCTCACGTGTCCGATGCTAAGTCCCCGCGTGGCCCCCGAAAAACGCCCATCGGTAATGAGCGCCACATCCGCGCCCAATCCCATCCCCATGATGAGTGAGGTAGGGGAGAGCATCTCTTGCATCCCAGGCCCTCCGCGTGGGCCTTCGTAGCGAATCACCGCCACATCGCCCGCTTTCACCTTGCCTCCAATGATGCCTGCGATGGCTTCTTGTTGGGAATCAAAACAAACCGCCTTGCCCTCAAAGCGGCGCGCCCCTGTGATACCCGCGGTTTTAATGACGCACCCTTCTTCGGCGATATTGCCAAACAAGATGGCCAAACCGCCCACCTTGGAGTAGGGCTTGTCGATAGGGTGAATCACTTCAGGATTGGTAATGACCGCATCTTTGATGCGCTCTCCCATGGTTTCGCCCGTTACGGTGAGGTTATCAAGGTGCAACACGCCGTTGTCGCGCTTGCTAATCTCTTTCATCACCGCGCTCACGCCACCGGCTTTGTGGATGTCTTCCATGTGCACCGTGGAAAGGGAAGGGGCGATTTTAGCGATGTGTGAAACGTTTTTGCTGATGGTATTGATGTTTTCAATGCCAAAGTTCACGCCCGCCTCTCTCGCAATGGCGAGCATGTGCAAGACCGTGTTGGAACTGCCGCCCATGGCCATATCGATGGCAAAGGCGTTTTTAACCGCGTTTTCATTGAGAATATTTTTAAGCTTAAAGCGCTCATCCAGCGCAATCTCACACACGCGACGTGCCGCTTTACGGATGAGCTCTTCCCGCTCAGGGGTGAGGGCCAAGATAGTTCCATTGCCTGGCAATGCGATGCCCATAGCTTCCATGAGGGTGTTCATGGAGTTGGCCGTAAACATGCCCGAACACGACCCGCCACTTGGGCACGCATTGCACTCGATGTCGTACAATTCCGCTTCGTCGATATCCCCCTTGCTAAACTTACCCACCGCTTCAAACGCTGTGGTGAGGTCGATGGGTGTGCCGTCTTTTTTGTAGCCTTTCTTCATGGGTCCGCCACTGACAAAGACCGTAGGCACATTGACGCGCAATGCACCCATAATCATCCCAGGAACGATTTTATCGCAGTTGGGGATGCAAATCATGGCATCTAACATGTGGGCATTCATGACCGTTTCGATAGAGTTGGCGATGAGTTCGCGACTCGGCAAGGAGTAGAGCATCCCCTCGTGCCCCATGGCGATACCATCGTCCACGCCGATGGTATTAAACTCAAAGGGCACACACCCACAGGCACGGATTTCTTCTTTAATAATTTGGCTATAGTGGTTGAGAAAAAAGTGCCCTGGAATGATTTCAATAAAAGAATTAGCTACGCCGATAAACGGCTTATCAAAATCTTCGTCTTTCAGACCCGTAGCACGAAAAAGGCTGCGGTGCGGGGCGCGGTCGTACCCTTTCTTGACAATATCACTTCGCATGGGAGGTTCCTTTACATGGTGAGAATTCGTGATGGCATTATACCTTAAAGGTCAAAAACAGTAAAAACGCCCAAAAAACGCCCGTTCATCTTTACTTTTAAAAAAACTTCTGATATACTTTCGTCTCTTTTTACAGTGCGGGAATAGCTCAGTGGTAGAGCACAACCTTGCCAAGGTTGGGGTCGCGAGTTCGAACCTCGTTTCCCGCTCCATTTTTTTTCTTTTTCATAGCAAAGTCTGCCCGGGTGGCGAAATTGGTAGACGCAAGGGACTTAAAATCCCTCGAACATTATGTTTGTACCGGTTCAAGTCCGGTCTCGGGCACCACCAAAAAGCAAAGGGCGGCATAGCCAAGTGGTAAGGCAGGAGCCTGCAAAGCTCTCATCCCCGGTTCGAATCCGGGTGTCGCCTCCAACCCTTTTTTAACGGAGACAAGGAGTTCACATGCGTACTCTTTTGATTGTTCTAATGAGTCTTTTTTTTGCGGGATGCGCCACATGGCAAGGTGTCAAACAAGATACTGGCGATGCGGCGGAGTGGTCCAAAGAAAAGGTCAACAAAGGCGCAACCTACGTCAAAGAAAAAACCGAATAACCTTCGGTACTACACCGGGAGATGGCTGAGTGGTCGATAGCGGCGGTCTTGAAAACCGTTGAGGGTAACACCTCCGGGGGTTCGAATCCCTCTCTCCCGGCCATACATTCTTAAACCCCTAAATCTAGGGCTTTTCAAGCTCTCCTTAAAAACTATTCCCACCTATTTCCCACCTGATTTGATTTTTTGTATTTCCCAACTGCGACCAAAACCGTTTGGGAGCATTACGCGAAACGGCTACGTTTCGCGAGGCAAAGCCTCTTGAAAAAGAGGTGCAGCCGTTACGCTACACCATCTTCATCATTGTTTTTTTTAATCGCTTCTACAATTTCATGCCAGTCTACTTCCGAAACAAACGCAAGCGCATAATCCAAAGCATTGCCAGAAGCTTGCTGTTCTAGCATAGCTTCAACATATTCTTTCAGGCTTTCTGCGCTGTAGTCTTTGAAATTTTCCGCGTCATCACACAATCCAAATTCCATATTTACTCTCCAGGTCGCGCAGTTGTTCCAACCGTTGTACTTTTCCATCTA